>JAUXMZ010000033.1 GCA_030683105.1 Burkholderiales bacterium | reverse complement strand
CTGGTAATAATTAAAAATAATAATTTAGGGGTCTGTAGCTCAGTTGGTTAGAGCAGGGGACTCATAATCCCTTGGTCGTTGGTTCGAGTCCAACACGACCCACCAATTGATTTTTTAATGGGCTGATCAGCCGTGCGCCTGCCGCTGGTTCACGTATAGTCAGGTTAAGGAGATACACACCGATGAATTCCATCTGGCGTTTTTACCAGGATCAGAACCATAAATGGAAATGGCAGCGCCTTTCCGTTGACCGCACGGTGGTCGCTGAGTCGAGCGCGGCGTATAAAGAGTACGAAAAGTGCCTGGCCAACGCGCAGGAAGAAGGTTATTCGTTCCATCCCGCCCAGGCCAAGCTGGTCAAAGCCAACACCCGCTGAACCGTTTTGCGTAGCCTGCGATGATGAAAATCTGGGTGACCGTCCTGTTGTCGTGTGTAAGCGGTGCCGCTGTGGCCCAGGCTCAGAAGCCCGCCCCCGTCGAGGATCTGTCCAGCAGGGAAAGCGTGTTGCTGCAGGGCCAGCAACGGGCCGGCATCGCTTACCGTGAACTGCAGCAAGCGCAGCACGACGCGAAGTTCGCGGAACAGGACTATCTGAATTATCAAGACGCTCACCGGGCAGCCCAGAAACGGGCTGACGAACTCAGTCGCCAGCTCAATGCGGCCAAAAAAACACTGGATGCCGCCAGAGCGAAAGAAACAGCAGCCCGCCAGCGCTATGAAAAAGAAGTCAACGCCGTGGGCCAGTTGCCACAAAAATCACCAGCCAAGTGACCGACCGCCGCGTTCCGGGTTTACCTGCCCCGGATTCCGTCTATTTGCGCCAGCTTGCGCCGCCGTCGACGGTGACCATCGTGCCGCTGACATAGGACGCGCGATCTGAGGCAAGAAAGACGATGACCCCCGCGACCTCGTCCACCGTGGCGGGCCTGCCGAACGGGAAGCCCTTGGTCAGTTCGCGCCAGTGTTCCGCATCTCCTAATTCCTGTTCGGCGCGCTTTTTCCAGAGCATGACGCCGCGGTCGGTTGCGGTGGCGCTGGGGTTGACGCCGAGCACGCGCACGCCAAAGCCCGGACTTTCGGCGCCAAGCGCGCGCGACATTGTCATCAGGGCCGAATTCGCCATGCTACCCGCGATATAACCGGCGCTCGGGCGCTCGCCGGCGGTGCCGATAACGTTGATAATGACGCCGCTGCGCCGCGCGCACATGGCGCGATAAATTTCGCGCGTCACGTTGATATAGCCGAAGACTTTCAACTCCCAGGAAGCGCGCCACGCCGGGTCATCAAGCGCTGTGATCGATCCCTGGGGGATTGCGCCGGCATTGTTGATCAGGATGTCGACATCCCCGCATGCGCCGGCCAGTTTCACCGCGTTGCCGGGGATGGCCAGATCGAGCGCATGGCAAGTGACGTTCTCCGAGCCGGCCGCCGTGATTTTCTTGTGTGCCGCATCAAGATCGGCGGCATTGCGGGAAGCAAGATGCACGTGGCATCCTTCCGCGGCGAGCAGACGCGCTACGCCAAAACCTATGCCGCGCGAACCGCCGGTAATGAGCGCCGTGCGCCCTTTTAGATCGAGCTCCATGCTGTTTCTTTCCCGTATCGTTGGTTGACGGCAAACATGCCATAAATGACCCTGCCATGAAAAAACGCGAGTGTCACATCATGGCAGAGGGTAGCGCGCGAACTGCGCCTTATTCTACTGCATCAGGATCACGGCGCGGTCAACCGCTGTCAACGCCGCGCGTTATTGACAGGGTCCGATACGACTTCGGAACAACTTAATCACTGAATACAGGAGCACTAACATGACTAAAGCCATATCCTTGATTGTTGCCGCGGCTTTTGCGGTTACCACGCTGACCGCTGTTGCTCAAACTCCCGCGCCGGCTAAAGCGGATGCCCCGAAAGCGATCCCGGCCACCCCGGCACAACCTGCAACGCCTGCTGCCCCGGCGAAAGCTGATGCCACGAAAGCGGCCCCGGCCACCCCGGCACAGCCCGCAACGCCTGCTGCCCCGGAAAAAGCCAAAGCCAAAGCCAAAAGCAAAAGTGAAGGCACACCCAAAGGCGAAGGCAAAGCCAAAGCCAAGGGCAAAGCCAAAGCCAAAGCCAAAGCCAAGGGCGATAGCATGAAAGACCAGAGCAAAGACGCCAAGTAAACATAGTCCAGTCTGGAAAAGGCGGGGGGATCCCCCGCCTTTTTATTTGTCCTCCGGAGCCAACGATTCAGGAAGCGCAGGACCGGGCAACATACCCATGCCGTTGATGTACACTCTCGGGTCGAGTCAGATACTCAAATGAATTACGTTGATCCTTCGACCGGCGCAACCTATGCGCTCGATACCGCGCGCTGGTGCGCCGACACCGGCCATTACCTGAATCTCGGGCCGTCGCCCGGTCTGCGACGCAGCCAGATCGATACCGGTCGCCACTCGGTGTGGCGCTACGCCAGCGCGTTGCTCGTGGACGTTGAAAATGCGGTGACGATGGGCGAGGGTTGGACGCCGCTGCTGGAGCGCGACTGGGATGGCGCGCGCGTGGCGTTCAAGCTTGAATTCATGATGCCGACCGGTTCGTTCAAGGACAGGGGCATGACGGTGATGGTCAGCTATCTCAAGAGCCGCGGCATCGGGCATGTGCTCGAGGACTCGTCGGGAAACGCCGGCGCCTCGCTGTCGGCGTATGCGGCTGCCGCGCATATGCGCTGTAAAATTCTGGTGCCCGAAACCGCGTCCTACCCAAAAATTGCGCAGATCGCGGCTTGCGGCGCGGAGGTGGTGACCGTCAAAGGATCGCGCCAGGACGTCGCAGACGCCGCGCTGCGTTATTCAAAGCAGATCTTTTATGCGAGCCACAACTGGCAGCCCTTTTTTGTCGAAGGCACCAAGACCCTCGCCTATGAATTATGGGAGCAACTCGGCTTTCGCGTACCCGACAACGTGGTGGTGCCGCTGGGCTACGGCAGCAATATTCTCGGCTGCGAGCGCGGCTTTGCGGAACTCAAACGCAACGGTGAGATTGCGGCGATGCCGCGGTTGTTTGGCGTCCAGGCGGCCAACTGCGCGCCCTATTACTCAGCCTATAAAGCGGGAGTGCGGCATCTGGTACCGACTGAAGTGACGCCCACAGTGGCCGAAGGGATAGCATCATCGCAGCCGACACGGGTCGCCGAGGTCCTGGCGGCGGTGCGGCAATCCGGCGGCGCCATCGTTGCCGTCAGCGAGGAAGAGATCGTTACCGCGCTCGGCAGTCTCGCGCGGCAGGGAATGTATGTCGAACCCACTTCGGCCGCGGCCGCAGCGGGGTTGTCGCAACTTTTGCGCAGCGGAGCAATCAGCGCAGGCGAGACCACGGTGCTGGTGTTGACCGGTTCGGGGCTGAAGGCGTCCGAACGCATCGGCGAGCTGTTGAAGCTGACGGCACGCCAGGAAGCGTCATAACAAGTTCCGCGCACCGCATCCGGTGCAATAAATGTGTGACTCTATTTAGGAATTTGTCAGGGGCAACGCTCGACAAATTCCTCAGGCGACGCCGAATTTTTTGAACCACTCGTGCATTTTCTGCCAGCCGTCGTCGGCCGCCTCTTTGCGGTAGTTTGGACGGTAATCCGCATAGAACGCGTGCGGCGCATCCGGATAGACGATAATTTCCGCAGTTGTGTTGGCGGCGGCTTTGAGCGCGGCGCGCATCTGCTCGACGTGTTCCATTGGAATGCTCGCATCCTGCCCGCCGTAGAGACCGCGTACCGGCACTTTGAGACAGGGCGCAAGTTCGACCGGATAGGCCGGCTGCAGCGGTGATTTCTGTGGCGCTACCAGCTTGCCGTACCACGCCACGCCCGCCTTCACTTTCGGATTGTGCACGCAATAGGTCCAGGTGATGCGGCCGCCCCAGCAAAAACCGGTGATCCCGAGCTTTGCGCTGTCGGCTTTGCCGGTGGCCTCGGCGTAAACCACCGCGGCGTCGAGATCGGACAGCACCTGGCTGTCGGGCACATGGTTGACGACCTTGGCAAAAATCTCCTGGTTGTCGGTCATGGCCGATACGTCGCCTTGACGGTAATACAGCTCTACGGCAATCGCGAAATAGCCGAGCTTGGCCAGGCGCCGGCAGACATCCTTGATGTGCTCGTGTACGCCGAAGATTTCCTGCACCACCAGTATCAGCGGGTATTTGCCGGCTTTCTCGGGCACGGCCCGATAAGCGGGAACCGTGCCGTCACGCGTCTGGATTTTGACTTCTCCGGCGATCAGCCCTTTGGCGCCGGTGGTAATCACGGTCGACGCAATCGGCTGGGTGATTTTCGCGAACCCTTGCGGTAACAGCGAAGTGACGAGTTCGCGCAGGTCAAGATCAGGTTGCGGCATCACGCCGCGTAGCACGGTATCTGTCATGACATAATCCTCTCGAAGTTCGGATAATGGAATTGTAGTGGCGAGAAAATTATAACACCGGGACGCGTTTTGACTTGACACCTAAAAGCGCGAGGGCATAGATTCCGTGCTTCGTGTGCAGATCATAATCCCGGGATGTCCATAAAATGAAAGTCACAAAGATAACGAATTTCGTTGTGCATCCCGGCTGGCGCAAGAACCTGATATTCGTCAAGGTTGAAACCGATGGAGGCATCACCGGCTGGGGCGAGGCGTATTCGCAATACGATCGCGACCGCGCGGTGGTGGCGCAACTCGATGCGCTCGGCCCGTATGTGGTGGGCCGCAATCCGTTCGACATCAAGCACTTTACTCAGTTTGCGTTTGATGATTACGCGGCGCGGCGCGGCTCGGTCGAGCTTTTCTGCGCGATTAGCGGCATCGAGCAGGCGCTGTGGGACATCGTGGGCAAGGCCTGCAACCAGCCCGTCTACAATCTGCTGGGCGGCCGCTGCCGGGAAAAAATCCGCGTTTACGCCAACGGCTGGGCCTATGGTTTGAAGGAACCTGCGGATTACGCACGGGCGGCGGAGAAGGTCGTCGGGCAGGGTTGGACGGCGCTCAAGTTCGATCCGCTGCCTTCGCCGTGGCGTACCTGGATACCCAAGGAGCACGAGGAGCGTGCGGTGCGCGTGGTAAAAGCGGTGCGCGATGCCGTGGGTCCCGACGTCGACATTCTTATCGACCAGCACCGGCGGCTGGCGCCTATGCATGCGATCCGGCTCGACCGGCGCCTCGCCGAGTTCGGCTTGTACTGGATGGAAGAGTCGTGCCAGGCGGAATATCCCGACGAGCTGGCGCAGATCCGGCGCGAAACGGGCGTGCCGATTGTGATCGGCGAGGCCACCTACACCAAGGCGGGTTTCCGCCCTTTGCTCGAAAAGCGCGCCGCTGACATTTTGAATCCCGACGTTGCCTGTGTCGGCGGCATACTCGAGCTCAAGGAAATCGCCGCCATGGCCGAGGCGTTCCTCGTTGCCGTGTCACCGCACAACTACAACTCGACGCTGGTGGCGCTTGCTTCCACAGTCCACGTCTCGGCGGTGATGCCGAACTTCATCATTACCGAGTATTTTCTGCCGTTCGTGGAATTTTGCGACGGGATTTCTCCCAATCAGCTGAAACCCAAAAACGGTTACATTGATCTGCCGACTGCGCCGGGGCTGGGTGTGGACGTGGACGAAGCCGCGCTCAGGAAGTTTCCGGGCAAGGCTTATGCGCTGCGCAATCTGCGGCATCCCGGCGACGAGCCGGGCGGTATCTGACCCCGGCGCCGTCGCGAACGTCGCATCAACTGCAGCGGCCCAGGGTGTGAAAGCGTTCCGGCTGTAACACTTCGTACAGCCGTCCTGGCGGGCTTGTATCCTTCATAGCAGACGGCGCGATCGCCAGAATGCCGGCGCGCGTTTCCTCGTCCGCCAGCGCCTGACCGAGGATTTCGGGATCCGTGCCGGCCAGCGCGCCTGACTGGATGCGGGCATAGATGCGGCCGGTGGCGCGGTGCACGAAGTTAAGCGTCGGAATTCTGCGGGCGCATTGAATCAGGAACTGCACGTTGTTTTCCGCGGCCAGGGCCTGCCGATCCGGATAGACCTGCTCCGAGTTGGCGGCGTAGACGTTGATCTTCCGGTACCGGTCGACATCAAGCATGCACTTTACGTCGAGTATGTACATCTCGCCATTCCAGCCGAATGCGACGGTTCGCGGCTGCTCTCCCAGAGGCACGCTGTTGTCGAGGAACTCGTAATGTACCGACTTGTTGGCGCGGAGCGCCCAGGTGAAAAACAGCTCGGGCATGCCGGTATACGCTTCGATGTTGTGGGCGAGCAGGTCATCCACCGCCTTGTAGCGTCCGACATCCAGGCCGCGCTTCCACGAGCGTTCAATGGTTTCATGTGGTGGCGTGATCAGGAAAAACATGTAGACCAGGTGTCCAAAGCGGGTGAGCAGGTTGCTGCCCGCTTCGTCCGAGTCCGGCGCGAAGCTGTCAAACCTGAACCGATCGATCAGCAGGTGCGACATACCGCCTTGCTCGGCCTTGAAAGCCATGTAGCGGTCGAGTTTGTGGTCGATGATTTCCAGTTCGAGGCCGGTAAACGCGCCAGCATACTTGTAGGCGTCACCGAGCGCGGCGTAGTCAAGCAGATACTTGCGCCAGATGTCGGGACTGATGAGAGCGAAGTCGCTCCAGCGCGCGCCGATCTTGCCGGCTAGTTTTTTTTGCAGGGGACGCAGCGTACTTTTCCCGGATGCGGATGCGCCCTTGGTGTTCATCACGACCGGACGCTCCTGCGCAGGCAACAGGCGGTAGCCTTCTTCCATAGCCGCTTGCCGGACACGCGGTTCGATGGAACGGCCCAGCGTTTCGCTGCCGTGCTCGTTGCAGGCGATGCCGCTGGCAAGTGACGTGAGCAGTGTCCGGTCCGCCCATATCCGGCCGTGTTTGATGCGGACCGCTGATACGATTTTGAGCAGCGCCCGGTATGCGGCCTTCTGTAGCGGGTCTTCTGCCGCCTGCGCTTTCTCGGTCCATGCGCGCAACGCCCGCTCCTCCTTTTCCCATTCGTCCTCCGCGCGAGGCCGGGCGTTCTTGCCGCTCCAGACGCCCCGGACCAGCGCCAGCACCCGGCCCAGCGGTGTAAGCCTCGCGGCAGCCGGTGGCGCAGGTCTATCCAGAATAAACTTCAATTCTGCGTTGATGAAATCATCGAGCTTGTGCTTGATTCCGGCGTATTCATCGACGATATCTGCCATGTGCAGCGCTATGTGCCTGGTGAAGATCGTGTCGGTCATGAGGCGGAAATTTATTCCAAGATCCTCGACGCGCGAGCCGTCGGGCACAGCAAAGTCGGCGGCGACGCGTATCAACAATTCGTGTATCACCAGACGCTGCGGACGAAAAATGACGAGTTCGTCAAGCGCGAGCCCGGTAAAATCGCAGTATTCCCGGGCTTGCTCGATGCTGGTAAAAACGTTTTCCGGCCTGAACATGGTCGATTGCCCGAGCAGCTGCGACGGCAGTTGGGAGCTGATGCCCGGGTTCCACGGGCCGAAGACAGTGCTGTCGGAATGGGCGGTAGGCAAAGACATCTCGATTAGGGGCTCAAATCCCGGCTTGGGCTTATAAGTGGAGTATACGCATGGCCTGGAGCCTGTTAACCATTACCCCGTGCGTGCGGCGCCCTTTTTGCATTGGTGCGCGATGGGATGCTATGGGCCTATAACAGGAATTTCAGTGCAGTCGCATGGCGGCGCTTGACAGCCGTGCGAGACAGCGACAAGCTTGGCGCCAAGTCCAATTCGTGAAATTGTCGCCGCAGCACTGTTTTGGAGGAAAGGGCCGATGTTCAAGAATATCCTGATCCCGACTGATGGTTCAGAGCAGTCCCAGCGCGCGATCCGCACCGGGATAGAACTCGCGAAAGTGCATCAGTCGAAAATTACCGGCATTCATGTCATCCCGGATTACCATCTGCTGATTGCCTACGAAGGCGCTTTTGACCCGGTTACCGAAGAGCGGATCGAGGAAGAAGCCAAAGTGCGTGCAGAGGGCTATCTTTCGTTCATGAAAAGCGCAGCACGCGAGGCGGGCATCCCTTGCGACACGGTCTGTGAAACCAGCGATCATCCCTATGATGCGATTCTGAAGGCCGCGGAGAGCAAGGATTGCGATCTGATTCTGATGACCTCACACGGCCGCAAGGGGCTGGCCGCCGTGCTGCTCGGCAGCGAGACGCGTAAAGTCCTCACCCACGCCAAGGTTCCGGTGTTGGTGGTGCGCTAGGCGCAGCGCTCAAGTGGAAAACCTTGTCTGCAGCCCGGCAGGGTTCTCACGATAGTTTGGAATGGGTTCGGATTAGTTATTTTATCCTGACGGATGATAAAAAGTATATTGCATAGCAGCAGAAATGGCTTGCAATGAGCCTGAGTGCTAGGCATAATTAATCCGTGTTGGGTGCTCTTTAACGAGTACCGGCATATCCTCCAAAACCTCCTCCTTTGGTGGAACCTTAGCGCAACCTTACAAGGTTGCGCTTTTTTTTTGCCCCACTAATCAGTATATGATTGTTTTCTGATGGTTTCTAGATAGAAGGCTGCCCTCCTATGATGCAACGCAGCAATTATGGGTTCGCTCTAAATCCTTAAACTACGAAGTCCTCAGTTGTACCCATAAAATAAAATACCTGGCCCCCATTGCGCTTGAACTATGCATACAGGTTGAGCAGATCAGCCATGGATGTTGGATTTTGCGAGGCCGAGCTCTGATCGGCGTCGCACATATTTGCTGCATGCTGCGAGGGCGGGCGGTGCGGCCAGTTTGTTATACTGTTAGTCCCGATTTCGATTGCAGCGATCAGCGCAACCGAGTGATCGCGGTGTGCGTAGTCCCGGGCATTTTTCCATTGCATGATCGAACCGTTGTGCGGCGATGCGGTCAGCGCCAACGAGAGAATTTTTCGATCCTGTCGCTCGATTCCGGATTATTGACTGCGGTCAAGGCTCATGTGCAAGCCTCTGTAATAGATTAACTGCAGTACGCGTCAACGTTGAAGGGTGTTGTTGATGCTTTCACACAGGTCGAAAATGAAAATCCACGAATATCAAGCCAAAGAAATATTACGGAAGTATGGCGTCGCCACGCCACGCGGCATTCCCTGCTTTACTGTCGATGAATCCATCGCCGCAGCGCAGAACCTCGGCGGCAAGGTGTGGGTGGTCAAGGCGCAGATCCATGCCGGCGGTCGCGGCAAGGGTGGCGGCGTCAAGGTTGCAAAATCACCGGACGACGTGAAACAGTTTGCGGGACAGATCCTCGGCATGCAGTTGAAGACCCACCAGACCGGGCCCGAGGGCCAGAAGGTGCGCCGGCTGCTGATCGAAGAAGGTGCCGACATCAGAAAGGAACTCTATGTCGGCATGGTGATCGACCGCGGCACCCAGCGCGTGGTGCTTATGGCGTCCAGCGAGGGCGGCATGGACATCGAGGAAGTCGCCGCCAAGACGCCGGAAAAGATACATAAGGTGGTCGTGGATCCGATGGCCGGCCTTGGCGATACGGATGCTGAAAATATCGCGCGCAAAATCGGTGTCCCGGAAAAAGCGGTGCCACAGGCCCGCGATATTCTAAAAGGGCTTTACAAGGCTTTTGACGAAACCGACTGCTCGCTCGCCGAAATCAATCCGCTGATTGTGACTGGCGATGACAAGGTGGTGGCGCTCGATGCCAAGATGAATTTCGATGACAACGCGCTGTTCCGCCATCCCGACATCGTCGCGATGCGCGATCTCGACGAGGAAAACCCCGCCGAAGTCGAGGCGTCCAAGTACGACCTGAGTTACATCCAGCTCGACGGCAATATCGGTTGCCTGGTCAATGGCGCCGGGCTGGCGATGGCGACGATGGACATCATCAAGCTCTATGGCGGCAGTCCGGCCAACTTCCTCGATGTGGGGGGAGGCGCTTCGACCGAAAAGGTGACGGAAGCTTTCAAGATCATGTTGAAGAACGTCAATCTCAAGGCAATTTTGGTCAACATCTTCGGCGGCATCATGAAGTGCGATGTGATTGCGCAAGGTGTGGTGAGCGCGGCGCGCCAGGTGCAGCTCAAGGTGCCGTTGGTGGTGCGGCTTGAAGGTACAAATGTCGATATCGGCAAGAAAATTCTCGCTGAATCAGGCCTGCCCATCATCTCCGCCAATAACATGGCGGATGCGGCCGAAAAAGTAGTCAAGGCCGCGGGGAGAGCCTAATCATGTCTATTCTTATCAACAAAAATTCAAGAGTCATTACACAGGGAATTACCGGCAAAACCGGGCAGTTCCACACCAAGATGGGCAAGGACTATGCGAATGGCAAGAATTGCTATGTTGCAGGCGTGACTCCCAAGAAGGGCGGGCAGAGCTACGAGGGCATCCCGATATATGACACGGTCAAGGAAGCCAAGGCGGCGACCGGCGCCACGGTGTCGGTCATTTACGTGCCGCCGCCGTTTGCGGCTGCTGCAATCGACGAGGCGGTGGAAGCTGGGCTCGAACTCGTAATCTGCATCACCGAGGGCGTTCCGGTGCGCGACATGATACGCACCAAATACAGGATGCAGGGCAGCAAGACCCTGCTGGTCGGCCCCAACTGCCCCGGCGTGATCACGCCCGATGAACTCAAGATCGGCATCATGCCCGGCCACATCCACATGAAAGGACCGATAGGCGTGGTGTCCCGCTCGGGCACGCTGACCTATGAAGCCGTGGGGCAACTCATGGAAGTGGGCCTGGGGCAATCGACCTGCGTCGGCACCGGCGGCGACCCGGTGAACGGTATGAAGCACATCGACGTGATGAAACTCTTCAACGACGATCCGCAGACTGAGGCGGTCATCATGGTGGGCGAGATCGGTGGCTCGGACGAGGAAGAATGCGCGCGCTGGATCAAGGTCCACATGAAGAAACCGGTAATCGGCTTCATCGCCGGCGTGACTGCGCCTCCTGGCAAGCGCATGGGCCATGCCGGCGCGATCATCTCGGGTGGCAAGGGTACTGCAGATGAAAAGCTTGCCGTAATGGAAGAGTGCGGCATCAAGGTCACGAGGAACCCGGCAGAAATGGGCAAGCTGCTTAAGTCCGTCCTAAAGTAAACACTGTTATCATGTTACGCAGGGCTGCGATGCAGCCCTGTTTTTTTCACAGGCAACACGCACTGGTCGTTCCCGGACTGGTGGCGGCAGAAAACCAAGACGGGTCCTTAACCCGTGATTTGGAGGAAGAAAATTGGAAGGCGGCATACCCAGGCGCGACCAACCCAAACGCGGCAAACCCAAGGGCCGCGCAGTAGACGCGCGCGCCCTGGTCGAGGTTCAAGCGCTGCTCGGTGACGAGTCGCGCCGCCGCGACCTGCTGATCGAGCATCTGCACAAGATCCAGGATCACCACGGCCACATTTCGGCGGCGCATCTGGTCGCGCTGGCGCGTGAGATGAAACTCGCCACGGCCGAGGTTTACGAGGTCGCCACCTTTTATCACCACTTCGATGTGGTGAAGGAAGGCGAGAAAGCACCGCCGGCGCTGACGGTGCGCGTCTGCGATTCGCTGAGCTGCGAATTGTCCGGCTCCAATGAACTTATCGCGGGCCTGAAGCGCGCGCTGGGGGAGGGTGTGCGCGTGCTGCCTGTGCCCTGCGTCGGCCGCTGCGAGCAGGCGCCGGTTGCCGTCGTCGGCCAGAACCCGGTGGCGCAGGCGTCGGTAGACAAAGTGAGACCGCTGGTAGCGGCAAAGAAAACGAAGTGTGCTGTCGGCAAGTATGTCGATTACGCCGGATATCGCAGGCAAGGTGGCTACCAGATCGCTGCAGAATGCCTTGCCGGCGAACGCGATGCCGAGGCCATCATCACGAACATGGAACACTCGGGGCTGCGTGGGCTGGGCGGTGCGGGTTTTCCCGCGGGTCGCAAATGGCGCATCGTGCGCAAAGAAACAGCGCCGCACCTGATGGCGGTTAATATCGACGAGGGCGAGCCCGGCACCTTCAAGGATCGCCATTATCTGGAACGCGATCCGCACCGCTTTCTCGAAGGGGTGATCATCGCCGCGTGGACCGTGCAGATATCC
Source organism: Burkholderiales bacterium (assembly GCA_030683105.1). Classification (GTDB taxonomy): domain Bacteria; phylum Pseudomonadota; class Gammaproteobacteria; order Burkholderiales; family SG8-41; genus CAKKQX01. Next base: position 44,679 of record JAUXMZ010000033.1, on the reverse strand, counting down.
GAAGTCTATATCTATCTGCGCGACGAATACGCCGGCTGCCGCGAAATTCTCGAGCGCGAGATCAAAGCATTGCAGGCCGATCCGCCCTGTGCGCTGCCGCCGATCCACCTGCGGCGCGGAGCAGGGGCCTACATCTGTGGCGAAGAGTCGGCGATGATCGAGTCGATCGAAGGCAAGCGCGGCATGCCGCGTCTGCGTCCGCCCTATGTTGCGCAAGTGGGCCTGTTCGGCTATCCCACGCTCGAGCACAACATGGAGACGCTGTACTGGGTACGCGAGATCCTGGAAAAGGGCGGGGAATGGTTTGCGTCCCACGGCCGCCATGGCCGGCAGGGGCTGCGTTCGTTCTCGGTGTCGGGGCGCGTCAGGAAGCCGGGCGTGCATCTTGCGCCCGCAGGGCTCACGGTCAAGGAATTGATCGCCGAATACTGCGACGGCATGCTGCCCGGCCACGAGTTTTACGCCTATCTGCCGGGTGGCGCCTCGGGGGGCATCCTGCCGGCGACCATGGGCAATATCCCGCTCGATTTCGACACGCTGAACCAGTATGGTTGCTTTATCGGCTCGGCGGCGATCATCATCCTTTCCGACAAGGACAAGGTGGCGGCCGCGGCGCGCAACCTGATGAAATTCTTCGCCGACGAATCGTGCGGGCAATGTACGCCGTGCCGCGTCGGCACCGCCAAGGCCCTGCAGTTGATGGAAAAACCGAGTTGGGACCAGGGGTTGCTCGAGGAACTTTCGGGCGCGATGGCGGACGCATCGATATGCGGCCTGGGCCAGGCGGCGCCGAATCCGATCAGATGCGTGATGAAGTATTTTCCCAAAGAGATCGAGTGAAGGGTGAATGCGTGAATGAGTGAAGGGTAAACCCGGGATGACGGGCGTAAGGGGGCTGCCGCTGATTTTGACCCCTTCACCCTTCACCCTTCACCCTTCACCTCACCGGAGGTGACTTATGACAGCGATGACCAAGGAAGAGATGGCGGCGATGCCGGTCGAGTTCAAACTGAACGGCAAGCCCGTGGTCGCTAACGGCAACGAGACCATCATCCAGACCGCCAAGCGCTATGGCGTGGAGATTCCCCATCTGTGCTACAAGGAAGGCCTGCGGCCGGATGGCAATTGCCGCGCTTGCGTGGTGGAGGTCAAGGGCGAGCGTGTGTTGGCGGCATCATGCTGCCGCACACCCGCGTCCGGGATGGAAGTCACCACCGACAATGCGCGCGCCGTCGCCTCCCAGAAAATGGTCCTGGAGCTGCTGCTCTCTGACATGCCCGAGGAGCGCCATACTCTGGCCTCAGAGCTCGACCAGTGGGCTGCCAAGCTCAAGCTCGGCAAGCCGCGCTTTGCTCCGCGCCACCAGCCCACGGCGGATTTGTCGCATTTTGGCATCGCCGTCAATCTCGATTCCTGCATTCAGTGCACGCGTTGCGTGCGCGCCTGCCGCGAAGAGCAGGTCAATGACGTCATCGGTTACGCTTTTCGTGGCGAGCACTCGAAAATCGTGTTCGATTTCGACGACTCGATGGGCGATTCGTCCTGTGTCGCCTGCGGCGAATGCGTGCAGGCATGCCCGACCGGCGCGCTGATGCCGGCACGCGGCGTCGGATTGGTGAAACCCGACAAGCAGGTGCATTCAGTATGTCCGTTTTGCGGTGTCGGCTGCCAGCTTACCTACAACATCAAGGACAACAAGATACTGTCTGTCGATGGTCGTGATGGGCCGTCGAATCACGGGAGGCTGTGCGTCAAGGGCCGCTACGGGTTTGATTACGTGCACCACAAGCAGCGGTTGACCAAACCCCTGATCCGCAAGGCTGGCGCGCCCAAGCATGTCGATTTCACCATGGATCCGGACTATCCTCTTGAGCATTTCCGCGAGGCGACCTGGGAAGAGGCGCTCGATCTGGTCGCCGGTGGACTGAGGACCATCCGCGATAACCACGGCAAAAAGGCGCTGTGTGGCTTCGGTTCGGCCAAGGGCACGAGCGAGGAAGCTTATCTGTTCCAGAAACTGGTGCGCGTAGGCTTCGGCAACAATAACGTCGACCACTGTACGCGCCTGTGCCATGCTTCAAGCGTGGCGGCGCTGATAGAGGGTGTGAGCTCGGCCGCGGTATCGAATCAGGTCAGCGACGTGATGCATGCCGAGGTGATATTCCTGATCGGCGCCAATCCCACATCCAATCACCCCGTTGCGGCGACCTGGATCAAGAATGCGGTCAAGAACGGCGCGAAGCTGATCTACGCCGATCCTCGGCGCGGCGACCTCGCGCGCCACGCCACCCACTACCTGCAGTTCAAGGCCGACACCGACGTGGCGCTGCTCAACGCCATGATGCACACCATCGTGCATGAAGGGTTGGTGGACAAGAAATTCATCAAGAGCCGCACCCTCGGCTACGAGGAGCTCAGGAAAAACGTCGAAGGCTACAGCCCTGAAGCCATGGCACCGATCTGCGGCATTCCCGCCGAGACCATCAAGGAAGTGGCGCGGATTTACGCGAAATCAAAGGGCTCGATGATCCTGTGGGGCATGGGAATCTCGCAGCATATTCACGGCACTGATAATGCGCGCTGCCTGATCGCGCTGTGCATGATGACCGGCCAGATCGGCCGCCCCGGTTGCGGGCTGCATCCGCTGCGCGGTCAGAACAACGTGCAGGGCGCGTCCGACTCGGGGCTGATCCCGATGGTGTTCCCGGATTATCAGCGCGTCGACAATGCGGCAGCGCGTACTCGCTTTGAAAAACTGTGGGGCGCCACGCTCGATCCCAAGCCCGGCCTGACCGTGGTCGAGATCATGGATGCGGTGCATGAGGGCAATATCCGCGGCATGTACATCATGGGTGAGAACCCGGCGATGTCGGACCCCGACGCGCATCACGCGCGCGAGGCGCTCGCCAAGCTCGACTGCCTGGTGGTGCAGGAAATTTTCCTGACCGAGACTTGCTATTACGCCGATATCATCCTGCCGGCGACCGCCTGGCCGGAGAAAGACGGCACGGTTACCAATACCGATCGCATGGTGCAACTAGGACGACAGGCGCTGACTGCGCCGGGCGAGGCGAAGCCCGATTTGTGGATCATTCAGGAAATCGCGCGTCGCCTTGGCCTGGACTGGAATTACGAAGGCGCGAAGGATGTGTTCAATGAAATGCGCCGCGCCATGCCGTCCATTGCCGGCATCACCTGGGAGCGGCTGGAGCAGGAAAGCTGCGTGACCTATCCGTGCGAGAAAGAAGGGGATCCTGGGCAATCTGTTGTTTTTATTGATAAATTTCCTACTCCCACGGGGCGGGCTCAGTTCGTGCCCGCGGACATCATCCCGGCGGACGAACGGCCGGACCGGGAATTCCCGTTTGTGCTCATTACCGGGCGTCAGCTCGAGCACTGGCACACCGGCGCCATGACGCGCCGCGCCTCGGTGCTCGATGCGATCGAGCCCGAGGCAACTGCACAGGTGCATCCGCTCGATCTCGACGCGATCGGCGCCAAGCCGGGCGATGTGATCAGCGTTGCATCGCGGCGCGGTATCGTTTCGCTGTACGCCCGCGCCGACGACGGCACACCGCGCGGCGCCGTGTTCATACCGTTTTGCTTTTACGAGGCGGCGGCAAACCTGCTGACTAATGCGGCGCTCGATCCCGTCGGCAAGATCCCGGAATTCAAGTACTGCGCGGTCAAGTTGATGAAAGGCGGCGAACTCACGCCGCGCTCGAGCTACGGCGGCGGCCAGGCGATGGCCGCGCTCGAGGTGGAGTAAACGTCTCTGTAATCCTTTGCGCAGGGGAAGATTGTCCATCAGACCAAGACGCCCGGTTGAGTTGGCGTCAGGCTGCTGGAAACCCAGCCGGCGAATGCCCCGGAAATTGATGTAGATCAAAGGGCGCCACCCGTTATTCGTCGCAAGATGCACATCGACGAGTGATTATAAAGAGCGATCCCATGAAGAAGCCCGGAAACGGGAGTACGCCCGGAAAGAAAGGGGGTGCGCGCAAGGCCAAATCGCCGATAAACGGCAGTCCGCGCGGGGCGGGCTTGCGGCTCGATCCCGCAGTCGCGCGGTGGCTTGCCGGCGCCGGGGCTGCGTTCCCGTCGTCGCAGTCGTCAATGATCCCGATGCTGCAGTCGGCACAGGCGGCGTTGGGATACCTGCCGCGCGATGCGATGCAGGCCATCGCGCGCCATCTCTTGGTTCCGCCCGCGCTGGTCGAGGGCGTGGCCAGTTTCTATGCCCAGTTCCGGTTCAATGCCCCCGGCAGGCACCGTGTCACGGTTTGCAGCGGCACTGCTTGCTACGTGCGCGGGAGCGGGAAGCTCATGGACGACATCAAGGCGGACCTCAAGATCGTGCCGGGCGGGACCACATCCGACGGTGCCGTATCCCTAGAGTCCGTCTCTTGCTTCGGCGCCTGCGCGCTCGCCCCCGTCGTGGTTGTCGACGACAAGGTTCTGCGCCAGCAAACCAGCGCATCGATGAAGAAGGTGATCCAGGACATTTCCGCCGGTCCATCGAAGGGTAAGGCGCGCGGCACTCGTTCGACCTCCGCCGTCCGAGGAGCGCGCAAATGACGAAACTCGCGATCCGCGCCGACCTCGATGCGCTGCGCGCGCAGCTCACTGCGTCGTTCGACCCTGACAAGCGCCGCATCTACGTGTGCATGGGCACCGGCTGCAAGGCATGCGGCGGGGACGAGATCCTCGCCGGCTTCGACAAGGCGTTAAAGCGGGCAAAGCTTCACGACCATGTCGAGGTGGTGATGACCGGGTGCCGTGGCTTCTGCGAGAACGGCGCGCTCGTGGCGGTCCGTCCCCCGGGGACGCTGTACTGCCGCGTCAGCCCGGCCGATATCACCGATATCGTCAATAAAACGGTCGCGCGCGGAGAAGTGATCGAACGGCTCCTCTACGAGATGCCGGGTACTCTCCCCGGAGTGCCGGGGCGTCGCATTTCGGCCGAGGAAGCGATCCCGTTCTATCAACACCAGATGCGGCTGGTGCTCGGACTGAACGACAGGATCGACCCGACGCGGATAGAGGACTATATCCGGGAGGGGGGCTACCAGGGGCTTGCCAAGGCTTTGTTCGACATGAACCCGGACCAGATCGTCGGGGAGGTTCAGCGTTCAGGCTTGCGCGGACGCGGCGGCGGCGGCTTCCCGACCGGGCAGAAGTGGAAGTTCTGCCGCGCTGCGCCGGGGGACGTCAAGTACGTCATCTGCAACGCCGACGAGGGCGATCCCGGCGCGTTCATGGACCGCTCGCTGCTTGAAGGAAATCCGCACGCCGTACTCGAGGGGATGGCGATCGGCGCCCTCGCGATCGGCTCGTCGCATGGCTATGTCTACATCCGTGCCGAGTACCCGCTCGCGATCGAGCGGCTGCGGATCGCGATCGATCAGATGCGCGAGTGCGGACTGCTGGGCGAAAACATTCTCGGTTCGGATTTCTCGTTCGACATCATCATCAAGGAGGGGGCGGGGGCGTTCGTCTGCGGCGAGGAGACCGCACTCATCGCCAGCATCGAGGGGCGCCGCGGCATGCCGATGGCGCGTCCGCCGTTTCCTGCGATCAAGGGGCTCTTCGGCAAGCCCACCAACATCAACAACGTCGAAACCTGGGGCAACATTTCGCACATCATCACCGACGGCGCCGATGCCTACGCCGCGCGCGGGACCGAGCGCAGCAAGGGAACCAAGATTTTCTCGCTGGTCGGAAAGGTGAATAACACCGGTCTGGTCGAGGTGCCAATGGGGATGCCACTGCGCCAGCTCGTGTACGAGATCGGCGGCGGCGTGAAGGGCGGCCGCGCGCTCAAGGCGGTGCAGTCGGGCGGTCCCTCAGGTGGCTGCATCCCCGCGCACATGATGCACCTGCCGATCGATTACGAGTCGCTCGCGCAGGCCGGCTCCATCATGGGCTCGGGCGGGCTGGTCGTCATGGACGACACCACCTGCATGGTCGACCTCGCGCGCTACTTCGTGAGGTTTACCGAGAACGAGTCGTGCGGGAAGTGCGCCCCTTGCCGCCTCGGCACGCGCCAAATGCGCATGATCCTCGACGACATCTGCGAGGGGCGCGGGACCGAGCAGAGCATCGCGCAACTGGAATCGCTGGGGGACGCGGTGTGCAAGGGGTCGCTGTGCGGCCTCGGCCAGACCGCTCCTAACCCGGTGCTCACCACGATCAGGTATTTCCGCGACGAGTATCTGGCGCACGTTCGCGAGAAGCGCTGCCCGGCAGGCGTGTGCCAACCGCTTTTCGTCGCCACCTGCTCCAACGGTTGTCCGAGCGAGGTGGATATCCCGGCCTATCTTTCACTGGTTGCAGAGGGTCGCGAGGAAGAAGCGCTGCTTAGCCACATGGATCGCAATCCGTTCCCATCGGTGTGCGCGCGCGTGTGCCCGCACCCGTGCGAGCAGCACTGCCGGCGCGAAACGATCGACGCGCCGGTGGCGATACGCTCGGTCAAGCGCTTCATGGTCGACTCAAGCCCGCAGGTGAGCATACCGGTGATGGAGCGGCCGAGCGAGGAGCGGCGCCGCACCGCGGTCATCGGCGCGGGACCCGCGGGGCTCACCGCCGCATATTTCCTGCGTCGCCTGGGTCACGAAGTCACGGTGTACGAGCAGATGGCTGAGCCCGGAGGAATGTTGCGCTACGGCATCCCTTCCTACCGGCTGCCGCACGAAGAACTGAAGCGCGATATAGAGCGCATCACCAGCATGGGCGTGAAGATCGAGTGCGGTGCAGCCATCGGCAAGAAGCTCTCCATTGCGCGCCTGCGTAAAGATTACGATGCTGTCTTCGTCGGCAGCGGCGCCTGGTCGGACGTGACCATGGGTGTCCCGGGAGAGCAAGCGCACGGCGTAGCGTCGGGGATAGAGTTCCTGAAGAATGCGGCAAAAGGTCCCGTTGCCCGGCTCAGCGGGGAAGCGATCGTGGTCGGGGGCGGCAATACAGCGATCGACGCGGCCCGCACCGCGCTGCGGCTCGGAGCCGGGCGCGTCACGGTCGCTTACCGCAGAACGCGCGAAGAAATGCCGGTACAGCCCGAGGAGATCGCCGAGGCCCTGGAGGAGGGTGTGCAGTTCGAGTTCCTCGTCGCCCCGGTTGAGGTGATCGCGGACAGCGGCGGAGCCGCTGCGGCGCTCAAGTTCCAGCGCATGCGCATGGGGGATTTTGATGACAGCGGCCGCAGGCGGCCAGTGCCTATAGAGGGCGAGTACATCGAAATTTCAGCATCGACCATCATCCGGGCGATCGGCCAGAAACCATTGGTCCCGGCTGGCGGGCCACCCGTGTCGAAACGCGGCACGGTGAGCGTGGACCTGTACTCGCTGGCGACAGAATATGACGGCGTCTTCGCCGGTGGCGATGCAGTACTCGGACCCGCGACCGCCGTCGAGGCGATTGCGCACGGGCGCAGGGCGGCGGAGGCGATCGAGCACTACCTGCATCCGGGCAAGGCCATCCATTTTCCGTGGAACGGCCCGCGCAAGTTGGACACCGCGTTCGATCCGGCGGCCCCCGCGTCGCCGGCGCCGCGCTATAAAGTGCACAAGCTGGTGGCACTCCAGCGGCGCGCCAACTTTGATGAGGTTGAATTGGCGCTGAGTGCTGCCAATGCCCGGCGTGAAGCAGGCCGTTGCCTGAGGTGCGATTTCGGCAAAACGATAGTTTCGCGGGAGGAGGAGTAAGCATGCTGAACCTGACGATTAACGGGCGCTCGGTCGCGGTCGAACAGGGGAAGACGGTGCTCGACGCCTGCCGCAGCGCCCGCGTCTATGTACCCACGCTTTGCGACGACCCTGACCTTGACCCGTACGGTGCCTGCCGCTTGTGCATCGTGAAAGTCGAGGGCCTGCGCGGTCTGCCTAGCGCCTGCACCACGCCGGCCGCCGACGGGATGAAGGTCACGACCGAGGATCCTGAACTTCTGGAAGTGCGCCGCTGGACGATGCAGCTTTTGCTCGCCGACCATCCGCTGGACTGCCTGACCTGTGCGCAATGCGGGTCCTGCGGGTTGCAGGCGGCAGCCGAGTATCTGGGAATCCGCGAGCGCGTCCTGCAGCCGATGGCGCGCGAGGCCAAAATAGACGACTCGAACCCGTGCTATGCCATCGACATGCGCAAGTGCATTCTGTGCGGCCTGTGCGTGCGCGCGTGCGACGAGATCCAGCACCTGGGGGCAATCGATCTCGTAAAGCGTGGTTATGCGAGCGCGGTCGAGCCGTTCGGTGCCGGCCCGATCAGGGGCTCGATTTGCGAGTCGTGCGGCGAGTGCGTGGAGCGCTGCCCCACCGGGGCGCTCACCACGCGGCAGTATCTTCGGCCCGAGAACGAGGTTTCCACCGTATGCCCTTATTGCGGCACCGGCTGTCGAATCCTTCTGGGTACTCGGGGCAATACCGTCGTGAGCGCGCGCGGCGACCACGCTGCCCCGGTGTCGCGCGGGCGCCTGTGCGTGAAGGGGCGTTTCGGATCTTTCGAATTCGTGTCCAGCCCAGACCGCCTCAAGACGCCGCTCATACGTACTGCAGATGGCTTTCGCGAGGCCACCTGGGACGAGGCGCTGGACCTCGTCGCCCGCGAGTTGAAGAAATACCGCGGCGACGCGTTCGGGGGGCTGGCCTCGGCCAAGGTCACCAACGAAGACAACTACGTGTTCCAGAAATTCGTGCGCGCCGCGATGGGGACCAACAACGTCGATCACTGCGCGCGCCTGTGCCACTCCTCCACTGTCGCGGGACTGGCGCTGTCGTTCGGTTCGGGGGCTATGACCAACCCCTCCGACGACCTCCTGGACGCAGAAGTGATCCTCGTCACCGGATCGAACACTACCGAGAACCACCCGATCATCGGGCTCAAGATCCGCGAGGCGGTCGCGCGTGGGGCGAAGCTCGTGCTGTTCGACCCGCGCAAGATCCAGCTCAGCGAGATAGCCACGGTCTGGGCGCGCCAGAAGCCGGGGACGGACGTGGCCTGGATCAACGGGTTGCTGCACGTCATCATCCGCGAGGGTCTGATGAAAACGGAATTCATCAAGTCCCGTACCGAGGGGTTCGAGGCGGTCGAAAAACTCGTGGCCTGGTATACGCCCGAGCGGGTGTCTGAGATCACAGGAGTTGCGGCCGAACTCATCGTCGAGGCTGCCCATCTTTACGCTACCGCGGAACGCGCGGCTATCGTTTACTCGATGGGCATCACCCAGCACACGACCGGCGTCGACAACGTACGATCGCTCGCAAACCTGGCGATGCTCACCGGGCAGATCGGCCGGCCCGGCACCGGCGTCAACCCCTTGCGCGGGCAGAACAACGTCCAGGGCGCTTGCGACATGGGTTCCCTGCCGGATGTCTTTACCGGCTACCAGAAGGTTGCCGATGCCGCCGCCCGTGCCAAGTTCGAGAAGGGTTGGGGCGTCAAGCTCACGGACAAGCCGGGCCTGATGGTGACGCAAATGTTTCCCGCGGCACTCGACGGGAAAATCAAGGCGCTGTACATCATGGGCGAGAACCCCGTGCTTTCCGATGCTGACATCACTCATGTGGTCAAGGCGCTGGAGAAGCTCGAGTTCCTCGTGGTACAGGACATTTTTCTCACCGAGACGGCGAAGCTCGCCCACGTCGTGCTGCCGGCGTCTTCCTACGCGGAACGCGATGGGAACTACACCAATACCGAGCGCCGCGTGCAGATGACGAAACCGGCCGTGCCGCCGCCCGGCCATGCGCGCCGGGACTGGGAAATCATCTGCGACGTTTCCACCGCCCTGGGGTACCCGATGAGCTACGCGTCGACGGCGGCAGTGGACGAGGAGATGCGCGGACTCACTCCGTCGTACGCGGGGATCTCGCATGCGCGGCTAGAGGCGGGGGCGCAGCTGCACTGGCCCTGCGCGTCGGAGGATCACCTGGGAACGCCGATCCTGCATCGCGAACAATTCACGCGTGGCCTGGGGCAGTTCCACCCCGTCGAGTACCAGCCCGCGGCCGAGGAGACCGACGCATCGTTCCCCGTGGTGCTGACCACGGGCCGGATGCTGGAGCACTACCACACGGGAACGATGACCCGGCGGAGCAAGGGTCTGCACGGCCTCGTTCCCGGGCCATTCGTCGAGGTAAACGGCGCCGACGCGAAGAAGATCCGCGTGAAGGACGGTGATAGCGTCAGGGTGACCTCGCGCCGGGGCTCGATAGTCCTTGCTGCGAAGGTGGGGAGCAGGGTCGACGCGGGCGTCCTCTTCATCCCGTTCCACTTCTGGGAGGCCGCAGCCAACGTTCTAACGAACTCCGCATACGATCCCGTAGCGCGGATCCCGGAATTCAAGGTTTGCGCGGTGCGGCTGGAGCGTGCGCCGTGACGCGCTTCCCCGGCATCGCGGGGGGCGTTCGCGCTCCTTTGGCTTCTACTGATCTTGACCCGGTATCGTGGCTCTGGATACGGAGCGTTACGCCGCAAAGCGCGTGAGCAGCGAAATTACTGCTGTGATGCCATCTAACGAACTTATCAGCGGGACTGAGGTGGCTATGCCACGCTTGATCAGCACGGGAGTCGGCACGCAACCAAGAACGTCGCTTTGACCTACATTTTGCGGCGCTGGAAACAGCCTGACCTCGACCGCGGGGCGGAATTCCGTAAAATTGACTGTGGTCAAGGCCGACTCGTCGACTACATCCTATATTCTTTGCTTACGGGCGCCCGAATCAGGCAAAAACAAACCCGGTTTACCTTTCCCTAAATCAAGACAAGGACGGAGCATCATGTCGTTATCTGACATCGAAATCGCCCAACAAGGCAAAATGGAGCGTGCGACCAAGATCGCCGAGAAACTCGCCATTCCCGAGGAGCATCTCGTGCCTTATGGCCACTACAAGGCCAAGGTGTCGCTCGACTTTGTCGACAGTCTTGCCAAAAAGCCCGATGGCAAGTTGATCCTCGTTACCGCGATCAGCCCGACGCCTGCTGGCGAAGGTAAAACGACCACCACCGTCGGGCTCGGTGATGCGCTCAACAAGATCGGCAAGAAAGCAATGATCTGCCTGCGCGAACCTTCGCTCGGCCCGGTATTCGGCATGAAGGGGGGGGCCGCCGGCGGTGGCTATGCCCAGGTGGTGCCAATGGAAGACATCAATCTGCATTTCACCGGTGACTTCAATGCCATCGCGCTTGCCAATAATCTGCTGGCGGCGGCGCTCGACAACCACATTCACCATGGCAACGAGCTGGGGATCGATGTCCGCCGCATCGCCTGGAAGCGCGTGATCGACATGAACGACCGCGCGTTGCGCGAAATCGTGGGTTCGCTCGGCGGCCCGGGCAACGGGTATCCGCGCCAGGACGGCTTCGACATCGTGGTCGCGTCCGAAGTCATGGCGATTTTCTGCCTGGCGACCTCGCTCAAAGATCTCAAGAACCGGCTCGGCAACATTGTCGTCGCCTATACCCGCGACCAGAAGCCGGTGCGGGCAAAGGACCTGAAAGTTCACGGCGCGATGACCGTGCTGCTCAAGGATGCGCTCGCGCCCAACCTGGTGCAGACGCTGGAAAATAATCCGGCGTTCATACACGGCGGCCCGTTTGCCAACATCGCCCACGGTTGCAACTCGGTGATCGCCACCCAGACCGCGCTCAAGCTGGTCGATTACGTGGTGACCGAAGCCGGGTTTGGCGCCGATCTGGGCGCCGAAAAATTCATCGACATCAAGTGCCGCAAGTCGGGACTCAGGCCCGATGCGGTGGTGATCGTCGCCACCATACGCGCGCTCAAGTACCACGGCGGCGTCGACGTCAAGGAACTCAACAAGGAAAACCTGGCCGCGCTGGAGAAAGGTGTCGCCAACCTTGAGCGCCACGTCAATAACATTCGCAACCATTACGGCCTGCCGTGCGTGGTGTCGATCAACCGGTTCACTTTTGATACCGACGCAGAAATCGAACTGCTCAAGAAGAAAATGGCGCACCACGAGGCCCCGGTCATTCTTGCGACGCATTGGGCCGACGGCGGAGCAGGCGCGGTCGATGTCGCTCGCGCCGTCGTTGATCTGATCGATAAGGTGCCGTCCAACTTCAAATTCGTCTACGAGGATGCGCTGCCGCTGTGGGACAAGATCAAGGCTGTTGCCACCAAGATCTACGGTGCGGCCGATGTCACCGCGGACGCCAAGGTGCGCGCCCAGATCAAGAAGCTGCAGGACGATGGCTATGGCGAATATCCGGTGTGCGTCGCCAAAACCCAGTATTCGTTCTCGACCGATCCCAAGTTGCGCGGGGCGCCTTCGGGCCATGACTTAAACATCCGAGAGGTGCGGCTGGCGGCGGGCGCCGAATTCGTCGTCATGGTGTGCGGCGATGTCATGACCATGCCGGGACTTCCGAAGGTGCCGTCGGCGGAGAAGATCGACCTCGACGATAACGGCAAAGTGGTCGGCCTGTTCTGATTCGGATTGGCCGCCGCTGCGAGTGTCATGCGCTCGCTGCATAAACGGCAATTGGTGTTGACTCGTCCAACGTGGACGTGATAGAAAGCTGTGCGCGCCTCGGGGTGTTTCCGGGGCATGCATCCAAAGGGGAGTAGCTAAAGCGGCAAATCATTGTCGCTGAGGCAAGGCCGTCATCACGGGAGGTGGGGTTTTCCGCATCCCCGGTCTTGCCGGCAATGCACGGCATTGCTAATGCGAGACCTTTGCCCGGCCGGGCAAGGTCTTATTCATGCCCGGATTTATTTGCATCAATAGCGTGCCCACGCAAGCGTGGTCGCGTCGACGATGGAGAGGGACGCATGCTTCAATGTCAGGCAGCAGCGTATCTGCTGTTGCTATTATCGAACAATGTGGGCGCGGGTGACCGTGCCAATCTGGTTATTTCCGGCACGCTATATTTCCAGCGCATGTTTCGTTTCTGTCAGTGCTAAAGGACATTCAATTCCATGGACACGTTATCTACGGCAATTCTGATATTTGTAGTCAGCTCCATTTTCATTATTTTCGCGGGCATGGGGTTGGCCCGGTACGGCGATGAGATCGCCGAGAAAACGGGCTGGGGCACGCTTTGGGTAGGCACCATATTGGTCAGCGTGTCGACCTCGCTGCCGGAACTCACCGTCAACATTTCCGCGGTGTGGATCGAGAAATCCCCCGGGCTGGCGCTCGGCAACGTGTTCGGCGCCAACATGATCAACATTTTTGTGCTCGGCGCTGCCGCGCTTATATTCGGTACGCGGAATTTGTTTGGCAATCAGGGCCGGGAGACCCAGATCCTGGTCCAAACAGGTATCGGTCTCGTTGCGCTGGCTACAGTGATGGGGGCGACGGGCGACCTCAAGCTTGGTCCGTCCAGTCTCGGCGGACTGTTGATTGCAGTTGCCTATATCCTGGGCATGCGTGCGGTCTACAATGCGGGGCGGGTCGCGGCAAATGCGGCGGCTGAAGAAGGTGGGCCGAAAGGCAGCGCGCGCAGCGCTTTTATCGGATTTGCCATCGCCTCGGTCGTGGTGATCATTGCAGGGCGTTTTCTCGCGTCCAGCGCTGATGATATCGCCAAAATCAGCGGTATCGGCGCCAGCTTTATCGGCGTGCTACTGGTATCTATTGTTACGACGCTGCCGGAAGGCTCGGTGACCATGGCCGCCTGCTTCCGCAAGTCGTACGGCATCGCCATAGGTAACGTGTATGGCAGTTGCGCGTTCAATGTTTTCGTCATCACCATTGCCGACTTTTTCCATGGCGGGCCCTTGCTGAGCGCGATGGAAAGTGCGCATTTTGTGGCGGCGGCGGCAGCGTTCCTGCTGATGACGATGGGATTCCTGGTCATCAGAAGCTGCCAGACGCCGACAATGCATATGGCTCGGGCGTTGACCCCGGCAATACCAGTGATCTACATAGGCGCGTTGTATCTTGTATTCATCGTGGCATAGCGGCGGGCAGGTGATCTGAGAGCGGCAGACGCGCAATCATTCCGGCGCGCCTGGTGAAGCGTTCGGCGCAGATTTTAGGGAGGCCGACCCTTTCATCATCGATCTGCTGCCGCAGACGCTGCAGGCGTTACGGAGGGATGAGTTCTCTGATGCCATGCGGCGGCGGAATAACTATAAAGATAGTATGTTAATCAAAGACTTATAAAAAAGGGGATTTTATGGAAAGTCTTTCCGGCGCGATTGTGGTGTTCGTCACGGCCGCCTTGTTCGTGGTGGGCGCGGGTGTCGGGCTCGCCCGTTACGGTGACGAACTTGCCGAAAAAACGGGATGGGGCACGCTCTGGGTGGGCACTTTGCTGGTCAGCATTGCCACTTCATTGCCTGAACTCACGGTGAACATCTCGGCGGTATGGTTTGAAAAAGCACCCGAGCTGGCGCTGGGCAACGTGTTCGGGGCTGACATGATCAACGTGTTCGTGCTCGCGGTAGTCGCGCTGATGTTCGGGATTCGGAACCTTTTTGCAAACCAGGGCCGGGATACGCAGATCTTGGTGTTGCTGGGGATCGTCATGGTGACCTTGGCCATGATTCTGGGCGTATCGGGGGACGTTAAGCTCGGCCCGACCAGCCTGGGCGGCCTCATCCTCATCGTCGCTTACTTCGCCGGCATGCGCGCGGTCTACAAGGCGGGGCGCACGGATATGCACCTGGAGGATATTCCGAGCCCGAAAGGCAGTGCGCGCAACGCCTGGATCGGATTCGGCATTTCGGTGCTGGTGGTGATCATCGCGGGGCGCTACCTCGCGTCCAGCGCCGACAGCATCGCCGAGATCAGCGGCATCAGTAAGAGCTTTATCGGCGTGCTGCTGGTTTCCATAGTCACAACCCTGCCCGAGGCGTCCGTGACGATCGCGGCCACCCTTCGCAAATCCTACGGCATAGTCATCGGCAACGTGTTCGGCAGCAATGCATTCAATATCTCGATCATCTTCTTTGCGGACTTGTTTCATGGCAAAGAGCCGCTGCTGGGATCGATGGCAACGACGCACTACATCGCTGCGGCTGCCGCGCTGGGGTTGATGGTCATGGGCTACGTAATCCTGCGTAGCTGCCAATCCCAAGCCATGGTCTGGGGACGGGTGTTAACACCTGCCATTCCCGTAGTCTACGTTGGTGCGCTGTATCTGGTGTTTACGCTGGGGCAGCGGTAAGCGCCGGTATCGCGGCCGGTTTGGGAAAATGGACAGCCTCACGAGCGGGCAATGAACATAAGGGAATGACAGGCCACGCTGGCAAGGAAGTGAGATGACACTTACCTTGGTTGTGCATATTGGCCAAAGGATAGAAGAAAAGCTGAAATAGTCGCATGTGCTGGTAAAGTAACGCTGGAAATTGTCATTAGATACAGTCAGGCGCCGGGCAAACACTGCCCTGCGCCTTTTTTTGCAATACTTGATGCCGGTCAATTTCTTTTGTGGTTGACTTGAGGATGATGGCCCTGTTAAAAACAATAAACTCAGGGTTCGATTTCCCGAACCTCAGGGTTGGTAACCACTACTAGGAGGAGTGAAATGCGTATTCAACATGCATTATCGTATGGCGCCATGGCGCTTTTGGGGGCTTTCGGCCTGTCCATTACAGCACCGGCAACAGCAGCAGCTTGGGAACCCACCAAGCCCGTCGAATTCGTGATTCCGGCAGGCACCGGCGGCGGCGCTGACCAGATGGCGCGGTTGATTCAGGGCGTTGTCGTCAAGCATAACCTGATGAAACAGTCGTTGATCCCGATCAACAAGTCAGGCGGTGCCGGCGCCGAGGGCTTTCTCGATGTCAAGGGCGCCAAGGGCGAGCCCCATAAGATCATCATTACCCTGTCCAACACCTTCACCACCCCGCTGGCGACCGGCGTGCCGTTCAACTGGAAAGAGCTGACCCCGGTGGCGATGCTGGCGCTCGACCAGTTCGTGCTGTGGGTGAATGCCGAGAGCCCCTACAAGACGGCCAAGGAATATCTGGACGCCGTCAAGAAAGCCGGCCCGAACAAGTTCAAGATGGGCGGCACCGGATCAAAACAGGAAGACCAGATCATTACGGTGGCGATCGAGAAGGCGGCAGGGGTCAAATTCACCTATATCCCGTTCAAGGGCGGCGGCGACGTGGCGACCCAACTCGTGGGCAAGCATATCGATTCCAGCGTCAACAATCCTATTGAGGCGGTTGCTCAATGGCGCGCCGGCTCGTTGCGTGCTTTGTGCGTGTTCGACGACACGCGCATGCCGTACAAGGAAAAAGTCACCACCACCATGTCGTGGAACGATATCCCGACCTGCAAGGAGGCGGGCGTGCCTATCGACTACGTCATGTTGCGCGGCATTTTCACGACTCCCGGCGCAACCAAGGAGCAGGTGGATTTTTATGTCAACCTGTTCAGGAAGGTGCGCGAGACGCCGGAATGGAAAGACTTCATGGAAAAAGGCGCCTTTAATCAGTCGTTCATGGCCGGTCCGGACTACGTCAAGTGGCTGGGAAATGCCGAAACCTTGCATTACGGCCTGATGAAGGAAGCGGGCTTCCTCGCCAAACCTTGATCGACGCAGCGGGGGCGCATGGTGCGCCCCCGCTGTATTTTCGGTGGCTGACAGACTCACAAATTCGTAATGACTGGTTATTAGATGGAAAAGAAAAACGAATCAGCGGGCGTTGCGGCTAAGGGTATTTCAACCCGCGCGGCCGAAATCGCGGTCGCCCTCATGTTTTTTCTGGTAGGCGGGGTGGTAGTGTTTGACAGTTACCGGATCGGTTCGGGCTGGAGTTCTGACGGCCCCCAGGCCGGCTACTTCCCGTTCTATATCGGTCTCATCATCTGTATCTCGAGCCTGGTCACACTGGGCCAGTCGCTGTTCGGCGCCGCAAGCCGCAGCGACAAGGTTTTCGTGGAGTGGTCCCAGTTGAAGCAGGTGCTCTCGGTTCTGGTGCCGGCGGCTCTGTTCATCGGCGGCATACAGTTGATCGGAATCTATATCGCCGCCACGATTTACATTGCCGTATTCATGGTCTGGCTCGGCAACTACAGTTGGCTCAAGGGTATCGTTATAGGGTTTGCGGTCAGCGCGGTCAGTTTCGCAACCTTCGAGATCTGGTTTCAGGTTCCGCTGTTCAAGGGGGCATTAGATCCCCTGCGTTTTCTCGGTTATTGATCATCGCCCCGGGTGCCGCGCGCGCCCATAAGGAGGAGCATCTAAGTGTTTGAAGACCTCAACGCCCTGTTCCATGGTTTTTCCGTCGCGTTGACGCCGCTTAACCTGTTGTTGATGTTCGTAGGCGTAACGCTCGGCGTAATCATTGGCGTGTTGCCGGGACTGGGCGGCGCCAACGGTATCGCGATCCTGCTGCCGCTCACTTTTACGATGCCGCCCACCTCGGCGATCATCATGCTCTCCTGCATCTATTGGGGCGCATTGTTTGGCGGTGCCATAACCTCGATATTGTTCAATATACCGGGCGAACCCTGGTCGGTCGCGACTACCTTCGATGGCTACCCGATGGCGCAGGCCGGGCGCGCTGGTGAAGCCCTGACGGGGGCGTTTACGTCGTCATTCATCGGCGCGTTCTTCGCGGTGGTCATGATCACCTTTCTCGCGCCGCTGGTCGCGCGTTTTGCCTTGCAGTTCGGTCCGCCGGAGTTTTTCGCTGTCTACTTCCTGACATTTTGCAGTTTCATCGGCATGGGCAAGGAACCGCCGTTCAAGATCATGGCGGCCATGATGCTGGGCTTTGCCCTGGCGGCGGTGGGTATCGATACCGTTACCGGTCAGTTGCGCCTGATCTTTGGCTGGTATGAACTGATGCGCGGTTTTGATTTCCTGATCGCGGTGATCGGCCTGTTCGGCATCGGCGAAATTCTGCTGTCGATGGAAGAAGGGCTTACTTTCTCGGGCAAAAGCGCCAAGATAGACCCCAAGATTGTGATCCAGACCTGGAAGAAGCTGCCGCAATATTGGGTAACGTCCCTGCGAAGCTGCCTGATCGGTTGCTGGCTGGGGATTACGCCCGGCGGCGCGACTCCCGCTTCGTTCATGAGCTATGGCGTGGCCAAGCGCATGTCCAAGGATGGCGCCAAGTTCGGCACCGGCCAGCTCGAGGGCGTGGTGGCGCCGGAAACTGCAGCGCACGCTGCAGGCACCAGCGCCCTATTGCCGATGCTGGCACTCGGCATCCCGGGTTCGCCAACGGCGGCGGTCCTGCTGGGCGGCCTGCTGATCTGGGGCCTGCAGCCGGGGCCGCTGTTGTTTATCGAGCAGAAAGATTTCGTGTGGGGGCTGATCGCCAGCATGTATCTCGGCAACATCGCCGGGTTGATCATCGTGATTACCTGCGTGCCGTTATTTGCGGCTATCCTGCGGATACCGTTCTCCATTATCGCGCCGGTCATCATTGTCATTTGCGCCATCGGCGCTTACACCGTGCACAACGCGATGCTCGATATCTGGTTCATGCTGCTGTTCGGTGTGCTGGGTTACGTCTTCAAGAAACTCGCTTACCCGCTGGCGCCGCTGGTGCTGGCACTGGTGCTGGGGGATCGTGCGGAGGACGCATTCCGCCAGTCGATGCTGATGTCCCAGGGGGATGTGCGGATTTTCTTTTCCAAGGGGCTGGTCGGCGGCATCATGGGGCTCTCGCTGTTGCTGCTGTTTTGGCCGGTTATGGCAAAAACGCTGGCCCGGATGCGTTCGCCCAAGGCAGCCTAGCCGGTGTGTGCCGCACCTTGGCGCACAGGGCCCCGCTGGGCGTTCCGTGCCACGCTTCCTGCTGTCAGATCTTGCCGCTGCGTTTGAGACGGCTTAAGGTTTCCGGGGACAGGTTGAGGTAGGAGGCGAGTTCTTTTTTCGGCAGGCGTTCGGCCAGCGCGGGGTGCTTGCGCATGAAGCGCTGCACACGGCCCGGCGCATCGAGCAGGTGCAGCGTGATGGTATGACCCATGACCTCGCTCATCAGCTTCATAATCTCGAATTCAAATTCGTTTTTTATCGAATCGTGGTTTTCAATAAAATGGACCCACTGCTCCATCGACAGCTTGGCGGCGCGCACCTTGGTCACGGCGCGGATCGAATAGGGAATCGGAGTTTTAAGGCGCCACGCCGCATAGCTTGTGTCGATTTCGCTCTCGGCAGCGAAGCGCAGGATCATTTCCTTGCCCTGGGAGTTCGACACCACGCGCTTTAGTATGCCCTCGATGATGAAATATTGCTCCATCGAGTGGTCCCCCTGATGCTCGAGCGCCTCGCCCTTCGGATAATCGATGATCTCGAGCAGCGACTCGAGTTCATTCCATTGCCTGGGAGTAAGTTGCGTCAGCACGACGTTCTGCCGGAGTTGAACGCGTATGATCTTGACTTCGGGATGTTGGGCCAGCAGGGTCATAAAATTAGCTGCATGGCGGCGGGAATTGCCGTGGCCGGACAGTATACCAAAAACCGGAAAAATTGACCGCGGTCAAGAGCGCATGTCGATGCCGCCCCTATGATATATGGAGTAAGTCACGGCCACATTTAGGTGGCCTGGATCTGCCGTGAAGTGAGGAAAATCCGCACTGTTTGCCTTACACGGTAGATATCCACTGGAATAACACTTGTTCAATTGACGGCAAGTTTGCGAGGTATCTCACCATGACGGATCTCAGCATGACAACCGATACACAATCACAAGAAACGACCGACGGCTTTAACCTGGTTATCGAGGCCCTCAAACTCAACGGCATCGACACGATCTTCGGCCTGCCCGGCATCCCGATCACCGACCTCACCCGCAAGGCGCAGGCCGAAGGCATGCGCGTGATTTCGTTTCGCCATGAGCAGAACGCCGGCAACGCCGCCGCCATAGCCGGCTTTATGACGCAAAAGCCCGGCATCTGCCTGACGGTGTCCGCCCCCGGTTTCCTGAACGGCCTGACTGCTCTGGCCAACGCCACCACCAATTGCTTCCCGATGATCCTCATCAGCGGCTCCAGCGAGCGCGAGATCGTCGACCTGCAGCAGGGTGACTACGAGGAGATGGATCAGTTGGCCATCGCCAAGCCGCTGTGCAAGGCCGCCTTTCGCGTGCTGCACGCCGGGGACATCGGCGTGGGCATCGCGCGCGCCATCCGAGCCGCCGTCTCCGGCCGGCCGGGCGGCGTCTATCTCGACCTGCCGGCCAAACTGTTCGCTCAGACCATGGACGCGCAAGCCGGCAGGAAATCGCTGATCAAAGTGGTCGATCCGGCGCCGCGCCAGATTCCGGCCCAGGACGCCGTGCAGCGCGCCCTTGACCTGCTGAAGAGCGCCAAGCGACCGCTCATTCTGCTGGGCAAGGGTGCAGCTTACGCCCAGGCCGACGCGGACATCCGTGCGCTGGTCGAGAAGACCGGCATCCCCTATCTGCCCATGTCCATGGCCAAGGGCCTGCTGCCCGACACGCACGAGCAGTCCGCTGCCGCCGCTCGCTCCTACGTGCTTCCCGGGGCTGATGTGGTGATGCTGGTCGGCGCCCGCCTGACCTGGCTGCTTTCGCACGGCAAGGGCAAGACCTGGGGCGGCAAGGACCACAAGGACTGGGGCGGCCAGAAGTTTATCCAGATCGACATCTCGCCGCAGGAGGCGGACAGCAACGTGCGCATTGATGCTCCGCTGGTCGGCGATATCGGTTCCTGCGTGTCGGCGCTGCTCGCAGGCATCGGCTCCAACTGGGCCAAACCACCGGCCGAGTGGCTTGACGCCATCGCCGAGCGCAAGAACAAGAACCTCGCCAAGATGGCCGAGACCCTGGCCAAGGATCCGACGCCGATGAATTACCACAGCGCGCTGAACGTGGTGCGCGATATCATCAAGGCCAACCCGGACGCGTGCCTCGTTAACGAAGGCGCCAACGCGCTGGACTTCACCCGCAGCATCGTCGACATGTATAAGCCGCGCAAGCGCCTGGACGTCGGCACCTGGGGCATCATGGGCATCGGCATGGGCTTTTCCGTCGCGGCCGCCGTGGTCAGCGGCCAGCCGGTGATCGCGATTGAGGGCGACAGCGCCTTCGGCTTCTCCGGCATGGAAGTCGAGACCATCTGCCGCTACAACCTGCCGGTGTGCGTGGTGGTCTTCAACAACAACGGCGTCTACCGCGGTACCGACGTCAATCCGGCCGGCGGCGATGTAGCGCCCACCGTGTTCGTCAAGGGTGCGCGCTATGACAAGCTGATGGAGGCCTTCGGCGGCGTGGGCGTGCACGCCACGACCCCGGCCGAGTTGCGGAAGAGCATGGAAGAAGCCATCCGCTCGCGCAAGCCCACGCTCATCAATGCCGTCATCGATGAAACCGCCGGCACCGAAAGCGGGCGCATCACGAGCCTGAATCCGCAAAGCGCTAAAAAGAAATAAGTCAAACAGTTGAGCAAGGGCAGGTAGCTTTTTTTATCTGCCGCAGAATTTTTGGAGATCAAGACATGGAAGCACTCAAAGGGGTTCGCATTCTCGACATGACCCACGTGCAGGCGGGGCCCACCTGCTCGCAGTTGCTGGCGTGGATGGGCGCGGACGTAATCAAATTCGAAAATCCGCAGGGTGATGCCACGCGCGGTCAGTTGCGCGACGTGCCCAATGCCGACAGCCTGTATTTCACCATGCTCAATTGCAACAAGCGGTCGATCACCGTGAATATGAAGACGGCTGAAGGCAAAGTCGTGTTCGTCGACCTGCTGAAGAAATGCGACATCATCATGGAGAACTTTGGCCCTGGCGTGCTCGACCGCTTCGGATTCACCTGGGAAAAGATTCACGAGATCAACCCCAAGATCGTCATGGGCTCGATCAAGGGTTTCGGCTCTACAGGACCCTACGCTGATTTCAAGGCCTACGAGAACGTGGCGCAGGCGATGGGCGGCGCGATGAGCACCACCGGTGTTCCCGATGGCCCGCCGTTTGTCACTGGCGCGCAGATCGGCGACTCGGGAACGGGCCTTCACCTTGGGATAGGCTTGCTTGCCGCCTTGCGCCAGGCGGAGAAGACAGGCCAGGGGCAATATGTCGAAGTGGCGATGATGGACGGCGTGATGAACCTGTGCCGCGTCAAGTGGCGCGATCACCAGCGCCTGACGCGCGGCGATCTCTCGGAGTATTCCGTGCCCACCTATCAGGGCATGGGGGACGTGCCGCGCGCCGGCAACGATTCCGGCGGGGGCCAGCTCGGCAACGCTATCCACTGCAAGCCGCACGGTGCGAACGACTGGCTGTACGTGGTTGTGCAGGAAGCAGTCTGGAGTGCGCTCGCGAAGCGGATCGGACCGGACATCGGCATGCCCGACCTGGCTACCGATCCGCATTTCACCACCATCGGCGAGCGGCGCAAGAATCAGCAGCTGATGTGGACCCTGATCAACAAATTCGCCGAGAATTACACCAAGCGTGAATTCATGGCGATCCTGAATCCGCTCGAAGTGCCGTGCGGCCCGATCATGTCCACCTCGGATCTTGCCAACGACGAGCACATTCGCGGCCGGGAAATGTATGTCGAACTCGACCACCCGCAGCGCGGCAAGTGGTGGAACGTTGGCATGCCGATCAAGCTTTCCGCCTCGCCGGCGAAGATCGAGCGTTCTCCAACACTCGGCGAACACACCGAGGAAATCCTCAAGGATGTGCTCGGGTACGGCGATGAGCAGATCGGCAAGCTGAAGGGTGCCGGTGCGTTCTCAGCGCCACCGAAAAAACCAAAGTAATCAGGACTTATCATGAAGATAGCCATTATTGGGCAGCAAGATTTTGGAAAGGGCGTGCTCGATGCGTTCCTGGCGCGCGGCGATGAAGTTGCCGGCGTATTTGTGGCGCCGGACAAAGAAGGCGCAAAACCCGACCCGCTGAAGGTAGCGGCCCAGGAAAAGGGACTGCAGGTGTTCCAGTTTGCATCGTATCGCAAGCCCGAAGCACAGGCGGCGCTCAAGGCGCTCAATGTCGATCTGGGTATCATGGCTTATGTCCTGCTGTTCGCACCGCAGGAGTTCGTCACCATCCCCAAGCACGGCACCATTCAGTATCACCCTTCGCTGCTGCCCAAACATCGCGGCCCGAGTTCGATCAACTGGCCCATCATCATGGGTTCGACCCGGACTGGGTTGACGATTTTCCGTCCCAACGACGGCCTCGATGAAGGCATGGTGATTTTGCAGAAAGAATGCGAAATCGGCCCGGATGAGACCATAGGCGAAGTCTATTTCAATAAACTGTTTCCCATGGGCGTCAAGGCGATGCTGGAAGCGGCTGATTTGGTGGTGGCGGGCAAACACAAGGAAGTGGTGCAGGACGAAAGCCAGGCGACCTATGAAGGCTGGTGCCGTGCCGCTGAAGGCCGGCTCGACTGGGCAAAACCGGTGGATCACATCTATAACGTGATCCGCGGCTGCAATCCTGCTCCCGGTGCCTGGACCACGCTGGCCGGCAAGAAAATCCAGATATTTGATGCGCGCAAGCACGGGTTCCGGCGGTTTGCCGACGTCGTCGGCAAGATCGGCGAAGTCTCGGATGTGACCGCGGACAGCTTCAAGATCACCGCGCAAGGCGGGTTGATCGAAGTGTTGCGCGCACGCGGGGAGGATGGCAAGAAGCTATCTGGCGGCGAATTCGCGCGCAATCAGGGACTTTCGAACGGGACCGTGCTGGGCACCTAATTACCCTTTAATATCAGCACTATGGGGGCTGCGGGATACACCGCAGCCCCTTTTTTTGCGGCCGCGCCGCGTTAAATATGTCCGCGTTCCTGATTCAGCGCAATCTTTTACCACTTCCTGCAGGATGATGGTGTCATTCCGTGGCATACCGGCCAGCATGAGTGACCTGGATAGAATGGGGTAATGGCCTGTATTTACGTGAAATTATTGTCATACATGTCAAAAAAAACATATACTTTGCGGGCAAATATCGTAAAATGAATTAGTGATCTGCGTTAACTCTATACAAGAATACAAAAAACTTAGAGATGGGGATGAATAAACTGGGTTTTTTGAAATCTGACTGGTTTCTGGGGGTGGTGATCGCGCTTGTCCTGGCGATGGCTGCCCGTGGCGATCTGATTCAAAGCCTTGAGCGCAAGGCCTATGACTTGGGTGTCAATGCCGTCTCACGTATGCCGTCAGACAAGATCGCCATCATTGCAATAGATGATCGGAGCATATCCAACATCGGGCGCTGGCCCTGGCCGCGCGATGTTCACGCCAAGATGACCGATGTTCTGGCGGCGGCACAAGCCAAGGTCATTGTGAACAGCGCTTTCTTCTTCGAGCCCCAGATCGATCCGGGGCTCGTCTACATCAACAAGCTGCTGGACCTTTATGAGAAGAGTGTGTCAAATACGCAGCCTGATGCCGCGGTTACGGCCCCGGGAGTCGCACGCACAGCACCGGCTGACAAGCTCGATATCGTCCAGTTCGGCGCACTGCTGCAGGAGGCGGAGCAGACGCTCAATACTGATCGCAAGCTGGCTGAGTCATTCAGCCGTGCCGGCAATGTCATGCTTCCCATGGTGTTCCAGACACTCATGGAGCCGCAGGGTAATCCCGACAAGCCGTTGCCCGATTACGTGACGGCCAACAGCCTGCCATTCGATGCGCGCGGTGCCTATGTCCTGCCGATGCCGGCCATCAATCCGCTGTACCCCATACCCAGTCTGGGAGCCAGCGCTGCCGGCATCGGGCATCTGAATTCCGCAAATGATATCGATGGCGCGGTGCGCGCCGAGCCACTGGTGCTGCGCTACTATGACAAGGCGTTTTCCTCGCTGGCGGTGATGGTGGCGGCCCGCAGCCTTAACCTGAAGACTGCGGATATAAAACTCGTGCCCGGAGAGGAAGTGCGGATCGGCAAGCTCAGAGTCAAAACCGATCCCGAGTTGCGTATGTATACTTTTTTTTATAGTGACCGCGACGCGAAACCGGCGTTCGCTGTCGACTCGTTTTATGATGTCCTCAGCGGCAAGATACCCGCTGCGAAATATCAGGACAAAATTGTATTGATAGGTGCTACCGCAGCAGGTCTGGGATCGGCGCAGGTTACGCCGATTTCCCCCGTGACCGCACCGGTGCTTACCCTGGCGCATACAGTCTCAAGCATTTTGGGCGAACATTTCTTTGTTGTCCCCACCTGGAGTCCCTGGGTCGAGAGACTGGTATTTTTGCTGGTGGCCATTTACCTGATTGTCGCGCTGCCGCGGATGAGGGCAGCGATCGCGGGCATATTGAGCCTGGCCATCGCCACCGCCCTGATCGCCGCGCACTTTGCGCTGATGGTAACCCAGTTGATGTGGATACAGCTGATGGCGGCGGTGTTATTACTGGCGGTAGGGTATGCAGCGCTGATCAGCAAACGCTTTCTCGTCACCGAACGGGGCAAGGAAACATCGGACGCGCAATCAGCGGAAAGCAACCGCATGCTCGGCATCGCCTATCAGGCGCAAGGCCAGCTCGATATGGCCTGGGACATGTTCCGCAAGTGCCGGCTTAATGATGCGGTAATGGAAAATCTCTATAGTCTGGCGCTGGACTTCGAGCGCAAGCGGCAGTTCAACAAGGCGGAATCGGCGTTGCGCTACATGTCCGAATATAATCCGAAATTCCGCGACCTTGAGCAACGGCTCAATCGTGCCAAGACCATGTCGGAAACCGTGATGCTCGGCGCCGGGGGCAGCCATCCCGGAGGCACGGTGATCATGGCAGGAGGCGGTGTGGAGAAGCCCATGCTTGGCCGCTATCAGGTCGAGAAGGAGTTGGGCAAAGGCGCGATGGGGATCGTTTATCTCGGCAAGGATCCGAAGATCGGCCGCGTGGTGGCGATAAAGACGATGGCATTGTCACAGGAATTCGAGGCTGACGAGCTTCAGGACGTCAAGGAACGCTTTTTCCGCGAAGCTGAAACCGCTGGCCGGCTTAACCATCCGAATATTGTTACGATTTTCGACGCCGGTGAAGAGCATGATCTGGCGTATATTGCCATGGAGTTCCTGAAGGGCGGGGATCTGGCGCCGTACACCAAAGCCGACAACCTGCTGCCGCTGCCGAAAGTTTTGTCCATCG
Source organism: Burkholderiales bacterium (assembly GCA_030683105.1). Taxonomy (GTDB): domain Bacteria; phylum Pseudomonadota; class Gammaproteobacteria; order Burkholderiales; family SG8-41; genus CAKKQX01. Next base: position 18,673 of record JAUXMZ010000033.1, on the reverse strand, counting down.
TCGCACGCGTCGCGGAAGCGCTGGGCTATGCGCACCGCAATAATGTTGTGCATCGCGATATCAAACCCGCCAACATCATGTACGAACTGGAAAGCGACACCGTCAAAGTGACCGATTTCGGCATTGCGCGCATTACTGACTCTTCCAAGACCAAGACCGGCATGGTTCTGGGCACGCCCTCCTATATGTCGCCTGAGCAGCTGTCCGGGATGAAGATCGAGGGCAGGTCTGATCTGTTCTCTCTGGGAGCCACGCTCTACCAGTTGTGCTGCGGTTCCCTGCCGTTCAAGGGGGACTCAATGGCGCAGCTTATGTTCAAAATCGCCAATGAACCGCATACCGACATTGTTTCTTATAGCCCCACGCTTCCCCCGGAGGTCGTTGCGGTCATCAACCGGGCGCTGGCCAAGCAGCCGGAGAGCCGCTATCAGACCGGAGATGAAATGGCTAAGGCGTTACGCGAGTGCATCGATAATAATGCAACAACGAATCCCGATGCTGTGGATATCAATCTTTAGGAGCATATTTTGGTGAATTTAAGCGCTGCCCTTGAAGTCGCGACTGCCACCCATTCAGGGATGGTACGTTCGCACAACGAGGACAGCATAGCCGCGGATGCCGAGATCGGGCTGGCCGTGCTGGCCGACGGCATGGGTGGCTACAACGCCGGCGAAGTGGCGAGCGGCATTGCCGTGGCCATGGTTTCGGCCGAAATAAAGAAGACGCTGGGTGGCGCAAGCGGGAAGATTCCGGACAGCGGCGCCGATTCCCTGATCAACGAACAGGCCATTAATGCCAATCTGGCGATTTACCAGGCGGCGCAAAGCCAGTCGCAGTACGCCGGCATGGGGACGACACTGGTGACGGCGTTGTGGCATGACAATCAGATGACGGTCGGCCACATCGGGGACTCCAGGCTCTATCGGTTGCGCGACGACGCGTTTGAACAGGTGACGCGTGACCATTCTTTGTTGCAGGAACAGATAGATAGCGGCATGATAACCAAGGAGCAGGCGAGATTTTCGCAGAACAAGAACCTGGTGACGCGCGCTGTTGGCATCGATCCGGAGGTTGAAGTGGAAGTGCACACCTATCCGGTTCTGCCGGGCGACATCTATCTGCTGTGTTCGGATGGGCTGAGCGACATGGTCACTGACGAGGATATTCACCTGACGCTGTCCTCGTTGCAGGCAAACCTGCCGCTGGCGGCGGAGCAACTGGTACAACAGGCCAATGACAATGGCGGTCGTGACAATATTTCGGTTATTCTGGTTCGCGTAGTAAAGGATTTCCCGGCGCCCCGCGCCGGATGGCTGGAAACATTAAAAGCTTGGTTTAGATAAGCTAAGGGATATGACCATGGCGAAGTTGATTCTCAGTCTGGATGGATCGGTAATCAGGGATGTTCCTCTCGACAAGGAACGGGTAACGATCGGGCGCAAACCGCAAAACGATATCCAGATTGAAAATTTGGCGGTGAGCAGCGAGCACGCGTGCATCGTGACGATACTCAATGACTCGTTCCTTGAGGATCTGGGCAGCACCAACGGTACGCTGGTCAACGGCAACCCGATCAAGAAGCATATTCTTCAGAACAATGATGTGATCGAGGTCGGCAAATATAAGCTCAAATATATCGCCGATATGCCGGGAGCGGGCCAGGCGACTCCCGATGATTTTGAAAAGACCATGGTCTTGCGTTCTCCCGCGGCGAAACCCGCCGGCCCCAAATCAGCGGGCGACACGCAGGCGTTTGCAGCACAGACCGCTTCAAATGTAACGTCTGCTCAAGCACCCAAGCCCACTGCCTCAGCAGCCCCTGCTCCTGCCCCAGCAGCGCCGCTGGCAGCGGTCCAGATCCTGAATGGACCGAGCGCGGGCAAGGAACTCGAACTCACCAAGAATCTGACCACGCTGGGCAAGCCCGGGGTGCAGGTTGCAGTCATCACACGCCGACCACAGGGTTATTTCATCACGCATGTCGAAGGCGCGAGTTTCCCGGTGGTCAACGGCAAGACGCTCGATGCCCAGGCATACCCGCTCAAAGACCACGATGTGATCGAGTTGACCGGCGTGAAAATGGAATTCTTCATTAAGACCAAATAGCCACGCCGGGATGCCGGGGCAGGGCCGGCATGTTTGTATCAGGTTGTATTTAATACGTTATATATCTTGGCGACGTTGGGCAGGCGGCGCCGTGCGATTCACGATATCTCAGGGCCGGGCTGGTGGCGCATGCCGCCAGATTCCGGCTTTTTGGTCAACAGAGGATGGGCCAGAAGTGCTCTGGCCGGCTAGCATCATCGGCACCAGGGGTGGTGACCCCAGCCCCGCACCCAAGGCGGAGGAGATGGTTTGAAGAGAAATATCGTCAGGATTGCCATAGGCCTGGTGCTGGTAGCGCTGTTCCTTGGCCATACCATCGAGTTCTACCGGTTGCCGCTCATAACCAATCTCGAGTCTATTATCTATGACACCCGGTTGCGGCTGACCATGCCCCGCACCGTGGACAGTCGCATCGTCATCCTCGATATTGACGAAAAGAGTTTACTTGAAAAGGAAAGGGGCGGTGAGGGTCGCTGGCCATGGCCGCGTGACCGGCTGGCACTGCTGCTGGACAAACTTTTCGACAAATACCAGATTGCGATCGTCGGCTTCGACGTGGTGTTTGCCGAGCGCGACGAATCGTCGGGCATACGTGTTCTGGAGCAGCTTGGTGAAAAGGAACTCAGGGACGTGCCGCAGTTCCAGTCGGCATTGCGTAAAATCAAGCCCAATCTCGAATATGATGATATTTTCGCCCGCAAAATGGTGGGGCGCCAAGTCGTGCTGGGCTACACGTTTTCCAGTGACGACCCCACGCTGGCCCCGAAGAAGGGCATGTTGCCGCCGCCGCTGTTTGCCGCGGATGCGTTAGGCGGCAGGAAAATCGGCGCTACCTCGTTTAACGGCTATACGGCGAATCTGGCCGAGCTGCAGAAGCATGCAGCCAGCGCCGGGCATTTCAATCCCTGGACCGACATCGACGGTGTCACCCGCCGGGTGCCGATGCTGGCCGAATATCAAGGCAAGTATTACGAGCCCTTGGCGCTGGCGATGGTACGTGCCCTGAAAGGCATGCCGCCGGCGAAACCGGTATTTTCGGACTCGGGTATATCCGGTGACTACTCGGGATTCGAGTGGCTTGAAGTCGGATCGCTCAGGATCCCGGTAGATGAATACGCCACTGCGCTGATTCCTTATCGAGGACGCAGAGGCAGTTTCAAATATATATCCATTGTCGACGTCCTGAACGACCGTATCGATGCCGCCGAACTCTGGGGCAAAATCGTGCTGGTCGGCACGACCGCGCCTGGTTTGCTCGACCTGCGGGCCACGCCGGTCGATCCGGTTTACCCGGGGGTCGAAATTCATGCCAATCTGATCACCGGCATGCTGGACGGCAATATCAAGCAGAAACCATCGTACGTGCTGGGAGCGGAGTTCATGATCCTGCTGGTTTCGGGCCTGGTCATGGCGCTGCTGCTGCCACTGCTTACTCCACTGATATCGACTCTGGCTACCGTCCTAGCACTGCTTCTGGCGCTGGTCACCAACGTGGTTGTGTTTCATTTCGGACATGTGGTGCTGCCCCTGGCCTCAGGGCTGGTGATGATCCTGCTGCTGTTTACGCACAACATGGCCTATGGCTTTTTCATTGAAGCACGTGGCATGCGCCAGATCACGGGTTTGTTCGGCCAGTATGTGCCGCCCGAGTTGGTCGACGAGATGGCAAAGAATCCGGAAAAATTCAACATGGCGCCCCGCGCGGAGGAACTCTCTATCCTGTTTTCCGATGTGCGCGGATTTACCACGATTTCCGAAAGCTTGACGCCGGAGGACCTGTCGGCCTATATCAATGAATATCTCACGGCGATGAGTCTGGTGATTCGAGAGGGGCACCGCGGCACGCTCGACAAATACATAGGTGATGCGGTGATGGCGTTCTGGGGTGCGCCGGTGTCGGACCCCGAGCACGCAAAAAACGCCGTGCTCGCAGCACTCGATATGCAGGCTGCGGCAAAGATACTCAATCAAAAATTCAAGGAAAGGGGCTGGCCTACATTCAAGATTGGCGTAGGTGTCAACTCAGGGGTGGTGCGAGTTGGTGATATGGGATCCCAGATCCGCAAGGCATATACTGTGATGGGCGATGCGGTAAATATCGCTTCCCGGCTGGAGGGCATCACAAAACAATATGGGGCTGATATCATTATCGGCGAGGCTACCAAGAATATGATCTCGGGTTTCGTATACCGGGAAATTGACCGGGTGCGGGTCAAAGGCAAGGTCGAGCCGGTCGCGATCTATCAGCCGCAGGGTCTGGAAGGCCAGGTCGAGCAGTCGGTTATTGATGAAAATAGTATTTGGAAACAAGCGCTTAGGTTATACCGCGCACAGGATTGGGACATGGCCGAATTGCAGCTGATCAACCTCAAGAAAACGGCCCATGACGCAGGGCTCTACAACGTGTACCTTGGACGCATTGCACATTTTCGGGCGCACCCGCCGGGTGCGGACTGGGACGGCGCCTTTACTTTCGAAACCAAATAATTATGAGACTAAAAATACTCGGTTGCAGCGGCGGTATCGGCGGCAATTTGCGCACGACGTCGATTCTGCTCGATCATGACATCCTGATCGACGCCGGTACCGGCGTGGGCGACCTGCTGGTCAGTGAGCTGTCGCTGATCGACCATGTGTTCGTTACGCATTCCCACATGGACCATGTGACGTCCATCCCGTTCCTTGCCGACACCGTGGGCTGGATGCGCGATAAGCCGATTACCGTCCATGCGACTGAGCAGACGATAGCTATTCTCAAAAATCACCTGTTCAACTGGAAGCTGTGGCCGGATTTCACCGAGATTCCCGACGCGAAAAACCCCGTACTGAAATTCGAGACCATCACACTGGGGAAAACTGTCGACTTGAAAGGCAGAAAAATTACTGCATTGCCGGCGAACCATGTGGTGCCGGCGGTGGGATTTCAGCTTGATTCCGGCCGCGCCAGCCTGGTATTTTCAGGAGACACCACGACCAATGATGCGCTGTGGCGCGAAGTCAACCGCATTGACAACCTGCGTTATCTGATCATCGAAACTGCTTTCTGCAATCGTGAAAAGGATCTGGCTGTCGCGTCCAAACATCTGTGCCCAAGCTTGCTGGCGGAGGAGCTCGCCAAGCTTGAGCGGCCCGCGGAGATTTATATCACGCACCTGAAGCCGGGGGAAATTGAACTCACGATGCGTGAGATCGAGGAGTGCGCGGCAAAATGGCGTCCGCGCATGCTGCAGAATAACCAGATTTTCGAATATTGAACCGATAACATGGATTTATTGCCGCAGCTCATGATGTCGACGCGGTATGCTGACCTGAGATGAGGGCGCTATGAGTACTGTACTCCAGAGCAAGCCGGTGGCCCAGGACAGTTTGGCCGAGAAGCTGAACTTCCAGCAGAAACTGCAGGCGGTCACCAACCGGATACATGCCACAAATAACATCGACGAAATCATCCTCGAGCTTTCGCAGGATTTGTGCAACCTGTTCAATGCCGATCGCCTGACACTTTACCTGGTGACCGAAGACAAGAGCTCGATCGTGTCCAAGGTCAAGACCGGGCTGAACTCCTTCAAGGATATCAAGCTGCCGATCAACGAACAGTCGATCGCCGGCTTCGTCGCGGTTCATAAACGCATAATTAACATCCGCGACGTCTATGATGATGCCGAGCTCAAGTCCTACAGCGGGCAGCTGCATTTCCTGAAGGCGGTCGACAGCAAAACCGGCTATCGTACCAAGCAGATGCTGGTGGCGCCCGTGCTTGAGGCCAAGACCCGGGATCTCATAGGGGTGGTGCAGATCATCAATTCCAAGGCCGGGCAGCCGTTCCTGCCGGCCATGGAAGAGGGTGTATTGCAGCTTTGTGAAACGCTGGCGATTGCGCTGCGGCAGCGGCAGAAGCCGGCGATGCAGGTGCGCAGCAAGTACGACGGGCTGGTAACCGACGCCATCATATCGGCTGAAGAGCTGGAGCTTGCGCAACGCTCCGCGCGCCGCAAGAATCTCGATATCGAAACCGTGCTGATCGACGAATTCCAGGTCAAGGTGCCGGCGCTCGGAGAGGCGCTCTCCGCCTATTTTGGCGTCCCGTATGAACCGCCCAAGCAGGATCGCATGAAGCAGCCCGACCTCATGAAAAACATGAACCGGGAATTCTGCCAGAACAATCTGTGGATTCCGCTCGAGGACACGAAAGACGGAATCATGGTGCTGACCGTCGATCCGGAGAAGACCAAGGCGTCGAAAATGGTCAATAACGTCTATCCGAAGAGCAAAGTCGTCTACACGGTATGCACCAACCGCGAGTTTGAGGCAACGCTAGACCAGATGTTCGGCGGCAATGCGCTCGAGGAGAGCGGTAGCGTTCAGGACCTGCTCGGTACGCTCGATGATGAAAGTGAGGAAGCCGTAGCGGGCGATGACATCGCTTCCGCGGCGAGCGACAACGAACTGGTGAAGCTGGTCAACAAGGTCATCATCGATGCCTACCAGCAGGGCGCCTCGGATATCCACATCGAGCCGTATCCTGGCAAAGCCAAGACCGAGATTCGCTTTCGCAAGGACGGAACGCTGCAGCCGTATATTTCGGTGCCTGCGAACTACCGCAACGCGCTCGCTGCGCGCCTCAAGATCATGTGCGACCTCGACATATCGGAGCGCCGCAAACCGCAGGACGGCAAGATCAAGTTCAAGAAGTTCGGTCCCCTCGACATCGAATTAAGGGTAGCGACGATACCTTCGGCGGGCGGCGTCGAGGATATCGTAATGCGTATACTCGCGGCCGGGGAGCCGATTCCGCTCGACAAGTTGGGTCTCTCGCCGCGCAATCTCCAGATGTGCAAGGAGGCCATCGAGAAGCCGTACGGCCTGTTCTTCGTATGCGGTCCGACCGGTTCGGGCAAGACCACGACGCTGCACTCCGTGCTGGGCTATCTTAACAAGCCGGCCACCAAAATATGGACCGCGGAAGACCCGGTCGAGATCACGCAACGGGGCCTGCGCCAGGTGCAGATGAATCCGAAAGCCGGACTGACGTTCGCGATCGCGATGAAAGCCTTCCTGCGCGCGGATCCGGACATCATCATGGTTGGTGAGATGCGGGACAAGGAGACGGTATCGACCGGTATCGAAGCCTCGCTTACCGGCCACCTGGTGTTCGCGACGCTGCATACCAACAGCGCGCCGGAATCCATCATCCGCCTGCTGGACATGGGCATGGACCCGTTTAATTTTGCGGATGCACTGCTCGGGATCCTGGCGCAACGCCTGGCCAAGCGGTTGTGCGGAAAGTGCAAAGAACCCCAGGTTCTGGCGCCGGGGGAGGTTGAACTCCTGATGGATGAATACTCGCTCGAATTGCAGAATACTGAAGCCTGGAAAAAAGACGCGGCAGGTGAGCGCGCAAAGCTCATGGAGGAATGGAAAAAGAGCTTTGCCAATGAGCAGGGGGAATTTGTGATCCAGGTGGCCAAAGGGTGCCCTGTCTGCAGCAACAGCGGCTACAAGGGGCGCCTCGGTCTACATGAGCTGCTGATGGGCACGGACATCATCAAGAAGAATATCCAGGAGCATGCCCGCGTAGCGCAGATGCTCGCGACTGCGCTCGAGAACGGCATGCGCACCCTCAAACAGGACGGCATCGAAAAAGTCCTGATGGGAATAACCGACATGAAACAGGTACGTGCGGTCTGTATCAAGTAACCGACCGCCGGGCCCGGTCATGAACCAGACGCGGCGTGCACCGGAATCCGACGATTTGCTGCGCCGGCTCGACCAGCTGCTCGGCATTGGTGTTGCACTCTCCAAGGAGCGCGACATCAACAAGCTGCTCGAAACCATCCTGGTGGCGGCCAAAGACATCACCAATGCCGATGGCGGCACGCTCTACCGGATGACGGAGGAGCGGACGCTCACATTCGAGATCATGCGCAACGACACGCTGGGAATTGCGATGGGCGGCACCAGCGGCGTCGAAATCCCGTTTTACCCGGTCCACCTCTTCGACAAGGAAAACCAGCCTATCAACACCATGGTGGTGGCCTATGCGGTGCATCACGACCAGTCCGTCAATATCGCCGATGCCTATGTCGAAGAAGGCTTCGATTTTTCGGGCACCAAGAATTTCGACAAGAAAACGAACTACCGCTCCCGGTCTTTCCTGACGGTGCCGATGAAGAATCACGAGAACGAAATCATCGGCGTGCTGCAGCTTATCAATGCCAAGCATCCTGGCACCGGCGAAGTCGCTGCATTTTCCGACGCCGATCAGCATCTTGCCGAATCGCTTGCCTCGCAGGCCGCGATCGCGCTGACCAACCGGCTGCTGATCAATCACCTCGAAACACTGTTCGAGTCGTTCATCAGCCTGATCAACGCGGCCATCGACGACAAGTCGCCCTATACGGGAGGACACTGCGAGCGCGTCCCGGTGCTGACGATGATGCTGGCGGAAGCCGTCAACAACTGTGATGTCGGGCCGCTAAAGGACTTCACGATGAGCGATCGCGATCGCTACGAACTCAAGATCGCAGGACTCCTGCACGACTGCGGCAAGGTGACAACACCGGTGCACGTGGTCGACAAGGCGACCAAGCTGCAGACTATTTTCGACCGTATCGGATTGATCGACACCCGTTTCGAAGTGATCAGGCGCGACATTGAACTCGATGCCCTGCGCAACGGCGCAGATCCGCAAGATCAGCTCAAGTCGATCGACGACGACAGGGCGTTCCTGCGCCGCGTGAATATCGGCGGCGAGTTGATGGCCGAAGCCGACCAGAAACGCGTGCATGCCATTGCAAAAAAATACCTGTGGCGCAACCCGGACGGGGAGATCGTCGATTTTCTTTCGGAGGACGAGGTCAAGAACCTGACCATACGCGCCGGCACCCTGACCGGGGAAGAGCGGGGCATCATCAACCATCACATCGAGGTAACGATACAGATGCTGGAGTCCCTGCCCTGGCCCAAGCATCTGACCCATGTTCCCGAATATGCAGGAGGCCACCACGAGCGCATGGACGGCAAAGGCTATCCGCGGGGTCTCACCCGCGAGCAGATGTCGATACAGGCGCGCTGCATGGGCATTGCCGATATTTTCGAGGCGCTGACGGCGAAAGACCGCCCGTACAAGAAAGGCAAAACACTGACCGACTCGTTAACGATACTCGGGAAATTCAAGCTGGGCGGGCACGTCGATCCCGACCTGTTTGACGTGTTCATGTGGGAGAAAGTTTACGAGAAATACGCGCGGCAGTTCCTGGATTCGGAACAGGTCGACACTGTCGATCTTTCAAAAATCCCGGGCTATGTGCCGCCCCCCGTGTCATGAAATCAGGCGCCGGAACAATGGAAAGTTCAGGGTCACGCTGAGTGTTGACCGCGGCCTGCCCCGCAATTTTCCCGCAAGGCCTGGCAAAAAAGGGGGATGCCGGGCTGCCAAAAAACGGCACATTCCGCCCTCTAGGGGCACGTGGACAGCCACGGCCATCATGGGTGCGGCGTGATAAAAATCACATTCACTTGGCATATCGGGCCGGACTGCAGCGTTAAACAGGCCGGATCGGCTGCATTTCACCGCAGACTCAATCTAGGGCATTGAAAGTAGTAGGGATTTCGAAGTGCACGGAGGCTGATGTGTATCATATTGATAAATATAGATATATTATTTCCTCTGATCTGGCACTGTACTTGCTTTAAGAAGGGCAGCGCAAACGAAAGTTTGTGTCTTCATCAACCCTCAGGAGATATCTCATGAAAAAGTTACAACAGGGCTTTACCCTGATCGAACTGATGATCGTGGTCGCGATCATCGGCATTCTGGCGGCGGTTGCGCTGCCTGCGTACCAGGACTATACCGTCCGCGCGAAACTGTCCGAGGTGATTCTGGCGGCGAGTGCCTGCCGTACTTCGATTACCGAAATCTACCAGTCGGGAACAAGCTCTCCCGGAGCGAGCAACTGGGGCTGTGAAATCACGACCGGCGGTTCGGGCGCATCAAAGTATGTGGCTAGCATCGATACCGACGTTAACGGCAAGGTGACAGTGTTGGCGCAGGGGATACCTCAATTAGGGACAACCGTCACGCTCACGCTTACCCCGCTGTCTGACGCTACGACCGCCGCGACGACTTTCGGAGCGCCGCTCTTCGGCTGGCGTTGCGGTTCGACCACTGACGGCACCGATATTCCCCCGAAGTATCTGCCGGGCTCCTGCCGCGGCAACTAATCGCAACCTGGTTGCGGAAAAAGGTATCCTTCGGGGTACCTTTTTTTTTGACTGCGACATGCCCACGAGCACATTAAAGCGGTTTCCTCACCTGGCCGGCATCGGCCTGATCGGGGTGCTTGCCTGCGTGTTGTATCTGCCGTTCCTCGGCAACCCGCTTGTTTTCGACGATTGGGTCTTTTTCAGCGGATCGCGATTTTCGTATTACGCCACGCATCCGTTCGACTTTTTCAATACCCGAAACTTGCCGTACTTTTCCCTGGCGTTCACCTATATCGTCGGGGGGGGCATCCAGTGGCATCGTGTCGTGAGCCTTGCGCTGCACCTCGCCTGTTCGCTGGCGTTGTACAAGCTGCTATACGATTTGCTGAGACTGACGCCGCATTCAAACCGCGCTAGTTCGGCAGCAGAGGCCCAGCGGGACGCCGCGTTGTGGGCATTGATCGGCGCGGCCGTGTTCGCAATTCATCCGGTGGCGGTGTATGGGGCGGGATATCTGGTGCAGCGGACCATCGTGCTTGCCACGCTGTTTTCGCTGCTGTCGATCGTGTTATTCGTACGGGGACTTAAGCGTCACAGTCACGCCGACGCGATATCAGCCGCGCTGATGTACACCTTGGCCGTGTATAGCAAGGAGCACAGCGTGCTATTACCCGCGGCGGCCGTGCTGGCCGCGCTGCTTGTGGTTTCGGACCGGCGCTTTGCCTATCGCCATTCTGCCATTTACCTGTCGGCTTGCGCGCCCGCCGCGATTTTCATCGTGCTGCTCAGCAGGCGGGTGATCGGCGACGCCTATGAACCGGATTTTGGCATGGTCGCCGCTCAGCTTGAAGGTGTCTTCGGGCTCGACATCTCGGATATGCCCTGGTCGCTGAGCGCCGTCAGTCAGGCCGGATTGTTCTTCAAATACGCTGCGCTGTGGTTATGGCCTGATACGAGCGGTATGTCAGTAGACCTTCGCCTGAATTTCATTGAAGACTGGTCGCCGGGCTGGATATTTCTCAAGGTGTCGGCATTTGCCATCTATGGTTTGGTCGGTGCCATGCTGTTGTGGCGCCGCGGCAGGGCGGGCCTTGCTGGGTTCGGGCTGCTTTATACCGGGATACTTTTTCTGGTCGAATTCAGCGCGGCCCGGTTTCAGGAACCCTTCGTCCTTTACCGCAGCTACCTGTGGGCCCCCGGCATGGTGATCACGTTCATCGCCCTGTCCAGCCATGTTCCGCGCCGGGCAGCGTTGGTGATATTCGCCATCATGTGTCCGGTTCTGCTGTACCAGGCGAACAATCGCCTGGTCACATTCTCCAGCCCATTTCTTCTGTGGGAAGATGCCGTGGCAAAGCTTCCCGATAAGCCTGTTCCCTGGGGCTCGCGCACGCTTTACAACCTTGGCCGGGAATACATGTATGGCAGGCAGCCGGACAAAGCGGTCGAGATTGTCGAACGGTGCATGGCGCAGTACCCGGACTCGTACCACTGCTATTTCGCCCGCGGAGCGATTTTTTATGAGCAGGGGAAATTCAAGCAGGCGCTGCCCTATTTTACTCGCGCCGTCATACTGAAGCCCGCAAGCGGGATTGCGCACTACCGTCTGGGAATTCTCCTGGAGAACCTTGGCCGCGTCGAGGACGCGAAGACGCATTTCCGACGCGCCGCGGAAATCGGATTCATGGGCGCCAACTTTGACAACAAGTTGTTGGAATCGTCCGGCGGCGGGCTGCTGCCACCAGAGATTACGGCACCGGCCTCGCGCTGACCTGACGCAGGTCCGGCACGCGCAGAAGCCTGCCGATCATGCTATGCCGGGATTGCCTTTGACTCCCAGCAGCGTTGGCCGGTTAAGCTTGGGCGGGCGTATGACTTTCTTGTCGCGCAGGTAGGTGGTCACCACGTCCCACACCGGCTCGCCGGTGGCGCCCTCGGCGACCGGCGCCCAACTCGCGAGTTTGTAGGCCTTGCCGGCCTCGATCGGCTTGCCCTTGAGCGTCATGTTACTGATGCGGCGGCCGATTCTCTGCCGCGGGTCGCAGCTATATTGCATGCCGCCGATGCGCACCATGTCGCCGCCCTGCTGATAGTAGGGGTCCGGGTTAAACAGGTTGTCGCACACATCTTCCAGGATGGTCTTGATGGTTTCGCCGGTCATATCGGTGACGGTGACATTGGGGTAAGTGATGGCCGTCTGGTCCATCACATTCTCCATGGTGATGGTCTGGTTGGGCAGTATGGTGGTGCCCCAGCGAAAGCCCGGAGAGAATGCGATTTCAGCGCCTTTGACTTCCATCAGCGCATCGAGAATGAGCTGGTCGAAGGTGCCGTTGAAATTGCCGCGGCGGTAGAGCAGGCCTTCGCTGACCGCGAGTTTCTCGGCCAGTTTTTCCTCGTAAGGGGCGCGCATCCTGCTGATCAGCGCCGCCATGTCCTTGTCGGCATCCAGCAGATTGGCAAACACCGGCATCAAGCGGTACTGAAACCCTTTGACTGCGCCGCCGCGAACGTCAAGATCGAGCACCGCCAAAAACTTGCCGTTGGAACCTGCATTGGTCACCAGGGTTGTGCCGGCGGAATTTTTGACCGGCACCGGGTCGGGTATCGCGTCGTGGGTATGCCCGCCAAGGATCGCATCGATGCCGGTGACGCGCGAGGCCAGCTTGAGATCGACGTCCATGCCGTTGTGCGACAGCAGGATCACTGCCTGCGCCCCTTTTGCGACGGCCTCGTTTACGGTTTTCTGCAGGCTCTCCTCCTGGATGCCGAATGTCCAGTCGGCCACTTTGTAGCGCGGGTTGGCAATCGGCGTGTAGGGGAAGGCCTGGCCGATGATGGCCACCGGCACGCCGTTGATTTCGCGTATGACGTAGGACTTGAACACCGGATCCCCGAAATCGGTCGTCCTGATGTTTTGTGCCAGAAATTCGATCTTCCCGGCGAAGTCCTTGGTGACGATTTCCTTGACGCGGTCTGCGCCATAGGTGAATTCCCAGTGCCCGGTCATGATATCCACGCCCAACAGCTTGGAGGCATCGACCATGTCCTGTGCATTGGACCACAAGGCCGTGGCCGAACCCTGCCAGCTGTCGCCGCCATCGAGCAACAGCGCGCCGGGGCGCTGCGCGCGAACCCGTTTGACCAGAGCCGCAAGATGCGCGAAGCCGCCGACTTTGCCATAGGTGCGCGCCGCCTTCTCGAAATCGAGATAGGTAAAAGCGTGGGCCGTATGCGATCCGGGGCTGATCTTGAAGTGTTTGAGCAGTGCTTCGCCGACCAGGTGCGGCGGCTTGCCCCGGCTGTCATTCATGCCGAGGTTGACATCGGGCTCGCGGAAATAAATCGGCAGCAGCTGCGCATGGCAGTCGGTGAAATGCATCAAGGTCACGTTGTTGCCGAACTTGGGCAGGTCGTACAGGCCGTTGACCGGGTTGGCCGCCAGCGCCCGGGCGCTGTCCAGGGCAAAGCCTGAACCTGCTGCTACCGCCAGCATCTGCAGAAATTCCCGACGTGCCATGCTCATCGTCATTTACCCTGAAAAAAAGAGGCTTGGTTGCCCAAGCCCCGGATACGCTTTGAAATTGAAAAACGTTATTTCTTGTTGACCGGCGACTGCGGGTCGATCAGATACGCCACCACATGGGCGATCTGCTCCTGCGTGAGGTGCCCGGTCGCGCCGAGGCGCGGCATGTTGGAGCAGGGAAAGTAAGCCCAGGCATTGTAGATTTTTTCGTAGGTATATTTCGCGATCGCCTCGGAATTTCCGCGCTGCGCGCCGTAGCCGGTCAGGCTCGGCCCCACGTTGCCGACGTTGATTTCATCGGGGGCAAGGCCATGGCAGTTCTGGCACAGGGCGCCGTTTTCCTTGCGCTTTTCGAGCTCACCGTCACGGATACGGTCGCCGGCGCCGTCATGCGCAAGCTTGTCGCCGACCTTCCAGTCGCCCACGAGCTTGCCGGATTGCGGGTATTTAATAGAGGCCCGTGCCAGTTTGATCACTTCGGCCGCATCCGCCTCAGTGAGCTTGGCATCCCCGATCTTGCTGCAGATCTGCTGCGACGCGTCCTGCGCCAGGCGCTTTGCGGTTTCCGGCGTGGTGGAAAAGCTGGTGATCACCATTTTTTCCGCGATCTGGCGCGTCGTCGCCTCGTCCGGGTAAGTCGCACAACCCGCGGTGACAAGCGCCGGGACACTCAGCATCGCCCATTTAAATATTGTCTTTTTCATTTGTCTGTCCTTTCTTCCTCAGCGCTTGAATCCGGGTACCTTGATCACAGCCCCGTTGCCTTGATAGTGGAGAAATGTGGTCATCGCGATTGTAAAATCCGATGCATAGTCCAGATCGGGCAGCCGCATCTGCCACAGGCAATCGGAGAGACGCCATTGCATGGTTCGAATCGTGTCATGCGCGCCGCGATACGCGGGCCAGGTCGAGACGACCTCCTGTATTTGCTTTTTATCGGTCATGTTCACCAGGTCCTGCAGGCGTATGCGCTTGCCGGACTCGCCGTGGCACTGCACGCATCCGAAATCCGTCTGGCCGCTGCGCCGGTAAAACAGATACTCGCCGGCCTTATACATGTCGTATTCTTTCTGATGGCGCAGCGCGACATTCATTTTTTTCCCGTTCGACACGGAGGTGATGTAAAGCGCCACGTTTTCCACGTCCGAGCCATGGCTGCGGGGAGAACTGATCGCCTTGCCGATGACATCTTCGCGGTTGAACCCCTGCAGCCGGACCATGCAGGTCACCAGCCTGGATTCCAGGTCCTGCACGCTGTCGGTGTCGGGGAAGTAGCGGGGCAGCCGGGTGGCGGCGCCTTCGATATTGCCCGGACCGAGGCCGAAGTCGCACTGTTCGAGCGACACCTGGTTGGGGCCGCGCTTTTCGTGAAACAGCGCCTTGCCCCGGTCTATGAACAGTTCGCCCGGATTGTCCTCGGCCAGCATCTGCCGGCCGACCGCCAACGGATCGGCAGCGAGGGCGCTGCCGCTCATACCTATGAAAGCAATTGCGGCAATGCCGCAGCGTAACTTCAGCATGGTCTAACCTCCTCCTGGTTTATTTCTGAAACTGCCAGTGCAAGTCTTTGCTTGCTATGAGCCGGCGGCCACCGCGACTTCGTCGGTCCGTTTGTCGCCTTTGTTGTCCGTCCAGGTGACGGAAATCCTGTCGCCGGCCTTGGCGCCTTTGACGCGCAGGCCGAGGAAAGGATTGCGCGAAATCGCCTGGCTCCACTGCGCATCGAGCACGGTCTTGCCGTTATGCGTGACGATCACGCTCGAAATGAAATGCGCGGGAACAAGTTCCCCTTTGGAATCCTTGCGTGTCCCGGTTTCCATCGGGTGCAGCATCAGTATCCGGACGTCGGCGACATCGCCCTGCAGCGTCGCGCGGATTTTCATTGGTTCAGCCATTCTGGGTTCCTTTCCTCGTTATCTTCTGGTGGTAGTTGCTGCCCGACACCGGATCAGCCGCAACCGCCGACCGTGATTTTGATTTCCTTGACCGCGGTATAGAACTTGCCGTCGGCCTTGACTATCGCACGAACATTGGACGTCTGGCCCATCTTGACCCGGGTCGACACGTAGCCTTCGCCGCCGCTTGTGATATCAAATGACGCGGCAAGAGGAAAGGGGTTTTTCTCGGCCAGGATGGAAATACTCTGCGTGTTGGGAATCTTGCTGGTGACCGCAATCGGCACCACCGCGCCGTTTTCGGCAATGTCAGGCGCGGTAATCACGATGTCCTTGCTGTCTATGAGATTGGACGCACCCAGGCTTTTCAGCGTGTCGGCTACCGCTTTCGACTCGAATGCGGATTTGTTCCAGGTCGCGGCCCAGGCCTGTCCGCTGGTAACGAGTCCGGCAGCCGTGGCGGCTGTCAGCGCACCCGCGCCCGCGGACAGCTTGAGAAAGCTTCTCCGTAATACGTTCATGAAAACTCCTTGGTGGATGATTATTCGACGAACAGCGGGCGGCCGCTGGCCACCGCTCCTCTACGTATGCTTACCTGTTTTTTGTACTATTTATTCCATCCTAGACAAGATCGGAAACCTTGTCCACAAAAAGGAATTTTATGAGGCCATCAGTAATTCTGGGTTTGTCGGTGGCGGCGAAGACATGGATGCTGTCAAAATTAGCCAAGTTTATTTCGGCGCAGTATTGTTTTTTGCAAGCCAATGTCCTGATTTCCCCCCCTTTTTTTCAAGCAACCGGATCTCGCCCAGGCACATGCCGCGATCAACGGCCTTGCACATGTCGTAAATCGTGAGCAGAGCGCCCGATACCGCGGTGAGTGCTTCCATTTCAACGCCGGTACGTCCCACGGTTTCGACGGTCGCGAAGCATTCGATCGCGGACGACTTGCGGTCAGCCACAAGCTCGATGTCGATCCGGGTCAGCGCCAGTGGATGGCAGAGCGGGATCAGTTCCGAGGTGCGCTTGGCTGCCTGGATCGCGGCAAGGCGCGCGACACCCAGTACGTCGCCTTTTTTTGCGTTTCCCGCGAGGATCTGCTTGAGCGTCGCCGGCGACATGCTGATGCGTCCCGCGGCCTTCGCGAAGCGATGAGTTTCAGCCTTGGCCGCGACATCGACCATATGCGCCTGGCCCTGAGTATTGAAATGAGTGAGCTTTTTTTTCATAAGGAATTAGGAACTCTCCGGTACTCGAATTATCATATCACCATGCGTTTACGTTATCTGTTGATATTCATGCTTTTGGCCATTCCTGGCGCCATCGCCGAGGGTCTGCCCGAGCTCGGCGAGGCGGCTCAGGCGGGTTTTTCAGCGGGAGAGGAGCGGCGGCTGGGCGAGAGCATCATGCGCGAAATCCGAAGCGACCGCAGCTATTATGACGACGCCGAGGCGGTTGATTACATCAATACTCTCGGTAGCCGGCTGGTCACCCGCGGTTCGGATACGCGCCAGGACTTCGAGTTTTTCCTGATCAATGACAATCAGATCAACGCCTTCGCGTTGCCGGGGGGCTTTATCGGCGTCAACACCGGGTTGATCCTGTCTTCCCAGAGCGAATCCGAAGTGGCCAGCGTGCTGGCGCATGAGATTGCGCACGTTACCCAACGCCATATTGCACGTCTGCTCAACCAGCAGAAGCAAAGCCAGCTCATGTCGATTGCGTCCCTGGCGGTGGCGATCCTCGCCGCGCGTTCGAATTCCCAGGTCACGGAGGCTGCCATCGCGTTTGGACAGGCGGGTGCGATGCAGAATCAGCTCAATTTTACGCGAGCCAATGAGCAGGAAGCCGACCGCATCGGAGTGCAGATCCTGGAGCGCGCAGGCTACGATCCGCACGCAATGCCGACGTTTTTCGAGCGCTTGCAGCGTGCTACCCGCCTCTACGAGGGCGGTGCGCCATCTTACCTGCGCTCCCATCCGCTGACCTACGAACGCCTGGCCGATGTGCAGAACCGGGTCCAAGGCATGCCGTACCGCCAGATTCAGGACAGTCTGGAGTTCCAGTTGATACGCGCCAAATTCAGGGCAAGCTTCGATGAACCGCGGGAAGCACTCGCCTTCTTTGAGGGAAGCCTTGGGGAGCGGAAATTTCTGAGCGAGGAAGCGAGCCGTTACGGCCTGGTCGTGAGCCTGATGCGGACCAGGGATTATGCGCGCGCAAAAAAAGAACTCGGCGCATTGCGCAAGCTTGGCCACGCCAGTCCCATTATCGAGACCTTGACCTGTGGATTAAGGCGCGCTGCCGGCGAAACTGAGGGTGCTTTGACCTGTTATCGCGAAGCGCTGAAAGCCTATCCCAACTACCGTGCGCTGATTTACGACTATGCCGAAGCGTTGTTGCAGTCCCGCCAGCCCCAGGTGGCGCTGAAGCTGGTCGAGGGGCGGCTGCAAACCGTAACCGAAGATTACCGCTTGTACCAGTTTCAGGCGCGCAGTTACGCGATGCTCAACAAGCAGTTGGCGCAGCACCGCGCCCAGGCCGAGGCGTATGCCAGGATGGGTAATATCCCCGCTGCGGTCGAGCAATTGCAGATTGCAGTGAAAAGCGGCGACGGCGATTTCTACCAGCTCTCGGCGACCGAGGCGAGATTGAGAGAACTGCGGCGCAGACTCGATGAACTGCGCAAGGAAGCGGGCAAGCGCTGAGTCGCTGGCGGCGGATCCATTGCATGGTTGTGCTCCTAGCCGTTATAGTCGATCGGTAAGTGTTCAACCTGTTGTTTAATAATCATTATTTGTCTGGTGATGAGTTGACTATTATGGCTTGGCTGCGAGCGCGCCGCCGGCATCGTTCCAGCCCTCCATACCACCCTCGATAAAACGTGCCTTGATGCCCAAAGCGAGCAGCTTGTCGAGCGCGGCATTGCTGATGGATTTGC
>JAUXMZ010000032.1 GCA_030683105.1 Burkholderiales bacterium | reverse complement strand
GAGTGCGACGGAGGCGATTTGGGCTCAGGGCTAGGAGCGCCGAGCGCGGTTTGCCCCGTGGCAAATAAGCGAAGGTGCGACAACGCCATGGGCCCCGAGCGGGCGCTACGCGCTCGCGGTCCTTATTCTGGCCCATTATGGGACGCGCAACGGCAAACCGTTGCTCAGCGTCCCGTCCCTGCGGGTTGTGGCCAAAAACGCCGCTGGCGTCGTTGCTCGCCGTGCCAATATTCGCGATATTGGCTGCGCCAAGCGCCTTGCCATCGACAATTTTGGCCACAACGCATCTCATGCGGCAATGGTTAACAGGCCCTGGCCTGCCGACTTGGTCCCATTCATCGGAGCGCGTAGCGTTAACGGATCGCCGTTGACCAACACTACGGCGACAGGCTGCTTAAGAAAGAAAATTTTCGTGTCGGGCCGCGTGCTGGCTGGAGAAAACGTCATATGCATGGCGTTTTTTATACTTCGTTCTTCAGTGCTTTTCATTTTAGGAGTTTGTCGAACCCAGGTTCGGCAAAATCCTGGGCGTTAGCGGCGACACGGCGAAACGATGGCCGGCACGTTCAGATTTTATACGTCGGAGTGGCTGACCGGCGGGCTGCATTTAATCATCCTTGTCTTTGCGTTCCAGGCGGACACGCCCGAAGTCTGGCCGTACGCGCTGGCCGCCATGGCCATCGTGAGTTTCATTGCCTGGATCGGGAGCTATCGCCGCTACCGGCAGATCCACGATCTGCCAACCTCCAACATCTCGTCCGCAGCACAGGGCTATGTCGAGCTGTCCGGCCATGCCGCGCAACTGACCGGGGTGCCGGTGACCAGCCGCTGTTCCGGCCTGCCCTGCTGCTGGTATCGCTTTTACATCGAGCGCGAGACATCGGACAACAAGTGGGTCCACGAGGACAGCGGCGCCAGCACCGAACACTTTCTGCTGGTCGATAACACCGGCGAGTGCGTAATCTCCCCCGATGGCGCGGAAGTGCTGACCTCCCGCAAAAAAACCTGGACCCTTCATGATCATCGCTATACCGAGTGGCTGTTGCTGCCGCGAGACATGCTCTACGCGATCGGCGAGTTCGCAACCGTCAGTGGCGCCGTCACTGAACTCGACGAAAGTAGGGACGTCGGAGATCTGATGGCGGAATGGAAAAAAAATCAACCGCAGCTGCTGACCCGCTTCGATCTGGATAACGATGGCAGCATCGACCTCAAGGAATGGGAACTCGCGCGCCTGCAGGCACGGCGCGAAGTGCGCAATAAACACCAGGACATCCGCTCGCGCGACGGCGTGCACATTCTTCGCCAGCCGCGCGACGGCCGGCTGTTTCTGCTTGCCGACGACCTGCCGGACAAGATCGGCCGGCGCTTCGCGTTCTGGAGCGGAATTCACCTTGCGGTCTTTTTCGGCTGCGGGAGCGCGGCGCTGCTGCTGTTCCTGTAATGCCTTCTAAACTTCTTAAAACAAAAAGCATCGACACTAAGGACACGAAGGACACAAAGGAAAACCAGATCAAGATAAAAAATTGATAAAATTATCCAGGATTACTCTTAGCCATTTATTTCTATCCGGGATTTATATTTAATATTTTTCTGTCGTTCCTTCGTGTCCTTCGTGTCCTTCGTGTCTCCGCTTTATAGCTTTGGATCTTCATGGAGCAGATGATGAAAGAAGATTTCGTCTCGTGCCTCAGCAGCACAGGCTTTCACCGCATGCATTACACCGACTGGGGCGATGCGGCGAACCCGCGCGTGGTGATCTGCGTGCACGGCCTCTCCCGCAACTGCCGCGATTTCGATGCCCTGGCGCAAGCGCTGACGCCGGATTTCCGCGTGGTGTGCCCCGACGTCGCCGGGCGCGGCAGCAGCGACTGGCTCGCAGCCAAGGAAGACTACGGCTACCCGCAATACCTGGCCGACATGACGGCGCTGATCGCGCGCATCACGGCCAGTGGCGAGAAAACCATTTACTGGATTGGCACGTCCATGGGCGGCATCCTCGGCATGCTGCTCGCTTCGCTGCCGAAAACGCCGGTGCAAAGGCTGGTGCTCAACGACATCAGCATCGTGGTGCCCAGGGCCGTGCTCGAGCGCATCGCGAAATACGTCGGAATGGACCCGCGCTTCAGGACGTTTCAGGAACTCGAAGCCTACGTGCGCATGGTGTCCGCGCCGTTCGGACCGCTGACCGGCGCGCAGTGGCGCCACCTGACGCTACATGGCGCCAGACCCTACGAAGACGGCACCTGGGGAATGAGCTACGACCCGGGAATCGGCATCCCGTTCCAGAAAAAACCGCTCGAGGATATCGATCTCACGTCCTACTGGAACAAGGTGACTTGCCCGACGCTGCTGCTGCGCGGCGCGCAGTCCGACCTGCTGCTGCACGACGTGGCGCAACAGATGACCCGGAGCGGACCGAAGCCGAAACTGGTGGAATTCGACGGCATAGGCCACGCGCCGATGCTGATGGCGGAGGATCAGATCAGGGTGGTGCGGGATTTCCTGCTGGCATGAGTACTGGCGACAGGTGAAATATATTTATTTATAAACAATAAGTTACGTATTTTCCTGCCGTTTATCGCCACCACCGCCAATGCGCGCTTTCCCAACCTGCTGCGCTGATCCTTGAAACGCTCGCCGAACAGCGCATCCGCGATGCGCAGGAACGCGGCGCGTTCGACAATCAGAAACGGCTCTTCGCTTCAAGGCGCTAGAGGTGTGCACGATCCTGCAGGTCTTTGACGATGCGGTAACAGACGCAGGCAGCCGCCTCAAGACCCTTGCGGTCCAGGATTTTAATGTTGCCGCGGCTGTAATCGATCAATTTCCTTCGGTGCAATACGCTCGCGGCATTGGTGACGCCAACCCGGGTCGCCCCCAGCATGTGCGCCAGAAATTCGTGCGTGAGGTAAAAATCGTTCGCATGCACGCGGTCGCCGGTCATCAGCAACCAGCGCGCAAGACGCGCTTCCGCCTCATGAAAGCGGTTGCAGGCTGCAGTCTGCGAAATCTGGGCCATCAAAAAATGGTCGTAGCGGAACATCGCCCGCTGCAACGGTGGATTTTTCTTGAACTCGACGCAGAAACGCGCCGCGGTCATGCGCATTGCCGATCCGCTTGCCTGCACGAGTGCACGCACGGCCGAAAACCCGATCCCCAGTGCCATGGGCATGCCAACCATGCCTTCATTACCGACCATGCCGACTTCCAGCGTCCGGCCTTTGTCGACTGCCGTCAGCAGGGAAACAAGGCAGTCGATGGGAAAATAAACATAACGAATCTGGTCCTTGGGCTCATAAAGCACTTCCCCGTAATTGAGCTCGACCGGCTTGAGTCCGGGCAGCATACGCTGATACGCCTGCCGGGATATTGCAGCAAGCAGGTGGTTTGTGGTGGAGCGTTGGTTAGCGGCAGGCATCGGTTGCAACTCCATTTCGGTCTTTAATGATGCGAGAGGTCCCAGTTGCGGTTGCGATGGAGGAACTCCTTGAGTTGGCGCTCGGCCACGTCTTTTGAAATCCCATACCCCTCCTGGATTCTGCCGGCGAGTTGATCGCGTGTCCCGGCAATTACCGCGCGCGGGTCATGGGTCAACTCGCCCCAGCGCCCCTTCACCTTCCCCCTGACCTGCTTCCAGATACCAGCAAAACGATCCTGATTCATCACGATCTCCTTTAGTTGTCCATGACTCACTTCGAAGGACCTGGCCTGCCTTATGCGCCGGTTCGATATCCCGCACCACACCGCCAAGAGCTTTCGACCCGGACCGCCCATCGATTTGTCATATTCCCCCCCGTCCAAGGTGCGGTCTGTGCGTTACCGTACAGCGGAGCCTGCGGCGGGGGACTATCGTCCAAATTGGTGACGTTCGGGACGAATTCGGCACATTGGAGGGGAGCACGGTGAGAATCCTGTGGATTTGCGGGCTGCTGTTTTTGGTGTCGATCGTTGCTTATGGCCAGATTTCGGTCTCCCCGAGCGCTCCCGTGGACTCTCGATTAGAAACGAAAAAATCACCATCCATTACGGCAGCCCTGCCGTTGCTGAATACACCGATTGACGTCCTTGCCCGCAATGCGTCCTCCGACATGCCGGCGCCGGGCCCGACGCGCAACGATGACCATCTATCGGCAAACCTCTCCACGTATCTGTTTTGGCACAAGACATGGAATGAGGCCGCTCCCGCCTCGACAGCGGAGCAATTGGGCGGGTGCTCGGAATGACTCTTACCGCTGCCTACAGCTTCATGCAGTCACTCGGTGGCCCAGCGAAAATCCACAGTCCTTAGTTTCGCCGCGCCGACGGCGATCTGGCGTTTTACCGCATGACCTCCGGAAGTTGCAACGATTTGATAATTGCCCGCAGGTAAGCTGACCAGGAACCACGGCCCTTCAGACGTCGTATCCAGCAGCGTTTTACCGGCTGCGTCAGCGATGGAGACCCCGACGCCGCTCAGGTATGCTCCAGACTTCAGTGCGAACACCAGTTTGAGGTTGAAATCACCGGTAAGCGAGCGGAGCCGGTCGAGCGAACCCTCTCCGACTCCTCCGGACACATAGGTCACGGCGCCGGCGGTCTGGACCGACTCATCGCTATTTGCGTTCGCGACAGTAACGAGCGATCCGACAGTCAGCAGAATCGCCACCTCTACCGTCGTCAACAGTTTCGAATACCTCATGATGATTCCTCTTTTCAAAATCTTGCACAGCCCTATTGGGGGAAACCGGTCCAGGGTCATGGATCCGTTTCGATTGTCTGCCTTTTGCCAGTACAGTCTGTGCGTTAACGTACCCAAGACGTTCAGGACGTTCACGGTGAGACGCGAACGGGACATTGCACCTTCTGCAGACGTCGCCTTGCGGCATGTCAACCGGCATACGCGTGTGGTGTGTCGCTTGAGCTCAGTCCGGCATTCGCAGATCAACGACGAAACACACATTTTCCCTTAACCGACTCGCGCCGAGCTTTGTCATCAGATCGCGCTCCCGTGTCGGCGATTCCAATCGCAGAAGGCAAAGCGCCTGGCGTCTGCCGGCGCCAGCCAGGGGTAGTACATCCAGCCGGGACACCGGCCCAAATCCGGAGCAAAGTATCCGAAGCGCTGATTCCAGGCTTCCAATGTCATCGCAATGCGATAAGTCTTTCAATGCTTGGTTCATGTCGCTTTCTACTCCAATTTCTGCAGGACACCCTGCGCTGGTTCAAGTTACCGCAATGTGTGGTCGGCATAGCAGCTGACGGCCGCACACGACGCGCGTTTTTTACTGGGGTAGAGCCGGCTGTAAGGCCCAAACCATTGAGATCATTTTCATTCTGTGTCCGCCATTTGTCTGTGTAATACCGTACATAGGAGACGTCTACTTGCGCGGCACGCATGGCTGGCGAGAAACCGGGCCGGCAGCTTAGTTACGCATACGGCGTCTTTCTACGGAACTTCGGAATGAAAACAACGTAGTATTGGCACCCCACTGCGCATGGTTTAGCTGGTGTGTTCCCTGAACCAGACGGCAAGCGTGAGCGATCGATCGCCGACACGGCGAGCTCTGCTGCAATGTGCGATAGCGCACAGACCGCAAAGTGCGGCCCGCCTAATTTGAACGGGAAGGTGGCACGCAACTCCGGCCCGGGGCAGTCAAGAGGTCGAGCACAGGAAATACATGGGTCATCTCAAAATGAAAGCCACACAACAATTACACGATCTCGGTCAAAGCCTCTGGCTCGACAACATTACACGCGGGCTTCTGACGAGCGGCACACTCGGCCGCTATATCAGGGAGTTTGCGGTGACGGGCCTCACCTCCAATCCCACGATCTTCGATCACGCCATCGCAAATGGCGACTTCTACGATGACGCCATCCGCAAGAAAGCACTCGCGGGCAAGTCGGGCGAGGCGTTGTTTTTCGAACTTGCGTTGGAAGATTTGATCCAGGCCGCCGATCTTTTCCGGCTGATTCACGATGCCACCGGCGGTGTCGACGGCTGGGTGTCGCTGGAGGTATCGCCCTTGCTCGCGGACGACACCGCCGCCACAATAAAGGCGGCGGCGCAACTGCATGCACGCGCGCAACGTCCCAATCTGTTCATCAAGATTCCTGGTACCGGCGCAGGCATTCAAGCGATCGAGGAGACGATCTTCGCCGGCGTGCCGGTGAACGTCACGCTGCTGTTCTCGTGCGAGCACTACATCGCGGCGGCCGAAGCGTACATGCGCGGCATAGAACGGCGCATCGCCGCCGGCCTCGATCCAAAGGTCGGGTCCGTAGCATCGATTTTCGTCAGCCGGTGGGACGTAGCGGTCAAGGACAAGGTTTCGGATGCGTTCCGCAACCGTCTCGGCATTGCCATCGCCATGCGCACGTACAAAGCCTACCGCGATCTGCTCGGATCAAAGCGTTGGCAGAAACTCGCCGCTTCCGGCGCGCGGCCGCAGCGCCTGCTGTGGGCCAGCACCGGCACCAAGGATCCCGCAGCCCCGGACGTTCTTTACGTCGAGGCGCTGGCAGCGCCGGATACCGTCAACACCATGCCCGAAAAGACGCTGCTCGCCTTCGCCGAGCACGGCAGCGTGGGCAAGGTATTGCCGGCCGATGAAGGTTATGCCGAAGCCGTGCTCGCGGAATTCACCCGCGAAGGCGTCGACGATGAAACGCTAGCCGCCGAACTCCAGCGCGAAGGCACCGCAGCCTTCGCCAAGTCATGGAATGATCTGATGTACCGCATCGCTGAAAAAAGCGAAGCACTGGCGATGGTCAGGCAGGTACCGGTGCCGAATGAGTAACGCAAAGGATGCACCGGCAAGAGTAAGTCCCCTGGCGGGCAAGCCGGCCACCCCAGCGATACTGGTCGACGTGCCCAGACTGGTTACGGCCTACTACACAGGGGTACCTGATTCTTCAGTGCCGGCGCAGCGGGTTGCGTTCGGCACCTCGGGGCATCGTGGCTCCGCCTTTGAAAACAATTTCAACGAATGGCATGTTCTGGCAATCAGCCAGGCCATCTGCGATTACCGCAAACAGCGGGGTATCGATGGCCCGCTGTTCATCGGCATCGACACGCACGCGCTGTCGGTGCCGGCTAGCGCCAGCGCGCTCGAAGTGCTGGCAGCCAATGGCGTGGAAGTCATGCTTGCGGAGCACGACGAATACACGCCCACCCCTGTGATTTCTCAAGCGATACTCACCTACAACCGCGGGCGCACTGCAGGCTTTGCGGATGGCATAGTCATCTCGCCCTCGCACAACCCGCCCGACGATGGCGGCTTCAAATACAACCCGCCCAACGGCGGGCCGGCGGACAACGGCGTCACGGGATGGATCGAAGCCAGAGCCAATGCGTTTCTGAAGAGCAGTCTCCAGGGCGTGCGAAGAATTCCTTACGAGAAGGCCTTGCGCTCCAGTTCTACCCACCGCCACGACTTTCTCAACGCTTATGTAAGCGATCTCGGCAGCGTGATCGATATGGATGCGATTCGCGGCGCCAACATCAGTATGGGCGTTGATCCCCTTGGTGGAGCCGGCGTGCACTATTGGGGCCTGATTGCCGAGCGCTACGGATTGAATCTCACGGTCGTGAACGAAGTCGTCGATCCGACCTTCCGGTTCATGACGGTCGATTGGGACGGTCAGATACGCATGGATCCGTCCTCGTCTTACGCCATGCAAAGTTTGATCGCCCTCAAGGATCGCTTCGATATCGCCTTCGCCTGCGACACCGACCACGACCGGCACGGGATTGTCACCAGCGGTTCTGGATTACTCCTTCCAAATCATTATCTTACAGTCTGCGTCCACTATTTGTTTCAGAATCGGCCAAAGTGGAGCAAGGATGCGGCGGTTGGCAAGACGGTAGTCAGCAGCCAGATGATCGATCGCGTCGCGGCGAAACTTGGCCGGAAACTTTACGAGGTGCCGGTCGGTTTCAAGTGGTTTGTGAATGGCCTGCTCGACGGCGCGCTCGGCTTCGGCGGGGAAGAAAGTGCCGGCGCAACTTTCCTGCGGCGTGATGGCGCCGTCTGGACGACAGACAAGGATGGAATGGTACCCGCTTTGCTTTCGGCGGAAATCACAGCCCGGATGGGCCGCGATCCCGGCGAAATCTACCGCGAGCTTACGCGCGAGTTCGGCGAGTGTTTCTCCGACCGGGTTGATGCACCCGCGACCCCGGAGCAAAAAAAAATGCTGGCGCAGCTCTCACCACAGCAGGTACGGTCTGCAGAGCTGGCTGGCGAAAAAATCCAGAGCCTCCTCACCCACGCTCCCCGCAACGGCGCAGCCATCGGCGGTTTAAAAGTAGTGGCGGAGAGTGGTTGGTTCGCCGCACGGCCATCCGGCACCGAAAACATCTACAAGATCTATGCGGAGAGCTTCCGTGGAACGGATCATCTGCGCCGCATCCTGGCGGAAGCACAGACCATCGTCGGTGCTGCGCTGGCGGCACCTATATTGCAGCCGGAGATTCATCCAGGAAAAATTGAGAAAAGGCCATGAGCGAACAAACACGCAAAGACGAACACACAGATAAGGACGAGCACACAGCGAAAGACGACCCTGCAACCAAGCCGACCCACGACGAGGTTGAGAAAAGCGCTTATGCGCTTTCGCAGAAAGAAGGCCGTCCGCAAGGAAGCGCCGAGGAGAATTGGTTGGAAGCGGAAGCTCAATTGCAGCACGCCGGCTCCGGCCATGCTGAGCATCCCGAGCATTCTGAGCATCAGGCGCACCAAGGCCATCAAGACCACCATGCCCATATGGCGGCGGATTTCCGCAAGCGCTTCTGGATCTCGCTGGTTTTGACCCTGCCGATTCTCGCCCTCTCGCCGCTGCTGCAATCGTTGGTCGGCCTGCGCGAAGTCATCCGCTTCCCGGGCGACGTCTATGTCCTGTTCGGTTTCTCTTCGGCGGTGTTCTGGTACGGCGGCTGGCCGTTCCTCAAAGGTCTGGTCTCGGAACTGAAATCCCTCCAACCCGGAATGATGACCCTGGTCGCGGTCGCCATCGGCACCGCCTATCTATACAGCAGCGCCGTGGTGTTCGGCCTGACCGGCAAGGTGTTCTTCTGGGAGCTGGCCACCCTGGTCGACATCATGCTGCTGGGGCACTGGATCGAGATGAAGTCGGTGATGAGCGCCTCGAAGGCCCTGGAGGCGCTGGCCAAACTCATGCCCTCCGACGCGCACAAACTCATGCCCGACGGCAGCGTGAAAGACGTGCCCCTCGGCGAACTGGCGGTGAACGACAAAGTCCTGATCAAACCGGGCGAGAAGATCCCCGCGGACGGTGTCATCGTCGAGGGCGAGAGCTCGGTCAATGAAGCGATGCTTACCGGAGAATCGACACCGGTCACGAGGAAGGCCGGCGGCAAGGTCATCGGCGGTTCCATCAACGGCGAGGGCGCGCTCACCATCGAGGTCAAAGGCACCGGCAAGGATTCGTTTCTGTCGCAGGTCATCGACCTGGTCAAACAGGCTCAGGAAAGCAAGTCGAAGACGCAGAAACTCGCCGACACCGCCGCCATGTGGCTCACCCTCGTTGCCCTCGGCGGCGGCGCCATTACCTTCCTCATCTGGCTGGTGTTCATGGACCAGGCAATCGCGTTCGCCATCGAACGCGCGGTGACGGTGATGGTGATCGCCTGTCCGCATGCGCTCGGGCTGGCGGTGCCCCTGGTCGTGGCCGTGTCCACGGCCCTGGCCGCGGGCAACGGCCTGCTCATTCGCAATCGCGTGGCTTTCGAAAGCGCGCGAAAACTGCAGGCCGTCATTTTCGACAAGACGGGCACGCTGACCGAGGGCCGCTTTGGCGTGACCGACACCCTGATGCTCGCCGATGACATCGACGAAGAAACGCTGCGCAAATACGCGGCTTCGGTGGACGCAAATTCCGAACACCCGATCGCCAAGGCCATTGCCGCCGCTTCGGAGCAGAAGCTGCCCGTGGAAAGCTTCAACAGCATCCCGGGCAAAGGCGCCGAAGGCTGGGTCGAGGGCAAAGAGGTCAAAGTGGTCAGCCCAGGCTATTTACTCGAACAGAACATCGATCATGCCGACCAGCGCGTCGAGCCGCTGCAGGCCCAGGGCAAGACGGTCGTGTTTGTGCTCGTCGACGGGAAGCTAAAAGGCACGATGGCTCTGGCCGACATCGTCCGGCCCGAGGCGAAGCAAGCCATCGATGCGCTCAAGGCCCTGAACATCCGCTGCATGATGCTCACCGGCGACAACAAGGCGACGGCCAAATGGGTCTCGGACCAGGTCGGACTGGATGAATACTTCGCCGAAGTCCTGCCCCAGGACAAGGCCGCCAAAGTGAAAGAGGTCCAATCCCGCGGCGTGTTGGTGGCCATGACCGGCGACGGCGTGAACGATGCCCCGGCGCTGGCACAGGCCGATGTGGGCATTGCCATCGGCGCCGGTTCCGACGTGGCGGTGGAAACCGCCGACATTATTCTGGTGCGCAGCAACCCGCTGGACGTAGTGGCCATCGTGCAGCTTTCCCGCGCCACCTATCGGAAGATGATTCAGAACCTGGTCTGGGCCACGGGCTACAACGTCGTAGCCATTCCGCTGGCGGCCGGCGCGCTCTACGCCTGGGGCGTATTGCTCACGCCCGCCCTTGGGGCGGCGCTTATGGCCGCGAGCACGGTGATCGTGGCCATCAACGCGCGACTGCTGAGACTGAAGAAATGACCTGGCTGTCGAAAAAACGGGAACCCGATAGGCCATAAAAGCACTTTGTTCGGTGGCGTACGGACGCTGAATAGTCCGGCCTGTATAAAAAAGATTCTTCCAATTAGCCAGGCGAATTCCGCCGCTGCGCCTTGTCACCAGTAGCGGAACCTTGCATTCATTCAATTCGAAATGGAGTTAGGCCATGAAACGCATGAACCTTAAAAGAACTTTGAGCACCGCCGTATTGATCGGCGGACCGATCGTGTCAGCAAGCGCACTGGCCCAGTCGCAAGGCGGCTACGGCCCCGGCAATGACATGGGCTCCGGCGGCATGATGGGCGGCTATGGCTTCGGCTGGATGGGTGGATACGGCGGGATATGGGTGCCAATCGTGCTCGTCATCGTGGTTGCCGGGCTCGTGGCATGGGTCGTCACGCAAATGAAAAAGTGAACGGATTTTGTTTCAATCATCCCAAGGCGGTATTGAAGCTGGTCGACAAACCGGAAGTGCGCGCCCTTGCCAAGGAGTACGGGCACTGCTGCAGCGGGTGTGCGCAAACCTCAAGACATCGGGCAAATAATTCAATGCAAGGTGCGAACCGAAATCCGGTTCGCGCTGTCTGTATCAGAAGGACAAGCCGTCGCGGCGGCTGGCAGGAACGTGGATCGCATCAAGGCACGGGACATCCGCACCGGCAAGGCGCTCATGATAGCCAGGGCTGTCGCCCGCGACATCAATCCCGGCTCAACTCTGGAAACCAGGACCATGACAACCAACACACTCGCCCCGAAACTGCTGCACAAGATGGACGCCTACTGGCGCGCCGCCAACTATCTGTCGGTCGGCCAGATTTATCTTTACGACAATCCGCTGCTGAAGAAGCCGCTCAAGCTGGCGCACATCAAACCGCGGCTGCTCGGCCACTGGGGCACGACACCGGGACTGAACTTCATCTACGTCCATCTGAACCGCGTCATCAAGGAACACGATCTGAACGTGATCTACATCACCGGGCCGGGCCACGGCGGACCCGGATTGGTGGCGAACGCCTACCTCGAAGGCACCTACAGCGAAGTCTATCCCAACATCGCGCAAGACGAGGACGGGATGCAGCGGCTGTTCAAACAGTTCTCCTTCCCGGGCGGCATTCCAAGCCACGTCGCGCCTGAGACGCCGGGTTCGATCCACGAAGGCGGCGAACTGGGTTACTCGCTGTCGCATGCTTTCGGCGCGGCGTTCGACAATCCCGACCTGCTGGTCGCCTGCGTCGTCGGCGATGGCGAAGCGGAGACCGGCCCGCTGGCCACGGCGTGGCACTCGAACAAGTTCCTCAATCCGGTCCGGGACGGAGCGGTGCTGCCGATTCTGCATTTGAATGGCTACAAGATTGCCGGCCCCACCGTGCTGGCGCGCATTCCGCATGACGAACTGGAAGCGCTTTTCCGCGGCTACGGCTACACGCCGTATTTCATCGAAGGCGACGACCCGGGCAAGATGCACCAACTCATGGCCGCCACCCTCGATGTCGTGGTGGCCGACATCCGGCGCATCCAACGCGATGCCCGCGCCAAGGGATTCAAGGCACGGCCGCGCTGGCCCATGCTGATCCTGCGTTCGCCGAAAGGCTGGACCGGACCAAAATTTGTGGATGGAAAACCCACCGAAGGCACGTTCCGCTCGCACCAGGTGCCGATGGGCGACATGAGCCGTCCGGGGCATGTGAAGATTCTGGAGAAGTGGCTGAAGAGCTATCGTCCGCAGGAATTGTTCGACAAAGCCGGCAAGCTTTGTTCCGAGCTCGCTGATCTTGCCCCGCAAGGCGGACGCCGCATGAGCGCCAATCCCCACGCCAACGGCGGCCTCCTGCTTCACGACCTGCGACTGCCGGATTTCCGCGACTACGCGGTGAAGGTGACCAAGCCCGGCGGCGTGGACAGCGAAGCCACCCGCGTTCAGGGTGAGTTCATCCGCGACGTGATCAAGCTCAACCCGGCCGATTTCCGCGTGTTCAGTCCGGACGAGACGGCCTCGAACCGCTGGGGCGCCGTATTCGAAGTGACGAACCGTTGCTCGACCGCGGAAATCATCGCCGGCGACGATCACGTCGCGCCCGACGGCCGCGTGATGGAGATGTTGAGCGAACATCAGTGCCAGGGCTGGCTCGAAGGGTACCTGCTCACGGGCCGTCACGGCTTCTTTTCATGCTATGAGGCGTTCATCCATATCGTCGATTCGATGTTCAATCAGCACGCCAAATGGCTGGATGTCGCAGGCGGGATTTCGTGGCGCCGGCCGATTGCGTCGCTTAACTATCTGCTGACATCGCATGTATGGCGGCAGGATCATAACGGCTTCAGCCACCAGGATCCCGGCTTCATTGATATCGTGGCAAACAAGAAGGCGGAGATCATCCGCATCTATCTGCCGCCCGATGCGAATACCCTGCTCTCCGTGACGGATCAATGCCTGCGCAGCCGCAACTGCGTGAACGTGATCGTGGCCGGCAAACAACCTTCGCCGCAGTGGCTCGACATGGATGCCGCAATCAAGCATTGCACCGCCGGTATCGGCATATGGCCGTGGGCGAGCAACGACCAGGGCGGCGAACCGGATGTCGTCATGGCTTGCGCGGGTGACGTGCCGACGCTGGAAACCCTGGCCGCGGTCGATCTGCTTCGGACTTATTTTCCCGAGCTGAAAGTCAGGGTGATCAACGTGGTGAACTTGATGCGGCTCCAGCCGCAGAGCGAACACCCGAACGGCCTGAGCGACAAGGATTTCGACGTGCTGTTCACGACCGGCAAACCGATCGTCTTCGCCTATCACGGTTATCCGACCCTGATACACCGGCTCACGTATCGCCGGACCAACCACGGGAACCTGCACGTGCGCGGCTTCAAAGAGGAAGGCACGACCTCGACGCCGTTCGACATGGTGGTGATGAACGACCTGGACCGCTTTCATCTCGTCGCCGACGTGATCGACCGCGTGCCCGCCCTGGGTCCTAGCGCGGCCTACGCCAAGCAGGCCATCCGGGACAAGTTGATCGAGCACAAGCAGTACATCGCGAAGCACGGCGAGGACATGCCGGAAATCCGCGACTGGCGCTGGGGTGCACGGCGCGCCGGCTAGCCTTGGGGTTGTGCGCTTGAATTTCTGAACGCAACACCGACAAGAGAACACCATCATGGGCCCTTACCGCAAACTCTGGTTTATCTTGATCGCCGTGCTGGTGGTCACCTTCTCGCTGCTGGGCTACTACGGCGCCGAGATCTATCGGCAGGCGCCGCCAATCCCGCAACAGGTTGCCAGCGCCGAGGGCAAGGCGCTGTTCACGCAGGACGACATCCTCGACGGTCAGACGGCGTGGCAATCGGTCGGCGGCATGCAACTCGGCTCGATCTGGGGCCACGGCGCATACCAGGCGCCGGACTGGACAGCCGATTGGCTGCACCGGGAATTGACCGCATGGCTTGACCTGGCGGCGCAACAAACTTACGCCATGCCGTATGCGGCGCTGGACGCCTCGCGACAGGCGGGGCTGCGGGAAGATTTGAAAATCGAATACCGTGGCAACCGGCTGGACCCGGCCACCGGTGTGCTGACCGTGTCCGCGCGGCGCGTGCAAGCCATGGCGCAGACCGCCGCCTACTACGAACGACTGTTCTCCGATGCGCCCGAGCTGCAACAGAGCCGCGCGCACTTCGCGATGAAGGAGAACACGCTGCCCAGCGCCGAACGCCGGGTGCAGCTGACCCGTTTCTTCTTCTGGACCGCCTGGGCAGCGGCCACGGAGCGGCCGGGCAAGCTTGTCACCTACACCAACAACTGGCCGCATGAACCACTGATCGGCAACCAGCCCAGCACCGAAAACATCGTCTGGTCGATCGCCAGCATCGTGGTGCTGCTCGCGGGCGTGGGCTTTCTGATCTGGGCCTGGGCCTTTCTGCGCCGGCACGACGAGCCGCTGCCGGCCGCCGCCGCGCAGGACCCGCTGAGCAGCGTCGCGCTTACGCCGTCGCAGCGCTCGCTCGGCAAGTACCTGTTCCTGGTGGTGGCGCTGTTCGTGTTCCAGGTCTTTATCGGCGGCTTCACCGCGCACTACACGATCGAAGGACAGAAGTTCTACGGCTTGGACGTCTCCCAGTGGTTCCCGTATGCGCTGGTGCGCACCTGGCACATCCAGGCGGCACTGTTCTGGATCGCCACGGGATTCCTTGCCCTGGGCCTGTTCCTCGCGCCGCTGATCAACGGCGGCAAGGACCCGAGGCACCAAAAACTCGGCGTGGACATCCTGTTCTGGGCGTTAATCGTGGTCGTGGTCGGATCCTTCATTGGCAACTACCTCGCGATCGCGCAGATCATGCCGCCCGAACTCAACTTCTGGCTCGGCCACCAGGGTTATGAGTACCTCGATCTCGGACGTCTCTGGCAGATCGGCAAGTTCGCCGGCATTGCTTTCTGGCTGGTGTTGATGTTGCGCGGCATCGCGCCCGCGCTGAGCAAGCCCGGCGGTGACAAGAATCTGCTGGCGCTGCTCGCCGCGTCGGTGCTGGCCATCGGCCTGTTCTACGGCGCCGGCCTGTTCTACGGCGAGCGCACCCATCTGACCGTGATGGAGTATTGGCGCTGGTGGGTGGTGCATCTGTGGGTCGAGGGTTTCTTCGAAGTGTTTGCTACCACCGCGCTGGCTTTCATCTTTGCGACGCTCGGACTCGTGTCGCGCCGGATGGCGACGACTGCCAGCCTGGCTTCGGCCTCGCTGTTCATGCTGGGCGGCATCCCCGGCACCTTCCATCATCTGTACTTCTCCGGCACCACGACCCCGGTGATGGCGGTGGGCGCGAGCTTCAGCGCTCTGGAAGTGGTGCCACTGATCGTGCTGGGTCATGACGCCTGGCAGAACTGGCGCCTGAAGGCGCGCACGGCGTGGATGGAGGATCTCAAATGGCCGCTGATGTGTTTCGTCGCCGTGGCTTTCTGGAACATGCTGGGCGCGGGGGTCTTCGGCTTCATGATCAATCCGCCGATCTCGCTGTATTACGTGCAGGGCCTCAATACCACGCCGGTGCACGCGCACGCCGCGCTGTTCGGCGTCTACGGCTTCCTCGCTCTGGGCTTCACGCTGCTGGTCCTGCGCTACATCCGGCCCCGCTGCCAACTGCGCCAGGGGCTCATGCAAACAGCGTTCTGGGGGCTCAACGCAGGTCTGGTGCTGATGATCTTCGCCAGCCTCCTGCCCATCGGCTTCATCCAGTTCCACGCCAGTGTGAGCCAGGGCCTGTGGTATGCCCGCAGCGAAGCCTTCATGCAGCAACCCCTCCTGCAAACGCTGCGCTGGATACGCACCTTCGGCGACGTGGTGTTTATTGTTGGTGCCTTGTCGATGGCGCTGCAGGTTGTGCTGGGCTTGCTGGGCAGCATGCCCGCACCGGCGGCGAAAGTCGGCGTGACACCGGTGGGCGCGCGTCGCTAGGCGCTAAGGCCGGATATTTTTTGTTGGTTGGGCAGGAGAACGCGAATGAGAAAATACTATCCTCGCGGCGATGGCGCTAATGGCGGCAGAGGTCAGAGTCAGCCATGACCTCTACCGTCGGCGATTCTGGCGCGGGTGGCGCCCCGGCCAATCCCCTCATCGCATCGCCATGAGGATGGGGAACTGCGGGTCATCGCCATCGGCCAGACCTTTTCCAGCCTGCTCTCCGAAGCATTCGATCAGATTCGCGGCAGCGCTACGGGCAATGTTGCCGTCATGATGCAGATGCTGGGCGCGCTTCAAACGAAGCGCCAGTCTGACGGTCAGCCCGGGCCGGCGACGACTGCTCTGCCGGGAAATGGAATGTATCGCCGAATTGGCCGCACGCACCATCGAATCCCCACACGACCGGACACGCTTTGAACATCGGCTGGCGCGCGTGCACGCAGCACTCGATACGGAGCCCGCTTTGGCGCAATCAACAAAGGCATAGAGATGAAAATCAATTCCAAGAATTTCCGTGTCCCGGCAGGGAAAAACGTCAAACTCAAAAAGTGGGCGACGCTGGTGAAGCCGGTTTACAAGTCGAAGAAGGATTACACCAAACTCCTCCAGGAGCAGGTAGAGGAGCTGAGTTCGCTGCAACGCCTGCACTACGCGTCCGACCGCTATGCGGTGCTGCTGATCTTCCAGGCGATGGACGCTGCGGGCAAGGACGGGGCCATCAGGCATGTGATGTCCGGCGTCAATCCGCAAGGCTGCCAGGTGTTTAGTTTCAAGCACCCGAGTGCCACCGAACTGGATCACGACTTTCTGTGGCGCACGACGCAGGCGCTGCCGGAGCGCGGCCGCATCGGCATCTTCAACCGATCCTATTACGAGGAGGTATTGATCGTTCGGGTGCATCCCGAAATTTTGCGCACCCAAGGGCTGCCGGACCAGTTGCTCGACGAAAAGACGGTCTGGCAGCAGCGCTATCGCTCCATCGTGGACCTGGAGAACCATCTCCACCGCAACGGCACGCGCATCATCAAGTTCTTTCTGCACCTCTCGGAGGAAGAGCAGCGCAAGCGCTTTCTCGACCGCATCGACGAGCCGGAAAAGAACTGGAAATTCCGCCTTGCCGACATTGAAGAAAGAAAATTCTGGAAACAGTACATGCAGGCCTATGATGCGTGCCTCGGGGCAACCAGCACCAAGACCGCGCCTTGGTATGTGGTGCCTGCCGACGACAAGGAAAACGCCAGGCTGATTATTGCCCAGATCATTGTCGATACATTCAAAACGCTTAAAATGAGGTACCCCGAAACCGACGCGAAGCGCCGCAAGGAGTTGCTGGCGATACGCCGCCAGCTGGTCGAGCAAGGCCCAGGCGGCAGCCGACCCCGGCAAATGCGGGGCGCCTGAGCGCGACGGCGACGTATGTTCGTTAGCGCACAGACTCCCACAGCAGACATGCGGATGCTGGCAAATTCAGAAGAAAACTCCGGCGATTTTTTTGTGAAAGATAACCTCCCAACCCATCCCGCAATGACATCGGCTGCGGACACGCCAAGCGATCCCATGCTCAAAGCACTGCGGGCATCCGAAAGCCGCTACCGTCGGCTATTCGAATCCGCTCGCGACGGCATTCTGCTGCTTAACTCTGACACGGCCCAGATCGAGGACGTCAACCCCTACTTGATCGAACTGCTCGGATATTCGCACGCCGAGTTTCTGGGAAAGAAGCTATGGGAGGTGGGCCCGTTTGCGGACAGGGACGAAAGCAAGGAAATGTTCGAGGAGCTGCAAACGAAGGGGTATGTCCGATATGAGGATCTTCCGCTGAAAACAAAGGCAGGGGCAATAGTCCCGGTCGAATTCGTCAGCAATACTTACGATTGTGAAGGCATCAGGATAATTCAATGCAACATTCGCAACATCACTGAGCGCAAGCAGATGGAAGACCATGCGCGTCAAATGGCGCTCCATGACACGCTCACCAAATTGCCAAACCGTCAACTGCTCAGCGACCGCCTGGGCCAGGCCATGGCTACCTGCAAGCGCAGTGGGTGCTATGCCCTATTGATTTTCCTTGATCTGGACGAGTTCAAGCTGGTCAATGACGCGCATGGACATGCCGTTGGCGATTTGCTGTTGATTGAGGCGGGGTGCCGACTGAAAGGTTGTGTACGCGAGGTCGACACCGTGGCGCGCTTCGGTGGTGATGAGTTCGTGGTGTTGATTGGCGATCTGGATGCGGACAAGACCAGGTCAAGATCGCAAGCCGAGAGTGTGGCAAAGAAAATCCGCACCGCGCTGGCTATGCCTTATATGCTTAAGATTCAGCAAGAGGTGGCAGCGGAAACGACCGTCGAGCTTCAGTGCACGGCGAGCATCGGCGTGGGGTTGTTTGGCAAGCATGAAGCCAGCCCGGACAGCATCCTCAAGCGGGCTGATACTGCGATGTATCAAGCCAAAAAAGAGGGGGGCAATTTGATTCGCGTCGATGATTCGACGGCTTGAATGACTGCTTATGCTGTTGGCAGGTGCTTGCGGTGACGCCAAAAGCGGCCCATCATCGGCTTGACGCTGGTGCCGTGGACGAGAATGGAAAGCGAGACCGCAATCAGCGTCAACTGGATAAGCTCCAGGGCCAGATCTTCAGGCAGACCGTGCTGTATGGCATACATCAGGTAGTACAGCGAACCTATGCCGCGCACCCCGAACCAGCCCACCATACCGCGTATCGGCCACGAAGTGCGGGTACCCAACAGGCTGGCGAGGACGCTGACCGGGCGCGCCACCATAAACAAAAACAGCGCAAGTCCCACCGCCCGCCAGCTCCAGGAATCGAGAAACAGCGTGCCGCCGATCAGCAGGATGAGCATCATTTCCGAGAGCCTCTCCAGATGTTCCTTGAATATCAGCGATCCTTCGCTGACGGTCGGCGGTGGCTCGTTATCAGGGCTTGCGATTGATGCTTCCTGTTCGATTCTGCCGGTTTGCGGCCGATCCGGATCATCCCGACCGGCGGCCGCGAGTTTTACTTCGGTCTGGCGCAGCGCGACGGCAGCGAAAAATACCGCCAGAAATCCCCACGCATCGATCAGCACGCTCAGGCCGTATACCACCCCGATCAGGCCGAGTCCGAGAAAGTCGTCCATGAGTTTGTGCTCGGGCGACTCGCCGCGCAGCTTCCATCCCAAATGGGCCAGTGCGGCGCCGGAAATTACCCCGATGGCGATTCCCGCCACCGTCGCCCACAGCACATCGACCAGCGCCCAGCGCAGGCCGGATTCGCCCAAATCATGCAGTCCGAGCAATCCCAGACCCAGCATCACAAACGGAAAAGCGCTGCCGTCATTCATGCCCGCTTCGCAGGTCAAGGTGAAGCGGAGCTGGTCGCGGTCACCGGGATGACGGATCTGGACATCGGTCGCCAACACCGGGTCGGTGGGCGCCAGGATCGCACCCAGCAAGATGCCGGCGCCCAGTGGCAGACCGAGTAGATAATAAGCGAAGGCGGCGACCAAGACGACGCTGACAGTCATGGAGACCCATGCCAGCAGAATCGGTGTGCGCCAGCGGGCAAAGCTCACCGGCACGGGCATCTTGACGCCTGCAGAAAACAATGAAATCAGCACTGCCACTTCGGTCAGCACTTCCAGCAGTGCCGATTCCTTGAGCGGATTGAAGTGAAATACGTTGAGCACCGTAGGTCCGACCAGCAGTCCCACCGCCAGATAGATAATGGCTGGCGTGACCGGCAGGCGCTTGAGCACTGAAGAAGTAAGTCCGCGGGCGAGCAGCAGGCCGCCCACGAGCAGAAACCATTGTGCGTTAGTCATTGTTTTGTAAACCCCGTGCGGCGTCTGTTCTCACCTCGACCACGTGTTCCTGGCGGTCGTCAGCCAGGGGAATTGTTTTATCGGGCTGCTCAACGCCATCCAGCATTACAGACATCCCGCCCGTTCCGGCGTGCGTTTGTGAGACGGTAATATGGTAGACCGTTTCCCGGTAGCGGTAATGCAGCTTGAACGTTTCCCAATCTGCCGGAAGACAGGGCGCAAAGCGCAGCTTGTCGACTTCCAGCTTCAACCCCAGCAGTGATTCCATAATAAGCCGGTACAGCCAGCCGGCGGATCCCGTGTACCAGGTCCAGCCGCCGCGGCCGGTGTGCGGCGCAACCGCATAGACATCGGCCGCGACCACGTAAGGCTCAGCTTTGTAGGTGGCAATCGCCGCCTCGGAATTCGAATGGTTGACCGGGTTGATCATGTCGAATAGTTCCCATGCGCGCCGGCTGTCGCCCAGGGCGGCGAGCGCCATCACCGTCCAGATTGCCGCGTGCGTGTATTGGCCGCCGTTTTCGCGCACGCCCGGTACGTAGCCCTTGATATAGCCGGGGTTCAAAGTTGACTTGTCGAACGGTGGATCCAGGAGCTGGATCAGCGCGTGGTCACGGCGCACCAGGCGCCGGTCCACCGCTGCCATCGCCGTGCGCGTGCGCCTGGGATCCCCCGCACCGGACAGCACGGCCCAGCTTTGTGCAATGGCATCAATCTGGCATTCTGCGTTGCCTGCCGATCCCAGCGGCGTACCGTCGTCGAAGTAGGCGCGGCGGTACCACTCGCCATCCCAGCCGTGGCGCTCGATGTTCTCGCGCAATTGTGCGGCCTCTCTCTGGCAGCGCTCAGCGAAGGCCATGTCGCTGCGCATGCGCGCCACCTCGGTGAAGCGCATCAGCACCTCGTACAGGAAGAACCCCAGCCACACGCTTTCGCCTTTGCCGTGTTCGCCCACGAGGTTCATGCCGTCGTTCCAGTCACCGGAGCCGATGAGTGGCAGGCCGTGCTCGCCAAAGCGAAGGCCTCTCAGGATGGCTCGCACACCGTGTTGGTATAAACTGGCCGACTCTTGCGAGCGGCCAGGCAAGTCGAAATATGAGTCTTCTTCGGGATTCAGCGCCCGGCCATCGAGGAAGGGTATGGACTCATCCAGCACCCCGGTATCGCCGGTGCCCGAGACATAGCGGCACATCGCCAACGGCAACCACAGGTAGTCGTCGGAACAGTGCGTGCGCACGCCGCGACCGGATGTGGGATGCCACCAATGCTGGACGTCGCCTTCCCGAAACTGATGCGCCGCACAGCGCAGCAGGTGCTCACGCACCAGCGCGGGCTCGGCGTGGATGAGCGCCATCGCATCCTGCAACTGATCGCGGAAACCGAAAGCACCGCCTGATTGGTAGTACCCGCTGCGCGCCCACAGGCGGCAGGCCAGGGTTTGATATACAAGCCAGCCGTTGGTCAGCACGTTGAGCGACTGATCGGGAGTCTCCACCTGTACTGCGCCCAGCGTGTGCTTCCAGTATTGCCGCACTTTCTCCAGCGCCTCGTGCGCCGCCGCCGAGCCGCGCAAACGACGCACCTGCTTGCTGGCTTCATCGTCGCCCCTTCGTCCCGCCACGCCGAGCCTGAAGATAAACTCGCGCTCTTCCCCGTCGGCCAGCGCGAACGCAACCTGGATTGCAGCGCATGGGTCCAAAGCGGCTCCCACCTTGTTGGAAAGCTGTGACCGGGTCATCGCCGCCGGATTCGCCAGCGTGCCGTTACGCCCGACGAATTCGGCACGATCGCCGCTGAAGGTGCGGGTCATGTCGTCGACGTCGAAGAATGCAATCCGATCGGCGAACTCGGTGTTGTATGCGTTGCGTGCGTAGAGCGCGCCGCTCGCCGGATCGATTTCGGTAATCAGGTGCATAACCGATTTCGGCCGCAGGTCGCCCAGCACCCACTCCACATAGCCGGTCGCTGAGAGCCGGCGCGCGCGGCCTGACTCGTTGCGCACTTTCAATACCGAGAACTTGACCGCAACGTCCAGCGCCACGTACACCGTGAGTTCCGAACTGATGCCGCCTTCGGTGTGCTCGAAGACGCTGTAACCGAAGCCGTGCCTGCTGACGCAAGGTGCGGCGCCGCGGCAGGGCAATGGCGTAGGCGACCAGAAGTGCCCGCTTTCTTCGTCACGCAGGTAAATGGCCTCGCCGCTCGCATCGCTCACCGGATCATTGGCCCAGG
Source organism: Burkholderiales bacterium (assembly GCA_030683105.1). Taxonomy (GTDB): domain Bacteria; phylum Pseudomonadota; class Gammaproteobacteria; order Burkholderiales; family SG8-41; genus CAKKQX01. Next base: position 93,985 of record JAUXMZ010000032.1, on the reverse strand, counting down.
GGGTCAGACGGAACTGATGTGCATTTTCGCTCCAGGTGTAGGCCATGCCGCTCTCTGAAATGACGCTGCCAAAGTGCGGATTCGCCAGCACATTGACCCAGGGCGCCGGCGTCGCCTGCCCGTTGGCAGTCGTGATCACATACTCGGACCCATCCGGGGTAAAGCCGCCGAGGCCGTTGTAAAAAAGCAGATCGCGGCGCGGCAACTCGGCCGCCGCCGGGAGTTCGGGACGGTGGATTCTGGTCGGCACCAGGCGCGAGATCCTCTTCTCGACAAAGCTGCGCCGGTCGATCTGCTTCGCGCGCGAGGCCCTCCTTTCAACAAAGCCGCGCCGATTGATCTGATCCGACAGAGCTCCGCGCCGGTCGCTGATGATGGCGCGCGCGACCGATTGGACCAGAATGCGATCTTCATCCGATATCTGTTCGGCCGGTCGCACGAAGATTCCGCCGGGCCTGTCGATCACGTGGGCCTCGATGCCCGCGGCGATCAACCCCATGATTTGATCATGTAGCAGCTGCCGGTACCCGGCGCGGTCTTCATTCCAGATCACCAGGTCCACGGCGAGTCCCTTCAGGCGCCAGTAGGCGTGGGCCTGCACCAACTGGCGCAGCAGATCGATATTCGCCAGATCGCCAATCTGCAGCAGCACGATCGGCAAATCGCCGGAAATGGCATAACCCCATAAACCGGATTGCCCGCGGCGATTTTTGCTGAGAACACCCGACTCTGCGCGCAAACTCGAATTGGCATAAATAACGGAGCTTGCAAGACGTCCATAAAGTTGCGCATCAGCCTCGGTGGCATTTATTTGGCGCAGGACCACCTGGCTATGCGTCCACGCCAGCTCGAACACCCGATCCGCGAGCTGCCGATCCTGGTATTTCCCGGCCAGGCTCAGGGCTGCCTCGCGCGTGCCGCCGATGCCGGAGACCATGTCTATCGTCGCCGCTTGTTCCGGATCGAGGGTAATTCGATACCGGATTGCGGTGATGGGATCCAGCACCGAGCCGGCGCTGCCCGAGAGCTCGGCGGAATCGACCATCGCCTGCGGCGCGGCAACGGTGCGCCCGCGGCCGATGAAGCGCATGCGGTCGGTTTCGTACGAAATCCCTCCCGCCTCCGCCCCGCGCACGGCCATCAGGTGAAACATCCATGGCGCGTGCTCCTCCAAGGAGCGCGGCCGGCGCGTGCAGAGAATGGCCTGCCGCTCGCGCACGATCTCGGTCTGTACAAAAAGATTGGTGAACGCCGGATGCAGTGCGTCGGCGGCAGCCGCGGCCAGAACCACTTCGGCGTAACTGGTGATCTCGATCGTGCTGCGGGCCCGCCCGCGGTTGGTGATGTGCACCCGGCGCAGTTCGATGTCGTCCTCCGGCGAAACCACGATCTCGGTGTGCGTATCGTAGTCGAGGTCGCGGCGGCGGAATTCCGCCCGCCCTTCGGAGAAAATCGCTTCGTAAGTGTCCGCCCGCTTCAGCGTCGGTTGATGGGTATTCGACCAGAACGCCCCGCTCGTCGCGTCGCGGATGTAACAGAACGCGCCCCAATTGTCACGGGTCGTGTCTTCGCGCCAGCGGGTAATGGCGAGGTCTTTCCAGCGGCTGTAGCCGCCGCCCGCGTTGGTGACCATCACGTGGTATCTGCCGTTGGACAACAGCTGCACTTCCGGTATTGGCGTGTCGGGGGTGTTGAGCACGCGCACCGGCATTTCCGGTTCGTTGGCGGTCGCGCGCACGGAGGAGAAATCGACAGCATGCAACTGAAACGCTCCGGCTTTGGGTACCCGCTCCTGCAGCAGCAAAGTGGTCGCCTGGAACATCGGATCGGACTCGAAGCGTTTTTGCATCGGGCGGTTCAGAATCAGATAAGCCAGGGACAAAATAATCATTCCCTGGTGATGCGCCATGAACGACCGGACTACGGCGCTGGCCTGCCCGCGCGGCAGGCGTGACGCGGTGTAGTCGACAGCTTCATAAAGGCCGTATGGCCCCGCCAGCCCCTCGGCGGCGAGTCGCTGCAGATTCAGGCACGCTTGCTCGGGCGCGACCATCAGCGCGAGCGCCGAAGCGTAGGGCGCAATCACCAGATCCTCGGCCAGTCCGCGTTTGAGCCCCAGGCCGGGCACGCCAAATGCGCGGTACTGGTAGTTGAGATGAACGTCGACCGTGTTGTAGCCGGATTCCGACATGCCCCACGCTACGCCGCGCTGCTTCCCGTACGCGATCTGTCGCTCCACCGCCGCGCGGTAAGTCTGGTCGAGCAGAGTGTTTTCGTAAGTCGGCATGACCAATAGCGGCATCAGGTACTCGAACATCGAACCGCTCCACGACACGAGCGTCGGCTCGCCGCCGGCGGTCGTGAGCAGGCGCCCCAGGGCGAACCAGCTTTCCTGCGGCAGTTGTCCCTGCGCAATCGCCACGAAACTGGACAATCTCGCTTCCGATGCGAGCAGATCATAGAAACTTGGGTCCTGGCGGTGCTCGCCGGCGTTGTAGCCGATAGCGAGCAGATGACGCTTCTTGTCGTAGAGAAAGTCATACTCCATCGCGGCCAGTTCGCCTAGCTGCAGCGCCAGTCGTTCGATCGCCGCAATCCGCTCCTGGGCGTTGTCGCTTGCTGCAGCGACGTGCCGGCGCAACTCATTCAGCCAATCGCGCTCCCCGGGCGTCGCTTCCGCGGCCAGCCCTTGCTCGGTTGCCGCCATCCACCCCGCGTTGCCGGCGGCCAGTTCGCGCAGTGTTGGAATCTCGATGCTATCCAGGATGCCGCGGAGCCTGCCTGATGCAGCCGGCAGCGCCAGCCACGGGGCGAGCAAGGCGAGTTCATCGAGGGCGCTTTGGCATTGCCGGGTCAGCGCCTGCGCCCACCACTGCGCGTCACCCTCCGGAGCGGCAGCCGGTGCCCGATCCTGGTTGGCCAGGCTGGCGCTTACCTCCGCTGCAGACGCCGCCATCCGTGTCAGCCAGCGTTGCGCTGCGGCGAGCGTGGCAGGCCGGGAATCGTAGGCAGACTCCAGATGTTTTTTCAGCTGACCGATCAGGACGAGAGCGGCCGGCGGTGCTGCTGCCGCAGCGTCCGCGAGCACTCTCAGGGTGTCGAACAGGCCGCCGAACAACCGGGTTCCAAGTATCTTGTTATCGTGCAGGGCGAGCAGTCCCGGCCGCAAGGTCAACAGATGAGCGGCCAGGTTCCCGCTATCCACCGACGATATGTAGCGAGGCTGCAGCGGTTGCAGCGACTGCGTGTCGTACCAGTTGTAGAAATGACCCCGGTGCCGTTCCAGGGCGGCCATGGTGTGGAGTGCGTTGTTAGTGCGCGTTATGAGTTGTCCGGCCTGAATGTAGCCGAAGTCGTACGCGGACAGATTCGCCAGCAGCGAAAGACCCATGTTGGTCGGGGACGTGCGGTGCGCGACCACGGCGACGGGATGCTCCTGAAAGTTGTCCGGTGGCAGCCAGTGATCGTCCGCTCCGACATAGGTCTCGAAGAACGCCCAGGTCTTGCGCGATATCTTCTGCAAGAAAATGATCTGGTCGGCCGTCAGCCGTGCCTTGCGGCGGGCGAGTGGCCGGCTGATCCACCAGGCGATTGCGGGCGAGGCCATCCACAGGAATAAGATCGGCCCCGCCACCGCCAGCGTGGAAGGCATCGCTGCCGCCAGATAGGCTGCCGAAGCGATGGAGATCACCGGTGCAATCCACATCGATTGGTAGCAGGCGATGAGGCTGGTGTGATGATCGCGCTCCAGGCTGCCAGAGGAAGTCCATTCCAGAAGCTGTTTTCGCGTGACCCCCATGCGCCAATTGGTGCGGATGATCGCGTCCAGGCTGAAGTAGGCTTCGTGGGGCAGGCAGGCAAGCGTAAGCAGCGCCCGCTCGATCTGCCCGAGCGCCGAGCGCAATGCCGCGGCGAGATGCTGGCCGGGCAAAACGTCATCCGGTTTGCGCAACAGATCCAGAATCGAGGAAATCAGGGACGGAATCAGAATGATGCCGATCGCCGCCAGGGTCCAGAACCACGCTGGCGCCAGGATGGTCCAGCCCAGCAGCAACAGGAGCGTCAATGCCGCGGGAACCAGGCTGCGCCGCAGGTTATCGAATATTTTCCATTGGGACAGTAGCGAGAGCGTGTTCTTCCGGCGGACGGTATCGGGCCTTGGACCATTGCCAGGTACGCGCCGCAACAACCACGATGCAATCTGCCAATCCCCACGTATCCAGCGGTGGCGGCGGCTCACGTCCGCGCTGTAGCCGGATGGGTATTCCTCGTATACCTGCACGTCGCTCAACAGCCCGGCCCGCGCATGGCAGCCTTCCAGCAGGTCGTGGCTGAGTATCCGGTTCTCGGGAAAGCGCCCCTTGAGCGATCGCTCGAACGCATCGACGTCATAGATGCCTTTGCCGATGAAGGAACCCTCGCCGAACACGTCCTGGTAAACATCGGAGACGGTGCGCGTATACGGGTCGATGCCGGGCTCGCTGCCGAACAGCCGCGCATAGCGCGAGCGGTTGGTGCCCGGAAGGCTTACCGCCACGCGCGGCTGCAGGATGCCATAGCCCTCGGTCACGAGCTGCCGCGCTTCGTCGAACTGCGCGCGATTCAAGGGGTGCGCCATCGCGCCCACAAACTGGCGCGCCGAATCGCGCGGCAGCTGCGTATCCGTGTCCAGGGTAATAACGTACTTCACGCTGGATAACACGTCAGTCGTGCCGACGATCAGCGAGAAACTATCCCGCCCGCCGCCGCGCAGCAGCGAATTCAATTCCGCCAGCTTCCCGCGCTTGCGCTCGTAACCCATCCATAGCCCATCCTGTGGATTCCAGCGGCGCGGGCGATGGAAGAGGAAGAAGGCATCGCTATCGGCGCCGCTCGCGGCGGTCCGGTACTTCTCGTTCAGTTCCTCGATCCGGTTCCTGGCCAGTAGTAACAGCACTTCGTCTTCCGGCAGCGTTTCCTCGCGCGCGTCCCGAAAATCGGTCAGCAGGCCGAAGTGCAGATGTTCATCCCGGTTCGCGAGGAACCGGACTTCAAGCGCCTCGACCAGATCTTCCAGGTTTTGAGCGCTTGTGAGCATCGTCGGAACCACTACCAGGGTGCGGCATTCGGGCGGAATTCCCATGGAAAAATCCAGACGCGGCAGCGGCCGGGGCGCCGCCAGTAGGGTGGCCGCCCAGTTGACCAGTGCGCTTGCCAAATGGCTGGTGCACAACACCAGGAGGATCGCTATCAGCGCGAGCATCCAGCCATGCAGCCCGCCGGCATACGCCTTATCCAGCAGGTTCCCGGCAAAGGCGAGGGTCAGCAGCGCGATCGTGCCCAGATAAAGAATCAAAGGAAAGCGGCAGGCTGTTCGACGCACGGCCTCGGCGATTGATAAGCGCGCCTCGGCCGCTCGTTCAAGCTGCGGCAGGCCCTTGTCGATCAGGTAATAGCCCACGTGTGAAGCGCGATCGCCGCCGGTGCCGCCAGGGGTACCGGCTTTGGCCATCGAGCGGACCGCGCCTTCATGCGCCAACTGAATCGCTTTGCGCGCGACCTCGCTCTCGGACAGGCGGCTCGCTTTCGCCGTCCTCTCGACTGCGTGCCGGTAGCGATCGCGGGTGGCGAAATCCATCCTGCCGTAGACGCCGCCCGGATCCTCGCGCAGCTTCTGCTCGACGCCGCTCATCGTTTCGACGAACTCGCGCCAATCCATTGCTCCGAGAAAGCGCAGGCTGCCGATGCTGTTCGCGATCGAGACTTGTCCGGAGGCCTGTTTTTGGGTTTCGGATTGCACTAATTGCTCGATAGTCATGCCGGACTCCGACAGCCGCTGCTCGATCCAGGTCAGCGGCAATGCCAGCGCGGCGCTCTGGCCCTGCAGGCGTCGCGCAAGCTCCGCGACAAACGAGCTGACCATCGGTGGATTCGATCGCGCCATGTCCGCTACCACCAGGATCAGGCTCTTAGGGTCCTGCTCGGCGACTTCCAGCATCTGGTCAGCCCAGACGTCGGCGCGGTCCCGGTCTGTGGTGCTGGCTGTCACCAGTGCTCCGACACGCCGCAGATTTTCGATCAGCGCCAGGCGCAGCATGATAGGAATGGCCCACAGCTCGCCTAACTTGAGCGCGGTGACCTTCTGATAGGCGGCCACGAAACGGCTGAGACTTTCCGCATCCACCCGCCCGTCGCCGTGCGAGATTGACTCCAGCGCAATGTCATACGCGCGCGGCAAGCCCGCCGATGGACCGTGGGCCAGGCGCGGCAGCTCCCTGCTGTAACCCTTAGGCAAATGCCGCCTGGCCGTGCGTATCTGTTCTTCAATCAGATAAAAGTTATCAAGCAGCCACTCACCCGCCGGAGTAATCCGGCGGGTGGCCTTGACTGCCGCCGTCAGCAGCTTGCAGGTTTGCAGCAGAACCTCTTCGTTCTCGGCCAGGCGCGCGAGGAGTTGATCCGGGGCGCGTTGCGCGCTCAAGCGGTGCGCGCCCGCCAGGGTCTTGCCATGCTGTTCCATCTGCTCGGCGCTAAGCAATTCCGCCCGCAGCGGCAGCGCATCGCCGGCGTACTCTTGTTGGGCCAGGCCATTGCCGCGCAGGCGCACCCATAAACGGGCCCAGGTGTCGCGCATGTTTTTACTGCTCAATTGCACCTCAGGTTTCCTTCTCTGTCGTAAAACTGCGCCGCCATCAACCGCATCGTGGAGACGGTGATGGTTCGCCCTGGGTTAACCGCAGAACATCGCCCAGCCCCAATCTGATTCCGGTGGATGCCTTTTCTACGCGAATGTTGACATAAATGGCCTGATTCTTAAGTGCGCTAGCGCACATAGAACTGTGGCGAAGGCCACCCTGAAGCACCCCACTACCGATCGCGCTGCGGCTCCGTGGTTGCGGGCTGGGGTGCAGGCTGCCGCTGCCAGTAACTTTGCAGTTCCTGGATCGTGATGCGGCCATCGCGGTCGGCGTCGATCTCGTCGAACTTGCCGGCAAGCTGCAGCAGGCGCGCTGCCACCTTCTCCCGGCTCAGTCCACCACTCACGTCGACGTCGACGTCGGCGTGCTGGAACCGGGTGCCGATTCCGGAAGGAGCGGGCGGTGCCGCCCCGGGCCTTTGCAAAGCCGCTACCCGTTCTTTTTCGGCATGCTGGCTCAGCATGTCGGCGCCTTCGATAAAAAGAGGAAAAAACGAGTATTCCCAACACCATCCAGAACAGCTTTGCCGAACCGCGGGCCGCGGTTGCCGTATCCGGGAAATGTCCGGGCAGCCCCGGCACCGGCGTGTTGCGCAGCACAGCGCTGCGCCACTCATCCACGTTCTGTGGCCGCAGCCGCGCATCGAGCGCCAGCCCCCACTCGATTGCCGCGACGAACGACCCGCTGTTGCAAGCACGCGCCGCACCGAGTTTTTTGTCCACGCTGTCTTTCTTGAGCCGGCTCTTGGCGTCTGGCGGGTGCTCGCTGGTGACCGCGCGCTAGAGCACGCCGGCAAGCGCATAGATATCCGACCATGGCCCCGGCGGCCATGGCGTGAATATTGTTTGGGTGGCGAATAACCCGGTGTGAGTATCGACGCACCTTCCTGCATGACAGCACCGATCGCCAGACGCGCCGCCCCGAAGGCGACTAGCACCGGGACGCCGTCATCGCGGATCAGAATGTTGGCGGGCTTGATGTCGAGATGCAGAAAGCCTTCGCGATGCACTGCCTGCAAGCCGCCGAGCAGCGGCAGCAGAATGCGCCTGAGGCTTGTGCTGAGCGGTTCGCCCTTTTCGTAATCCATCACCATGTAGCCGGTGCAGTTGGCCGCGAAATAGCGGCTTACGGGCATGAATTCTATTATCGCGACGTCCTTCTGGAGCAGGGTATCGAGGGCGAAGTAAGTGATGCCGAATCCGCCTGAGCCCAGCACCGACTACAGTTGGTATCCCAGCAGCACGGTCTTCGGCGGCAGCGCATGGGGATGGGGATCCGGCTCGGCCATCCGCGCAGTGTATACAATCGACCGCGTATTGACGAGACAGGATGACCCCAGGCAGCGGCCGGCTGCCTGTATTATTTCGGCCTGCCCCGCATCGTCTGCGCCTGCTGGCCGCGCATGCGTGTAAATTCCCGTGTAGAAATCCGCCCGTCGCCATCAGCGTCGGCTCGATCGAACAGGCGCTCTATGGCAGGAAAGCGCCCGCGCACTTCGTCGCGCGACAGATAACCGTCACCATCGCGATCCGCTGCGCGAAATTCCGCCACTGCTGCTGTTCTGACCCGCTCGGCATCTCCAGGGCGCGGCTCACGGTCGCGCGAGGGCCGTTCTCGGTCATCCGCGATGATAGGGGGCAGCGCCACCGCGTCGCGCACCGGCGCCCTGTCCGCGCGCGCGCCGGCGGCAGGCGGCACGGATTGGACGCGCACCCGCGGTTGAGGCTTTGGCGCAGGCGTCTGCTCGACAGCCGGCTCGGGCGGCACGATGACCGCCGGCTGCGCGACCTGTGGCGGTGGTTCGGGTGACCGCGCCTGGCGTTGCTTGTTCCACACCGTAGCCATTGCCAGGACGGCAAGCGCGGCGAGGGTTATTCCCACCCAGCGCCGCTTTGACCGGGGTGGCGCTACGCTGCGCCTGGGCGGCAGCGTCGACGGCGGCTTCTGAGTCGCGGCGGATGCCCGACGCGGCGCGAGCCTGACCGTGGCAGCTTCCATGCCCGCACCCTGCTTCACTGTCGCCGCTGCGCCACCCGGCCAGATCGTCGTCACGCCTGCCTGGGGTACCGGCTCGCTGCCAAGCAACGCGCTTTTCCATACATCGACATCCTGCGGCCGCACTTTCTCGTTCATCATCAGAGCCCACCCGACCGCCTTCAGGAACGGTTCGCTGTAGCGGCCGCGTGCCGAGGCCAGCGCCAGCGGCACGTTGTCATCATGCATCCGGCTCACTGCATCCGGCGGATTGGTATTGGTGATCGCGCGATAGACGACGGCACTCATCGCATAAATATCGGTCCATGGCCCTTGCCTGGCCTCGCTCGAATACTGCTCGAGCGGCGCATAGCCCGGCGTCAGCACCGCAGTGAGACTGCGGGTCGCGCCGCTGATGGCCTGGCGCGCGGCGCCGAAGTCGATCAGCACCGGGCTGCTGTTTTCCCTGATAAAAATATTGCCCGGCTTGATATCGCGATGCAGGAACCCAGCCTCATGCACCGCGCGCAAACCGTCGAGCAGCGGCAGCAGCAGGGTCCTGAGGCTGGCTTCATCCGGATTCGGCGCGCGCCTGAGCAACTCATTCAGCGGCTCGCCTTTTTCATATTCCATCACCATGTAGCCGGTGCCGTTGGCTTCGAAATAGCGGTTGACGCGAACGATGTGCGGATGGCCGAACTTGGCCAGCGTGCGCGCTTCGAGGATGAAGCGCTCCAGCCCCCATTTGTAATCGTGTTCGTGCCCGCTGGTGACCGGCACGACGGAGCCGTCGAGTGCGCGCACGGCCAGTTCAGCCGGCAGGTACTCCTTGATCGCAACGTGCTTCTCGAGGTGCGTATCCCAGCCCAGATACGTCATGCCGAAGGTACCCGCGCCCAGTATCGACTCCAGCCGGTATTCGAGCAGCATGGACTGCAGCGGCAGCGCGTTACGGTATTCGATGGTTTCGGTCATCACAAAATTCTAACCGGCGCACCTGGCCGCTTTGCAGGCAATATGCCTGCATGTACTGTAATAAATTGTTGCGGCGGCGTAGCATAAGTATAAGCAGTTGTTTTATAACAACTAATTGTGACTTAACTTGCGCGGCAGGATGTGCGGCAGATAGCGCGGAGTCCGGGGCGCGCACCCGGATGACCATCGGCACATCAGGCCGGTTCGTCAGGTTCATCCTGCAGCGCCTGCTGCATCGCCTGCAGTAGCGACTCCGCTTCATGCGCTCCAGACACGCCGACCTTGCGGTTGAAAATGAAAAACGGCACGCCCTGAACGCCGGCATTGCGCGCCTCGAGGTCAGCTTCCCTGATGATGTCGCGACCGGCATCGCCCGCAAGATAGGCCGCGACCACTGCGCGGTCCAGGCCGACGCTCACGGCGATGTCCACCAGCGTGTTCTGATCGCTGAGATTTTTACCCTCGACGAAAAAGCCCTTGAACAGCGCTTCATTGATCTCGTCTTCGCGCCCGTTGAGGGTCGCGTGATGTATCAGCCGGTGCACATCCACGGTGTTGGGCTGGAACTCGATCTTGTCGAAGGCAAAATCTATGCCCTCCCCTTTGCCGACCGCGGCGACGCGCTCATACTTGTTCTTGCCGCCGGGACCGAACTTGCGCTCGACATAGTCCTTGCGCGTGATTCCGCCCGCGGGAATATCGGGATTGAGCTGGAACGGCAGCCAACGCACGGTTGGCTCTTCTGCATCGGGGTTGCGCTCGCGGTACAGCTTCAATGCTGCTTCGAGGCGGCGCTTGCCGATGTAGCACCAGGGTCAAACCACGTCGGAAACGATGTCGATTTTCAGGGTCATGATCCATTGTCCTTCTAAGAGATAATATTAACCGCCGATGCACGCCGATTAATGCCGATCGAAGCAATGGTAAATAACTATTACCACGAATGGTGAATATAAATAGAAACAGTTGTTTATGATTCTCTCTGCACAATTATTGCCTGGAGTTTTTAGATTTTTGTCGGCGTGTATCGGCGTGCATCGGCGGTTACATAGGTCTTTGTTTTTTTGAAATGCACACCATGACTCAATGATACGATAACCCCGTTCAAAATGCTCGCCGTTCCTCCCCACACCGTTCCCGGAGAAAAGTAATGGACCTGAACATCAGAAACAAACTGGCGCTGGTGACCGGCTCCACCCAGGGCATAGGACGGGCCATCGCGCAGGCGCTGGCGGCCGAAGGAGCGCGCGTAATCGTCAACGGGCGCCGGGAAGCGACAGTGCACGCCACCGCGGAGGCATTGTCGAAAACCAGCGAGGCGCACGGTATCGTCGCCGATCTGGCAACCGCCGCGGGCGCGCAAAAACTCATTAGCGAAGCGGCACGGATCGGTGAAGTCGATATCCTGGTCAACAACGTCGGCTATTTCGAGGTCAGGCCGTTCGTCGAGATCTCCGATCAGGACTGGACCGACATGTTCGAACTCAACGTCATGAGCGGCGTGCGAGTAACACGCGCGCTGTTTCCAGGCATGTTGAAGCGCAACCGGGGCCGCGTCATATTCATCGCCAGCGAACAGAGCGTCAAACCCAATCCCGCCATGCTGCACTATGCGATGAGCAAGACCGCCCAGGTGTCGATTGCGCGCGGACTGGCCGAATCCACCAAAGGTACCGGCGTCACGGTCAACAGTGTGCTGGTCGCGCCCACCTGGTCGGAAGGCGTGGAGTCCTTTCTCGCAAAAATCGGGCCGCAAGAAGGAAAAACCGTGGCCGAAATGCGCACCGCCTACTTCGAGGGTCCCGGCGCCGCTTCCCTGCTGCAGCGTTGGGCCGCACCGGAGGAAATCGCGGCACAAGTGGTGTTCCTGTGCTCGGAGCAGGCCGCAGCCATCAACGGTGCGGCGCAGCGCGTCGATGGCGGCATCATCCGTTCGCTGTTCTGATAAGTCAGCGCCTTTATTGCGAACACGAGCAACATCGAAAAGCTTTAGCCACAGAGATCACAGAGCCCACAGAGGAAACCAGGAACTTTTTTAGTTAAAACCAATGAATGTGAATCTTCTATTATTATTTGTTTTTTCTCTGTGATCTCTGTGCTCTCTGTGGCCAAATCTTTGGATTTAGAATGGCATTCCCTTAGTCCCAGGGCCTGCCTCTGAACCGTTCCCGCAGCTTCGCCTTCAGCAGCTTGCCCGTCGCGGTGTGCGGAAGTTCGTCCACGAACTCGAAGCCGTCAGGCAGCCAGAACGCGGCGAACTTCGGCGCAAGGTATTCGCGCAATTCATCCGCCGTTGCCGTTTGCCCTTCCTTTACCACCACCACCGCCAGCGGCCGCTCGTCCCACTTGGAATGCGGCACGCCGATCACCGCCGCTTCCCGCACCTTGGGATGGCCGGACAGTGCATTTTCCAAGTCGAGCGAACTGATCCATTCGCCGCCTGACTTGACCAGATCCTTGATGCGGTCGGTGATCTTGATATAGCCCGCAGCGTCGATGGTCACGATATCGCCGGTGCAAAACCAGCCGTCTTCGGTCCACTTCCCGGTGTCGTCTTCCAGGCCGTGATAACTCGCGGCGACCCACGGCCCGCGCACCTGCAGTTCGCCCATGGTCGCGCCGTCCCACGGCGCCTCGCCTTTGTCGCTCATGGCGCGGATTTCAAAAAACGGCGTCGGCACGCCCTGCTTGGCGCGCAGTTCATACTGACGGTCGGACGCCAGTCCCGCCGTCTCCCGTTTAATGAAATTGACCGTGCCGACCGGCGACGTCTCGGTCATGCCCCAGCCGTGCACCACACCCAGGCCAAATTTGTCGAACGCGCGTATCATCGCCTCCGGCGCAGCGGCCCCGCCCACCACCATGCGCATGCCCGGCGTGAGTGTCCAGCGCGCCGGTTCCTTTTCAAGCGCCTGCAGGATGCCCGCCCAGATCGTCGGCACGCCGGCAGTCAACGTCACCTGTTCCGACTGATACAGGTCGAGCAGGTTGACGGCATCGAGATGCTGGCCGGGAAACGCCAGCTTGGCGCCCATCATCACCGCGGTGAACGGCAGACCCCAGGCGTTGACATGGAACATCGGCACCACCGGGCATACGCAATCGCGATTGCCCAAGCCCAGACAATCCACCATCGCCGTGGCAAACGAATGCAGCACGATGGAGCGATGCGAATACACCACGCCTTTCGGCTTGCCGGTGGTGCCCGAGGTGTAGCACATGCCTGCAGGATCCTCCTCGTCCATCGCGGGCGGGCTCAGCGGTGCGGATTGCGCGATCAGCGCTTCGTAATCCCCGTAATGCGCGGGAACGGAGGATCCTGAAAGAGGAACCACGATTACTTTTTCAAAATTCGTGTTCGCGCGAATTTTGTCGTAGAGCGGCAGCAGCACATCGTCGACGATCAGAAAGCGGTCTTCAGCGTGGTTCACGATATAGGCGATATCGTCGGGGTGCAGGCGCAGGTTGAGCGTGTGCAGCACGCCGCCGGCACAGGGCACCCCGAAATAGGCTTCGAAATGCGCGTAGTGATTCCACATCAGCGTCGCCACGCGCTCGCCGCGCTTCAGGCCCAGCGCCTGCAGTGCACCACCCAGCGCCAGCGCACGGCGGTGGAAATCGCCATAGGCATAACGGTGCAGGCTTTTGTCCGGCAGGCGCGAGACGATTTCCGTGGACGCAAACAGTCTTCCCGCGCGGTCGAGGATATGCGCGAGAGTCAGGGGGAACTGCATCATCGTGCTGCGCATGGTGATTAGAGTCTCTTAAAATCAAAGATTAGCCGCCAAGGCCGCCAAGCACGCCAAGAAAAAACAAATAGAATAATTAAAACAAATATTTTAAGTTTTACTTACCCTTTGGCGCATCCATACAGCTTACTTGGAACCATCCGCCTGATAACCTGAATTAGTCGATCTTTCTTGGCGTGCTTGGCGGCCTTGGCGGCCTTGGCGGCTAAATAAATCAACCGCGCAGCGGCGCAAGATCGATCTTGCCATCGAAGAACGTCGGCGCCGCCTTGAGGAACGCGGCCATGCGCTCCGGCGCCCAGCCGCCGAATTCGCAGTTGCGCCGGAACTTGTCCTCGATCTCGGTGCGCGTCAGCGGATCGTGAACGCCGCCGCGGATATAGGGCTGGCGCTCCTCGATCACGCGGCCATCCTTGAGCGTCATGCGCACGTGGCCGGTGTAGGCCTTGGGGTAAGGATTGTCCGGGTCGACGACATAGCGCACTTTGGATGCCAGCGCGAGGATGCGTTCGTCGCGCACCGTTTGTTCGGTGAACGCCGCCAGGCCGGCGCCGCCGGTCACGAACGCCACGGCGATATTGAACGGCGCGCTGAATTTCGCCGCATAATCGTTGGCCGGGCGATGTTTGGATGCCAGCGGCTCCCACAACCGGTGCACATAGCCTTCCGCGGTCTCGCACAACACCTCGGTCACGTCTTCGGCGCGGAATCCTTTCCCGGCAAGGCGCAGCGCGCAATCGACGTACGGCTGGTTCATGGTGCCGGTGGCATAGGGCTTGAAGGTAATGCCGTCCATGACCCACTTGCGGCCGAAATCCTCCGACAGCACACCATAATTGCCCTGGGTGCTGCGGGCGAAACCGTTGAACAGGCCATGCGTGCCCTCGAACACCGTGCGCGGGCCGAGAAAACCCTGCTGCCCCATGCGCGCGGCGCGCACCCCGACCTGCGCCGCCCAGCCAGCGTGCAGGCGCTTGGTCCACGCGCCTTCCGCCAGATATTCGATGATGCCGCTCGCCATGCTGCCGGCGATACCCAGCGCATCGACGGTCTGCCTGCGATTAAGCCCGAGGGTGACCGACACCGCGAGTGTGGCCGCAAGCGCACCGAGTATGCCGGTCGGATGAAAACCGGATTTATGTATCGCCTTGGGTATCACCATCGACAGCCGGCACAACGTCTCTATGCCCGCCGCCATGCCGACGAGCGCAGCACGGCCGTCGCAACCGAAACGCTCACTGGCAGCGAGCACCGCCGGCATGATCACCGCGCTCGAGTGCACCGGGCCGCCTTCGAAGGTGTCGTCGAAGTCCTCGCCATGAGCCGCGGTGCCGTTGATCATGGCCGCGGTCGCCGCATCGAAGCTCGCCGCATGGCCCAGCGCGGTGCACGGCCCTCCGGCATCAGCGCTGGCGATCAGCGACTTCATGTAATCCGTGTTGCGGGCGGCGACGCACAAGCCCACCACGTCGATCAGCAGTTCTTCGGTACGAGTTCGCACCGATGCCGGGATATTTTCTGGCGTCAGTGCGAGACACTGCTCGGCTACGGTCTCCGCAACGGACTTCAAGATTGATGGCGCACCCTTCACCCTTCACCCCTCACCCTTCACCCTTCACCCTTCACCCTTCACTGCAGTTATCAGCGCACGACTTTCGCGCCCGCTTCCTTGAGGATGCCGCGCATGCGCTCGGTGAATTCGTCCATGAATTTTGCAAGCTCTGCGCTTTTCAGGAAGCCGTCCTCGAACTGGTTGTCCTCGAGATATTTTTTCCAGGACGCGGTCTGTGTAATCTTCGCGAACAGGTCTTCGTAGTACGCGACCGCGTCGGCCGGCATTCCCGGCGGCGCAAGCACGCCGCGCACCTGCGGCACGTTGGGCACATCGAAGCCGGCTTCCTTGAGCGTCGGCACGTTGGGGAAGCCCGCCAGCCGCTTTTCCGCCACCTGCGCCAGCACGCGCATATTTCCGGCGCGGATGTGCTCACCCGCCTCCTGCGGCTCGATCACCATCATGTTGACGTGGCCGCCCAGGAGCGCCGCGATGCGCTCGCCGCCGCCCGGAAACGAAATGAACACCCAGTTGGCGCCGGTATTCTTCATGATCAGCTGCCGCACCACGTTGTCACGGCTGGTAATGGAGCCGC
Source organism: Burkholderiales bacterium (assembly GCA_030683105.1). Lineage (GTDB taxonomy): Bacteria > Pseudomonadota > Gammaproteobacteria > Burkholderiales > SG8-41 > CAKKQX01. Next base: position 78,463 of record JAUXMZ010000032.1, on the reverse strand, counting down.
CCGACTGTTTCATCTGCCCGGGATTCTTGATCGCGGCATCGACGAAATCCTTCATGGTTTTGAACGGCGCATCGGACTTGACCGCGATCACCGCCGGCTCGAGCACCAGGCGCACCACCGGCGTCATGTCTTTCACCGTGACCTTGGCTTCGGCCTGGGTCAGCGGATTGGTCATCCAGTTGCCGGTGAAAATCGCGATGGCGTGCGCATCGCCTTTTTTCTCGACGACGAAGTTCATCGCGGTCAGGCCGCCGCCGCCGGGTTTGTTGGTCACCTGCATCCGCACCGGCGCGAGCTTCTCCTTGTCCACCAGCGAGGAAATGAAGCGCGCGAGCACGTCGGCGCCGCCGCCCGGACCGGTGTGCACGATGATCTCGATGGGCTTGGTCGGCTTGAACTGCGCCGCGGCGGGCGCGGCGGCGAGCGCGGCCGCAGCCGCGAGCAATACGAACGAAATATATTTCTTCATCTGAGTTCCTCCTGTCTTGTATTCACTAACTTAAAAAAACATTAACCGCCGATGAACGCCGATGAACGCCGACAATGATTAGAACCTAAAAAACCGCATGTCTTGAAATTACAATAACCATTTGTTTTATGAAAAATACATTTCTTCGGTAATCTTACCAAGGGTGATATCGGCGTGTATCGGCGTTCATCGGCGGTTTCAATAAATTTTTAATCTGCGCTCAGCCATTTTCCACGATGGCCTTGACGCGCCACGCATTGGCTTTGCGAAACAGCGGCAGCAGCAAAATCAACGCCGCCAATGACAGCATTATCGCCGATATCGGCCTGGAAACCAGTATCGAAAGCTCGCCCTGGGACATCATCAGCGATTGGCGCAGCGCGCGTTCCATGCTGTCGCCCAGCACAAAACCCAGTATCAACGGCGCCGACGGATAATCCAGTTTGGTCATCAGATAACCGAGCAAGCCGAACACCGCGAGCATCCAGGTATCGAACAGGCTGCCCGACACGCTGTAAACACCGACGATGGAGATGCCGAATATCACCGGATACAGCACGTAGACCGGCAGCTTCAGAATCTGCGCGAACAGCGGGATCAGCGGCAGATTGAGCACCAGCAGCATGACGTTGCCGACGTACATGCTCGCGACCAGGCCCCAGAACAGGTCGGGGTTATCATGGATCATCAGCGGGCCGGGCTTGAGGCCCCACAGGATCAGCGCCGCGAGCAGGATGGCCGTGGTGCCCGAACCCGGGATGCCGAGTGTAAGCAGGGGCACCAGCGCGCCGCCGGTTTCCGAATTGTTCGCGCCTTCGGGCGCGGCCACACCTTCGGGCACGCCGGTGCCGAATTTCTCCGGGTGTTTCGACACCGCTTTTTCGATGCCATAGGAAATGAATGAGGCGATGGTCGAGCCCGCCCCGGGCAGCACGCCGATCAGAAAACCGATGACCGAACCGTTGAGAAACGCGAAACGGCATGCCTTGAGTTCCGCCAGCGTCGGCAGCAGATTGCGCAACCCCTTGGGCACCGGCAGCATCTTTTCGCCTTCGCGCGTTTCCATATTGCCCAGCACTTCGCCCAGCGCGAATATCCCGATCGCCACCACCACGAAGTCTATGCCATCCAGCATTTCGGAATAGCCGAATGTAAAGCGCGACCTGGCGGTAAACAGATCGGTTCCCATGCTGGCGATCCACAGGCCGACCAGCATCGCAAGCAGGGCCTTGACCATCGATTGCCCGGCGAGCAGCACCACCATCGCGAGCCCCAGGCACATCAGTGCGAAGTATTCGGGCGAACTGAAGGACAACGCGAACTTGGCGAGCGGCGGCGCAACCAGCATCAGCGCCACCACGCCGAAGGTACCGGCGATGAACGAGGCAATCGCGGCGATACCGAGTGCCGCGCCGCCGCGCCCCTTGCGCGCCATCTGGTAGCCGTCGAGGCAGGTGACCACCGAAGCCGATTCGCCCGGCACATTGAGCAGGATGGCGGTGGTCGATCCACCGTACTTGGCGCCATAGTAAATGCCGCACAGCATGATCAGGGCGGTGGTCGGATTCATCTGGAAGGTCAGCGGCAGCAGCATGGCGATGGTGGCCGCCGGTCCCAGCCCAGGCAGCACGCCCACCACAGTACCGAGGAACACGCCGACAAAACACCACCACAGATTGAGCGGCGCCAGCGCGACCGCGAATCCCTGCAACAAGCCGCTCAGGATGTCCATGTCAGAACCCGAAAATGCCGACCGGCAGGCCCACGTCGAGCGCCAGAGCAAAGACCGCATAAAAACCGAGGCTGCAGCCCACCGCAACCGCCAGTGCCGTCCACAGCGGCCGCCGGTACATGACCGCGACAACAAACAACGTCAGCAGGCCGAAACTGAGCATGAAGCCGAGGACCTTGAGCAGCGCGACAGACCCCGCGAACGCCGCCCAGGTAAACAGCGCGCGACTGATTTCATGCCATTTGACGGGTTGAACCGCCGCGCGCGCCTTGCGCAGGCTGCCCGCAATCAGCAGCAGCGACAGCACGACCATGGCGATGCCGTACCAGGTCGGGAAAAAACCGGGACCGGGCCCGTCGGCATCGACATACACCCACCCCCGCGCCTCGATGATGATGAATGTGCCGAGCCCGGCCAGCACCGCGCCGGACACGACCTCACCGCTGCTAAACCGTGACCCCTCCATGCCCTGCTCCATATTGGTTTTTATCGTGAATCGTGGTTCGTGGTTCGTGGTTCGTGAAAGGCAAGCAGTTGATTCTTAACCTGGAACCTGGAACCTGGAACATTAAACGGTAAGCGGCCGCTAACCAGTTTAATTACTAAATTCATACCCCGCCGCCGCCAGCACCGGCTGCGCTTCGGGCGCGGTCAGCCGCGCGATGAACTCGCGGGCGATATAAGGCTGGGATGCATTCATTACCAGCCCCGCCGCATAAATGGTCTTGGTCTGCAGGTCGGCGGGCAGCTGCCCCGCCAGCGCCACGGCGGCATTGGGCAGGATTTCGGTGACTTGCGTAATGCCCATCTCCAGCATGCCGGAGCTGTTCCCGAGCCAGCGCATCGCCGCGTAGCCGTTGGGAAAATACTTCATGCGGCCCAAGACCTCTTCCGCTATTCCCAGCTTGTCGAGCATGGCCATCACCACTTTGCCGGCAGTGGCGAACGCGGGGTCGGGGCAGGCGATGACGGTCGCAGCCAGGATGTTGCCGCGCAGCGCAGCGGCATTGCTCACATTCGGTATCGGGGTGCCGGCGCGCACGGCGACACCGGTGCCGACCCGGCCCAAGTCCGCGCGCGAGCGCGGCGCGACATGGCCGCTTTCAATCAGGGCGTCGATCAGCGCCGCGGTGAGGATCATGATGTCGGCCGGTTCGCCGGCCAGAAGTTTCTCCTTCATGGCGCCGACGGCGCTGAACTCCGCGCTGATCTCGTGCCCGGTCGCGCGCTGGAAATCCACGGCGAGCTTTTCCACCACCGCCTGAGCGGCGCCGCCGCTCAGTATCCGTATCGTTGCCATGCTGTCTCCCGTTTTCGAACGTTCTTGCCAAGAAAATTAAAAGCTTAGACACAGAGGACACAGAGGACACGGAGTAATGCAATACACTGACCATCTGCATTCTTATTATGAAAGCCGTAATTAGATAACAGTCCGCCTTTCCCGCCTCATCCTAAACAATGAAGAAACTTGGGCGTTAAGTTATTTTTTTCCTCTGTGTCCTCTGTATCCTCTGTGTCAACGCTTTTTAAATTGTAATTTTACCAACCTCCGCGGCGACCGCATCGCCCATTTCCGACGTCGTCGCCCTGCCGCCCAGATCCGGCGTCAGCACCTTGCCGGCCTTGATCACATTTTCCATTGCGGTTTCCATCAACTGCGCCGCTTTAACCGCGCGCGGCTCGTTGTGCTTGTGCCCCAGCCACGCCATCAGCATCTGACCCGACATGATCATCGCATACGGATTGGCGATGCCCTTGCCCGCGATATCGGGTGCCGAACCATGCGTGGCCTGCGCCATCGCGCGCTGCGGCCCCGCCGACAAGCCCGGCGCCAGCCCCAGCCCGCCGACCAGTCCCGCCGCCACGTCGGACAGGATGTCGCCGAAGGTATTGGTGGTGACGACGACGTCGAACTGCTGCGGCTTCATCACCAGCTTCATGCCCATGGTGTCCACCATCACTTCGTCGAACGCGATATCCGGGTATTCCTTTGCCAGTTTGCGGCATTCCTCCGCGAACATGCCGCAGCCGAGCTTGAACACCGTGTCCTTGTGCACCGCGGTCACTTTCTTGCGCGGCCGGGTGCGCGCCAGTTCGAACGCCGCGCGCGCCACCTTGCTCGACCCCTGGCGCGTAATCAACCGCACCGAAATCGTCATGTCCGGCGTCGGCCGGAATTCGCCATTGCCCATATAAACGTTGCGATCGGGTGGAAACCCCTCGTTGTTCTCGCGCACGATGATCAGATCGACGTCCTTGTACAGCGCCGGCAGCCCGGGATAGGACTTGGCCGGGCGGATGTTGGCGAACAGGTCATAATGCTTGCGCAGGATGGGATGCGGATTGATGGCGTTGGGCTGGCCCTTGGGATAGGCCTGGTGCCCGATCGGGCCCAGCACCCAGCCATCATAGGTATCGAGTTTGTCCAGCGTGCCGGGCGGCAGCGTATAACCTAGTTCGTCATAGGCCTTGCGGCCCAGGGGCAGTGGGAACCACTCTATAGCCAGCCCCGTTTGCTGCGCTGCAGCGCGCATCACCTTGATGGTCTCCGGCACGACTTCGAGGCCGATATCGTCACCTTCGAGTATGCCTATTTTCAGCGCTCTGCCCACTTCGACTCCGGATTAAAAAAATGCCAGATACATTTTAACACGTGCCGCCCCCCCCAACCCTCATGCCCCAGGCCACCCCGTCCCCGCGGGGACAAGGGAACACTTGAAGCGAAGCAGAGGTGCATCGTTTATTATGGTGTGCATTGCAGTAGACTTTCCGACAGCCCATATCTTGGTCCCATACATGAAAAAAATTCATACCGCCAGGCACGCGCTCGAAGCGCACCTGGTGCAGGGCTTTCTCGAAGCCCAGGGTATAGGCGGCGAAGTACGCGGCGCTCACCTGACAAGCGGCTGGGGCGAGCTGCCGGTTGATCTGTGCACGGTGTGGATCAAAGACGATGCGCAGTTCGATCAGGCCGACCGGCTGCTGGTGGCGTTTTTGCAGGGCCGGCTCGCGCAAGAGCTGGGTGCTAAGTCATGGCAATGCCCGGATTGTGATGAAATGCTCGAAGGCCAGTTTGCGGAGTGCTGGAACTGCGGCGCGCGGCGCGTGCAGGAAACCCGCAATCCGTAAGCCTCGCGTAGCCCGGATGCAGCCGCAGGCGGAATCCGGGGTTTCAACACCTCATAAAACCCGGCCCCGGATTGCACTTTGTTCCATCCAGGCTACCCGTCTGCGGCGCGCTCAGGAAACCTGGAACCCGTAAATCTCGCGTAGCCCGGATGCAGCCACAGGTGGAATCCGGGGTTTCAACACCTCCCAAAACCCGGTCCCGGATTGCACTTCGTTCCATCCAGGCTACCCGTCTGCGGCGCGCTCAGGAAACCTGGAACCCGTAAATCTCGCGTAGCCCGAATGCAGCCGCAGGTGGAATCCGGGGATCCAACACCTCGCAAAACCCAGCCCCGGATTGCACTTTGCTCCATCCGGGCTACCCGTCGCTTACCGCTTGCCGTGCTCAGTTCGCGAGCGCCTTCATCACTTTGTAGAGCGCCGCCTTGGCCTCGAAGCCCACACCCGGCACCTGCGGCATCGTGACGTGGCCGTGCTCCACCGGCGTGCCGTCCGGGAACCCGCCGAAAGGCTGGAACAGATCGGGATAGGACTCATTGCCGCCCAGCCCAAGACCGGCGGCGATATTGAGCGACATCTGGTGCCCGCCGTGCGGGATGCAGCGGCGCGGCGACCAGCCGTTGTCTTTCAGCATCGCCAGCGTGCGCATGTATTCGACCAGACCGTACGATAAGGCGCAGTCGAACTGCAGCCAGTCGCGGTCGGCGCGCATGCCGCCGTAGCGGATCAGATTGCGCGCATCCTGCATCGAGAACAGGTTCTCGCCGGTGGCCATCGGATGGTCATAGTGATGGGCGAGTTCGGCCTGTAACTGGTAATCGAGCGGGTCGCCCGCCTCCTCGTACCAGAAGAGGCCGTAGGGCGCGAGCGCTCGCGCGTATTCGACCGCGGTTTTCAGATCGAAGCGGCCGTTGGCGTCCACCGCCAGCCGCGCCGGCGAGCCGACGATCTTGATTACCGCGTCGATGCGCTTCATATCGTCGGCAAGCGATTCGCCGCCGATTTTCATCTTGACCACCGAGTAGCCGAGGTCGAGGTATTTCTTCATCTCGTCCTGCAGCGCGGTGAGATTCTTACCGGGATAGTAATAGCCGCCCGCGGCATAGACGAACACTTTGTCGTCCACCTTGCCGTCGTTATAGCACTCGGCCAGAAGGCGATACAGCTGCTTGCCTTCGATCTTCGCGACCGCATCCCATACCGCCATGTCGATGACGCCGACCGCAACCGAGCGCTCGCCATGGCCGCCGGGCTTCTCGTTGGCCATCGCGCACGCCCAGATTTTATGCGGGTCGAGATTGGTGCCCTCATCGTTGACGAGTGCCGCCGGATCGGCCTGCATGACGCGCGGAATGAAGCGCTCGGCGAGCAGTCCTGTCTGCGCATAACGGCCGTTGGAATTGAAGCCGTAGCCCACGACACGCTTGCCGTTCTTTTTGACATCGGTGACGACAGCCACCAGGCTCGCCGTCATTTTCGAGAAATCGATATAGGCGTTGCGTATCGCCGAGGCGATGGGCACGCTGGTGGAGTGTATTGCCGTGATGCGCATGGAAAGTCCTGTCTGTGTCAGCTCATGTAATTTATCAGAAAATCGCCCGGACTCACTCTGCGAGTTCAGCCCGGTTGGCTCGGTCGCCCGCAATGCGGCCGTCGACGAGTTCGATAATGCGGTCGCAGCGCGCGGCCAGCCGCGGGTCATGCGTGACAATCAGGAAGGCGGTGCCTTGCTCCCGGTTGAACTGGCGCAGCAACGCGAAAATGCTGTCGCTGGAACGGGTATCGAGATTGCCCGTCGGCTCGTCGGCCAGCACGAGCTGCGGCGCCAGCACCAGAGAACGCGCCACCGCGACGCGCTGTTGCATCCCGCCCGAGAGTTCTTGCGGTTTCTTGTTGTGCGCATCCTGCAGCCCCACCGCGTCCAGCAGCCGCGCGGCCCGCGCCCGCGCCGTCTTGCCTTCCTTATCAGCGACGCCCAGGCTGCCGCCGATCAACGCCGGCAGCATGACGTTTTCTATGCTATTGAATGCCGGCAACAGATGGTGAAATTGAAAAATGAACCCCAGCTTCGTATGACGCGCCCGGGTTCGCGCATCGTCGTCGAGTGATGTCACGTCACGGCCTCCCAACCGAAAACTGCCCCCTGAGGCGCGCTCAAGCAGGCCGAGTATGTTGAGCAGCGTGCTCTTGCCCGATCCCGAGGGCCCGATCAGCGCCGTGAACTCGCCGCCCTGCACCACGAGGTCTATGCCATGCAGCACCTCTTCGGCGTTGGGCAACCCTTCGTTGTACGTTTTGCGCACTTGCTCCAGAGCAACGATGGGCGCGGCGGGCGCTTGCGGCATAACGGTCATCCCCGGATCGCCTGGGCTGGATCGAGGTGCGCGGCATTGCGTGCCGGGAGCACAGCGGCGATCAGGCCCAGCACGGTGGACACTACAACAACGATCCCGATCAGACCAGGGTCGAAATGCAGCGAGAACAGCGGCGTGCCGCTGGCCGAGCGCAGAATGCGGCTGAAGATCGATACCAACAGCAAGCCCATTCCCGATCCGAGCAGCGCGCCCGCCACGCCGACGATGGCGCCCTGGAGCAGAAACACCCGCAGCATCTGGGCGCGGGTCGCGCCGATGGCGCGCAAAATACCGATCTCCTTGCGCTTTTGCACCACCGACACCACCAGCACGCTGGCGATGCCCAAGGCCACCACGATGGTGACGAACACCCGGATCAGCAGCGTCATGATGTTCTGGTTGTTGATCGCGGCGAACACCTGCTGGTTGGTCTGGATCCAGGTTTCGATCAGCTGTCCCGACTGCGCGCGCAGCCGCGCCGCGATCAGGTCCGCGCGCATGATGTCGCCCACCGCAACGTCGATATTGGTGATGCGCCCCGGGATGCCGAGTATGCTTTGCGCGGCGCGCAGATCGACGTAGACATAGCGCCGGTTCAGTTCGCGCGTGCCCAGATCGAGGATGCCGCGGATCAGGAATACCTGGTTGGTGCCGTCAGCCGATTGCACGCGGAAGCGGTCGCCGAGCACCGCGCCCAGGTCGCGCGCGAGTTCGTTGCCTACCAGCGCGTCGCCGGGTTCGAGGCGCAGCACGCCCTGCGCGAGTTTGTCGTCGAGACGCACCACGCGCATGTAATGCGCGAGGTTGGTGCCCAGCAACGCGATGGACCGCGTCGCATCACCCTTGATCGCCAGCGCCGAGCCCGAAGCCACGGCGGCGATCGCAATCACGCCCGGCGTGGCTTCCGTCTGGCGCGCCAGCACCGGCCAGCCGTCTATCGTCGTCAGCCGCTGCGGACGCGCCTGCACGCTCGCCACGCGCGGCGCCTCGGGCGTGGCGGCGATCAGCGGCGACACGGTTTCCTCAGGCGGCTTCAATATGATGTGGGGCTGCGCGCCGGTGACGCGCTGGATCAGGTCCGACTGCACGCCCACCAGCACCGCGGTGATGAAGAAAATCACGGACACGCCCACGGTGGCGCCGCCGATGATCAGCGCGGTCTGCATCCTGCCCTCGCGCAGAAAGCGCAGGGCAACGGTCCACTCGAACCCCAGTGCGCCCATGGCCCTAGGAGTTTGCCGGACTTGGGTCCGACAAACTCCTGAAATGAAAAGCACTAAAGAACGGGATGAAAAGAACGCCATTCAAGTGACGCTTGATCCAAATACCACAGAGTTTCGACACGTAAAGCTTCCTCTTTAGAGCCCGTAACAAAATAAATTAACCGCCGATGAATTCACTTTAATACCCGCTTGACGGGTACGCCGATGAATTCTTTTCCATATCTTCTTTACAACACCCGCCTGACAGATGCGCTTGACGGGTACGCCGATGAAAATCAAAACCCGGAAGCCACAAAGAACACAGAGCTCACAGAGAGAATCCATAAAGGTTTTTAAAAAAGATACAAACCATGTTTCGTCGTGTGTTTTTCCTCTGTGTTCTCTGTGCCCTCTGTGGCTAATGTTCTTGGGGTCTGATCTTATCGGCGTTCATCGGCGGTTACATCGGTCTTGATTTTTTTGAAATGCGCTCTTATTAAAGGCGCTCGCGCACGTGCGCGCCGTCCTCAACGCCGCCGTTGAGAATCACACGGTCCCCGGAGCGGATCCCCTCGACCACTTGCACCCGGCCCTGTGTCTGCAGGCCAAGCTTGATGGCGGCCTTCACCGCCCGCCCCGAACGGTCGAGCAGCACGTAGGGCGCGTCCGACTGGAGTTGATGGATAGCTTCAGACGGCAGAAACAGTGCCTGCTTGAGCAGCGGCCCGGCCAGGTCGATAGTCACCGTCATGTCCGGCTTGAGGAAATCCGGCGGTTGCGCCACGTCCAGCCGCAACTCGACCGTGCCGCGCGACGCGTCCACCCCCTGCGACACGTAGGCGATGACCGCCTCGAAGCGCTGGTTCGGAAAAGCGTCCGCCGCGGCGAGCGCCGTGCGCCCCACCTCGATCAGCGGCAGATTTTTCTCGTCGACCTGCACGATCAGCCGTGCCGGCCCCTCGAGCGCCAGGCTCATCATGCGCTTGCCGGGTTGCGCGATATCGCCGGGCTCGATCAGGCGCTCCAGCACCACACCGGCGCCGGGCGCGCGGATGTCCGTCTGCGCAAGACGCGCCCGCGCGAGGTCAAGTGCCGCTTCCGCTTCGACCAACTGGCTGCGCGCCTGCTGCGCTTCCGCTCCGGGCACATCCTGCGCGCTGACCTGTGCCCGCGCGGCTTCGACCTGACTGCGCGCCACTGTCAGCTGGCGCTCGGTTTCATCCAGTTTCGATTTGCTGATGAAACCCTTGGCCACCAAATCCTGCGCGCGCCGCCATTCCCGCTCCGCAACCGCGGCATTGGCCTCAGCCTGCAGCAGCGCCGAGCGCGCGGTGGGCAATGCCAGCGTGGCCACGGAAGTAACCCTCGCCCTGGCGCGATCCCGCGCTGCGAGCGCCTGCGCGGCCGCAGCGGACAGTTCCTGTTTCTCCAGTTGCACCAGCAGATCGCCTGCTGCGATGCGCGCACCCTCACGCACGACAACCTTTTCGACGCGCCCGGTAAGCGTGGCGCCAATGTCGACCCGCGCCGGGGCCAGCACGCGGCCGCTGGCGACCACACTGGTCTGCACGTCATTTGCTTTCGCCACGACGATGTCGACGCCGACCGGTTTGGTGCGCTGCGTGTACATCACCACGGCCGCGGCAAGGACCAGCACCAGCAACCATGGCAGATAACGCAACAACTTATTCCTCATTTTTCAGGCCTGCTTCAATAGCGTCATGCCGGCTTTCGCGAGCACGACCAGCCCGACGAAACCCGGCGCCGTCATACTGCATTCTTTCTCGATGAAGGCGGTCGCGCGGGCAGACTGGGCCGCATCGTCCTGCGCGATGTATCTTACAAGAACATTCGTGTCGATGCCGATCACCGGCCGGCGCCCCGCGCCCGGACAGCGGCATTCATGTCCTCCACGCTGACAGGTTTGGCAGGCTTGCGCAGCAAGCCCTTCAGCGACCGCACATCATCAATTGCCGGTTTGATCGCAAACAACCCATTCCCGATCTCGACGAATTCAATTCGATCCCCCGCGTCCAGCCCCAGCCGCCGCCTCACCTCCAGCGGGATGGTTACCTGCCCTTTGGTCGTCATGGTTGATGTTGTCACGGAAGATTCCTTTCAATTATTACTATTCCTTACTGTGTAGTAAGTGCCCTATAAAGGCAAGGCTGCTGCGTTCGATCAGAAGGGAAGGGGGGAAATCCGCTGCGGCCGATCACTTCCCGCTCATGAAATCGCGCACATTCGCCTCGTCGCGCAGTCGCCAGACGCGCGCGATGATGCGCTTCATGTCCTGCGCGCTCGCGCCGCCGCCATAATCGGCAAGCCGCAGCGCCTTGTCCTCGAGTTCGGCGCGCGAGAGCGTGTTGTCCGGATCGCCTTTGGGCGACACGACGCGCTGCTCAAGCTGCCTGCCGTCGCGCGTGGTCACCGTCACCCGCCCCATCCAGCGCCGCGGGTAGGCATGGTCGATCTCGGGATCGAGCGTCATGCTCACCTTGTCGTGAAACGCGCGCACCTGCTTGTCCTTTAACGCGGCATCGGTGAAATCGGCGAGGCTGGCGCGGCCGTGCAGTGCGATCATCGCCAGCACGAAACCCATGGAAAACTTCGACTGGTGGATGGACTGCGGGTCGGTGACCGGCCCCAGCACATCGAGCGCGCCCTGGTGAACGTGTGCAGTCACGGATAACACGTCCTCGGCCTTCAGCCTGTGGGCGTGCATTAATTCAAGCAGCGCATCCGCCGCCGGATGCGTGTGCCGGCACGAGGCGTGGAATTTGAACGAGGTCTCGGTCAGCGCCCAGCGCGTGCCCAGGCCATCGCTCAACCAGCGGGCATCGGCGTCGCTCGACATGCCCGCTGCAAGCCCTTGTTTTCCTTCAAGTATTTGTTGTGCTCCGGTGTAGCCGTCGCGTGCAATATACGCCGCCATCAGGCCGTCGGCAGCAGCTTTGGCGGTGTGCAGTTGCTTGGAGTCGGCGGCATCGCGCAAGAACTCCCACAGGCCTGCCGCCATGGTGCCAGCCGAGCCCAGCGCGTGCTGCATCAGGTGCGCATCGAGCTTGAGCACATGCGCCACACCCGCCGCCGCCGCCAGCTTGCCGGCGGTGCCGGTGGTATGGAACACCTTGTAATGCGAGCGGCCAAGAAACTCGCCCACGCGCACCCCGCATTCATAACCAGCGACCGCAGCCGCGATCAGATCTTTGCCGGTGGCGCCGACATCCTGCGCCGCGGCGAGCACAGCGGGAAAGACTACCGTTCCCGGGTGCAGCACCGAACTGTTGTGCAGATCGTCCTGCTCGACAAAATGCGAAGCCGCGCCATTGACCAGTGCCGCGAACAACGGCGAGGTGCGTTTGCGCAAAGTCAAAATTTCAGCCGGACCCGCTGCGGGCCCCATGGTGGCGGCGAATTTTTCCATAACGACGATCGGGCGCGCGCCTTTGCCGGCGAGCGCGGAAGCCAACCAGTCGAGGAACAATTCTTCAGTGCGCGCAACGACAGCGTCTGGTAAATCCGCATAACGGATCGAGGACAGAAAAGCGCTCAGGGTTTGCGACGGACTGCCGGCAGGCGCTTGCGTTTTCTTGGCGGGCATTTGCATATTGGACTCCAATGACTACCCTGGCATTTTAAGTTGAAACGCCGGGTTCTCACTAGATAAATACTCCCCATAGACCAAAACCAACCCTGGTTGACCCAGATCAACACCGGATGCACCCGTCGCACATCCCGATTTATCCACCCCGGCATCGTCTCGCGCGAGATCGCCCGCTTCGGGGGGGTTAAAAAACCGATGATGATCCGTTGGCTGCAGTAAAGGAGATACTCAGCCCGGGCTTTTTCATGCTGTCTATTGACAACGTCATGCAGCGGCGCAAAATCCACATTCCTGACGATCGCCTGGTCGTCATTAACCTGGGAGGGGACAATAATGAAACGACTATGGATCACGATCATGTTGCTTGCCACCGCGCTGGTTGTTGCCGGTTGCGCACACTCGCCCCAAAGCGGTTGGATCACGCTGATCGACGGTGATAAAGGCATCGAGAACTTCAATGCCATCGGCGACGCCAAATGGCGTGCCGAAGGCGGCGCCATCGTGGCCGACAAGGGCAAGGGTTCGTCGCATCTCGTCACCAAAAACGCCTACAAGGATTTTGAAATCTATGCCGAGTTCTGGGCCGACACCACGACCAACAGCGGCATATTCATCCGCGCTGCCGACCCCAAGAAGGTCGGCGCCGACAGCTCCTATGAGGTGAACATTTTTGATCAGCGTCCCGGCCAGGAATACGCCACAGGCGCCATCGTCGGGTTCGCCCAGGTGCCAGTGCCTATTATTCACAAGGCCGGCGACGGCAAGGGCGGCGGCAAATGGAACACTTTCGAGATCCGCGCCAAGGGCCCGGAAATTACCGTCGTGTTCAACGGGGTCGTCACCGTCCATCTTCAGAACAGCAAGTATGCGTCCGGACCGTTCGCGCTCCAGTTCGCCAACGGCGCGAAGAACGCGCCCGGTGGCCCCATCAAGTGGCGCAAGGTGATGGTCAGGCCGCTGTAATCAGTTCCCGAGCGTATTAAACAAGCCAGGCTCCGATTGCGGAAATTGGGCCTGGCTTTTTATTGTCGTCAACTGCCTCAACGCACCGAATAAGGGGAACAACTTGGCAAGATTGACCGATCTTCCAGAATGGGAACGGCAGCACCACCTGGATAAAATCCGCGATCTTCCCAATTTCGGCGCAACCCCTTTTGTTGCGGGCCCGCCGCTCAGGCAGCGGCGCGTCGCCATCATCAGCACCGCCGGGCTGCATGTGCGCGGTGACCGCCCCTTTGAGCCCAGCGCGGCGGACTACCGCATCATTCCGGTCTGACCCAACTGCACGTGCGCCGTGGGCGCACTCGGCCACTACCTCGAACGCGAAGGCATTCCGACGGCGCAGATCAGCCTGATGAGCGCGAGTGATTGAACCTATCGCTTTTCTCTCGTGTGCCACAGTCTCAGCACGTAGATGATGGATTCCTGAATCTCGTAGCGCATTTCGTAATGTCCGACAAGAATCCGGCGCACCTCGCGCGGCTCGAATTCTTCAAGACTTTCGCCGATACGGGGATTTACCAGCAGCTTGGCTGGAGCGGCAGTGAGCGATTGCACAGTGCGCGCAGCAGCGGGCTGGCTCATCGGAGCCAGAAATTCATACAGCCGTGCCAAGTCGGATAGCGCCTTGCCGGTCCATTTCAATTCCATCAACGTGGCGGCGGCAAAGGCCTGTCAGTGCTCAGGCTGTCGGCCCATGCTTGAACGGCTTGGTGATCAATGGCACGCCCGGCATCCACGTCGGCCAAGGCCTCGCACGTCAGGCGGCTCCGCTCTTCTTCCTGATCAATCCATGCCGACAGCGCCTGTTTCACGATCCAACCACGCGACCGCTCCAGACGTGCGGCCATTTGATCGACCTTCTCCACGAGCGCAAGCGGCACATGTGCGGTCAATACTTTGGTTTCCACCGGCACCTCCAAATCAATTTGCTAATCAACAATAATCAGAATGATTAATAATGATTAAAGTTGGGCGCCGTGTCAAGTCGCGTCTTTCAAGGGGTTATGTTGAGATGGGTGAATCGGTACGCACCAGCGCTGCGATGCTGGAATTCAACAAGCAGGTCAATACCGCCATTGTCGATCCTGCGTTCATCGCCAGCGTCCGCAAAAAACTCTCGCTGGACCAGCGGGAAGCCGCCGAAATTTTCGGCGGCGGCGTCAATGCGTTCTCCCGCTACGAGAACGGCAAGACCAAGCCGCCTCTGGCGTTGGTGAAGCTGCTGAAAGTGCTGGACCGCCATCCTGAGTTGCTGCAGGTGATCAAGACGGCTTGACCTGTCCACTCAGTTGGAAAATATTTGCCGGACTTATCAGTCCAAACTACCACGCTTTAATTCACGCATAGGGGCAGACTCGTAAGCTTATACGCGATCTTAGGAGTCTGACCTATTACGTTCTGGACTGAACCCCGGTTTAAACTGCGCCGCCTGCTTTGAGTTCCACGATTTCATCCTTACTGTAGCCGAGACCGGCGAGTATGTCTTCCGTGTGCTCGCCTATTGCCGGCACCGGATCCATGCGCGCCTCGAATCCGCTGTAGCTGGCCGGCGGCAGCGGCGCCGGGATCACGCCGGCGGGCGAGCCGACTTCGCGCCAGCGGTCGCGCGCCGCGAGCTGCGGATGGTTCCACACTTCTTCCGGCGTGTTCATGCGGCCGTTGGCGATGCCCGCGACATCGAGTTTCATCACGGCCTGCTCCGCGGTCAAATTCGAAAACACTTCATTAATGAGCGACGTGACCTCGGCGCGCCGCTCATTGCGCTTGGTGTTGTCGTCGTAGCGCGGGTCCCGGGCCAGCGCCGGCTGCTCCAGTACCTGCGTGCAGAATATCGCCCACTCGCGCTCATTCTGTATGCCCAGCATCACGCTCGCGCCGTCGCCAGTCCTGAATTTTCCGTACGGCACGATGGTCGCGTGATCGGGGCCGCTGCGCTGCGGCGCCTTGCCGCCGAAGTGGGTGTAGTACAGCGGATGCATCATCCACTCGACCATCGCTTCGAACATGGTGATCTCGATGCGCGTGCCCTGCCCGGTGCGCTCGCGCTGGTAGAGCGCGCCGAGAATCGCGGCATAGGCATGCAGGCCGGTGCCGATATCGGTGATCGAAATGCCGACCTTGCTCGGCGCCTCGGGTGTGCCGGTCAGCGACAACACCCCGGCTTCGCTCTGCACCAGCAGGTCGTAGGCTTTCTTGTGCGCGTAGGGGCCGGCGTCGCCATACCCCGAAATGTCGCAGACGATCAGCCGCGGATGTCGGGCGCGCAGCGCATCAGCGCCCAGGCCCAGGCGTTTGGCCGCGCCCGGCGCCAGGTTCTGGATGAAGACATCGGCGCCGGCGATCAGCCGGCCGAGGATTTCCTGCGCTTGCGGATGTTTGACATCCAGCGTCAGGCTTTCCTTGGAGCGGTTGAGCCAGACGAAATAAGCCGACTGGCCTTTCACCGACCGGTCGTAATCGCGCGCAAAATCGCCGACTTCCGGGCGCTCGATCTTGATCACCCGCGCGCCGAGATCGGCGAGCTGGCGCGACGCGAACGGTGCGGCGACCGCCTGCTCGAGGGAAACGACTGTGATGCCTTCTAAAGGACGCATAAGGTCAAAAGCCTCGACACGAAGGACACAAAGGACACGAAGGAAAAGCGAAATAACATCAGTTAAAAATGAGGCAGTAATATCTAGGCACCATTTTTGATACCCGGTTCACTCCGGAATAGTTTCTGGTCCTCCTTCGTGTACCCGTCGAGCGGGTATTGAAAAGAATCCTTTGTGTCCTTCGTGTCTATGCTTTAAAACGACCTCGGCATGCCGAGCACATGCTCGCCGACATACGACAGGATCAGGTTGGTCGAGATCGGCGCCACCTGGTAAAGCCGCGTTTCACGAAATTTGCGCTCGACGTCGTATTCTGCCGCGAATCCGAAGCCGCCAAAGGTCTGCAGGCACGCATTCGCGGCTTCCCATGAAGAATCAGCTGCCAGCAGCTTCGCCATGTTGGCTTCCGCACCGCACGGCTTCTTCTGATCGAACAGCGCGGCAGCCGTGAAGCGCATCAGGTTCGCCGCTTCGACGTTGACGTAAGCGCGCGCGATTGGAAACTGTATGCCCTGGTTCTTGCCGATCGGACGGTCGAACACCACACGGTCTTTGGCGTACTCAGTCGCTTTTTCGATGAACCAGTAGCCGTCGCCTATGCACTCGGCGGCGATCAGGATGCGCTCGGCATTCAGGCCGTCGAGAATGTACTTGAACCCCCTGCCCTCCTCGCCGATCAGGTTTTCCGCCGGTATTTCGAGGTTGTCGAAAAACAGCTCGTTGGTCTCGTGATTCACCATGTTGCGGATCGGCCGCACCGTGAGGCCCTTCTTCTCGGCCTCGCGCAGATCGACGATGAAGATCGACATGCCTTCCGATTTCTTTTTCACTTCCGCCAGAGGTGTGGTGCGCGCGAGCAGGATCATCAGTTCCGAATGCTGCACGCGCGAGGTCCAGACTTTCTGGCCGTTGACCACGTAGCGGTCGCCATGCTTCGCCGCGACGGTCTTGATCTTGGTGGTATCGGTGCCGGCGGTGGGTTCGGTCACCGCCATCGACTGCAGCCGCAGCTCGCCGCTGGCGATCTGCGGCAGGTATTTCTTTTTCTGCTCGTCCGATCCGTGGCGCAGCAGCGTGCCCATGTTGTACATCTGGCCGTGACAGGCGCCGGAATTGCCGCCTGAACGGTTGATCTCTTCCATGATCACCGAAGCTTCGGTCAGCGTCAGGCCCGAACCGCCGTACTCCTCGGGGATCAGCGCCGAGAGCCAGCCGGCCCTGGTCAGCGCATCGACGAACGCCTCGGGATAGCCGCGCGCCTCGTCTATTTTCTGCCAGTATGCTCCGTCGAATTCACGGCACAGCGCGCGCAACCCTTCGCGCAGTTCGGCATGGGTGTCGGTGTCGGAAATGCCTTTCATGGCGGGGAGTCTGAAATGTGGAATAGGAAGCCTGGATTATAGCAAGGCAGGCCATAATTGATCTTTCACTAATTCGCGACGGCGAATTTGTGCCATTCTCACCCTCTCCTACGGGGACAAGGGAACACTTGAAGCAAAGCAGAGGGTTGGGGAGAGGGAATTATCGTCCGAGTTTCGCCTATTATGAATCGCTCAATAAAAGAGCGAGTACATTCACATTGCATTGGAGTGGGAGGACAAAAGGCGCTAAACTTTGGACTGAATAAAACAACAACCCCTTCCCATGAAAACCGATCAGCAATCAAAGTCCACGGTATGGCCGGACCAGATCTATCAGGTGTTCCGCGAGAACGACATCCGTCAGGTCGCCTATGTTCCGGATGCCGGTCACGGCAAACTCATCAAACTCTGTCATGCGGATAAGAATATCCATGCGGTTTCGCTGACCACGGAGGAAGAAGGCGTGGCGCAGCTCGCCGGCGCATGGCTGGGCGGCGCGCGCGGCGCGCTGCTGATGCAATCCAGCGGCGTCGGCAACTGCATCAATATGCTGAGCCTGATCCAGGAATGCCGCTTTCCGCTGCTGGCGCTGGTCACCATGCGCGGCCAGTGGGGCGAGTTCAATCCGTGGCAGGTGCCTATGGGGCAGAGCACGGCCGCGGCGCTCGAATCCGCCGGCATGATCGTGAATCATGTGGATAAAGCCGCCAGGATTGCCGAGACCGTGCACGCATCGGCACGGCTGGCGTTCAGTTCATACCGGCCCGTCGCGGTGCTCATCAGCCAGCGCGTCATCGGCTTCAAGGACTGGAGCAAGTGAAACGGTGAATCGTGATTGGTGATTGGTGATTGGAGAAACCGGATTCTATGCCGTTCGCTGCTTATTCGCATGACCCGCGTCTATCGGCGGCTGAATATTTTTTCGTTTTACAGAGATGAAATAATGCTTAATCAGAAAAAACCTGTGCTCGAACGCCGCGACGTCGTCCCGGCTCTGCTCAAGGACCGCGGCGACGCGCTACTGGTCACCGGCCTGGGTTCGTCGACCTATGACGCCTACGCCGCCGGCGACCATCCGCTCAATTTCTACCTGTGGGGCGCGATGGGCGGCGCGGCGATGATCGGACTGGGGCTGGCGCTGGCGCAGCCGAAGCGCCGGGTGCTGGTCATCACCGGCGACGGCGAAATGCTGATGGGCCTGGGCAGTCTTGCCACGATCGCCGTCGAGCGCCCGAATAATCTCGCCATCATCGTGCTCGACAACCAGCACTATGGCGAGACCGGCATGCAGCCCGCACACACCGGCCGCGGCGTCGATCTTGCCGGAATGGCCAAGGCCGCTGGCTTCGCCTCGGCCACAACGATCTATTCCGCGCCGCAACTCAAGGCCTGGATCCCGAAGTTCTACAGCGCCCCGGGACCGGTGTTCGCATCCGTCAAGGTCACCACCAACCCGGTGCCGATGACGCTGCCGCTACGCGACGGCACGGCGATCAAGCACCGATTCCGCGAAGCGCTGCTGGGCGCGAAGGCGTTTGAGTAAGCAAATCAAAAGCTTTGACACAGAGGACACAGAGGACACAGAGGAAATACAATAACCAAAATTAAATGCTTCGAATCCAGATGATCGTGCTTTCATATTCGTAGCGAGTTTTTAATTATCTTTTTTTGTTGTTCCTCCGTGTCCTCTGTGTCCTCTGTGTCCTCTGTGTCTATGCTTTTCCAGATTTTTTTCGCCCTTGGCGTTCATGCCTTTTCTAAGGTGACATCATGGATACCGCAGCGTTAACCAAGTACCGGATGTACATCAACGGCCAGTGGGTCGAAGCCACCACCGGCGGCTACTTCCACAGCGACAATCCGTACACCGGAAAACCGTGGGCGATGATTCCGCTGGGCACCGCCGCTGATGTCGACCACGCAGTGCAGGCTGCGAGCGCCGCGTTCACTTCCGGCGAATGGCCCAGGCTCACCGCCACGAAACGCGGCGCGCTGCTGCGCAGACTCGGCGATCTCGTCACCGAAAAATCGAAAATGCTCGCCGAAATCGAAGTACGCGACAACGGCAAGCTCTACGCCGAGATGAGTGCGCAGACCGCTTACATGGCGCAGTGGTATTACTACTACGGCGGGCTCGCCGACAAGATCGAAGGCCAGGTCATTCCCAGCGACAAGGCCGACACCTTCAACTACACGCGCCACGAGCCGCTCGGCGTGATTGCCGCGATCATTCCCTGGAATTCACCGCTGCTGCTGATGGCCTGGAAACTCGCGCCGGCACTGGCCGCCGGCAACACTGTCGTCATCAAGCCGTCCGAGTACACCTCGGCCTCGGCACTGGAATTCATGAAGCTCGTCGAGCAGGCGGGTTTCCCGCCGGGCGTGGTCAATGTCGTCACCGGCTTCGGGCCCGATGTCGGCGCGCCGCTGGTCGAGCATCCACTGGTGGCCAAGGTCGCATTCACCGGCTCGGACGCGACCGGCCAGAAAATATACGAGGCGGCGGCGCGCGGATTGAAGCGCGTCAGCATGGAACTGGGCGGCAAGTCACCGAACATCGTGTTCGACGACGCGCACCTCGAAAACGCGGTTAAGGGCGTGATCTCAGGCATTTTCGCCGCCACCGGCCAGACCTGCATTGCCGGCTCGCGGCTGCTGGTGCAGCGCGGCATACACGATGCCTTCGTGGAAAAACTCGTCGCTTTCGCCAGGTCCGCCAGGATGGGCGACCCCATGAGCATGGACACCCAGGTGGGTCCGGTAACCAATCTGCCCCAGTTCGAAAAGATATTGAAATACATAGACATAGCAAAAGAAGACGGCGCACGACCAGTTCTCGGCGGAGCCCGTGCAACGCGCCCCGAGTGCGGCGCTGGCTGGTTCGTCGAACCCACAATTTTTACCGGCGTGAAGAACTCGATGCGCATCGCTCAGGAAGAAGTATTCGGCCCGGTGCTCTCGGTGATCCCGTTCGAGGACGAGGAAGACGCGATCGCCATAGGCAACGACGTCGTGTTCGGACTGGCGGCCGGGGTATGGACGCAGAACATGCGCCGCGCCTTCACGATGGCGGAGCGCCTGCAGGCCGGCACGGTATGGGTCAACACCTATCGCGCCGTTTCGTATCTCTCGCCGTTCGGCGGCTACAAGCGCTCCGGCATCGGGCGCGAGAGCGGTCAGGAAATGATCAAGGAATACCTGCAGACCAAGAGCGTGTGGATCTCTACCGCCACCGAAGTGCCCAACCCGTTCATCATGCGTTAGCAGCCTGCCGGATTTGGCCTCATTCACTGGAGCGAATAGCGTTAACGGATCGCCGTAGATTTACGCTTCGGCGACAGGCTGCTTAATAAAGAGTTTTAACATATCGGAACTCCATGCTAACCTGATCAGACGTTACTTGAATGGCATTCTTCTTTTTCACTTCAGGATTTTGTCAGGGCGAAGTCCGACAAAATCCTTATAATAATAAAAACCGGCCGCCGTTTTTATTTCCCGAGGAGTTCCCTATGTACGTAGCAAACGCAAAGCGCCTGACACTGGCCGGCGCCAGAAAAATGATGCAAACCGCAATGGACATGGCCGAAGCAGCCAAGGTGCCGATCGCCGTGGCGATCGTCGACGCCGGCGGCAACATGGTCATGCTCGAACGCATGGACGGCGGGCGCTTTCATACCGTCCACTCGTCCACCACCAAGGCAGTATGCGCAGCCTCGAACAAGCGGCCCACTTCGGCCAAGGGCGCTCAGGCCCAAGTGCTGGATACCACACATGCACTCGGGCTTGCGCTGGCAGCGGGACCGGAGCGCTGGACCGCGATGGAAGGTGGTTATCCGATCATCGTCGACGGCGAATGCATAGGCGGCATCGGCGTTTCCGGCGGCAACTGGGAGTTCGACGACAATGTCGCGCGCGCGGCGGTGGAATCGATAGGCGCCGGCTACAAGATCGACGCGAAATAAACTCGAAAAACCCTCACCGCAAAGACGCTAAGGCGCAAAGAAAATCAGGAAGAATTACAAACATCCAGGATTAATTTTAAGTGTTTAGGAAAATTAAACATATCGCCGAGAAGACGTGCGGATTTCGATCTGGACGAGAAATTCCTTTGCGTTACCTTTGCGCCTTTGCGCCTCTGCGGTGGGATTTACATTCAAGGGATATCTACAAATGGCATTTGAACCGGTAAAAGTCGCCTGCATAGGCATGGGCTGGTGGTCGGACGTGCTGGCTGACGCGATCAAACGTTCGGACAAGATCAAGATCGTCTCCTGCTACACGCGCACCGAAGCGAAGCGGCAGGCGTTCGCCGCGAAATACGGCTGCAAGGCCGCGCCGAGTTACGAGGCGATACTCGAAGACCGCAGCGTGGATGCGATCATCAACACCACCCCGAACAACGTGCACCTCGAAACCACGCGCGCGGCAGCGGAGGCCGGCAAGCATACGTTTCTCGACAAGCCGATCGCCACCACGATCAGTGATGCGCGCGCGATCACCGCGGCCTGCCGCAAGGCCGGCGTCGTGCTCGGCCTCGGTTACCAGCGGCGCAAGGAAAGCCAGTTCCGCTGGGTGCGCAAGCAAATCGATGACGGCGTGTTCGGCAGGATGGTCAACGCCGAAGCCAATATCAGCCGAGACCGCCTCGGAAAATTTGAGGCCGGTTCCTGGCGCTACACCTCGGAAGGCATGCCCGGCGGCGTGATGCTGCAGATCGGCATCCACTACGCCGATGTGCTCACCTACCTGATGGGCCCGATCAAATCGGTGATGGGCAGCGTGGCCCAGCTCGTGCTGCCCGGAGAGAATCCCGACGTCGCGAGCCTGATATTCGAGCACGAGAACGGCGCACGGTCCACGCTCAACGCCTGCTACGCTTCGGCTTCCGAGTATTACCTGATGAACATCTACGGCAAGGAAGCGACCGCATATTACGATATGCATACGGGCATGAGGTTCCTCAAGCGCGGCACCGACCGTACGGATCCGGTGCCGTACGAGAAAAACGACACCATCGTCGAGGAACTCGAGGAATTCGCCGCCGCCGTGCGCGGTCAGGGGCAGCCCGAGATGGACGGCGAGAAATCCACCGCTTCCCTCGCCGTGCTGCTCGCCGGCGTCAAGTCGGCGCGCGAAGGGCGGCGCGTCGAAGTGGCGGAGATTCTTGCCGGAGACTAAGAAAAAGATAGCCACAGAGAACACAGAGAACACAGAGAACACAGAGAACACAGAGAACACAGAGAAACTACATTAATATTAATTTGAAACAATGGAATATGAATAACATTTCGTTGTTTGTTTTCCCTCTGTGATCTCTGTGGCCAATGTTTTTGGGGGAACGGTTCCAATCACCAGGAGGAGGACGGTCGTGAAAAAACACATCAGACTTTTGGCTGCAATGGGCGGAGCGGCGCTTATCGCCGCAGCACCGGTCAGGGCACAGGAAACGCCCTACCCGAAAAAGGGCAACATCGAAATGACGGTGCTGTTCCCGGCGGGTTCGTCGGCGGATATCACCGCGCGCCTGCTCGCCCAAGGCATGGCCAAACATCTCGGCGCCAACATGATCATCGTGAACCGCCCAGGTGCGGGCGGTGCGATCGGCTACAAGTATCTCGTCAACCAGAAAGCGGATGGCTATTCGATCGTGTGGAACTCCAATTCCATTTCGACCACCTATCACTCGGGGCAATTGCCGTTCGACTACCGGTCATTCGATCCGGTGGCGCGGGCGCTGGTCGAGACGCCGATGCTTGTCGTGCGGGCAGACGGCAAGTGGAAAAAACTTTCCGACCTGATTGCCGATGCGAAAGCGTATCCCGGCCAGATGACCGTCGCAAATTCGGGTCTGGGCAGCCATACCCACCTTTCCGCGGTGGCGATGTTCAAGGCGGCCGGTGCCAACGTCATCCACGTTCCCTACGGCGCGGCGCAGGTCGTGCCCAATCTCATCGGCGGCCACGTCGACACGATGGTGCAGCTTCCCGGGGCGCTAGCCGGCCACGTTGCCTCGGGCAAGGTGCGCGTGCTGGCCGTGCTGACGACAAAACGCGACCCCGGCATGCCCGACGTGCCCACCGCCATAGAGCAGGGGTTCAAGGTCTCACTGGAAGCCTGGCGCGGCATCGCCGTACCCAAGGGCACACCCAAACCGGTCATCGCAGCACTCGAAGCCGCCATTCGCGCCACCGTCGAGAGTTCTGAATTCATTACCAGCAGCGAAAAATTGTTCGTGCGACCCGGTTTCCTGCCGGCGGCGCAGTTCGGCGAAATGATCGCCAAAGAGGACGTGGAACAGGCCCGCCTCATGCAGGAGATGGGCCTGAAAAAATCGCCGTGACGTCAAGAGCAATTGAGCCGCCAAGGCTTCTTTTCTATACCCGCTCGACGGGTGCGCCAAGAACGCCAAGAGAGGCAAAGAAGACGAACGGCCAAGTCTGACAATCAAACCGGCTGCTAATATGTCATCTAATTTTTCAACCGATTTACGTTAAAGTTAATCTTGATTTTGGAATTTCTTGGCGTTCTTGGCGGCCTTGGCGGTTAAATCGTCTTTACTGAATTACCTCCGGCACCCGTCTGCAAACAGCGCCGCAAACCCGGGCATGATAGTGGGCAGGCTCATAAGTTTCTTACAACTAGTTGTTTTTTAAGGATTTTTAATATGGCCGCCGTATCCATTCCCAACCCGGTAAAAGAAATGATGAAGGCCGGCAAGGTCGCGCTGGGCATGAACGTGCGGCTGGTGCGCTCGGGCGATATCGCGCGCATCGCCAAGTCGAGCGGACACGATTTCATTTTCATCGACATCCAGCACTCGCTGTTCAACATCGAGACCGTCGGCCACATCGCGCAGGCCGCACTCGGTTGCGGCGTGGCTCCCCTGGTGCGCGTGCGCAGCTGCGACGACCCCGATACCTCGGTGCTGCTCGACAACGGCGTCACCGGCATCGTCTTTCCCGACATCAGCACCGCTGATGAAGCGCGGCGCGCGGTCAACCGCGCCCGCTTCCCGCCCGTCGGCACGCGCTCGGTCAGCGGCGGCTACACGATATTCGATTTCCGCCCGGTGAACGTGGCCGATGCGGTGCCTGCGCTGCAGGACAACACGCTGGTGGTATGCATGATCGAGACCCGTGAAGGGTTGGAAAATATCGATGAAATCTGCGCGGTCGATGGCATAGACGTGATCCACGTCGGCTCCAACGACCTGCTGACCGCGCTGGGCAAACCCGGCACCTTCGGCAGTCCCGAGCATATTGCCGCGCTGGACCGGGTGATCGCATCGGCGGTGAAGCACGGCAAGATTCCCGGCGTGGGCGGCGATCGCAATGTCGCGCGTCAGGCCGAGTTCATCCGCAAGGGCGCGCGCTTCATCACCACCAACAGCGAAATCGCGTTTATCATGGCGGAAGCCTCGCGCGTGACGGGCGAACTGCGCAAGGCGCTCGGAGACAAGACTTAAAAGGAACAAACCCCAAGATCCATTTGCCACAGAGGACACAGAGGTCACAGAGAAAACCCATAAATATTTTAAAATCAGATACGAATCACGTTTCGTTGTTTGTTTTTCCTCTGTGTCCTCTGTGTCCTCTGTGGCAGATAGTTTTTGATCTTAATCGGCGTAATCCTCAAGAAGGAGATATTCCATGTTCAAGACGCAATCGCTCATCGTCAAAGCCCTCGGGCTGCTGTTAGCAGGCTTTGCCGCCGTCGCGGCCGCAGCGTCCTATCCCGACAAGCCGGTGCGGCTCATCGTCCCCTTCCCGCCCGGCGGCAGCAATGACATCGTGGGCCGCCTGATCGGTCACGAGCTAACTTCGCGGTTAAAACAGCAGGTGGTGATCGACAACCGCGGCGGCGCGGGCGGCATGATAGGCACCGAACTCGCCGCCAACTCGCAGCCCGACGGCCACACGCTGCTCGTCATCTCCGTCGCATATGCCTACAATCCCTCGATCTTCAAGTCCAATCTGAGATTCGATCCGGAGAAATCGTTTACCCCGATCGCCCTGATCGGCACCGGGCCCAACGCGTTTACGGTCTTTCCCAAGCTGCCCGTTAATTCGGTGAAAGACGTGATCGCGCTGGCCAAGGCCAAGCCGGGCACGCTGAATTACGCGACGGCGGGCATCGGCAGCTTCCAGCACCTGGGCGCTGAAATGTTCCGGCTGATGGCCGGCATCAATATCGTGCATGTGCCGTTCAAGGGCGGCGGGCCGGCCATGGCCGACGTCATCGCCGGCAATACGCAGATCACCATCGGCTCGCTGATCCAGATGATGCCGCACATCAGCAGCGGCCGCCTCAAAGTGCTGGCCACCGGCGGCTCGAAGCGCAACGTAAGCCTGCCAAACGTGCCGACCATCGCCGAATCCGGCGTACCCGGTTATGAAGCCAACAACTGGTGGGGCATCATGGCGCCGGCCGGTACACCGGCGGCCATCGTCAAACGGCTGCACACCGAGATCGCCTCCATCACCGCTTCTCCGGAAATCGAGAAGAAGCTCGAAAGCCAGGGCGCGGAGGTCGTGAACATGAGTTCCGCCGAATTCGCCAAATTCATCAGGACCGAAACCGCGAAGTGGGCGAAGGTGGTGAAGGAGGCGGGGATCAAGGCGGAGTAAGGTCAAAAGGATAGTAAGCTGGTCGCAGATTTCCTGCCAAAAGAAGCGGTACTCTGGCGTGATACACGCGAAAACGCCTAACCCCATCGAGGGGACAACCAAACAGCTGCGCTGTTTGTCTGCCTCTCATGTCAAACGTTGGGCTGCTAAGTCATGCATAGGCTCGTCTCATGCGAGTTCTCAGAGCCCTCACCATCTGCGGGCTACTGTACCGAATTCGCACAGGAAAAAAAGTGCGCTCAAGCGGCTGTGATCGGGTAATCTCTACCTACTCAGCAGTTCCAAGAGCGCCGAAATGTCCGCCAAACCCCAGCCCCATCAGAATCATCTTCTGGCAGCCTTGCCGCCTGACGTTCAAGGCCGTTTGTTCCCGTACCTGGAACTGGTGCGCCTGCCGTTGCGCGCGCTCCTGTATGAATCCCGGCACCCCATGCGTCACGTTTACTTTCCCACCGATTCCATAGTCTCGCTGCAGTACGTGATGGAAAACGGGGCATCGACCGCGATCCTCGTGGTGGGCAACGAGGGATTGCTAGGCATCACTTTGTTTATGGGCGGGGAGAGCACGCCGAGCCGGTCCCTGGTACAGAGCGCCGGTTACGCATATCGACTCCCCAGGCATCGGGTGAAAGAGGAGTTCAACCGCCACGGCATGTTGCTGATGCTGATGCTGCGCTACACGCAGGCCCTGATTACGCAAATCTCTCAGACCGCAGTTTGCAACCGGCACCATTCGATCGACCAGCAGCTCTGCCGCTGGCTCCTGCTTTCCATGGATCGCCTGTCACATAACCACTTGACGATGACACAGGAATTCATCGGCAACATGCTCGGCGTTCGCCGCGAAGGCGTCACCCAGGCCGCGTCAAAATTGCAGCAGCTAGGCGTGATTTCATATTCGCGCGGATTGATCAAGGTGCTTGACCGGCCGAAACTTGAAACTCTGAGTTGCGAGTGCTACAGCGTGGTCAAGAAGGAAACAGATCTGCTGCTTCATTACCTGCCGCAGCGCCACGTGATTTCGAATACCGACTCCATCCCCACGGCAACGCTTCAAACGCCGTAGGCAGTGAGACGTCAATGAAAACGGTGCTTGGGAAACGATTTCTTAGCCGCGGCCCAACAAGGCGCTCCAGCCGAACTTCGCGCCTTCGGCGCTCGTCGGCTGAGCTTAGGCGTTGAACTAACTTGGTCTTGATATTTCTTGGCGTACCCGTCAAGCGCACCCGACAAGCGTACCCGTCAAGCGTACCCGTCAAGCGCACCCGTCAAGCGGGTATTGAAAGGAAGGTATTGAAAGGAAGGTATTGAAAAGAAGCCTTGGCGGTTAATTAGCTGTTTTTAATGTTATTTTTGTCGTGGCGGTTAATGCAAAATGAAAGTCTCTGAATTCCTGCTCCAGACGCTCGAAAAAAACGGCGTCACCCGCATTTTCGGCAACCCCGGCACCACGGAAATTCCGCTGGTCAACGCGTGCGAGAAGCGCGGCAAAATCAAATACATCATCGCGCTCTCAGAAGTCGCCGCAGTACCGATGGCCGACGGCTACGCGCGCGCAACGCGCGCGCTCGGCGTGGTCAATCTGCATGTTGCGCCGGGACTGGGCAACGGCATGGGTGCGCTTTACACCGCGGGCATCGCCGGCACGCCGCTGCTGGTACTGGTCGGCGGCCAGGACCGGCGGTTTCTCCACACCCGGCCCGTATTGTGGGGGCCGCTGGAAAAAATGGCGGGATCGGTCTGCAAGTCGGTTTATGCGCTCAACACCAGCCACGACGTCGCAGCAAACATAAACCGCGCGCTGCGCGCTGCGCTGACCCCGCCCTATGGCCCGGTGGCGCTCATCTGCCCTCCCGATCTGCTGGAACAGGAAACTGACGCTGCGCCGGCCAGGGTCAATGCGCCCCGGCTCTCGGCCCTGGGGCAGGAGGATGCACACGACTTCGTCAAGTTTCTGGCTACCGCGAAACGTCCGGCGTTGATTTGCGCCGAGGAAGTGCACTGGCATCAGGCCGGCGCCGAACTCGAAGCGTTGGCGAAAATCCTGGGCGCGCCGGTTTATGTTGCGCCGTACACTGGTGTCTTGCCGGTGGCGGGCAACGCCGCATGTTATGCCGGCTATCTGCCGCCAAGCATGAAACAGCTGAGCGACCGCCTGGCGGCGCATGACGCGCTGTTTTTCATCGGTGGGCGCGGTTTGCGCACAACCCTTTACAGCGAAGCCAGGCTGTCACAGAAAAAAGCGTGGATCGGCAACGATTCGAGCGTGCTCGCCACTGACGGTGAATTTGAGCTCGCGTGTATTGCCGACGTCGGCGGCGCCCTGAAGGAAATCAACGCACTGATGAAAGGTGCGCGCAAAAAACGCGCAACCGGGTCGCTGCGCCCGGGGATTCCGCTTCCGGCACTCCGGGCGGGTACATTGCATCCGTCCCGTGCCGTCCATGCCCTGCTCGACCGATTCCGCGACGCACTGTGGGTGGATGAATCCGGGCTGTCGACTTCCGATGTGCGGCAGTGGATGGAACTGAACGCGGGCTGCTATCTTATCAACGGCAGCGGCGGCATCGGCTGGGGCCTGGCGGCGGCGGTAGGCGCCGCGATCGGGCAAAATGAACGGCAGGTCGTGGCGATCATCGGCGACGGCTCATCGCTCTATGCGAGCGAAGCGCTGTGGAGCGCGGAACACAATAAAACAAAAATGCTGCTGGTGGTGCTTTCCAACCGGCGCTATACCACGCTCAACGAAGCCGCGACCCGGCTTGCCGACGGCCCGCTCGAATCTTTCAACCTCGAACCGCCGACGATAGACTTTTCCGGGCTAGCCCGGCTTTATGGCTGGCGTTACGCGCAAGCCTCCACCGAAAAGGAACTGGCTGCTTTTCTTGCAGCGTCGAGCGGCAGATTCAAGGCCAATACCCTGCTCGATCTCAAGCTCGATCCGGCAGTGAAGCCGGTCATGGGCTCACGGCATTTCTGACAGTCCCCTAACCGTTCCCGTCCAGCAGTTTACGCCGAAGGCACGCCGCAGATAATGTGCGATAACGCACATACATCGCCCTGGCAAAGGGATAATTTAGCTACACCATCAGAAGTATGGATAACGCTGGCTTGCCGTCGAGCGCAGTAAACGGGCAACGTCAGTGCCCATGTATGAGTATATGAATCTCTTGATATGGAGTCGAATCATGCGAAGAATCGCCTTAAAGACTGCTTACACGCTGGCTTGCTTGGTCGCCGGGATACTGGCGGCGGGTCCGGTGCTTGCCGACAAACCGGCGTGGGCCGGCAGCGGCAAAAAGCAGGAGAAGAATGAGCAGCGCGGCGCACGTGATCGCGATAACGGCCAGGATCGCGACGGGGACAGGCAGGGCAGGAAGGGCGGCGGCCATTTCGCCGATGAACACCGGGGCATGGTTCGTGAGTACTATGGCGAACGGTTCCGGACCGGCAAGTGCCCCCCCGGCCTCGCCAAGAAGAACAACGGCTGCATGCCGCCAGGACAGGCGAAGAAGTGGCAGGTTGGCAGGCCGCTGCCGAGAGACGTGATTTACTACGATCTGCCCCAAACGCTTATTGTGCAGCTTGGCCGGCCACCGACAGGCCACCGTTATGTGCGCGTGGCCGCTGATATTCTGCTGATTGCGGTCGGAACGGGCATGGTCCTGGATGCGATCGAGGACTTGGGCAGAATGTAGCGGAGAGCGGTCCGGACTTGAACCCCAAGAACATTAGCCACAGAGAGCACAGAGAACACAGAGTAAAAAAACCGGAACCCAATCCGTAACCAACTGTTGCAGAATGATTTTATTGGTTCTCTCTGTGAACTCTGTGTCCTCTGTGGCTTGCGGTTATTGGTTTGTCTCGACGTAATCCTCACTCAGCGGGCGGCACGAACCCCGGCGGCAGTGTTTCTTCGAACGACTTGCGGCTGGCAATTCCAGCGAACCATTTCGCAAGCCGGGGATGGCTGCTGCGCCAGTCGTGCGGGTGGCGAAAATCAGTGTACTGCAGGCCCACGCCCATGACGAGGTCGGCAAGACTGAAGCGGTTGCCGATCAGGAATTCCCAGCCGTGCAGCGTGGTTTCGGCAAGATCGATAGCGCGCGCGATGCGCTTTTCCTCGCGCGCAATTTTCTCCGGCATCTGTTTGTCCTCGGGACGGCGGATTTCCAAAATGCGGGCAATTCCGGCGTCGATAATGCCGTTGCCCATCGCCTGCCACCATTGCGCCTGCCAGTACCCCTCCGGATCCTTGGGCATCAGCGGCTTGCCGTTGACATGGTCGAGATAAAGGACCACCTGGACTGATTCAAACAGATAGTTGCCGGGGCTGGTCTCCAGCGCCGGCACTTTGCTGAACGGGTTTCTCGCGATCATCGTGCTGTCATCGGGCCACGGATCATCGACCACAAACTCGCACGGCAGATTTTTTTCCTTGATCAGAACCCGCGCTTTGCGCACATAAGGCGATGTTGTCGAACCATAGAGCTTCATTTCCATACCCTCTTCGTTAGGAACATATTTCGCTATTCTACCCCGAGCCGTAACTTTGGGCGCCCCACCCCGGGTAGCGGTGTTAAACTTGAACCTGCCCTTCACCCTTCACCGGTGCTAAGAGATGTATCTTCTGGAGCACGACGCAAAAGAACTGCTGGCGCAGCACGGGGTTCCCATCCCGGCGGGCCGTTTAATCGACGGTGACGAAACCATACACCGCCCGGCGCTGCCGCCCGGGCCCTGGATGGTCAAGGCCCAGACTTTCAGCACCGGCCGCGGCAGAGCCGGCATGATCCGCAAGGCCAATACCCTGCAGCAGATCGTCGATCACGCCAACGCGGTACTTGGCGCCACGGTACGCGGGCAAAGGATCAAGGCCATCCGTATCGAGCAGCAGGTGACTGCCGCCGAAGAAACCTATCTTGCTTTTCTGATCGACCCGGCTGCCGGCGGCATACGCATCATCATGTCGGCACGCGGCGGTATGGATATCGAAACCCTGCCGCCTGCGCTCATCAAGACGGATGTTTCACCGCCTGATTACACGTCCTTGGTCGCCTGCGCACGGCGGCTGGCTGCCGCGATGCCCAGCCACGTGGCAGGTGCGATGGGCGCCGCCGCTGAAATGTTGGCGTGCATTTTCATCGAGCGCGAAGCGCTGCTGCTCGAAATCAACCCGCTGTTCGTCAAATCCGATGGTCGCTGGGTCGTTGGCGACGCAAAATGGATCGCCGACGACAACAGCTTGTTTCGCCAGCCAAAACTCCGTGAGTTGCTCAGGCAACGTCCCGCAACTTATCCTGCATCGCACCTCAAACTGGAGCATGGATTCGACTACGTTGTCGTGGACCCGCAAGGAGAAATCGGGCTGCTGACCACGGGCGCAGGGCTGTCGATGATGCTGATCGATGAAATGCGCGATGCCGGCCTCAAACCCTACAACTTCCTTGATGTACGTAGCGGCGGACTACGCGAAGAAACTACGCGGTTAGTGCAGGTGCTCAGATGGATAGCCGAGGGCCGGAACGTTCGCGTGCTGCTGGTCAATATCTTTGCCGGCATCACCGATCTCGGGGAGTTTTCGACATTATTGGTCGCTGCGCTGCGCAAAGTGCCCCAACTCAAGGTACCGGTAGTCGCGCGTCTCGTCGGCAATGGTCTGCAGCCGGCGCAGGCCACGCTGGATCAGGCGGGCATCCGTCTGTTCACCGATCTCGATAGCGCTCTCGATGAGGTGCGGGGCCATCTGGCAAAAGACAGGGAATCAACACCATGATCAGTCCGCGCGTAGCCCGCGGCACCCCGGTCATCGTCATGGGGATCAGCGGACGGGTAGGCGCGCTGCAAAGCCGTCTGATGAAAGAATACGGAACCAACATCGTCGGCGGTGTCTCGCCCGTTTCGGAAAGAAATGAAATCAATGGCATACCAATATTCGCCTCGTGCAGCGATGCGGTAAAGGCAACCGGCGCTATGCATTGCGTGGCGCTGATCGCAGCGCCCCATCTTCTGGCGGCAATGACAGAAGCTGTTGCCGCAGGCATAAAATACATGGTGACGCCGGCCGAGGGCATGCCGGTCTATGATGCACTCCTGGCGCGGCGCATGGCGCTGGACGCCGGCATGCTCTGGATAGGCCCGTCAACGCCCGGCATGGCCGTGCCCGGCGATACCAAACTTGGATTTATCCCGAACGACGCGCTGCGTCCCGGGCCGCTGGGCGTGATGTCGAAATCGGGCACGCTATCGTATGAAGCCGGGTACAGGCTATCCCAGCGCGGCATCGGGCAGTCGGTGTGGATAGGGGTCGGCGGCGACCCGGTCAAAGGCACATACTATTCCGATCTCGTTCCGTTCTTTGCTGCGGATACGCAGACCGAAGCGCTGCTCATCATCGGCGAAATCGGCGGCCATGAGGAGGAAGACCTCGCGACTGCTCTTAAAGTGCAGCAATTTTCCAAGCCGGTATACGCGCTGATCGCCGGGCGCACCGCTCCCGAAGGCGTCGCCATGGGGCACGCCGGCGCCCTGATCCACGGCAATCACGGCTCCTATGCCGCGAAACACGCGGCGCTCGAAGCGGCGGGTGTGCGGGTGTTGAGCTCACTTAATGAGATGGTTGAAGGCGTATGCGCGCAATTACGCTAGAAAAATAAACAGCAAGCCACAGAGAACACAGAGTTTTCTTTTCAATACCCGCTTGACGGGTACACAGAGGAACACCAGGCCCGAACCTTAAGCCACGCAAATCTCTTTGTTTTTCTCTGTGCTCTCTGTGTTCTCTGTGGCTAATGCTCTTTGGGTGTCAAAGCAGGCCGCGCGCGATGCCCCCGTCCACCAGGATCGACTGGCAGGTCACGTAACTGGCTTTATGCGATGCGAGAAACACCACCATCGCCGCAATCTCCTCCGGCCGCCCCATGCGCTTCATTGGAATTTCCTGCGAAAACTCATCGATGATTTCCTGCGGCGCGATGCCGCGCTCGCCGGCGAGTTTGTCAGCCCGCTTGGTCCACAACGAAGTCAGGGTACGGCCCGGCGATACCGAGTTGACGCGGATATTGTATTTCTGAAATTCGGCGCCCAGCGTTTTCACCAGCGCAATCAACCCGGCCTTGTGCACGTTCGACACCACCTGGTGCTCATAGGGCATGCGCGCACCCGCCGCGCCGAGTATCACAATGCGACCCGCACTCGATGCCTTGAGCAGGGGCAGTGTTTCCCGTATCACCCGCACCGTGCCGAGCACATTGAATTCGTAATTCGCCGACCATGCGGCATCATCGAGTTCCTCGAACGCCGCGCGCTGGCTGCCGCCGACCGCGGTGACCAGGATGTCCAGCGCCGCCGCCTGCTGCGCCAGCCACGCACCCAGGCGCACCACGTCTTCGGCCCTGGTGATATCCGCCGCAAACCAGCGCACCTTGCGGCCGCACGCCTGCTCGAGAGCGTCCGCGGCAAGCTTGAGCTTGCCAGCATTGCGCGAGCAGATCAGGACTTCGGCGCCCTCCTCCAGCAAGCCCCTGGCGGTCTCGAAGCCGATGCCTTCGCTCGCGCCGACCACCAGCGCGGTTTCGCCATTGATACCGAGATCCATTTATCAGACCTGAAATGCGAGAGGCGGGAGGCGGAAAAACCAATGACGACCACTCCTCACTCCTCACGCCTTACTTCAGCTCATTCGATCTTGGCACCGGTCAGTTTGACCAGCTTGTCGTGCTTTTCGAAATCCGATTTCAGGCGGGCCGCGAACTGCTCGGGCGTCATGTAGAGCGGATCGAGTGTCTGGTCGCTCAGTCTTTTCACGACATCCGGATGCTCCAGCGCCTTCTTGAACTCTGCGTTAAGCCTGTCCACGATCGGACGCGGCGTGTTGGCAGGAACGAACGCGCCTACCCACGACGTGAACTCGTAGCCGGGTACGCCAGCTTCTGCGATGGTGGGAACATCAGGCAGGACCTTGACCCGGGTATCGGAAGTAACCGCCAGCGGCCGCACCCGCTTGGCCTGAACCTGCGTCAGCACGGAACCAATGGTGGGGATCATAGCCTGGATTTCGCCGGAGGCGATGGCTATGCTGGCCGGGCCGCCGCCCTTGTACGGCACGTGCACCATCTTGGTGTTGCTCATCGAATTGAGCAGTGCCATCGCCATATGCACGAAGCTGCCGTTGCCCGACGAGCCATAAATAACCTGATCGGGACGCGCTTTTGCGACCGCCAGCAATTCCTTGACGGACTTTACCGGCATCGAGGGATGCACCACCAGCACACCCACCATCTTGGCGAGCGTGGTCACGCCGATGAAATCCTTGAGCGTGTCATACGGCAGTTTTTTGTAAAGATGCCCATTGGTAATGTGCGCAGTGGAATGCACCATGATCACGTAGCCATCGGGCGGGCTCTTGGCCACCATGTCCGCACCGATGGTTCCTCCCGCGCCACCGCGGTTATCGATGATGAACTGCTGGCCTACATTTTCAGTCATTTTTTGCATCACGATGCGGCCGGTGATGTCGTTGGAGCCGCCCGGCGGCCAGGGAATCACGACGCGCACCGGCTTGGCGGGGTAGGTCTGCGCGATCACGGCGGGTGACGCAAACACCAAAGAGAGCAATGTCGCCGCAATGGCGAAAAAACCGCGTTTCATGATTTTCTCCACAGTCTAAAGAATGGAATTATGCCATGCCGGACACCCCGGCGACAGCATTGCTGTCAGGACCAGATCGCAGCATTACACATGCAGCCGGCCCGGGGATCAGCCCATTACTCGATCTTTGCGCCGGTCAGCTGGATGAGCCTGCCGTACTTTTCGTAGTCCGCCTTGAGGCGCGCATTGAATTCTTCCGGCGTGCTGGTCCATGGATCGAGGACCTGGGTTTCCAGTTTCAGCACGACATCGGGCGACCTGAGCGCCTTGTTGGCCTCGGCATTCAGCCTGTCGATGATGGCCTTGGGCGTGCCTGCCGGAGCAAACATGCCGACCCAGGGCGCCATTTCGTACCCGGGCACACCCGACTCCGAGAGCGTCGGCACGCCGGGCAGCGCCTTCGTACGCTGGGCCGAGCCGACGCCGAGCGGGCGCAGCCTGCCCTGGCGAATTTGATTGATCACGGTGCCGATGGTCGCGAACGACACCTGCGTCTCCCCGGAGACCAGCGCCGTCACCTGTGGCGCGCCGCCCTTGTACGGCACGTGCACGAGCCGGATGGCCGCCATCGACGCCAGCAGTGCCATCTGCAGGTGCGGCGCGCTGCCATTGCCGGAAGAGGAGTACAGAATCTGGCCGGGACGGGACTTTGCCAGCGCCAGAAAATCCCCGGTGGTCTTCACCGGCAACGACGGATGCACGGTCAGCACGCCGGGCTGCGCCGTTAGCAGGCCCACGCCGGTGAAGTCCCTCAGCGTCTCGTAGTTGAGCTGCTTGCCGTAGATATGGGCATTGCCGACGTGAGTAGTCGAATGCACCATGAGCGTATAGCCATCAGACGGCGCCTTGGCGACGATATCCGCGCCGATCGAGCCGGCAGCGCCGGGACGATTGTCGATCACGAACTGCTGCCCCAGGGATTCGCCCATCTTCTGCAGCACGATGCGGCCCACGATGTCGTTGGAGCCGCCCGGCGGCCAGGGAATCACCACGCGCACCGGCTTGTCGGGATAGGTTTGCGCCAGCACTCCAAATGGCAGCACGAACAGCGCAGGGATTACGGCACGGATGATCCAATGCATGGCCCACCTCCTCGTTGTAATAACCGCATGTTTTTTAACATTATCGATCGATAACACGTTCCGGCTCGATCGCAGGTTGTTTTTTTGTCACGATACCACGCATCACGGTAAAATATGACCATAGATTCATATTTGAACGGATCCGGACGCCGTTTCCGCGAATTCCAGGGAGAAACCAAATGGCGCTTCCGCTCGAAGGCGTAAAAGTTCTTGATCTCACCACGGTCATGGCCGGGCCCTATTGCAGCATGACACTCGGCGACATGGGCGCTGAAATTATCAAGATAGAAAACTTCCCTGAAGGCGATGCCTCGCGCCGTTTCGATCCCAAAGTCAACGATGAGTCCTATTGCTTCGCGGTGCTGAACAGAAACAAGAAAAGCGTCGCGCTCAACCTGAAAGATCCGCGGGGCAAGGAAATTTTCATGAAGCTCGCCGCGAAGGCCGACATCATCACCGAAAATTTCCGCCCGGGCGTCATCAAAAAACTCGGCGTCGATTACGACGCCGTCAGACAGTTCAACCCCGGCATTATCTACGCGTCGATGTCGGGCTTCGGCCAGACCGGTCCGTACGGCAAGAAAGGCGGCTTCGACATTGTCGCCCAGGGCATGTCGGGCATCATGATGATGACCGGTTACCCGGGGGGCCGTCCTGCCAAGGTCGGCATCGCGATGAACGATATCGCCAGCGGCGTGACCGCGCTCTACGGCATACTCGGCGCTTACATCGGCAAACTTAAAACCGGCAATGGCCAGTACCTCGAGACATCGCTGCTTGAAGCGGGGCTCGCCTGGACGCACTGGGAATTCGGCGCCTATTTCGGCTCAGGCGAACTGCCGACGGCGACCGGTACCCGCCACCGCCGCTCCACCCCTTACCAGGCTTACAAAACCCAGGATGGTTATGTGACGGTCGGCGCCAACAACGCCAAGCTGTGGACCAATTTCTGCACCATGGTATGCAACAAGCCCGAATGGATGACGGATCCCCGTTTCATAGACCTGCCTTCACGCCTCAAAAACATCGATGAACTCGAAAAGGAAATCGAGAGCGTGTTCGCGACCCGGCCTACCGCACACTGGGTGGAAAAACTCGATGCTGCCGCTGTTCCAGGCGGCCCGGTCTACACCTATGACCAGATCATGAGCGATCCGCACATCAAGGCGCGCAAGATGGTGGTGGATATGGATCATCCGAAAATCGGCCGCATGAAAACGCTGGGGCTGCCGATCAAATCAACCGGCGACCTGACCTCTATCCGCACCGCCGCGCCGTGGCTGGGCCAGCACACGGACGAGGTATTGCGCACCCTGGGCTATGGCGCGTCCGATGTCGATGCCTTGTACGAAAGCGGCACGATCTACGACAAGTACCGCGCACAAGCCGCGACTTCAGCCTGAGCGCGTCCATTAATAATATATAATAATCAAATGTTTATATATTATCTTTGCGCCGTGGCTGTAGCCGTGTCTGCAGCGGCGCGTTCGGCCACGGTTTCGCTCACCCCGCGCTGCATTTCGTTCGGATCGTCGTCCATCACGCCATTGAGTTCGCACTGGCTCTGGCCGCGCCACACGGTGAGCGTGCCGTTGATCCGGCCCTCAGCGCCGCAATAGCGCTCGCGCTCTACTTCGCGGAATATGAAGTGCACGTTGTTGCGGCCGTTCTCGATGAGAAACGTGCCCTTCTCGGTGATTACGGTGGTAAAGCGCCCGATATCGTGCCATTTGCTATAGGCATCGTCGCGCTCGATGGAGACCGAGCAGGTGCGCGGCTTCCATTTGCTGTAATAGGCGAAGTTCTGCACCGACCCGTTGACCACCTCCACCGCAATGCGGGCATGACGGTCCTCGGTTCCCAGCTGGCAGGCCAGCCGCTCTATCTTTTTCACGGTTTTTCTCGCGGCTTTCTTTTCCGCGGCAAGCGTCGTCATCGACGTCGCGGCAAACACCACTGCACAGCATATGACCAGCAGTTTTTTCATCGTTTCTTCCTCATCCTCCGACTTGCATCGCCTTTGACAGCACCGCCGCGATAGCGCCCGGGCGCCTGCTGCGTGATATTACGCCTGTCCCTGGCATAAAGCTCAACGGTGGTCTGCAGCTTCGGATCAGTCAGCACCTGTTCCTTAAAGCACAGACACGAAGGATTCATTTCAATACCTTCTTTTTAATACCCGCTTGACGGGTGCGCTCGACGGGTACACAAAGGTAAAGCAAGGGTCATACAAAATTCAAGAACCGCAAATATATAGAAGAGATGGCACGTTCATTTTCCGACTCTGATGCCAGGTGAAGCACTGATTTTATTTTCCTCCGTGTCCTTTGTGTCCTTTGTGTCGATACTTTTCCGCTCTTCAGGGCTGCAGCAGCGGACGTAATATCCTGATATCATTTAACTTTTCCAGATCCCACACCGCATCGACCAGGGCCCGCGTTTTTCTCCTGCCCAGCACCGGAGCCAGCAGATCAACGCACTTCTCGTCCACCTCAGCCCGCGTCATCGGGTTGCCCGAGGTGCCCTTGACCGCCCGCGTGTGATGCCTGACATGGCGCCCGTCGTTCATCCATACTTCAACTATCGCCTGGCGGCCACCAGACCGGGTTAATTCGGCGCTGCCGCACAGCTCGATCTTTTTTCTCAAGTCCAGCACCCCGCGGTTTTTCATGCGCGCAACGTCGTGCGACGTGGCAAACGTGACCGTGCCATCGATCAACATCACGGCTATAAGGTGCTGCAGGCAGATATCCGGCATGTCGCGGTCGTTGACGATGGCTGCTTCATGATCCTGGACCTGGATTTTAACCTTTTTGACGTCGCCTGCCTTCAGGCCGTGGCAGCGTATCAGTTCCTGCATCGAATCGAGCGCCGCCTGGATAGGCGAGCCTACCGACCATTTCTTGATGTTGGCGTTGAGAATCTCATATCGCTCGCCAAGCCCGCGCGCGAGTTCTGCCGCGCGGTCTTCGCCGCCAAACGCGTACAGAAAATTGCGCTCGCCGGAAAATACATCGTCGACGCCGCTCATGCCGCTGGCTACCATCAGCGCGGCTGACACGCCATTTCGCGCCGGCATGCCGCCAAAGTCAAATGCTTTCTCAATGTGATCGGGGTCCCGCATCCAGCACGATATGCCGGACGCCTGCTGCGCAGTGTAGGACAGCAGCCAGCGCGCCTGCGCCGGGCTGAGCCGCACCAGCGCACCGGCCGCGGCCGCCGCGCCAAACAGCGCCCCGAAACTGTGAGTGGAATGGCCAGCCAGATGAAACCGCATCGCGCCCAGCGCGAAATTCACACGGCAGCCGATGTCGTAGCCGAGCGCGACCGCTGACAGCAGCGCGCTGCCGTTCGAGCTTTCCCTTTCGGCCACGGCAAGCGCTGCCGGCACCACCGCACAGCCGGGATGATAGAACGCAAGCTGGTGCGAATCATCGGTCTCGTCGGCGTGCGCCATCATGGCATTGGCCAGCGCAGCGTTGGCCGAGGACGTCACGAGGCGCGTGCCGGCGATGCACGCTTCCTTTACACCGCCCAGCCGCCTCGCATAGGAAATCGCCATCGCGCCCGGCGCGAGGCGCGAGCCCGAGACCATGGCCGCCAGCGTGTCCATGATGTGGTGCTTGGTCTTGTCGGCGACAGCGCGCGGCAGCTTTCTGCGCGATGCGCCGGCCACGTACGCGCTAAGCGCGCGCATGTTGGAAGAAACAGCGACTGACTTGATGCCACTCTCCGGAAATTAACAAAATTTTTCAGACTGCCGTAACTCCACGATCCAGGGAATTCAGGAAGCCTTGCGTTTTCCCGCAGCCGATGCCGGGACGGACGCCCGCGCAACCTCGCCGGCGTCCTTGAGCCCGGCGATAGTCCAGCACAACCGGATCAGCCGGTCGGATTCGGCCTGGGACAGAATGCCTTCGGAAAACGCGCGGAATTTGGATTCAAGCGCGGCATCGCTCATCGGTTTGCCCAGGCTGCCCACAGCATGCTCTACATATTTCTCGAGCGTGCGGCCGTCCTTGAGCCTGATCGTGACATGCACCTGATCCTCATGCACGCCGGGCTCTACCGCGGCCGACACGCGGTCACGCAACGCCACCACCCTGGCCTCGCGCACGACTGCGTCGCTGTATTCCGCCTCGCCTGCCGCACCGTAGATGATGGCTACCGCCGACGAGTGGTAGACGCTGAATTTTCCTTCCAGCCCGGTCTGCGGTGTCTTCTTGCCCGTCAGTTCGAGAACCAGGGGATGGGCCTTAAGGGCGATGCTCTCGATGTCCTCAGCCTTGAGCTTGTGCTCGTTGCGCAGCTGGATGCAGCCATCAATGGCCGGATGCTCGACTATGCCGCAGGCAAACGGCTTATACGTATTGAGCGAGAGTTCAAATGTCTTGCCCAGGCCCGCGGTGATTTCCTCCGGCCTGAAGCCGGTAGACAGCACATGCGCGAAACCGCGTTTGGCTTCTATGCCCTGGCTGGAACTGGTGAAATTCTTCTGCGCCAACAGCGCGGCAAGCAGCCCATTCCTCGCCGCATTGCCGGGGTGGAACGGTTTGCACATCGTGCCAAACATTTCGCGCAGGCCTGCAGACTGGGTGGCTGCAATGCCGAACGCCCACACCATCTGCTGCTCGTCGAGGCCCAGCAACCTGCCCGCTGCTGCTGCCGCGCCGAATACACCGGCGGTGCCGGTAATGTGCCAGCCGACATTGTAATGTTCCGGGTAGACCGCGTTGCCGATGCGGCACTCGACTTCCACGCCCAGTATGAAAGCGTGTAGAAAATCCTCGCCGCTGACCGGCGTGCGCTCGGCGAGCGCCAGAATGGCGGAGGCCACCGGCCCGCTCGGATGGATCACGGTTTTAAGATGGGTATCGTCAAAATCGAAGGTGTGCGAGGTGATGCCGTTCATCAATGCAGCCTGCATGATGTCGAGCCGTTCGCCCCGTCCCAGCACGGTGGCCTGCGCCGGCCCGGAAAATTCCGCGAGCGCCGCCAGCGCGCATTCGACGGTTTCATGGCGCGAGGCGCCGACCGCGCAGCCTACCCAGTTCAGGAAAGAACGCGCTGCCTCGTGTTTGACCTTCCCGGGGATGTCGGCGTAGCGCGATTCAATGACGTAACGGGCGAGCGTGCGTGTGACTTCCATTTTTACTCCGAAAAGCAAAATTCATTTGCCACAGAGGACACAGAGGACACAGAGAGAAACAAAAAACAAAACTAATCGAAACAACGGTGAGCAATGTTATTGCGAGCAATTTTCTTCGTCGTTCTTTCTTCCTCTGTGATCTCTGTGTCCTCTGTGGCCCAGTATTTTTTAAATCGCAGCAGCGATGGCGTCGCCCATCTGCGTGGTGCCCGCCTTGCCGCCCAGGTCGCCTGTCAGATGTTTCGCTTCGGCGATGACCTTATCCACCGCTTGTTCTATCAACCGCGCCGCTTCCACCGCCTTGGGTTCGCCGCGCTTGCGGCCCAGCCACTCGAGCAGCATCTGGCCCGACATGATCAACGCGTACGGATTGGCAATATTCCGGCCCGCGATGTCGGGCGCCGAGCCGTGGGTTGCCTGCCCCATCGCCTGGCGCTCGCCCACGCAAAGTCCAGGTGCCAGCCCCAGCCCGCCGACGACACCGGCGCCTTCGTCGGTCAGGATATCGCCGAACTGATTGGTGGTGACCACCACGTCATATTGCTGCGGCTTCATCACCAGCTTCATCGCAAAACCGTCAACCAGCACTTCCTGCAGCTTGCAGTCCGGGTACTCTTTTGCCACCTTGCGGCATTCCTCGGCGAACATGCCGCACACCAGGCGGTAGACCGGTTCTTTATGCACCGAGGTCACGGTCTTGCGGCTGCGGGTGCGGGCGATCTCGAACGCTTCGCGCGCCACCCGGTTGGCGCCGACGCGCGTGACCACGCGGGTGCCGATGGAGATGCTGTCGTTCGGCCGGAACTCGCCGCTGCCGGCGAGCACTGTGTCGCTCGACTGCATGCCCTCCGTCACTTCGCGCAGGAACACGATGTCCACGTCCTTGTGCACCGACTCGATGTTCGGATATGACTTGACCGGCTTGATGCTCGCGAACAGATCGAAACGCTTGCGCAGCGGCGGCATGATCCAGGTCGGGTCGTTGCGCGGATAGGCGCCGTGCCCGATCGGTCCGCATACCCAGCCATCGATTTTTTCGAGCGCCTTCACCGTGACCTCGGGCATGGTATGTCCGTGCAACTCATGCCCGCTGCGGCCGATCGCATGTTCGCTCCACTCGATGGCAAGCCCGGTTTTTGCCGCCGAGGCCTTCATCACCTTGACGGCCTCGGGCACGACTTCCAGCCCGATGTCGTCGCCCAGCAGAACCCCGATTTTCAGCACTACGCTACTCCTCGTATGGAATCAACCGGGTCCGCCCGCCGGAACGGGAGCGGGCCCGGCTGATACCGCTTATTTCATGATGCGATTGAGGATCTTGATCCGCTGCACCGTGTCGCCGGCCAGATGCGTCCAGACCATGGCGTCGCGCACCAGTTTCTCGGCGCGTGCGTTCATCATGCAACCTTCGGCGCCGTGAACCTCCATATTGAGACGGGTAACGCGCTGGATGACGTCAGTCGAATAATTCATTACCAGCCCTGCATTCGCCGAGTGGGTTTTCTGATCGTGCTGCCAGGCCACCCGGAACACGAACGAGCGCAGCGCTTCGGTGAGCGCGTGCATTTCGTTGATATTCAGCTGGACTAGTTGTTGCTCGATCAGGTACTTGCCGCCCCGCTTGTGCGAGCGCGCGAAGTTCATGGCCATTTCCACCGCGTCGTCACACACGCCCAGCGCATTGGCCGCAAGCTCAAGGTCGCCAAAAATATCCCCGCCCGTGGTGTCGCCCTTGCTCGACTTCACCGCGCCGCCGACCTCGCCCACGATGTTGGCGTGCGGCACCCGTGCGTTCTCGAATATCAACTCGGCATTCTGATAGAAGCGCCAGCCGCGCTTGTTGAACACCTTGCCGATCCGGAACCCGGGCGTGCCCTTGGGCACCATGAACAGCGTGCCGCCCAGCTTGACGTTGACCTCCGGATCGGTGCGCGCATCCACAAAAAACAGCGAGCCCACGCTGCCGTTGGCGATGAAACACTTCTCGCCGTTCAGAATCCACTCGTCGCCCTGGCGTTCCGCCCTGAGCCTGAAGCCGGCCTTCTGATCATCAGCGGGTGGCAGGCGGTTGTCGGACCCGGCATTGGGCTCGGTGATGCCGCGGCCCATCACATAGGTGTCGTCAGCGAGAAAAGGCTTGAGAAAACGCTCTTTCTGGTCCGGAGTGCATGACGCCGCGATCAGATGGCTCCACTTCCAGTTCTGGCTGAACGCCTTGGAGATGGCGCTGTCGGCTTTGGCGAGCTCCGCCATCACCAGCGTCTGCGATACGAAATCGGTGCCGGGCCCGCCCCATTCCTTGGGAACCGCCATCGTCCTGAAACCGAGCTTGGATCCCTTTTTGATTATTTCCCAGTCCCAGGGTGCGAACGCGCCTTCGATCTGATCGCGTTTGAGCGAAATCGGGCGTATCTCTTCTTCGGCGAATTTGCGCGCTTCCATCTGCCAGCTGCGCTGCTCTTCATTCAGTGAAAAATCCATTTTTATTCCTTAAAAATCAATGTCAAGCCACAGAGGACACAGAGCACACAGAGAAAATCAAGAAGCGAATTGATTTGGGGTGTGAACTTGCATCCTCTGTGTTCTCTGTGCTCTCTGTGGCTAATGACTTGTTGGTTTGAGTCTTGATAACAACTCCGTGCATCAAGCCGCGAGCGGCCGTTCATAGCCGGCA
The DNA here is from genome assembly GCA_030683105.1 of Burkholderiales bacterium. Classification (GTDB taxonomy): domain Bacteria; phylum Pseudomonadota; class Gammaproteobacteria; order Burkholderiales; family SG8-41; genus CAKKQX01. The sequence continues at coordinate 34,832 of JAUXMZ010000032.1, read as the reverse complement.
ACGGCTTCGGCAATCGGAAGTTTGGCCGCGTTGTCGCCGGTTTCGGAATGCAGAAACACCATCCCATCGTGCACGTATTTTTGCAGCGGCATATCGCGCATCACCGCCATCGCACCGAAGCATTCCGCCGCGTCGAGGGTGATTTCGTGGACGGCCGCGGCAGTAAACACTCGCGCCATGGTGTGAAGCGGCAGATCGGACACGCTGCGATCAGCAACGGCTTCGGGATGGTCTGCGATCCAGGCTGCTTTCCAGATCATGTTGCGCGCGATTTCGAGCTTGATCGCGCAGTCGGCAATTCTTATGCCTATCGCCTGGTGACCGATGATGTAGCGCGCGCCCTGGCGGCGCATCTTCGCATAGTCGACCGCAGTGTCGTATGCGGCACGTCCGAGGCCGAGGTTAATGGCCGCCAGTTGCGGAACATTGCGCGCCGCTTGCGCGCCGCCGGCGAACGGGCACTGCCCTTCCGTGCCCAGAAGATGGTCGGCAGGCACGCGGCAATCCTTGAACTCCACCCCGGCGCCGGTGCCGTGGTGCCAGCGGATGACTTGTTCGCCGTCCGGACGGGTTTCACCCACCGCTTTCATCGGATCGCGTACTGTCAGACCGGGCGCATCGCGCGGCACGAGCAGCGTGCTCAAACCGTTCATCCCGGTTTTCTTCGAATCGGTTCTGACCTGGACCGCGAACAGTTTGGCGATCGGCGCATTGGCAACAAAAGACACGGTGCCGTTGATCACCCAGTCACCATTGCTCTGCTTCTTCGCGACCGGTTCGACCCCGCTATCGACATCAAGCGGGCGATGATAACTCCACCCGATACCGGCTTCGGGGTCATGTCCAGCAAAAGCGAGGTGATAATTGTCATCGCTCATGAATTCCGGAAGGAAGCGGCTGCGCTGCGCGGGCGTCATCAATTGATCGAACAGGGTATGGCCGAGCGCGGCCGTCTGTCCTAGCGCGACCGCGACATCCACGTCGCCCGCGGCCAGTTCTTCCAGAACGATGCACGAGGTCAGCCCGTCGGCACCCGCGCCGCCTGCCTCTTCGGACAGCGCCAGCGCGCGCAAGCCCATTTGCGAAGCCTGCACGAGGATATCGGTCAGCAAAGGTTTCTCGAACGGTTCCAGCCGGTCCGGATGCAGCGTGGCCGGCCTGACTTCCCTTTCGACAAAATCCCGCAAGGTGTCGCGAAACTCCAGTTGCTCCGCGGTGAGATGAAGATCATACATATTCGTCAATGTCCCGGATGAGGGTTAATGTGCATACGCGCAATTCAGTCGGATCCCGGAGTCCAGAATGCGGATCGCGCTGATCAGGCGGCATGGCCGTTGTTTCTTTCTTTGAAAGAAAAACAAGCTATTTGATACAAGATCGTCCGGCCCATGTCAACTTGTACAATGCGGACCCGGGGCCTGATAATAATTACCAATTACCGCGCGAGATGCGTTGTGGCCAAAATTGTCGATTGCAAGGCGCTTGCAGCAGCCAATATCGAGGCGGCCTCGACTCTTTAGCCGCAAGCCCCAGGCTCTGTTGACAAGCGCGCTGAATTCAGCGACCTTTGCCCATCGCCAAATAATCAGGAGGGGGACGCGATGAATACGAATTTAAAACTTAAAATGCTCGCCTTGGCCGCGCTGGGCCTGTGCCCGGCTGTCGCACTGGCCCAGACTTACCCGAACAAAACGATACGCCTGATCGTGCCTTTCCCGGCCGGCGGCGGCGTCGATTTCATCGGCCGCATCATCGGCAAGGGGCTGTCCGAGCGCATGGGCCAGCAGGTGCTGGTCGACAACCGTCCCGGCGCAAACGCCATTCTCGGTCTCGACATCCTGAAGGCCGCGCCACCGGACGGCTACACCATCGCAGCCGCTTCCGCCGGCCCGCTGACGGTCAACCCCCACATTTACAAGAAGCTCTCCTACGACACGCTGAACGACTTCACGCCGATCTCTAACATGGTGAACTTCCCGCTGCTGCTGGTATCGCACCCGTCGCTGCCGGTGAAAAACGTCAAGGAATTGATTGCGCTCGCCAAGGCAAGACCCGGTGAAATCACCTATTCCTCGCCCGGCTCCGGCAACTCCGGCCACCTCACCGCCGCGCTGTTCGACTCGATGGCGAAGATCAAGACGGTGCATGTGCCGTACAAGGGCACGGCGCCCGCGGTCGTGGCCGTGCTCTCGGGCGAAACCCAGCTCACCTGGAGCAGCATCCCGTCGATCCTGCCGCACGTGCGCAGCGGGCGGGTGCGCGCGCTCGGCGTCGGCAACAAGGAACGGCTGAAGGCATTGCCCGAGTTTCCGACTATCGCTGAATCACTGCCAGGCTACGAAGGCTACGCCTGGGGCGGCATGATCGGGCCGGCCAACATGCCGAAAGACATCGTCGCGCGGCTCAACAGGGAAATCACCGCCGTCCTCAACCAGAAGGACGTCATTGAAAGCATGCTGTCGCAGGGCACCGTTCCGACGCCTTCGAGCCCCGAGGAATTCACCGCCTACATGAAGTCGGAACTGAAGAAGTGGGGCGATGTCGTGAAGCTGGCCAACATCAAGGCCGAGTGAACGCATCGACCGATCCCGGCCGGCAGCGGCGCACGGCATTCGTAACCGGCGCCGCCACCGGCATCGGTGCCGCAATCGCCGTGGCGCTGGCCCGCAACGGCTATGACGTCGCGGTATCCGCCAGGCAGGCTGAGCGTCTTGCTGATACCGAAAAACAAATCAGCGCGCTCGGTGCGCACGCCGTGCCGCTTGCCCTCGACCTGAGCGCGCTTGAAGAGATTGAGCCGGCGGTAGAAAAAGTCTTTCAGGCCTTCGGGCGGATCGATGTTCTGGTGAACAACGCGGGGGCCACGCTGCGCAAACCGGTGCTGGAAGTCACTCCCGACGAATGGGAATCGGTAATGCAGCCCAACCTGAAGGGCACGTTTTTCCTCTGCCAGAAAGCAGGCCGGCGCATGATCGAGCGCGGCACTGCAGGCTGCATCATCAACCTCGCGTCCGCGCACGGGGTGGTGGGCTTTCCCAACCGCTCGGTTTACGGCATATCGAAGGCGGCGTTGATCCACATGACCCGCATGCTGGCCATCGAATGGGCCGGATACGGCATACGCGTCAATGCCATCGCTCCCGGAACCGTGGAAACCGCCTCCCGCGCCGAAATACTCGCGGACCCGAAAGTCAAAGAGACCATGCTCAACCGGGTGCCGCTGCACCGCTTCGCCACGCCCCTGGAAATTGCGGATGCGGTATGTTTCATGGCCAGCCCGGCGGCGGCTTACATGACCGGCCAGACCTTGATGTTCGATGGTGGACTGACAGCTTACTGAGGCCGGTGCTCGCGGCTGCCTTGATGTTGCGCAATACGACAATACGAAAACACCCGTGAAAAGGTTAACCCCTTTTTCTTATTTTGAACCTGCCACGCTGGCCGAGGCAGTCGAGATTCTGTCCGGATCAAAAGAGAAAGCGTATCTCCTTGCCGGGGGAACTGACCTTCTGATACGAATGAAACGGGGGGAAATCGCCCCGCCCGCTCTGGTCAACCTGAAGCGCATTTCAGGACTTTCCTCTATTGAGCGGGAAGGCCAAAGCGGGATACGCATCGGTGCTTTGACCACCATTGCTGAAATCGAGCATTCATCCGCCCTGCGCGCCAGCCACACTCTGATGGCTGAAGCGGCCACCGCCTTAGGGTCTCCCTCGATCAGAAATCTCGCCACACTCGGCGGCAACATCGGCAGGGCTTCCCCTGCCTCGGATATGGCACCCTCCTTGATCGTCCTCAAGGCGCGCCTTAACATTTCAGGACCCCGTGGCAACAAACAGGTGGGGCTGGAATCATTTTTTACCGGACCCGGGACCACAATCCTGCAGCCGGGAGAACTCATTACCTCGGTCTTCCTGCCCGATCCCGCAGCGCGCTCCGGAGCGGCTTATCTAAAACTGGGAAGAGGCGGAGGAATGGATTGTGCGCTGGGGTGTGTCGCCATTTTTCTCACCCTGGGCAATACAGATACCGAGGTTAAGGAAGTGCTGGTTGCTGTAGGGGCCTGTTCCGCCATCCCCATGCGGGCAAATAAAACCGAGGCGTTGATCCTGTCCGGATCACTCACGGACGGGCACATTCAGGAGGCCGCTATGGCCGTGGCAGCAGAAACCTCTCCCATCACTGACCTGCGGGCGAGCGAGTCTTACCGGCGACAGATGGTGCAGGTTCTGTTTTCCCGCGCCTTGAAGCTCTCCTGGAGTCGTGCCAGAAGTAGTAAGGATACCCATTGAAAATCCTGATTGAGCTCACGGTAAACGAAGAACTCTGCCGGCTGGAAGTAGAGCCGCAGCAAACGCTGTTGGAAGTCCTGCGCGAGGCACTTCATCTCACCGGCACGAAAGAAGGATGCGGACTGGGAGATTGCGGCACCTGCATGGTCCTGATTGACGGTAAACCGGTCAACGCCTGCCTGATGCTGGCTTTGGACGCCCAACGCCACCAGATTACCACCATAGAAGGCCTCGATAACCGGGGCGGGCTTCATCCTTTACAGCAAAGTTTTATAGATGCGGGAGCGGTCCAGTGCGGCTTCTGCACGCCCGGCATGATCCTTTCCGCCAAAGCGCTCCTGGATATCAACCCGAGAGCGGGCAAGGAGGAGATTAAGAAAACGCTGTCGGGTGTACTCTGCCGGTGCGGTTCTTACCCGAAGGTCATCGAAGCCGTGCTCGCAGCCGGGGAAAAGATGAAAGGGGGCCATTAAAATCATGAACCCCCTGTATGTTGGAAAATCCATTCCCCGCCTGGATGGATTGGAGAAAGTCACCGGGAGAGCGGTCTATAGCGTGGACCTGGCCCTGCCGGGAATGCTGCACGGAGACATTCTTCGCAGCCCGCTGCCCCACGCCCGTATTCTCGAAGTGGATTTATCGGAGGCCAGGAAAGTACCGGGCGTCAAAGTGGCGATTTCAGGACGGGATTTCCCGTTCATGTTTGGCGGCATGATCAAGGACCAACCCTTTCTGGCCATAGACCGGGTGCGCTATATAGGCGAACCGGTAGCGGCCGTGGCCGGGGAATCCGAATTGGCCTGCCAGGAGGCCCTGACAAAAATCCGGGTGCGCTACGAAGAATTGCCGGCGGTATTCGACCCGCGGGACGCTTTGGCCGAGGGTGCGCCCCTCCTCCATGAGGGTCAGGAAAACTATACCCGGTTCGGCCCCTTTGAGAGCGTTCCCGGCACTAATATCTGCTCTACCAGCACCTATGCTCTGGGAAACGTCCAGGCAGGATTCGAGGCGGCAGATGAAATTTTCACTGACGAATTTTATTCTCACGCGGTAGCCCACTCCCCCATGGAGGTCCATGCCGCGCTAGCCCAATACTCGCCCGACACTGATAGTTACACCGTCTGGTCCCCCACCGACGGCCCGCACCGCCGGGCCAAGGAACTCTCCGATGCCCTGGGGATACCCATCAACCGGATCCGCTTCATTTCCATGTATTCCGGTGGAGGGTTTGGCGGCAAAGGCACATTGGTGGCCGAGGGCCTTGCGGTCGCCATGGCCAGGTTCAGCAAAGGCAGACCGATAAAAGTCGTCTTCACCCGGGAGGCGGAATTGACTGCATCGCAAACGCGTCATGCAGCCATCATCAGGTTGAAAACCGGCATGAAGCAGGATGGGACCTTCACCGCCCGCCAGGCCGACATCGTTTGGGACAAGGGTGCCTACGCTTCCAAAGGTCCCGATGTGGCCAAACGCGGCAGCCTCACCGTCTTCGGCCCGTACCGGATTCCCAACCTGGAACTGGTCTCCCGCCTGGTTTATACCAACAAGGAAATTGCCGGTGCCTACCGGGGTTTCGGCACGATACAGGTGACCTGGGCTTGTGAAGCGCAAATGGACATCATTGCGGAAAAACTCGGGATGGATCCGCTGGAGATCCGGCTGAAGAATTGCATGCAAGAGGAGGACCTGTATATCAACGGCCAGGTCATGCGCGGGGTGGGATCGAAAGAAACGCTCCTCAAGGCCAGCCAGGCGATCGGCTGGGGCCAGGCGAAATCTTCCCCCAACGGTTCCAGGAGAAGGGGCATGGGCATAGCCACGACGCTCAAGCCCACGGTGACACCCTCGGATTCCTATTGCCTGATCAAGGTAAGCATGGATGGCAGCGTGACGCTGCTTTCCAGTTCGGTGGAAGTCGGCGCCGGACAGAAAACGATACTGGCCCAGATTGCCGCCGATACCATCGGTGTGCCGCTGCATTCCATTTCCGTGCCGCATTCGGATACTTCCATCGCCCCCTTTGATTTTGGCGTGACTTCCAGCCGGACCACGTTTCACATGGGCAACGCGGTCCGCGATGCCGGCGGGAAAGTGCGCCGGAAAATTCTGGAATGGGCGCAGGACGTACTGAAAACGGATGCCGCCCGACTGAATCTCATCGAGGGAAAAATTCTGGAAGAAGGCGTCGGGGAACGGATTACCCTGCAGGCGTTATTGGCTAAAATTTATCAAAGAGGGGGTTCCCTCCTCGAGGTGGGACATTATTCCTCGGCTCAGTCTGCCTCGCTGCAGGCTTCCCCGGACTTGCAATACATGAGCAGCATTTTCTGGATGTTCGCCACCCACGCCGCCGAAGTGGAGGTGGATACCCAAACGGGAATCGTGAAAGTACTGAAAATCGCGGCAGCCCACGACGTCGGGAAGGCGATCAACCCCGCTTTATGCGAACAGCAGATCGAAGGGTCGGTCATCATGGGCTTGTCCAACGCCCTGCTGGAGGAATTCAAGATGAAAAACGGCCGGATCCTGAATGACACGCTGGCCGATTACAAGCTGGCATCCATGATGGATATTCCGGAAATCATCCCCATTCTGGTGGAAACCGGCCATGCCGAAGGACCTTTCGGTGCCAAGGGGGTTGGAGAACTTGCGGCCGCACCCACGGCTCCCGCCATCGCCAACGCCATCTTCGATGCCGTGGGTGTCCGGATCAGGGATTTACCCCTGACCCCGGAGAAAATTCTGAAGGCCTTGAGGGAGAAGAAATGAGTTAGTTGTCCAACGCCAGGCATTTTCTGTCACAGAGGCAGGCATACATATGAGGAGGTAGCCATGTTTCGCGTTCCGAGGTTCTCCCATGCATTGATCTTGCTCGTAATGGTCGCGCTGCCGGCTGCGACGCTGGCGCAGGCCTATCCGACGAGACCGATACGCCTGATCCTGCCGTTTGCGGCAGGAGGACCCACCGATCTGTTGGGCCGGGCCATCAGCCAGAAACTCGGCGAACAACTCGGGCAGACGGTGATGGCCGACAACCGGACGGGCGCGGGCGGCAACCTGGGCGCCGAACTGACTGCCAAATCACCACCGGACGGATACACCCTCGTTCTGACCTCTCCGTTCGTGGCGATCAGCCCCGCCCTCTACGCCAAACTCAACTACGATGCGGCAAAGGACCTGGCGCCGATCTCGCTGGTGGCCTTGATCCAGAATGTCCTGGTGGTCCACCCGTCGGTCCCGGCGAAGACGCTGAAGGAGTTTATTCAGCTTGCGCGCGCCTATCCCGGCAAGCTCAACTTCGGTTCCGGCGGCGTCGGCGCTACTTCCCATCTTGCGCCGGAACTCCTGAAGAGCTTGGCCAGGCTGGACATGGTGCATGTGCCGTACAAGGGCACAGGCCAGGCCGTGGTGGGGTTGATCAGCGGACAAATCGACATGCTGATCATGGCGGCGCCCGCCATTGCCCCCCATATCCAGGACCGCAAGGTGCGGGCGCTCGCCGTGCTGTCCGAAAAGCGCACGACCCCGCTGCCCGACGTGCCCACGGCGAAAGAAGCGGGCCTGGATAACTTCGAGGTCGGCCTCTGGTTCGGCATGTTCGCTGCGGCCGGCACGCCGCGCGATATCATCAACCGTCTTAATCTCGGGCTCCACAAGGCGCTGGCTGCTCCCGATCTGAAGGAGCGACTGGCTACCATCGGCGTCGAGCCAATGACCAGCACGCCGGAGGAATTCGCGGATTTTCTCAGGAGCGAAACCGCGCGCTATGCGCGGCTGATCAAGGACGCGGGAATCAAGACCAATTGAATACAGACTTGTCGCACCATGCGGCTCCGGCACGGCTCAGGCGCGACAGCTCATGGCCAGTATAATACGTAACTTATTGATTATATGGGTATTTTATTGGAGGAATGATTTGCCTGCATAGGCCAAACTCTGGCTGCTTACGGGCTGGGGTGCGGCCGTCCGTTCAGCCATGAAGGCGATGGTATTTCTCCATCAGTTGCTCCGGCGTTTCCTTGGCGTCCGGGTTCGGCACGATACAGTCTGCCGGGCACACGACCATGCACTGCGGTTCGTCGTGCGCGCCCACGCATTCGGTGCACTTGTCGGGGGCGATGACGTAGACGGAATTTTCCACGGTAATCGCCTCATTCGGACAGACCTCCGGACACGCGTCGCACGAGGTGCAGTCGTTGTTGATTAATAGCGCCATCACGATCTCCTGAGTTGCAAAGGTTGAATTATTGCATAGTGGCAAGGCTCGCACGATGACGCTGCATTCCCCAGCGTCAGGAAGCGCTGCGTGAACCCGCTGCGATACGGCCTCGCCTATGAAAACTCGCCGGTATATGAGGTCAGCGCTTTCATGTAATTGGTGCGCTCGAAGGCCGCGGGATCCGGACAGGCTTGCTGGCTAAGAGAGCCTTTCATCTGTTCCACCGAGGTGTATTCACGCTCGGTCATCCATTTTTCGACGCTGCTTACCAGGCTGGTGACATGCGCCGGTCCCTTGCGCAGCAGGCTGCTCGCGATCATGACGCAATCGGCGCCGGCCAGCACCAGCTTCAGCACGTCCTCCGGCGTATGCGCGCCCCCGGTGGCGGCCAGGCTCGCCTTGACCCGGCCGCGCAGGATGGCGATCCAGCGCAGCGCCAGACGCAGTTCGTCCGAGGTGGACAGCACGAGATGCGGCGCTACCTCGAGTTCCTCGAGGAGAATGTCGGGCTGCACGAAGCGGTTGAACAGCACCAGCCCTGATGCGCCGGCGCGGGTGAGCCGCCCCGCCATATTGGCCATGGCGCTGAAATACGGAGAGACTTTCACCGCAACCGGTATTGAAACAATGCCGCTTACCGATTCCACCAGGTCGATGTACCGCTTCTCAATCTCGGTGCTGGTGTCTTCGAGGTCGGTGGCGAGAAAATAAATATTAAGCTCGATCGCGTCGGCCCCGGCCTGCTCCAGTTGCTTGGCCATTTGCGTCCAACCACCCGGTGTGTAGCCGTTCAGGCTGGGTATTACCGGCACGGAAAGGGCCTTCTTCGCATCGCCGATCAGTTTCAGGTAATTGTCAGAGCCGGTTTTGTAACTTTGCATTTCGGGAAAGAAGCTGCGCGCTTCAGGCGACAGTTCGGTTCCCGACAGCATGAGGTTGTGGGTGGCCATCTCTTCGTGTTCGATCTGCTCCTCGAACAGCGATGGCAATACCACGGCTGCGATGCCGGCGTCCGCCAGCCGCTTCAGACCGTCGATAGAATTGGTCATGGGCGAAGCCGCGGCCACAATGGGATTCTTGAGCTCCAGGCCCAGATAACGGCTGCGCAGATCGGCGCTCATTTTTCCATCTCCTTGGGACCAGGCTCAGGCGCCGGGGAAGCCGCGGTGCCGCCGCTGTCGTCCTGTTCATTGTCGTCGGGTACGTTGCGGTGCACGCCGGCCATCTGCTCGTAGAGCTGCCAGCGTGCGTCGGCATCGGCCTGGGCGATTTTATTCAGCTGCTTCGCCCGCGCCGGGTCGGCTTGCGCCAGCATCGCGTAACGGCCCTCTTTCATGGTGAAGCGCTCGATCGGCATCGTCGGCTTGCGCGAATCGAGCTTCAATGGCTGATCCGCGCCGCCCATTCCGAGGCGCGGATCGTAGTGATACAGCGTCAGGTAGCCACTCTTGACTGCGTCGCGCTGGTGGCTCATGCCGGTCGCCATGTCTATGCCGTGCGCGATACATTGGCTGTAGGCAATGATCAGCGACGGCCCCGGCCAGGATGCCGCTTCCTTGAAGGTGCGCACCGTGTGCATCGGGTTCGCGCCCATCGCCACCTGGGCCACATAGACGTTGCCGTAGGCCATGGCAATCATGCCCAGATCCTTCTTGCCCGAGGACTTGCCTGCAGCGGCAAATTTTGCCACTGCGCCGCGCTGGGTGGATTTCGATGCCTGACCGCCGGTATTGCTGTAGACCTCGGTGTCCAGCACCAGGATGTTGACATTGCGACCGGAGGCGAGAACGTGGTCGAGGCCGCCGTAACCGATATCGTAGGCCCAGCCGTCTCCGCCGACGATCCAGACACTGCGCGTGATCAGGCTGTCGGCTGCCGCCAGCAGTTGCTTCGCCCGCGATGAACCTGAGCGCGCGAGGATAGTCTTGAGCTGTTTCACGCGCTCGCGCTGCTCGCTGATCTGCTGGTCGGATTCCTGTGGCGCTTCGAGCAGAGCCGTGGCCAAGTCATCGCCGATCTCCGCACGCAGTTCGCGCACCAACACTTGCGCCAGGTCGCGCTGCGCATCCAAAGCAAGGCGCATCCCCAGGCCGAATTCGGCGTTGTCCTCAAACAGGCTGTTTGACCACGAAGGCCCCTGGCCGGCGCTGTTTTGTGCCCACGGCGTCGAAGGCAGGTTGCCGCCATAGATCGACGAGCAACCGGTGGCGTTGGCCACCAGCATATGATCGCCATAGAGCTGCGATATCAGCTTCACATACGGTGTTTCGCCGCAGCCGGCGCAGGCGCCGGAATACTCAAACAGCGGCGTGCGCAGTTGCGAGCCTTTCAGCAGATCAAATGTTTCCAGCGACGGACGCGTCTCTGGCAGGCTGAGGTAAAATTCGTAGCTGCGCCGCTCGACTTCCAGGTGATCGAGCTTGGGCTCCATATTGATGGCCTTGTGCTTGACCACCTCCTTGCTGCGCGCTGGGCAAATGTCCACACAGACGCCGCAGCCAGTGCAGTCGTCCGGTGCAACTTGCAGCGTGTAAGCCCAGCCGGCGAGCCCGTCGCCTTCCTTGCTCCTCCAGGGTGCACTCTTGAAGCCTTCCGGCGCCTGTTTCAACTCTTCAGGCGAGTATACGTTCATGCGGATGGCCGCGTGCGGGCACATCAGCGGGCACAACGCGCATTGTGTGCAGATATCAGCATCCCAGATCGGAATTTCGTGCGCGATGCTGTGCTTCTCCCACTGTGAGGTCGCAGTGGGGAACGTGCCATCGACCGGCATGGCCGAAACCGGCAGCAGGTCGCCCTTGCCGTCGAGCATCATCGCGGTGATGCGCTGGACAAAGTCCGGTGCCACGCTGGGCACCACCGGACGGCGCCGCAGCGTCGACTCTGCCCGGCCGGGCACCTGCACTTCCCGCAGCGCGGCAAGCGACTGGTCCACGGCCGCAAAGTTGCGGTTCAATACGGATTCACCGCGCTTGCCGTAGGTCTTGCGGATCGAGGACTTGATCCTCTCGATCGCCTCGTCGCGCGGCAGGATGCCGGAAATGGCGAAGAAGCAGGCCTGGGTGACGGTGTTGATGCGGCCGGCAAGGCCGGCCTCCTTAGCCACCGCGAGCGCATCGACCACATACATTTTGAGTTTCTTGTCGAGAATCTGCTCCTGCGCCTCGCGCGGGAGTTTGTCCCAGACTTCGTCGGGTCCGTAGGGGCTGTTCAGCAGGAAGGTGGCGCCCGGCCGCGCCAGCGCCAGCATGTCGAGCTTCTCCATGAATTCGAACTGGTGGCAGGCGACAAAGTCAGCCTGGCGGATCAGATAGGTCGATTCTATCGGCTTGGGCCCGAAACGCAGGTGCGATACGGTAATCGCGCCGGACTTCTTGCTGTCATAGACGAAGTAGCCTTGCGCGAAAAGCGGCGTGTTCTCGCCGATGATCTTCACCGAGTTCTTCGTCGCGCCGACGGTGCCGTCCGCACCCAAGCCGTAGAACACCGCGCAGGTGACTTCATCGCCTTCGGTGTCGAAGCTGTCGTCCACGGTCAGCGACAGGCGGGTGACGTCATCAACGATCCCGACGGTGAAATGTCGCTTGGGTTGCGATTTCGTCAATTCGTCCAGGGACGCCTTGGCCATTGCCGGCGTGAATTCCTTGGACGACAAGCCGTAACGACCACCGATGACTTTTGGCGTCGCGAGGTCCTGCGGCCACGCCTCGACCAGCGCGGTGATAATGTCCTGATAAAGGGGCTCGCCTATCGCGCCTGGTTCCTTGGTGCGGTCGAGCACCGTGATCGCGCGCACACTTCGCGGCAGCGCCGCCACGAAGGCCTGCGTATCGAATGGCCGGTATAGCCGCACGGTCAGCAGGCCTACTTTCTCGCCGCGGGCGACCAGGGCCCGAACCGCTTCGCCCGAGGCGCCGACGCCGGAGCCCATCTGCACCAGCACGCGCTCGGCATCGGGCGCGCCCTGATAATCAAACAACCCGTAGCGACGATTGGTGAGCTTCGCGAACCGGTCCATGCTTTCCCGCACGATGCCCGGCACCGCCATATAGAACGAATTGCACGCTTCGCGCGCCTGGAAAAATACGTCCGGATTCTGCGCCGTGCCGCGCAGTACGGGTTTGTCCGGGTTGAGCGCACGCGCGCGATGCGCGGTGACCAGCTCTTCGTCGATCAGCGCACGCACTTCCTCCTCGAACAGCAGATCGAGCTTGTTTACCTCGTGGCTGGTGCGGAACCCGTCGAAAAAATGCATGAACGGCACGCGTGAACGCAACGTCGCCATCTGGGCGATCATCGCCATGTCCTGCGCTTCCTGCACAGTGGCGGAGGCAAGCATGGCCCAGCCGGTCGTGCGGGCACTCATCACGTCGCTGTGGTCGCCGAAGATGGAGAGCGCGTGGGTTGCCAGGGTGCGCGCCGCTATGTGGAACACCGCGGGGGTGAGTTCACCCGCGATCTTGAACATGTTGGGTAGCATCAACAGCAAACCCTGGGACGCAGTAAAGGTGGTAGTCAGCGCGCCAGCCTGCAAGGCGCCGTGCACCGCACCTGCGGCCCCGGCTTCGCTTTGCATCTCGATGACCTCCGGCACGGCACCCCAGATGTTCTTCTGGCCTTCTGCCGACCAGGCATCGGCGAATTCGCCCATGCCCGAGGACGGGGTGATAGGGTAGATCGCGATCACCTCGTTGGTGAGGTGGGCGATGCGTGCGGCGGCCTCGTTACCCTCAAGGACAACCTGGCGTGTGCTCATGATTTCCTTTCAATCATCTCATTCTTTTCCGCGCGCACCGGAGATCGGTGGCAGCGAGAAATCTTCCTGACTGCTACAGCAACCCGGGCTTGCCGGCTTTCCAGCGGTCATACTCGGTCGTCATGATCGCCACGTGCTCGCGTTCCTCGGCGGCGAGTTCCTTGTACAGATCCTGTTCAACCGAGCCCCCGGGGGCATGCTCGCCCTGCTCGGTGAAAAACTTGACCGCACGCTCCTCGAACGAAATGGCGATGCGGAACAGGTTGGCCGGATCTTCCGGCTTGCGATCCACACCGGCAAAGATGGCCGCATGATCGATCTGGAAATCTTCGCCCGGTTCCGGCAGGTCGGCATGGTAGCGCCTGGACAAGGTCTCCATGTGTTCATTTTCCATTTCGGCAAAGCGGCTGAACAGGTCGCGCAGCGCCGGATCTTTCGATTCTTTCGCCGCGCGCTGGTAGAAAGCGCGGCCACCAAGCTCGATTTCGAACGCCGCGCGAATCGCATCCAGCCCCTTCGTGTCGTCGATCGCGCCACGGTCGAGCATCTCGAGCTTGCCCTTGCAATGCGGGCACATGCCGTAGGGAAAAGCGAAACCCTCGCTTACCTTGCCGCACTCGTTGCACCGCCACCTTAATTCGACATTGGCGCAGCAGATGTAGGTTTCTTCGCCTTCGAGCGGGCGGTGGCATTTGGGACAGGTGGTCATCATGGCTGGGTCTCACTCTGCGTGGTTGACAGTGCAGCGCCGGCGGGCGTGGCCGCGCCAAGGGGAGCCGGCGGCACGAAAGCGTTCGCATCTTCGAGGGTAATGGGCCACTTTTGTTTGCCCCCCTGCAGATAGGCGCCGATGGCTCTTGCCGCGCGGCGGCCGGCGCCCATGGCAAGAATCACGGTAGCGGCACCGGTGACGATGTCGCCGCCGGCGAATACGCCTTGCAGCGTCGTCGCCTGCGTCTCCGGATCCGCTACGATGTAACCCCATTTATTGAGGCCCAGCCCGGGAGTCGACTGGGTGACGATCGGGTTGGCCTTGGTGCCCAGAGCGTAGATCACGGTATCGCACTCGAGTTCGACGAATTCGTCCAGCGGCACGGGTTTGCGGCGGCCTTTCTCGTCGGGCTCGCCCAGCATCATCTTCTGCACTTTCATTCCGCGCACTACGCCGTTCTCATCGGTGAAGATCTCGACCGGCGTGTGCAGGAAAAAGAACTCTATGCCTTCCTCTTTCGCGTGACGGATCTCCTCGATGCGGGCAGGCGCCTCGGCCTCGGAACGGCGGTAGACGCAGCGCACGGTCGGCGCACCCAGGCGCTTGGCCACGCGCAGACAGTCCATGGCCGTGTTGCCGGCGCCGATCACGACGACGCTCTGGCCGAGGGTAATCGGCGTATCGAGGTAGGGGAACTTGTCGCCGCCCATCAGGTTGACGCGGGTCAAAAATTCGTTCGCCGAATAAACCTGTCCGGCGAATTCCCCCGGTATGCCGAGAAAGGAAGGCGCGCCGGCGCCGGCGCCGACGAATACCGCATCGTAATCCATCTGCTCCATGAGCTTGGGGATGGAAAAAGTCTTGCCGATCACCTTGTTGATCTCGAACTGGACACCCATGTCCTTGAGGTTGTCGACTTCGCGGCTGATGATGTCGCGCGGAAGCCGGAAGGCCGGAATTCCGTATTGCAGCACGCCGCCAATCACGTGCAGCGCCTCGAACACGGTGACCTCGCAACCGTAGCGCGCCAGATCGGCGGCGACCGCGAGTCCCGAGGGACCGGAGCCGACCACAGCCACGCGGCCAAGCGTGCGCCCCCGGCTTGGCGGCACGGCCTTGGGCGCCCGGGCATTGTCGCCGATGAAACGCTCAAGCCGGCCGATCGCCACCGGCTCCATCGGCTCCTTCTTGTTCTTGCCGACGACACACTGGGCCTCGCACTGCGATTCCTGCGGGCAGACACGGCCGCATACCGACGGGAACAGATTGGATTCGTTGATGACGCCCAGCGCGCCGTCGAGGTCACGCACCAGCAGGTGGCGAATGAAGCGCGGGATATCGATCGAGACGGGGCAGCCGGCAATACAGACCGCCTTGGAACACATGATGCAGCGTTCGGCCTCCTCCAGCGCGTCGTGCATGGTGTAGCCCAGGTTCACCTCCTTGAAGTTGCGCGAGCGCTCGATGGCGTTGCGCTCCGGCATCTTCACGGCGTGAGGCGCGAGGTCCTTGTACTTCTTGTAGTTGTGTTTGTTCTGCTCGAACAGCAGTTTTTCAACGTTGCAGACATGGGCGTAATCCGCGCTCGCCTTCGATTCCTCCCCTTTGAAGCGCTGCTGCCTGAGCATCAACTCCTTGAAATCGACCAGATGCCCGTCGAAGTCCGGACCTTCGACGCAGGCAAACTTGACCTCGCCGCCGACGGTGACGCGGCAGGAGCCGCACATGCCGGTACCGTCGACCATGATGGCGTTGAGCGACACCATCGTTTTGACGCCAAAGGGGCGCGTCGTTTCAACGCAGGCGTTCATCATGGGCAGCGGCCCGATGGCAATGACGAGATCCGGCTTGTCGCGTTCGAGCACCTCCTTCAGCGCCGCGGTGACGAAACCCGGCGTGCCGTAACTGCCGTCGTCGGTGCAGACGACCAGGTCATCGGAAAACTCCTTGAAACGGTCTTCCCAGAACACGAGGTCCTTGTTGCGAAAACCGATGATGCCGGTGGTCCTGTTGCCGGCTTCCTTGAACGCCCGCAGCTGCGGATACACCGGTGCTACGCCGAGCCCGCCGCCGACCAGCACGACGTGCCCTGCATTGCTGATGTGCTGCGGCAGGCCGAGCGGGCCAACGAAATCGGAGAAGCTGTCGCCCTCCTTGTAATGATCTCGCATCTCGATCGTGGTCTTGCCCAGCGACTGGATGACCATGGTGATGGTGCCCTTGTCGCGATCGAAATCGGCCACCGTCAGCGGAATGCGTTCGCTGCCTTCGTGCAGGCGCACCATGACAAAATGACCGGGTTCCGCGGAGCTCGCCACGTCTGGAACCAGCACTTCCCACAGGAAAGTGGTATCGGAAAACACTTCACGACGGACGATTTTGTACATGGTAAAAAAGCCTTGCAGCGATTAACAGTGTTGGTCGGCCGAAGATGCGTTGTCTTCAGGATGTTCCGCGTGACGCGCGAATTGAATGCCGCGATCCGCTGCAATTCCATTACTTTCGCGGCAGCCTGCCATGCCACTGTCGCGAGACAAGATCGACAACGTTGCGTCCTCTCTCCAAGATACCGAGTGGATAATATACGAGCGGTGGCCTATGCATTTGATGTAGATCAACTGATAGGAAATTCAATCCAGCCCCCGCTGGAAAGGGCCGCATGATGAGGACGCGACATGGTGGATGGGATGACTGCGGCGGCAGGCTAGCCAGCGGCGTGACCGTAGCCAGAACTGACAGGCTATCAGGGTCTGTTAACCCTTGCCGCGTAGGGAACTAATGGATTGAGATGCCCGCAAGGTCAACAAAAGCGATGCGCTGGAGAACGGCAACAAAAGGGCGCATCAGCGCCATTTTATATCCCTCTTGATCTTCACCCTTGTTTGTTTCCGCCCGCTAGACAGCTGCCGCAATCGCATCGCCCATTTCTGTCGTTGATGCTTTGCCGCCCAGGTCTCCCGTCAGGTGTTCGGCTTGCGCGATAACCTGATCCACAGCAGTCTCGATCAGCCGCGCCGCTTCCACCGCCCTGGGCTCGCCCCGCTTGCGGCCCAGCCACTCCAGGAGCATTTTCCCCGACATGATCATCGCATAAGGGTTGGCGATGTTCTGGCCGGCGATATCGGGTGCCGAGCCGTGCGTCGCCTGCGCCATCGCCTGGCGCTCGCCCACGACGAGCCCAGGTGCGAGCCCCAGCCCGCCGACGATACCCGCGCCCTCGTCGGTCACGATGTCGCCGAACTGGTTGGTGGTGACGACGACATCGTACTGTTGCGGCTTCATCACCAGTTTCATCGCGAAACCGTCGATGAGCACTTCCTCGAACTGAATGTCGGGATACTCTTTTGCGACTTTCCTGCATTCTTCGGCGAACATGCCGCACACCAGCCGGTAGACCGGTTCCTTGTGCAGCGCAGTCACTTTTTTGCGCCCGCCGGTGCGGGCGATCTCGAAGGCTTCCCGCGCCACTCGATTCGCGCCCTTGCGGGTCACCACGCGCATGCCGATGGAAATCTCGTCGTTGGGGCGGAACTCGCCGGCACCCGCGAACACCACGCTGCTCGACTGCATGCCCTCGGTCGTCTCCCGCAAAAAGACTATGTCTACATTCTTGTGGAGTGACGGCAGATTGGGATAGGACTTCACCGGTTTAATGTTGGCGAACAGTTCGAACTTCTTGCGCAGCGGCGGATTGATCCAGGTCGGGTCGTTGCGCGGATATACATTATGTCCGATCGGCCCCTGCACCCAGCCGTCGACCCCGGCCAGGGCTTCGACTGTGCTCGCGGGCATGGTATGGCCGAGCGCCTCATGCGCCTTGCGCCCGATCGGCAGTGGCTGCCACTCGATTTCAAGCCCGGTTTTGGCAGCAGCCGCCTTCATCACCTTCACGCACTCCGGCACCACTTCGAGCCCGATATCATCGCCCAGCAGTATTCCTATCTTCAGCACTTGAATTTCCCCTGTTATATGGTCACGGCTTGTCGATCAACAAATATTTCTTTTCCCAGGCTTCGACTTCCGGCAGCCCGAGCACGTCGTTATATTCCTTCATTGTCAGCATGCGCTCGCGCACCGCCGCGGTCGTGCCATCGCGCTTGAGCGCATCGAGCGCTGCGCGCACCGCGTACCCCGCCGCATAGCGCTCCAGCCCCGGATAGATCGCGAGGCGAAAACCCAGCTTCTCGATTTCGGACGCCGTCAACCCGCCGAGCTTGCCACCGCCGTCGATATTGACCATGCACGGCGCGTCGATCTCCGAGGTAACCCGCGTCATGTCCTCAAGTATGGTCGGACTGGTCTTCAACTCGACGAACACCACGTCGGCGCCGGCCTTGCGGTATGCCTGGCCGCGGCGTATCGCCTCGGCTAGCCCGAGCCCGGATGCGGCATCGGTTCTGGCGATGATGAGGAAATCCGGATCGCGGCGCGCGGCGACCGCGGCCTCGATTTTCCCGGCGTGCTCTTCCATGGAAACCACCGGACGCGAACCCGGCAGATGACCGCAGCGCTTGGGCGCCACCTGGTCTTCGATATGTATCGCCGCGACACCCGCGCTTTCGAATTCTTCCACCGTGCGCCGCACGTTGACCGCGTTGCCGTGGCCGGTGTCGGCGTCGCAGATCAGTGGAATATCGACACAGGACGCAACCCGATGGGCATGGCTCGCGATCAGCGTGAGATCGATGAGGCCGACATCGGGCCGCCCGAGCAGACTCGCCGATACACCGTTGCCGGTCATATAGACCGTATCGAAACCCGCCTGCTCGACAAAGCGCGCGCCATAGGCGTCGTAAATTCCCGGTGCGACGATCATCGGCCCCTCAGTTAGCCGCACGCGCAGTCGTTGGCGAACACTCATTGATTTTGTCTTGGTCATATCTTGATCCTCAACACTCAACACTCAACACTCAACACTCAACACTCAACATTGGTCTCTCATCACAGTCCAAGTTTTTTCTTCACCGCTTCCATCTCCTGCATATCCTGCAGCAACTGGGCACGGAAGGCGTCCGGCCCCTGGAATCCGTCAAGCTGGGTGACCTGTTTCAGGTAGGCCTTCCATTCCGACGTCTGCTGCGCCTTTTGAATGGCCGCGGTCAGGCGCTCCAGAACCGGCTTGGGCATGCCGGCTCGGCCCATGATGCCGCGCCACTGATAACGCACCACGTCCCACCCTTTTTCCTTGTAGGTCGGCACGTCGGGAAAATCCTCGATACGCCTGTCGGAGGAAATGCCCAGTATGCGCACCTTGCCGGCGGCTATCATCGGCTTGACGTTGCCCGGATTGGTCGCGGCAAGATCGACATGACCACCGGCCACCGCAGTCAATGCCGGCCCGCCGCCTGAATAAGGAACCCAGGTGGCCTTGATTTTGGCCGTCTCGGCAAAAATCTCCCATGCGACACGATGACCGCTGATCGTGAACGGGCCGCCGATATTGATGAAATCAGGCTTCCTGCGGGCATAGGCGACAAAATCATTCAGCGTCTTGAATGGGGTCGACGTATGCGCGATCAGCCCGTACGGATCGATCTGCGAGCGCGCGATCAATTGCAGGTCCTCCGGCTTGAAATTAGCCGTAGGTTCGCTGAACAGCGCCGCCAGCGTAATGGTATTGGCGGCGATGGTGTAGCCATCCGCCGGCGCCTTGAGCAGGGCGTTGACCATGATGACCCCGGAACCTCCGGGGCGATTCTCGACCACTATGCTTTGCCCCAGTTCGGTCGCCAGCAGCTTCGCCATGGCCCGCGCATAAAGGTCGACCGGCGAGCCCGGCGCCGACCAGCACAGCAGCGTGATCGGCCGCACCGGATATTGCTGCGCATGCACGGGAAAAGCGAAGAGGGCCAGCAGCCCCGATACAACCAGCATTATGATGCGAAACATGAGTCACCTCCTCTTGGATAACCGGACTGGCGCTATTTGAACTCGAACCGGTATTGCGCGAGTTTTGCGTCATCCAGCGTGACGCCCAGACCCGGCCCCGGAGGCAGAGCGATGCTGCCTGTGCTCAGATCGAGCTTGTGCGTGACGATATCGTCCTTGGTCTTGAGCGGACCAACGCATTCCAGGCCGTCGATCACATTCATCGACGTCGCAGCGAGCATGATCTCGGCCATCGTGTTCACCCCCAACCCGAAACCGTGGCCAACCACGCAGCGGATGCCGGCTGCTTCAGCGGTTGCAATCATGCGCCGCGTGTTGAGAAAGCCGCCCTGCTTCATCACCTTGACCTTGACGATGTCAGCAGCATCCGCCCTGATGATGCGGATGAGGCTGGCGTGATCGAGCACCGACTCGTCGGCCATGATGGACAGACCGACCGCGTTGGCCTCACGCCGCACCCGCGCCATGCCGGCGATATCGTCGGCCGGCACCGGCTGCTCGAACAGTTGCAGCTGGTACGGCGCCACCATTTTTGCGAGCTTGATCGACGTGTCGGCATCGTAACCGGCGTTGGCATCGATGCGAATGTGAAACGCCGGTCCTACCGCCTCGCGTATCGCCTGGATACGGTCACGATCGGCCTCGATGTTGCCGCCGACCTTGACCTTGGCCGAGCGAAAACCCCTGTGCTTCCACTCCAGCGTCTCTGTTGCCGCCTGTTCCGGGGACAGAATGCCGATCCAGGCGTTGAACAATAACTCTTGCTTCACCGCACCGCCCAGATACGTGTAGACCGGCATGCCGGCAACGCGCGCCGACAGGTCGACACACGCCATCTCCAGCGCTGCCTTGGCATCGAGGTAACCCTCGACCGCGGGTTCTATCCTGCCCAGAATTTTGTGCACATTGGTGGGATCCATGCCCATCACCAGGCCCGCCAGCCGGTGCTCGATCACCCGCAGACTGTCCTCCGTCGATTCCTTGGAGTAACCGGGCGTGGGATCGATGTTGCCATAGCCGATCGCGCCGCCGGTGGCGGTGATGCGCACCACCGCGCTCTTGACGACGGATTTGGACATATAGGCATTCTTGTATTCGCCGACTAGCGGCATGGCGACACCAAAAACTTCGACGCGTTCTATTTTCATGAAATCACCAATCATTTAAAAAATTCAGCCACAGAGAGCACAGAGAACACAGAGATTTCAAGAGCACCTCCTATCTATGCGTTCAATGGGCGGATTCAAGTCTTTCTCTGTGCACTCTGTGTCCTCTGTGGCCCGAATTTGACATTCAAACAAGTTTCCAATCCGGATGCTTTTGCAAAAAGGGAATGAGCCCACTGGCGGCGAGTATCGCCTGGATTTCCGGCGGCAGCGGCGGCACACTGCGCACAATACCGCGCGCAGCAACGCTGACCCGGCCTGCTGCCAGATCGACTTCGATCGCATCTTTGTCGGCAATGCCGTCGATGTCGCATTCAATCACCGGCAGCCCGTTGTTGATTGCGTTACGGAAAAACTGCCGTCCAAAGGAGACTGCAACGATGCCTGACACACCCATCAGGCGCATCACGTGCACCGCCTGCTCGCGCGACGAATTGATGCCGAAATGCTTGCCCGCAACGATGACGTCGCCCTTTTTGAACGCCTGCGCAAAACCCGGCGCGATCTGTTCGAATGCACACGTCGCGACGAACGCCGCATCCTTGCCCGGCATGTATTTGCTCGAACAGTTGACGTCGGTGTTGATATCAGCGCCGAGCACGCGCGCACGGCCGCAAATGACTGTCGTCATGAGTTACCCTTTAAATACAGCCACAGAGGACACAGAGAGCACAGAGAACAGCCGCCCCATAACAACAATGCAATTTCCCGCACATTTAGCACCGAAATTGATCTGATTTTCCTCTGTGATCTCTGTGTACCCGTCAAGCGGGTATTGAAAATAATCCTCTGTGGCAAAGTTTTTCCGACTCTACTCACACCACCGCACGCCACTGACCGCCCTCGACATCGCGCGGATCGGTAATGCTGCCGGTCAATGCCGATGCCGCGACGGTCGCTGCCGAACCGATCCAGATTTCCGAACTGGAATTGCCCAGCCGTCCCTTGAAATTGCGGTTGGCGCTGGATATCACGACCTCGTTGTCGCCACTGATCAGGTGGCCGGTAATATTCACGCAGGTGCCGCAACCCGCAGCTTCCACCGACGCGCCCGCCATCGTCAGCGCCTCGATCAGGCCTTCTCGCGCTGCGGCGAGGTAGACCTGGCGCGACGCCGGAGTGACGATCATACGCACGCCTTTGGCAATGCGCCTGCCTTTGAGTATCGCCGCCGCCTGGCGGATGTCATCCAGCCGTCCGTTGGTACAGGTGCCGATCAGCGCGATATTGATTTTCCGGCCTTTGACTTCCGGCACGCCGACGACATCATCGATCTGGTGCCGGCGCGCGACCTGCGGTGGCAGTTGCGAGGCATCGATATCGATACGTTGGGCATAGATCGCATCCGCATCGGCCTTGACCGGCCTCGGTTCGCGCGCGCCATGCGCTTTCAACCAGGCGAAGGTTTTGGCATCGGCTTCGAGTATCGCCGCCTTGGCGCCAAGTTCCGCGGCGTGGTTGCATAGTGTCATGCGATCGTCAATCGCCATCGCCCCCACAGCCGATCCGCCATACTCGAGCACACGGTAGTTTGCGCCTTCCGCGCCCAACCGGCCCAGCATATGCAACGTCACGTCTTTCGCCCACACACCGGGCTGCAACTCACCCCTGAGTTCCACTTGGATGGTTTCAGGAACGCGGAACCACAGCCTGCCTGTCATCATCACAGCAGATACGTCTGTGCCCTCGACGCCGGTACCGAAGGCATTGAATGCACCGTATGTCGTGCAGTGGGTATCGGTGCCGGCCACCAGATCGCCGCAGGTCAGGTGCCCGCCTTCCGGCAATACCTGGTGGCAGATGCCATCGCCAACATCGTAGAGCACGGTGCCATGCCGTTCAGCAAACTCGCGCATGGCGGTATGCGTATTCGCGGCTTCCGCATTGGGCGGCGGCGAGTAGTGATCGAGAACAAATGCGGTCTTGGCGGCAAAAGGCAGCGACCTCGCACCGAACTTGCCTATCACCTCGAGCGCGTTCGCCGCACGGGCATCATGCACCATCGCAAAATCGACGCTGGCGACCACCACTTCGCCCGCTCTGGCAGCCGTGCCGCCGGCATGCGCGCCAAGGATTTTTTCGGCAATGGTGGAACCCACAGATCCTCCTGATTGATTTTTTAATCGCGCCGGCTGCAACAAAGCGCGTGAAGCAGACAATATGGATATTTTAGCAGGCTTTCCAGACGCGTCCCCGCGCTCGCCATGCGAAATTCAACCGATGCCTCTCGGCCGTTTCACCCGGACTTGACGGCGTTCAACCGTTGGCAGATGTCGAGGAACAGGTGCCCGTCGGTACCGAGAACGATCGCCTGCACACCGCGCTTTGCGATCGACCTGCCGTACTCGGGATCGGGCTTGTTGCCTATCGTGGTCATTACGTGCTTGCCATGACGCCTTGCGGCAGCCACCACCTTGTCGAGGGCTGCGCTCATCGCAGGCTCGTCGAAAGTCGCGTGCGGCACGCCGAGAGAAATCGACAGATCCGTCGGACCGATGAAAAACATGTCAAGTCCGGGCATGGCAACGAGCGCATCGAGATCAGCCAGGGTTTCCCTGTCCTCGATCAAAGGGATGACCATGACTTCGCGATTGGCTTTGCTCACGTGCGCTCCCCAGTCGCCGGGCGCATAACCCGCCGAACGCACAATGGCGCAGGCGCCGCGGTCGCCCTCGGGTGAATAGCGCACAGCGCGTAGCGCGGCGGCACAATTGTCGCGGTTGGCGTGTGGCACGACTATGCCGGCCGCACCCATGTTGAGCAGTTTCTTGATGAGTGCGGCATCGACTTCGGGCACGCGCACGAAAGGTGTGATGCCCGCGGCGTCCGCCGCACGGATCAGGTGCGCGCAGGGCTCGAGGTCGAGCGCGCTGTGTTCCATGTCGATGATGACGAAGTCGGTTCCGGCCGCCGCCGCCAGTTCGACGATCATCGGGCTGCCGGTGAACAGAATGAGGCCGGTGACGGTTTTTCCGGCTTCCAGTTGCGCACGAAACGAAGGGGGCATGATTTAAATCACAGTGATTGATACCACGCCAAAAAGCATAGCACGGCAACTCAAGCCCGGTCGACACAAGTCCTTGCGCTGTTATAGAATCAGCGGGCCGGGTATCCAGTTACCATGCTCATCAGGCATGTGCTTCAGACACCCGGCGACAACTGCCGTTCATGGCCAAACCTACAATCCGCTTCGATCTGATATCATTGCGCCTGTTTCTTTCGGTGCTTGAGGAATCGAGCTTCACGCGCGCTGCGACGCGCGAACACATTACCGCGCCCGCCGTCAGCAAGCGCATAAGCGAGCTTGAAGCACAACTCGGCGTGCAACTCTTCGAACGGCACAGCAGCGGCGTGCGGCCGACCGCGGCGGGACGCGCGCTGGAAGTTGACGCGCGCTCGATGTTTGCGACGCTGGACCGCATGCAGACCCTCGCGGGAGATTACGCAAGCGGCGAGCGCGGCGAGGTCCGCCTGTATGCCAATGCGTCGAGCATCGTCGATACCCTGCCCGACGAGATGCGGCGATTCTCGCGCCGCCATCCCCATATTCAGATCAGGCTCGACGAAGGACGCAGTACGGAAGTGGTGGATGCCGTCACCAGCGGCCGTGCCGACATCGGCATTTTCGTGCCCAACATTCCGGCTCCCGAACTGGAAACCGCGCCCTACCGCAAGGTCGCGCTGGTGCTGATCACACCGGTCGATCACCCTCTCGCCGCACATGGCTCTGCGGTATTCGCCGAGGCCGCCGCCTACGACTTTGTCGGGCTGTCGGACGCCAGTTCGATCGGCATGCGCATCAAGTCGGCAGCTGCCAATGCCGGCATTCATTCCCACACGGCCATACAGGTCACCACCTTCGAGGCCATGCGCCGCATGGTACAGGCGGGCATGGGTATAGGCATATTGCCCGAAAGCTGTGCCGCACCCTACGCCCAGGGATTGGGACTGTGCTGCATCCCGCTCACCGACGACTGGGCGAGCTATCACCTGAGTCTGTGCGTGCGCCACGCGGATACCCTGCCGACTGCGACGCGCCTGCTGTTCCACTTTCTGTCAGAGCAG
The DNA here is from genome assembly GCA_030683105.1 of Burkholderiales bacterium. Taxonomy (GTDB): domain Bacteria; phylum Pseudomonadota; class Gammaproteobacteria; order Burkholderiales; family SG8-41; genus CAKKQX01. The sequence continues at coordinate 9,733 of JAUXMZ010000032.1, read as the reverse complement.
GCAGCCGACCACTGAAATCGGGTGCATAACGCCTGCTTTAGGGGCTATTCCCAGCCGGCAATGGCGCGAGCCCGGGTATTGCGCGAAAATGAGATGTTTTTCCAAACATTTCGAACCCCACCCTCCCTCCGACCCATCGACCTCAACTCACCGGACTATCATGAAAAAATTCAGAATCGCCGTCATCCCCGGAGACGGCATCGGCAAGGAAGTCATGCCCGAAGGCCTGCGCGTAATGGAAGCGGCCGGCCGCAAATTCGGTATCCAATGGACATTCGACGAACTCGACTGGAGCTGCGATTACCACGACAAGCACGGCACCATGATGCCGGTGGACGGCCTGGAACAGTTGAAGCAGCATGACGCCGTTTATTTCGGCGCGGTCGGCTGGCCCGACAAGATCCCCGACCACATCTCTCTGTGGGGGCTGCTGATTCCCTTCCGCCGCGGCTACGACCAGTACGTGAACCTGCGCCCGGTGCGACTCATGCCCGGCATGAAATGCCCGCTGGCCGGCCGCAACCCCGGCGACATCGACTTCTGGGTGGTGCGCGAAAACAGTGAGGGCGAGTATTCCTCGGTGGGCGGACGCATGTATGCCGGCACCGAGCGCGAAGTCGTTACCCAGCAGTCGGTATTCTCGCGCGTGGGCGTTGACCGCATCCTCAGATACGCGTTCGAACTCGCCGCCAAACGGCCCAAAAAACACCTGACCTCCGCCACCAAATCCAACGGCATCTCGATTTCCATGCCGTACTGGGACGAGCGCGTCAAAGCGATGTCCGCCAACTATCCGGGCATCAGGGTCGACCAGTATCACATCGACATCCTGTGCGCGCATTTCGTGATGAACCCGGACCGCTTCGACGTGGTGGTCGCCTCTAACCTGTTCGGCGATATCCTGTCCGACCTTGGTCCTGCGGCAACCGGCACCATAGGCATCGCGCCATCTGCCAACATCAATCCGGAGCGCGTGTTCCCCTCGCTGTTCGAACCGGTGCACGGCTCCGCGCCCGACATCTACGGCAAGAAAATCGCCAATCCGATCGGCCAGATCTGGTCGGGCGCCATGATGCTCGATCACCTGGGCTGCCCGGAAGCGGCTGCGGCAGTGATCAAAGCCATAGAAACCGTGCTCCTGGACGGGCCCAAGACCCCGGATCTGGGCGGCAAGGCTGCAACCGTCGATCTTGGCAAAGCCGTCGCCGAGGCACTGTAAGCCCGAAAAAAACTGACCTCCCCACACCTTTTTCAAAAGACACAGACATGAGCACCGAAAAATCCCTGACCGCCTACGTAGCGCAATTCATCACCGCCACCAAACCCTCGCACGTCCCAGCCGACGTCACGCATCTGGGCAAGCGTTCCATCCTCGACGGCCTCGGGCTGGCGCTCGCCGGCAATGCTGCCGAATCCGGCCACATCGTGCGCACCTATCTCAAATCGCTCGGCTTCCCGACCGACAAGGGCTGCACCGTCATCGGCACCAACATGAAAGTGCCGGCGCGCTTCGCCGCGTTCGCCAACGGCATCGCCATCCATGCCGACGATTACGACGACACCCAGCTCGCGGTCGCCAAGGATCGCGTCTACGGCCTGCTCACCCATCCGACCGCCCCGGCGCTGCCGCCGGTGCTGGCCTTGGGCGAGCGCGACAACCGCTCGGGTCTGGATGTACTGACCGCCTACCAACTGTCGGTCGAGGTGGAAACCAAGATTTCCGAAGCGATCCATCCGCGCCACTATGACCACGGCTTTCACTCGACCGCCACCATCGGCGCCATCGCCGCCGCCGCCGGCGCCTCCCGCATGCTGGGACTGAACCTGGAACAGACCCGGCGCGCGCTGGGCATAGGCGCCAGCCAGTCGGCGGGACTGCGCGAGAATTTCGGCACCATGACCAAGCCGTTTCATCCCGGGCGGTCGGCGGAGTCCGGCATCGTCGCCGCCGAATTCGCCAAGCTGGGCTGGACGGCAACACCGATCGTGCTCGAAGCCGGTCGCGGTTTCTTCAAGGCGGCCGGCGGCGGTTACGATGCCGAAATGATAGACGGCAAGCTCGGCAAGCCGTGGACCTTCGCCTTTCCCGGGGTCTCGATCAAACCGCATCCGAGCGGCTCGCTGACCCATCCGGGCATGGGCCTGATGATGGAACTCATCCGCCAGCACGACATCAAGCCCGGCCAGGTGGTGCGGGTCAGGGTCGGCACCAACCGCCACATGCCCAACGCGCTGATCCACCATCGCCCGAAGAACGAACTGCAGGCCAAGTTCAGCATGGAGTTTTGCATGGCCATCCTGCTGCTGGAACGCAAGGCGGGGCTCGCGGAATTTACCGACAAGGTGGTCAACCGCGCCGATGTGCGCAAAATGATAGAGAAAGTCGAGTTCAGCGTGCATCCGGAAGCGGAAGCCGCCGGTTACGAGAAAATGACCACCATCATAGCCATCGAGTTGAGCGATGGCCGGAAAATCGGCGGCCGCGCTGATTTCGGCAAAGGCAGTCCGGCCAATCCGATGACCGATGAAGAGCTATCCAACAAGTTCCGCGAATGTGCGGCGTGGGGCAAACTGCCCAAGGCGAACGCGGAAAAGATCATCGATCTCGTGTTCAATCTCGAAAAACTCGGCAGCATCCGCAAACTCACCGGCTTGCTCGCCATCGGCGCACATCGTGCGAAGCCGAAAGCACGCAAGGTGGCGAAGCCAGCGAAGCGCAAGTAAACACGTGAAGGCGAGGGCCGCGAGTGCGCTCGCGCATTCATCCCCGCCTTGGCGCCACTCTTGCGTTATTACTATTTTCCCTATATAACAAAGCATTAGGATATTATCCATGAGTAACAATGCGCTGCCCGTGATCGGCCTCATGCTGGGTGACGTTACCGGCATAGGTCCTGAAATTTCAGCCAAGCTGCTTGCCTCCGGCGTGACCACCGACCATGCACGTGTGGTGATCATAGGCGATGCGCGCGTGTTCGAACTCGGCATGCGGGATGCCGGCGTCACCCTGCCCTATACCGCTTACAGCGACATGGCTGAAGTGAAATGGCCGCGCAACGATGTGCCGCTCGTTGATCTGCGCAATATCGATCCCACACAATTCAAACGCGGAGAATTTTCCGCCGATTCGGGCCGGCTGAGCGGCGATACGCTGAAGGTCATGATTGATCTCGCGATGGCCGGCATTCTGGACGGCATCTGTTTTGCGCCGCTCAACAAAGGCGCGCTCAACAAAGGCGGCTGGAAATTCAACGACGAACACCAGATGTTCGCCAAGCTCACGAACCACAGCGGTTTTTTCGGCGAAATGAACGTGATCAAGGAATTCTGCACCTTCCGCGTCACCTCGCACGTCGCGCTGCGCGAAGCAGTGAACATGATCACGCCCGAGCGCATCACCTCTGCGATCAATCTCGCCCATGACACGCTGCGTGCCACAGGTCATGCCCAGCCGCGCATCGGCGTGGCGGCGCTCAATCCGCACAACGGCGAAAACGGCCTGTTCGGCGACGAGGAAATCCGCGTTATCCGGCCCACAGTCGAGAAACTGCGTGCAACCGGGATAGCCTGCACCGGTCCCATACCGTCCGACACCATTTTTCTGAAGGCGCTGCGCGGCGAATTCGACGGCGTGGTGATGATGTACCACGACCAGGGACAGATCGCGACCAAACTGCTGGGCTTCAACAAGGGTGTGACGGTTACTGCGGGCCTCAAGACCGTGTTCACGACGCCCGCGCATGGCACGGCCTACGACATCGTCGGCCAGGGCAAGGCGGACCGTGGTGCGCTGGAACATGCCTTCACGATCGCGGCCCGCATGGCGGCTTCCCGCCGCGCAGCCTGCGAAGCGCAATCGCATGCAAGCACGGCAGCCTGAGACTCATCGTATAATCCCCTTACCCCGCATACTAAAACGAGGAGAAATCATGAATAAATACATCAAACCGCTGGCCCTGGCTTGTTTGCTCGCGCCCATTGCAGCAACCGCTGCCGAGTACCCGAACAAGCCGATACGCATGCTGGTGGGCTTTGCGCCCGGCGGCGGCACCGACACGACCGCCCGCGCCATGGGCGGCAAGCTTTCGGAGCGTCTCGGTCAGCAGGTCATTATCGATAACCGGCCGGGCGCGGCGGGCAACATCGCCACCGAGATTACCGCGCGGGCCAACCCCGACGGCTACACAGTTCTGATGGGCACGATCGCCGCGCTGGCCATCAATCCTAGCCTGTACAAGAAACTGTCGTTCGATCCGCTCAAGGACGTGCTGCCGGTATCGCGCGCGGTGGACTCAACCAATATCCTCGTCGTGCATCCGTCGGTGCCGGCCAAAACCGTCAAAGAACTGATCGCGCTCGCCAAGACCAAGTCCCTGAATGGCGGATCTTCCGGCGTCGGGGGCGCCGGCCATCTCGCGCTGGAATTGTTCAACCTGCAGGCTGGAACCAAGATCGTGCACGTGCCGTACAAGGGCGGCGGCCCGTCCATAGTTGACCTGGTCGCGGGCAACATCAATCTTATCTTCGCCACCGCGGCAAGCTCCGTGCCCCACATCACTACCGGCCGGATCAGGGCGCTTGCCGTCACCACCGCCAAGCGCTCAGGACTGGTGCCCGATCTGCCCACGATTTCTGAAGCAGGCCTGAAAGGCTTCGAAGCCAACAACTGGTATGGCGTGCTCGTTCCCGCCGGCACCCCGCGCGCGATCATCAACCGCCTGAACAAGGAAGTCGTCGCCGTGCTCAATCTGCCCGACGTCAAGGAGTTCCTGTTCAAGCAGGGCCTGGACGCAGCGCCCAGCACGCCCGAGAATTTCGGCGCCTATATCCGCTCCGAGAAAGCGCAGTGGGAGAAGGTGATCAAGGCCGCCGGGCTGTACCACACGAACTAGGCGTTTGTCGGACTTGGTCCGGCAAACTCCTAAAATGAAAAACGGGAAAGGATTCCCGACCTACAATTTGTGCAAGGAACAGGAAAGAACCATGAGAACCCGGCAGCTCGTTTCAAGAATGATGTTGGCAATATCCGTCACCGCCCTGGCAACGGCCTCCGCTTTCGCCCAGGACTTCCCGACCAAACCGGTGCGCATGATCGTGGGCTTCCCGCCGGGCGGTGCGACCGACCTCGTGGCGCGGATTCTCCAGCCCAGATTGTCGGAAGCATTCGGCAAACAGGTCGTGGTCGACAACCGCCCCGGGGCTAACGGCGTGATTTCCCTGGACATTCTTGCACGCTCCGAGCCTGACGGACATACGGTCGGCTTCGGCCATATCGGCACGCTAGTGACCAGCCCGTCGATCCAGAAAGTCCCCTACGACCCGTACAAGAGTTTCGCGCCAATCGGCATGATGGTCTCGCTGCAGAACATCATCATCGTGCACCCGTCGGTCGCGGCGAAGAACCTGAAAGAGTTCATCGCGCTCGCCAAATCCAAACCGGGGCAGTTGAACTACGCCAGTTCCGGCATTGGCAGCCCGGGACATCTCGCGACCGTGCTGCTCGAATCCATGGCCGGCATCCAGATGTCGCACGTTCCCTACAAGGGAGGCGGGCCCGCGATCACCGACCTCATCGCCGGGCACGTGCCGTCTTTCGTGGCGGTGATTTCGACCGCCGTGCCGCATGTTCGCTCCGGCAAGGCGCGCGCCATCGCAGTGACCGGGGTGAAGCGCGCCGTGGCATTGCCCGACGTGCCCACCGTGGCGGAATCCGGCGTGCCCGGTTACGCCGCGACCAACTGGTACGGGCTGCTCGCGCCGGCCAGGACCCCCAAACCGGTCATCGACCGGTTCAACAAGGAGCTCGTGGCTGCGCTGAAGTCCCCGGACGTCATCCAGCAACTGAAAGACCGGGGCATCGACGCCACCCCCGGCTCACCGGCAGAGTTCACGAAGTTCGTCCGCGAGGAAGAGAAAAAGTGGGTCCCCATCATCAAACGCTCGAACATCAAGGAATAGCAATAAGAGCGCCTAAAATGATCATCGACTGCCACGGACACTACACCACCGCACCCAAAGCGCTGGAAGAATTCCGAAAGCGCCAGATCGAGGGGCTCAAGGATCCGTCCTCAAGCCCGGCGAAAGACTCACTGCCCATCAGCGATGACCAGCTGCGCGAAAGCCTCGAGGGCGCGCAACTGAAGCTCCAGCGCAACCGCGGCACCGACCTCACCGTATTCTCGCCGCGCGCCGGGGGCATGGGACATCACATCGGCACTGCCGCCACCAGCGAATTGTGGTCGGGGATCTGCAACGAATTGATACACCGCATCTGCACCCTGTATCCTGAAAATTTCGTCGGCGTCTGCCAGCTGCCCCAGAGTCCCGGGGTCAGACCGGACAATTGCATAGCCGAGCTGGAGCGCTGCGTAAAAGAATACGGCTTCATCGGCTGCAACCTCAATCCCGACCCGTCGGGCGGCTACTGGACCGATCCGCCGCTGACCGACAAGTGGTGGTACCCGCTCTACGAAAAAATGGTGGAGCTCGACGTGCCGGCGATGGTGCACGTCAGCGCCTCCTGCAACCCTAATTTCCACTTCACCGGCGCCCATTACATCAACGCCGATACCACGGCGTTCATGCAGTTCCTCACCTCCGACCTGTTCAGGGATTTTCCCACTCTGAAATTCGTCATCCCGCACGGCGGCGGCGCCGTGCCCTACCACTGGGGCCGCTATCGCGGGATCGCGCAGGACATGGGCCGGCCGCCATTGAAAGAACTGTTGCTGAACAACGTGTTCTTCGACACCTGCGTCTATCACAAGCCCGGCATCGAACTGCTGCTCAAGGTCATCCCGGCGGACAACATCCTGTTCGCCTCGGAGATGGTCGGCGCGGTGCGGGGCATCGATCCCGAAACGGGCCACTACTATGACGACACCAAGCGCTATATCGATGCGATAGACTGGGTAAGTGCCGCGGATAAAGAAAAGATCTTCCAAGGCAACACGCGCAAGGTATACAGCCGCTTGGTTGCTCGCGGCGCCTGACAGTCCGCGATGTGAAGCACCCGAGCCGGCCCCGGGTCCGGCAAGCGCTAGGCGATGTGTTTGCGCCGCTCCGCTTCGGATACGAACTCTTCCAATTCGGGATCCAGCGCATTGCGGGTCGAGACGATGCCGATGAGTTTGCCGTTTTCGATCACCGGTACGTGGCGGAAGCCGTTCTCGTACATCATGAGCAGCGCAAACCCGTAAGTCTTGTCGGGATCGACAGTCCGCGGTGACGTCGTCATCACTTCGGACAACGGGGTGGTCTGCGCGTCAAGCCCGCGTGCAACGACACGATACACGGCATCGCGCTCGGTAAAAATACCGATCAGGCGTTCCTGTTCGACGACCATGACCGCGCCGACGTTTTTGGTCGCCATCAACCGGGCAGCTGTGCTGACAGTGGTATCCGGCGGAGCAATCAAAACCTTTTTATGCTCCATGACGCTTCTGATTCTTTGGCCGAACATGACACCCTCCAAACTGGCATTGAACGATGAACGTCGCACAACAGAGCCAAACTCCAGGCCGGCTAATGCGCCAGTCGACCTTGTTTTCACAATCTCTTTTCTATTTTGTGCAGCCTTCCAGCCGCCGATACTACCGGCCTTTTTATTTTCCACCTTGACCTACATCAAAATCCCACGAGGCCCGGGCAACGGCCGGTACTTCCAGAAACTGTCCAAAGCCGCGGTGTTCCGGGGCGCTGATCTGCCTCGGATCCGGCAAGCGCCTAAGACTTAAAGAAGCCGTAAAGCTCGCTGTAGACCTCGTCCGGCACCTGCTCCGCCGGGTAATGCCCGCACGGCAGCGAGCGGATGCGCCGGATGTCGGCGCAGTACTGCGGCCACGCCTTGCGCGGGTCGAAGAACTTCTCCGTGTGGCTCAACTCCCCCCAGTAGATGGCCGCCGGGCACTGAATCTTGCGCCCGGCATCGAAGTCAGCCTTGTCCATCTCGAAATCGAGCGTGGCGCCGGCACGGTAGTCCTCGCACACCCCGTGGATGTTTTCCGGTGTGCAGCAGCGTGCATATTCCCTGAGCGTTTCCTCGCTGAACCCGCCTTTGCCTATGCCCATTTTGGTGAGCTTCTTGAGGATGTAATAATCCTCTTTGCCCTCGATCAGTTTTTCCGGGATGTCGTAAGGCTGGGCCATGAAAAACCAGTGGTACGAGTTCAGAGCCCATTCCCGGCTCATGTGCGTGAAAATATGGTGCGTCGGCAGAATGTCGAAGCTGGCGAACTTCAGCACCTTGTCGGGATGATCGAGCGCCATGCGGAACGCGGTGCGCGCACCGCGATCGTGACCGGCAACGAAGAACGAGCCGAATCCGAGGTGCGCCATCACATCGACCTGGTCCTGCGCCATGCGGCGAAAGGAATAGTTGCTGTGATCGTCCCTGCCGCGCGGCTTGCCGCTGTCGCCATACCCCCTCAAGTCGGTCGCCACCACAGTGAAATCTTTAGCCAGCCGCGGCGCCACCTGATGCCAGTGCACGTGCGTGAGCGGATTGCCGTGGATCAGCAGCAGCGGCGGGCCTTTGCCGCCGTAACGCAGATTGATTTTCACTTCAGGATCGCTGGTTTGAATCTGGACCTGCTTGAAATTCTCATACATGCTGATCTCCTTTTACCGGCATACGCTACACCAACTCGCCTGATCCAAGCCAGTGTTCCATAATCCGGTCTTCATTCGTGTCATGCGGTCCATCATTTGTTAACATGTCGCATCTTTCACGAATCACGAATCACGATCAACCATACACGGATCTAAACATGCTCAACCCATTCAAGCCGCTCGAACACATCCACGCCGAAGTCTTCACCTCGATACCCGGAAAATTTCGCAAAAAAAGCCGCAGCGCATGGTCCGATCCCAACCGGCAGAACGCCGAGGTCGAGTGTTTTCTTGAAGCACCGGCTTTCGACCGTGAAGGCAATCTTTATGTGTGCGACATTCCGTTCGGACGCATTTTCCGCATCGACCCGAAAGGCAACTGGGAACTGGTCATCCAGTATGACGGCTGGCCCAACGGCATGAAATTTCACAAGGACGGCCGGCTGTTCATCTGCGACTACAAGGAGGGCCTGCTCGCGCTCGACGTCAAGACCGGAAAACTGGAGACGATCCTGCGCACGGCGTACAGCGAAAGCTTCAAGGGCCTGAACGACCTGCACTTCGCCTCGAACGGCGATCTGTATTTCACCGACCAGGGCCAGACCGGCATCGTCGATCCGACCGGCCGCGTCTACCGCCTCAAGGCCAACGGCGAGCTGCGGCGTCTGCTCGAGAACGGGCCCAGCCCCAACGGCATCACGCTCGCCACCACCGAAAAGCACGTCTACGTCGGCATGACGCGCTCGAACTCCGTGTGGCGCCTGCCGCTGATGGCCGACGGTTCGGTGTCAAAAACCGGCCTGGCGATCCAGCTCTCCGGCGGTGTCGCCGGGCCCGACGGTATCGAGATGGACGGCGAAAACGGCCTGCTCGTGTGCCAGCTGGGCGTGGGCATCTGGCGCTTCGATGCCAACATGCTGCCGACGCATTTGATCTCGTCCAAAGATCACAGCCGGCACCACCACCTCGACAATGTGGCCTTCGGCGGTCCGGACATGAAGTCGATATTCATTACCGAAGCGTTGACGGGCGACGTGCTGACGGCAAAAGTGCCGTTCCCGGGCAAGAAGCTCTACGGCCTGCAATAACTCCCTAACCCCATTGACACAGAGGACACAGAGGA
>JAUXMZ010000030.1 GCA_030683105.1 Burkholderiales bacterium | reverse complement strand
GCTTTCGCTTCCCGTGCCGGTTTGATGCTCTCGTCCAGCGGTGCAATGTCGACAAGATGCAGCAGCAGCCGGTTGCGCATGAGGTGCCGCAGGAACTGGTGGCCCAGGCCGGCGCCTTCCGCCGCGCCCTCGATCAGCCCTGGAATGTCGGCGACGACAAAACTGCGGTTGACGTCGACACGCACCATGCCGAGATTGGGCTGCAGAGTGGTGAAAGGATAGTCGGCGACTTTGGGCCGCGCGGCGGAGATGGCGCGGATGAGCGTCGATTTCCCCGCGTTGGGCATGCCCAGCAGCCCGACATCGGCGAGCACTTTGAGTTCGAGCTTCAGCTTGCGGTCCTCGCCGAGTTCGCCGAGCGTGAACTGGCGCGGGGCGCGGTTGGTGCTGGATTTGAAATGCAGATTGCCCAGGCCGCCCTTGCCGCCCCTGGCAAGCTGCACCTGCTGGCCGTTCTGGTCGAGGTCCGCAAAAACCTCGCCGGTCTCAAGATCGCTTATCACCGTGCCCACCGGCATGCGCAGCACGATGTCCTCTGCGGATTTGCCGTAGCAGTCGGAGCCGCGTCCCTTTTCCCCGTTTCTGGCGCGGTGTATGCGCGCATAGCGGTAATCGATCAGCGTGTTGATGTTGCGGTCGGCGATGGCGAAGATGCTGCCGCCACGACCGCCGTCGCCGCCGTCCGGGCCGCCGCGCGGCACGAACTTTTCGCGCCTGAAACCGGCGACGCCATCGCCGCCCTTGCCGGCGTGGACTTCGATGACGGCTTCGTCAATGAATTTCATCTGAGTGGACCGGTGTTTGTTTTCGCTTCGGAAAGAAAAAAGCCCTGTCGTTCGACAGGGCCTTTTCGTCAAAACATGCTTTTATCAGGCAGGAACGACGCTGACCATCTTGTGTTTGCTTGGGCCTTTTTGCGAGAACGCAATCGTTCCCGACACCTTCGCAAACAAAGTGTGATCCTTGCCCATGCCGACGTTGTCGCCGGCGTGAACCCGCGTGCCGCGCTGGCGGATGATAATGCTGCCGGCCGGAACGAGTTCGCCGCCGAAGCATTTGACGCCCAGTCGCTTGGCCTGTGAGTCGCGGCCGTTGCGTGAACTGCCGCCTGCTTTTTTATGTGCCATGTGTCTGTTCCTTAGCTCGCTATGCCGAGAATCTCGATCTCGGTAAAGTTCTGGCGGTGGCCCTGGCTCTTGCGATAGTGCTTGCGGCGGCGCATTTTGAAGATGCGTACTTTGTCGCCGCGGCCGTGCGCAACCACCTTGGCCTTGACGGATGCGCCGCTGACAAGTGGCACTCCCAGTCTAACTGCATCGCCATCGCCCACCATCAGTACCTGATCCAGTACGATTTCGGCGCCGATGTCTGCAGGTATCTGTTCTACTTTAAGTTTTTCGCCGGCGCTCACTCGGTACTGCTTGCCGCCGGTTTTTATGACCGCATACATGGATAACCCCGTTAAGGCTTCTTGGAAAGCCGTGCATTCTACACAAAAAAGTGCCCCGAAGTCAAAACAAATCGGCTGGCGCGGAGCGCGAGGAAGGGTTTTGCGTCAAGGGGTTAGCTGTGGCCGTCGCTTTGCAGTCGGGGTCCTGCCGAATAAGCGGTGGCGGTGGCAGCGGCTGCGGGAGCGTCAGGCTGGTATCATCACTGGTTTTTTTAGTGCGCAATTCACGTGCCCATCGACGACATACGAAAATTCATCAGCGCCGACATGCAATCCGTAGACGAGGTGATCCGCACCCGTCTGCATTCCGACGTGGCGCTGATCCGGCAGGTGGCCGAATACATCATAGGCGGTGGTGGCAAGCGCTTGCGTCCATCCCTGGTGATACTGTCGGCGGGTGCTTTTGGCTACCGGGGGCGGCATCACCATGAACTGGCGGCGGTGGTCGAATTTATCCACACCGCGACACTCCTGCACGACGATGTCGTGGACGAATCGGCGTTGCGACGCGGGCGGCCGACGGCAAACTCGCTGTTCGGCAACTCGGCGAGCGTACTGGTCGGCGACTTCGTCTATTCCCGTGCATTTCAGATGATGGTCGGCGTAGACAGCATGCGCGTGCTGCGGGTACTGGCGGATGCCACCAACGTTATCGCCGAGGGCGAAGTGCTGCAGCTCATGAACTGCCATAACGCGGACATCGATGAGCAGAGCTATCTGCAGGTCATACGATACAAGACTGCCAAGCTGTTTGAAGCCTCGACCCGGCTTGGCGCCATTCTCGGCGACGCCTCGGCCGGGGACGAAGAGGCCATTGCGAACTACGGCATGCATCTTGGCACCGCCTTCCAGCTGATTGATGACGTGCTCGATTATTCGGGCGACCCTACCGTGATCGGCAAGAATGTCGGCGACGATCTGGCTGAAGGCAAGGCCACGCTGCCGCTGATCTACGCCATCAAGCACGGTGCCGGCGAGCAGGCGGCGCTCATCCGCCGCGCCATAGAGCAGGGCGGAATCGAGGAACTGTCGGCGGTGCTCGATACCATCCGCACCAGCGGTGCGCTTGACTATGCGCGCGAACAGGCGCGTATCGAGTCGCATGCCGCTCGCGAGTCGTTATCGTGTCTGGCAAATACAAAATACCGTGATTATTTGCTACAATTGGCAGACTTCGCGGTCACGCGGAGTTATTGACAGGGGGGCGCGAGGTGCGCCCCCGTTGGTTCTTGGCAGCCGGAATTCGGGGTGTAGCTCAGCCTGGTAGAGTACTGCGTTCGGGACGCAGGAGTCGGAGGTTCGAATCCTCTCACCCCGACCAATCATTGGTTGGCGCCAAAAATCATGATCTCCCGCGCTTTCCCCTTTGGAACAAGCCATGGTCCGCGTTTCACGCGCCGCCGATAACCGGGCGCTCGACGGACGGCGGCGGTTGCGGCAAACTAGGCCAATATATTTTTTTCGGGTGTCCTCCTTGGCGAAACTCATTTTTCTGGTACTGGGCCTGCTGCTCGCTTACTGGATACTCAAAAGTTATCGCAGAAAAGTAGACCGTAAAGAGCAACCGCCGCCAGCAGGCGGCGAAGAAGATATGGTGCGCTGCGTGCAATGTGGCGTGCATCTTCCGCGCAGTGAAAGTCTCACCGCAGGTGGAAAATATTTCTGCGGCGCGGAGCACCAGCGCCTGCATCAGAAATCAGGCTGATGCCGGCTCTGGAATCCCGCGCCATGCCGACCGCACATCCCACCCAGTCTTTGAAATGGGTTGCCGAATCTGAGGTGGTGCCGGGCGCGTATCCGGATTCGTACTGGCGTTCTCTGTTCTACTTCAACATCTACCGGCTGACGGTCGCCGTGCTGCTGCTCACGTCGGTTGCGGTCTGGGGCAATTCCCAGCAGTTTGGCGCCCACGACCCCAGGCTGTTCGCCATTGCTGACGGCGCTTATATTGTTTTCGGCGCGGCCTGTTTCGCGCTTATCAGCATTCGGTGGCGTTTTAATCTGCAGCTGACGCTGCAGGTCGCCGCGGATATCTGCTTTATCGTAATTCTTATGTATGCCAGCGGTGGCATTTCCAGCGGCCTGGGACTGTTGTTGCTCACCACGCTTGCCGGGGCGGGGCTCATCAGCCGCGGACGTCTTACGCTGTTTTACGCCGCGCTGGCCAGCATTGCAGTGCTGCTCGAGCATACCTACGAAGTGCTGACACTCGACGCCAGCGTTGCTCAATTCGTGCAGGCGGGCCTGCTCTCGGGCAGCTATTTCGCTACGGCATGGCTGGCACACGCGCTCGCCAAGCGCGTGCTGGCGAGCGAACGGCTGGCGGCGCAGCGCGAGATTGATCTCGAGAACATGGCGCAGGTCAACCAGCTGGTGATTCAGGATATGCAGGATGGTGTGCTGGTGGTTGACGATCTGGGCGTGATCCGCCAGTTCAATGCACGCGCCGAGCATATTCTGGGGCTGGCGCGCGGGCGCCGCGAAATGCGGCTCAAGGATTATGCGCCGGTGCTGGCGACCCGGTTTGACGAATGGCGCAACGACGCGGCCGGGCTGGATGTCGCAAGCGACCTCCTGTTCAACCGCACGCTGAATGCGCGGTTCGTCCCGGCCGGCAGGAGCCGGCGCCTGGGGGCGGTGATTTTTCTTGAAGACCTGACGCGCATACAGGCTGAGGCGCGGCAGATGAAGCTGGCGGCCCTGGGCCGACTGACGGCCAATATTGCCCATGAAATCCGCAATCCCCTCGGGGCCATCAGCCACGCCGCCGAACTGCTGCGGGAAGAACCCGCAATCAACGCAACCGCGACGCGATTGCTGACGATTATCCACGACAATACCCGGCGGCTGGACCGCATGGTCAATGACGTTATGCGGCTTAATCGCGGTGACCGTGCCCATCGCGAAAGTTTCAAACTGGTGGAGTATCTGAAAAAATTCGTATCGGAATTCTGCGAGATAGAAAAAATTCCGGGCGAAGTAATTAAAATCGATGCCGGCGCAGATTGCCCGGTCCTGTTTGACCACAATCACCTGGACCAGGTGATGTGGAATTTGTGTCGCAACGCATTGCGTTATTGCAGGCAGCAAAAAGCCAGCATCCGCATCAGTGTAAGCGCGGAGCGCGGCGGCAATATTGTAAAATTGGACGTAGTGGATGACGGGCCGGGTGTGCCGGCCACCGAGCGCGGGCAGTTGTTCGAGCCGTTTTTCACCACCGCCAGGGGCGGTACCGGTCTCGGCCTGTATATTGCACGCGAAGTCTGCGAGGCCAATGACGCGACACTCGATTATGTCGAGACGCCTGGCGGCGCGCAGTTCACAGTATTGTGCCGGGGAGGATAATCTTTTGTCTCAAAACCATGTCCTGGTCGTAGACGACGAAGCAGACATTCGCGAATTGCTGAGCATGACGCTGCAGCGCATGGGGCTTGAGACCGACTGCGCAGCGAGCACCAGCGAAGCCTACGCACTGTTGCAGAAGAACAGCTACGACCTGTGTCTTACCGATATGCGCCTGCCAGATGGTGACGGGCTGGCTGTTCTTGATTACGTCGCCAAGAACCATCCCAGCGTACCGGTGGCGGTGATCACGGCGCACGGCAGCACGGAAAATGCCGTGGCAGCCCTCAAGGCCGGGGCATTCGACTATCTGGCCAAGCCTGTGCAGCTTAATGAGTTGCGCACCCTGGTGAGACAAGCGCTCAAGCTCAGTGTCACGGACAGGCCCAAAAAATCATCAAAATCGCAGGCGCAGCTGCCGCGGGAGTTGCTGGGCGCGAGCCCCGCCATCAATCAAGCGAAGGAAATGATCCAGCGCGTGGCGCGGAGCCAGGCCCCTGTGTATGTTTCCGGCGAGTCCGGCAGCGGCAAGGAGCTTGCGGCACGGCTGGTGCATTACGAAAGCGCAAGAAGCGACGGTGCTTTTATTCCGGTGAACTGCGGCGCCATACCGGAGAACCTGATGGAAAGCGAGTTCTTCGGTTACAAAAAGGGTGCGTTCACCGGCGCGGGCCAGGACAAACAGGGGTTTTTCCAGGCGGCTCATGGCGGAACGCTTTTTCTTGACGAGATCGCCGAGCTTCCCATCGCCATGCAGGTGAAGCTGCTGCGAGCCATCCAGGAAAAATGCGTGCGTCAGGTCGGATCCACGGAAGAAGTCCCGGCAGACGTCCGGCTGATCAGTGCCACGCACCAGGATCTGCGCGAGCTGGTTGCATCAGGCACATTCCGGCAGGACTTGTTTTATCGCCTGGCGGTGATCGAGCTCAAGATGCCGCCGCTGCGCGAGATGCACGAGGATATCCCGATGCTGGCTGCGGAGGTGCTGAGCCGCCTGACTGCGACGGCCGTGCCGCCGCGACTCAGTGCAGGCGCCATCAAAGCGCTTCAGTCTTACGCTTTTCCCGGCAATGTCCGGGAACTGGAAAATATTCTCGAGCGCGCGCTGGCGCTGGTCCCCGGAGACGAGATTCGTGCCGAGGATCTGCAACTCGCGGCACACGTGGACTCCCATACCATCAGCAAACAGGATCTGGCCGGACTGCGGGCGTCGGTGCCGCTGCCGGAATATCTGGAGGGGATCGAAAAGGTCGCCATCGTCGAGGCGCTGGAAAAAACCCGGTTCAACCGTACTGCCGCCGCCAGATTGCTCGGCATCACTTTCCGCGCGCTGCGCTATCGCATGGACCGCTTGGGCATCAAGGATGATATTGATTCAAGTAATTGATTGTGAACATAAAAACAGTTTTCTTCGGCCTTTTGGCCAAGGCGCCGCCCGGCTGTGTTCATCGCTGACGACGGCCTGATCGAGGACATCCGCCAGCTGCCGTCGCCGAATTACGACGAGCGTCCGGCTGATACGCGCATCGAGCTTCTGGTCATCCATAACATCAGCCTGCCACCGGGCGAATTCGGTGGTCCCGGCATCATCGACTTGTTCACCAACCAGCTCGATCCTGATGCGCATTCTTACTATGCAGAAATTGCCGGGCGCAGGGTCTCCGCCCATGTGCTGATCCGCCGCGATGGCGCCGCGATCCAGTTCGTCAGTTGCGCCAAGCGTGCATGGCACGCGGGGGTGTCTGTCTGGTGCGGACGCGAGCGTTGCAATGATTTTTCCATAGGCATAGAGCTCGAAGGCACAGACGATGTGCCGTTTACCCCCGTGCAATACGAACAGCTCGCACAGTTGACGCGTGCGCTCAAGGCGCGTTATCCCATAGCCGGCATCGTCGGTCATTCCGACATCGCACCCGGGCGCAAGACCGACCCCGGTTCCTGTTTCGACTGGCTGCACTATCGCGCGCTGATAGCGGGTTGAAATAGTTGGTGCAGCGGCGGTACGTTCCGGTTGTGCGATGTCGGCACCGGGTGTTGGAATCCCGCAACAAGTTCCGATGTGACACGTTGGATTGGATTGCCTGGCCATAACCGGTCCTGGAATTCCCTTTCTGAGCGGGTCTGGGGCCGCCTGACACCCTGGGCCGAAAAACACCCGTTTTCCCGATTAGATTTGCTGTCAGCCGGCGGTTTGCCGCCGCATTTGGAAATTTCTTGGAAAAAGCTATTGCGTTATCAAAATCACCCTACTAGAATTAGTCTCAAATCCGATTCAAACCACAACATATAGTGGTTGGGGGGTGGTTAGCGACAATATCGCCCGGGATCTAAAAAAACCTATAACGATCATGGAGTCACGACATGCAATTAGCCACTGACACGGCCTCATCGGCCCCGAACGCGAATTTCACCACGCCGGAGATGACCACAGCACAGGAGTCGGTCTACGCCCAGTACAAGGTGATACGCCGCAACGGTTCAGTGGTGGGATTCGAACCTTCGAAGATCATCATCGCCATGACCAAGGCCTTCATCGCTGTAAACGGCGGCCAGGGAGCGGCCTCGGCCCGGGTGCGCGAACAGGTGGCACGGCTTGGCGAGGGTGTGGTCAACGCGCTGATGCGCCGCCAGCCTTCAGGCGGCACCTTTCACATCGAGGACATCCAGGACCAGGTCGAACTCGCGTTGATGCGTTCCGGCGAGCATGACATTGCGCGCTCGTACGTGCTATATCGCGACGAGCGCACGAAAGAACGTGCCCGGCAGCGCGAAACGCAGAAGGTGACCGAGCAGCACGTCATCAATGTGTCCGAAGGCGGTATGCTTAATCCGCTGGATCTGCCGCGTATCACTGCACTGGTGCGCGAGGCCTGCGAAGGTCTGGGCAGCGAAGTCTCCCCCGAGCCCATCCTGCTGGCGATGGGGCGCGACCTCTACGAAGGCGTGTCGATGGACGAAGTGCGCAAGTCGCTGGTGCTGGCGGCGCGCGGCCTGATCGAACAGGATCCGGACTATACCTATGTCTCGGCGCGGCTGCTGCTGCACACGCTGCGCCTGGAGACGCTGGGCGCGGAAGTCACGCAGGCCGGCATGGAAACCCGCTATGCAGAGTACCTGCCGGAATTCATCAAAAAAGGCATCGCGGCGGAACTGCTCGATGAGCGCCTCGGCCACTACGATCTGAAGGCTTTGGGAGCGGCGCTCGATGCCCATCGTGACCTCAAGTTCACCTATCTCGGGCTGCAGATCCTGTACGACCGCTATTTCCTGCATATCCACGGCCGCCGTATCGAACTGCCGCAGATTTTCTTCATGCGCGTGGCAATGGGTCTGGCGCTGAATGAACCCGAGGGCAGCCGCGAGGCGCGCGCCATCGAGTTCTACAGCGTGCTGTCCAGCTTTGATTTCATGAGTTCGACGCCGACCCTGTTCAATTCCGGCACGCGCCGCTCACAGCTCGCGAGCTGCTATCTGACCACCGTGGCCGACGATCTTGACGGCATTTACGAGGCGATCAAGGAAAACGCGATGCTGCAGAAGTACGCGGGCGGCATCGGTAATGACTGGACGCCGGTGCGCGCGCTCGGCGCCCACATCAAGGGCACCAACGGCAAATCCCAAGGCGTGGTGCCGTTCCTGAAAGTCGTCAACGATACCGCCGTGGCCGTCAATCAGGGTGGCAAGCGCAAAGGGGCGGTGTGTTCCTATCTCGAGACCTGGCACCTCGATATCGAGGAATTTCTCGAGCTGCGCAAGAACACCGGCGACGACCGCCGCCGCACGCATGACATGAATACCGCGAACTGGGTTCCCGATTTGTTCATGAAACGGGTGATAGAGAATGGGGAGTGGACGCTGTTTTCGCCCTCCGATGTGCCTGATCTGCATGACAAATTCGGCAAGGCCTTCGAGGCAGCCTATACCGGCTACGAAGCCAAGGCCGCGAGCGGCGAGCTTAAGCTCTACAAGAAACTCCCGGCGGCCCAGCTGTGGCGCAAGATGCTGACCATGCTGTTCGAAACCGGGCATCCGTGGATCACGTTCAAGGATCCGTGCAACATCAGGAGTCCGCAGCACCACGTCGGCGTGGTGCACAGCTCCAATCTTTGCACCGAAATCACGCTCAACACCGGGCCCGACGAGATCGCGGTGTGTAACCTGGGTTCGGTCAACATGCCGGCGCACCTCGATGTAAGCACCGGCCGGCTTGACATGGAGAAGTTAAAGCGCACGGTCCGCACCGCGATGCGCATGCTCGACAACGTGATCGATCTGAATTTCTATTCGGTCAACAAGGCGCGGAACTCCAATTTCAAACACCGCCCGGTGGGCCTGGGCATCATGGGCTTCCAGGACTGCCTGCACATGCTGCGCATCCCTTACGGCTCGCAGGCCGCGGTTGAGTTTTCCGACCGTTCGATGGAGCAGATTGCGTTTACCACCTATGCGGCGTCGACCGACCTTGCCGAGGAACGCGGGCCGTACTCGACATTTAAGGGGTCGTTGTGGGATCGCGGCATCCTGCCGCTCGATACCCTGAACACGCTTGCCGAGGAGCGCGGCGGTTATGTCGAGTGCGACCGCTCGACCACGCTCGACTGGGACACGCTGAGAAAGCGCATCCGGCAGGTTGGCATGAGGAACTCCAACTGTCTGGCGATCGCGCCGACCGCGACCATCGCCAACATCACGGGATTGTCGCAATGCATCGAGCCGACGTACCAGAACCTGTACGTGAAATCGAACCTGTCGGGAGAGTTTACCGTCGCCAATGAATTTCTGGTGCGGGATCTGAAGAAGCTCAATCTGTGGGACGAGGTGATGATTGCCGACCTCAAATACTTCGACGGTACGCTGGCCAAGATCGATCGCATACCGCAGGACGTCCGCAATCTTTACGCCACCGCCTTCGAAATCGAAACCAAGTGGCTGGTGGAGTGCGCGGCGCGGCGCCAGAAATGGATAGACCAGTCCCAGTCGCTCAACATCTACATGGCGGGCGCCTCGGGCAAGAAGCTCGACGATACCTACAAGCTGGCGTGGCTGCGGGGACTGAAGACCACCTACTATCTGCGCACTCTCGGGGCGACCTCCGCCGAGAAATCGACCGGCCGCGCCGGTCAGCTCAATGCCGTTCCGTCCGACGGCGGCATGAGCGAAGAGCAGCCCAAAGCGTGCTCCATTCTTGACCCGGAATGCGAAGCGTGCCAGTAACACCCGTGTTCAATGCGAGGAAGGGCCAGTCGGTAGCTGAACTCAGCATGGTTCCCACCAATAACACCGATAAAGGGAAGCAATTCCTGTCCACCCAAAAAACCTATAAAGGAGACTGATAATGCTGCAATTCGAGGAACAAACCGCTCACGGTCAGGGCATGACGCGCAAGCCTGCGGCGCGGCCGGCGGAGTCCGTGACACCGGCAGACGCCAGATTCCGCCGCATATCGGTTGATGACAAGCGCATCATCAACGGGCAGACCGACGTCAATCAACTGGTGCCGTTCAAGTACAAGTGGGCGTGGGACAAATATCTCTCCGCATGCGCCAACCACTGGATGCCGCAGGAAATCCAGATGAGCCGAGACATCGCGCTGTGGAAAGATCCGAATGGACTTACCGATGACGAGCGCCGGCTGGTCATGCGCAATCTCGGGTTCTTCGTTACCGCGGACTCCCTCGCGGCGAACAACATTGTACTGGGCACCTACCGCCACATTACCGCCCCGGAATGCCGCCAGTATCTGCTGCGCCAGGCTTTTGAAGAGGCGATCCATACCCACGCCTACCAGTATATCGTCGAGAGCCTCGGCCTTGACGAAGGCGAGGTGTTCAACGCCTATCACGAAGTCGCGTCGATCCGCGACAAGGATGAGTTTCTGATCCCGTTCATCGACACTTTGACTGACCCGGCATTTAAAACCGGCACGCCGGACAACGACCAGAAACTGCTCAGGAGCCTGATCGTATTTGCGTGCATTATGGAAGGGCTGTTTTTCTACGTCGGTTTTGCGCAGATACTGGCGCTGGGGCGGCAGAACAAGATGACGGGTGCGGCCGAGCAATACCAGTACATCCTGCGCGACGAGTCCATGCACTGCAATTTCGGCATCGATCTCATCAACCAGATCAAAATGGAAAACCCGCATTTGTGGACCTCGGAGTTCCGGGAAGAAATCCGCGGGTTGATGCTTAAAGGGGTGGAACTCGAGTACCGCTATGCCGAAGACACCATGCCGCGCGGCGTGCTGGGGCTCAACGCCGCGATGTTCAAGGAATACCTGCGTTACATTGCCAACCGCCGCTGCCAGCAGATCGGCATCGACATGCCGTACGAGGGCGCGACCAATCCGTTCCCGTGGATGGCGGAAATGATCGACCTCAAGAAGGAGAAAAACTTCTTTGAAACGCGTGTAACCGAATATCAGACAGGAGGGGCTCTGAGCTGGGATTGACTGCTATCGATGAGAAGGCTGCCGCAACCCGGGCATTGAACATCACAGTGGGAGGTGCGCTGAATTGGGACTAAGCCTGAAGAACCGACGTTACCGGAGCCGCAGACCGGGCATGCATACTGTCACCGAATGTCGTGCGGAAGGCAACTACACGTTGTGGTTGCGTTTTGACGATGGCCTTGAAGGCCATGTTTATCTCGGTGACCTGGTGGCGGCAAAAATATTCCCGACGCTCTCCAATGAAGCAAGTTTTTACCAGGTCGCGATTGACCCGATATCGAACGCAGTGACCTGGGAAGGCGGGATTAACCTTGATCCGGACGTTTTATACCGCGATCTGGTGAGCAAGGCCGTAGCGGCTTTGCATTGAGAACTGCTGCAAAGCCCGCAGCCCAGCCCGGCGCAAGTCGGGTGTGGAGCGGGTTCGCGGGAGTCGGCAGCCTCGGATAAGTTGTATCCGGCTGCTGTGGATGAGTCGCTGTGCTTTCGGGTGCGGCGTCCTCTGCAACTTTCTTTAGGAGAGTTACATGGCGAAAGCGAAGAAGAAAGCGGCTAAAAAAACCGCGAAGAAAGCCGCTAAGAAAAAGAAGCCAGCGGCCAGGCAAGCCGCGCGGAAAAAGCCGGCTGCGCGCAAGACTGTTCGCCGCAAGGCGGCCAAAAAAAAGCCGACTAAAAAGTCGGCTAAAAAGAAAAAAGCAGTCAAGAAGATCCCTGCTGCCAAGAAAAAGGCGGCGCCCAGACTTGCAGCTAAACCCGCTGCACCGGCTACAACTCCGGCATCTATGGCGCCCCGTCCGGTTGCAATTCCAGGTGCGTGGCCTTTTCCTATGGGGAACAGGCCGTAACTCACACCCTGCCTGCGGTCTGACTGCCTCCGGGAGGAGTCCAGTCAGGGGCCGCGGGCGGTGGTATTCACCGGTCGGCAGCAGAGGGGGAAAGATACCCAATCTGACCCCGTGGGGCAAGCCGAAAACGTGCGGATTACGCGGTTATGCCTGAAAAATTAAGAATAAAACGTTAAAATTCATAAGCATAAAATTTTTTATCGCCTTGGCCGCCAAGGCCGATTCGGGGACGCGCGCGCCCTCCGCGGTGCAAGATACGCATCAGGATGGTAGTCTTGAATAAGGCGCGCTACACATGGCCGGACGCGGTGTGTAGCCGAAAAATAAGATGGTTCGACGGTTTTTCTGTGACTCTGTTCAGCAGCCGGGAGATAGCTGCGGGTTGTAAAGGAGATGACGTCATGAAAACGACATTAGTGCTGCTCATGTTGACGGGTTTAATTGCATTGCCGTTTCGAATCGAGGCGGCGGCGCCAGTGGTTGTGGTGCAATCAGCCAAAGGAAAGTTCGACGAGGTCAGGGATCGCGTGGTGATGGCCATAGAAAATCGCGGCATGGTGCTCAATTACACTGCACGCGTCGGCAACATGCTGGAACGCACCGGCAAGGACCTGGGGCGCACGCGCCAGATTTATAACCAGGCCGACGTGCTGGAGTTCTGCAGCGCTAGGCTCTCGCGCGACACCATGGAAGCCGATGCCCACAACATTGTGTATTGCCCGTACTCGATTGCCGTTTACACGCTGCCGAAGGAACCCGGCACGGTGTATGTTTCACATCGCAGGCTGGCCACGGGCGGAGCCGACCGTTCGGCCAAGGCGCTGGGCGCGGTCGATAAACTGCTGGATGATATCGTGCGTGAAGCGCTCAAATAATGGTTCTGGCGATGGAACGCAAGAAAATCAGCGCGGGCAGCATCCGTTCCGTCGGCTATGATGCGCGCAACAGAATGCTGGAGGTCGAGTTCAGCAACGGCGGCATATATCAGTATTCGGGCGTATCGGAAGAAGTGCATCGCCGTTTCATGAACGTGCCATCGCCGGGCAGTTATTTTCACGACAATATCGAGGAAAATTATTCCGGCAAAAAAATGCGTTAACCCGGGTAGCGCGGGCTTCTGCACATAATGCCCCGTCACATTGCTGGTTATCAGCGTGTAAGCGCTGGAAGATTAATCGTAATAAATTTTGTCAAACACGGCCCGGCAGAACCGGGCCTCCATAGGAGAGAATCACATGAAGCGCCTGCTGCTTGCCTTGTGCTTGACCCTGATTGCCGTTCCTGCGTTTGCCCAGACGGACGATTGCAAGAACCGCGGTCAGCTCGACACAATGTATTGCGACGAGAACAAGGACCTGGTCGCCGACACCCCCAAGGATTCCAAGAAATGGAAGAATCCGAACACGCTGGTTTTCACCTATACGCCAGTGGAAGATCCCGCCGTCTACGAGAACGCATTCAAGCCGTTCCTCGATCATCTGGGCAAGTGCACCGGCAAGAAAATCGTTTATTACTCGGTGCAGTCGAATGCCGCCGAGATCGAGGCCATGCGCGCCGGACGCCTGCATGTCGGCGGGTTCTCCACTGGCCCCACCGGTTTTGCGGTCAACCTGGCGGGTGCGGTGCCGTTTGCGGTCAAAGGCTACGAGAGGGATTTCCAGGGCTATAACCTGATCATGATCGTCAGGAAGTCGAGCACGTTTCAGAAGCTGGCCGATCTCAAGGGCAAGAAAGTCGCGCATACCTCGCCGTCGTCGAATTCGGGCCATCTCGCGCCGCAGGTGTTGTTTCCGCCCGAGGGGCTGGTTCCCGGCAAGGATTATGAAATCAAGTTCTCCGGCAAGCATGACCAATCGGTGAAGGGTGTTGAATCCGGAGATTACGATGCCGCGCCGGTGGCCTCTGACGTGTTCTACCGCATGGCGGGTCGCGGCGAAGTCAAGGCTGACGATTTCCGGATACTCTACAAGAGTCCAGTGTTCCCGACGTCCTCGTTCGCCTATGCGCACGATCTGCAGCCGGATCTGGCCAAGTCCCTGACCAAGTGCTTTTACGATTACCGTTTTACCGAGGAAATGAAGAAGACCTTCGGTGGCGCCGACCGGTTTTTCCCCATCACTTATGAGAAAGACTGGGCGGTGGTGAGGAAGGTGGCCGAGGAGACCGGCACGCCGTTCAATCGCGCGGCTTACGATAAGGAGAGCGCGCGTGAAGAGGCCTCTCGCAAGAAAGCTGCGGAAGAAAAAGCCAAGCAGAAATAATGGCTGAAGCGCCCCAGTCGGCGGATCCGGGCGCAGTCGCGCTCGAAATCCGCGGTCTGCACAAGGAATACCGGCGCGGCGTGCCGGTATTGCGGGACATCAACCTCACGATCGCGGCGCGCGGCATCACCGCCGTTATCGGCCCTTCCGGCACCGGCAAGAGCACGCTGATCCGCTGCATCAACCGCCTGGTGGAACCAACCTCGGGTCAGATTTTGTTTCATGGGCTCGATCTTGCCGGTTTGCGCGGCAAGGCGCTCAGACAAGCGCGGCGGCGCATCGGCATGGTGTTTCAGGAATACAACCTGGTCGAACGTCTGACGGTGATGGAAAACGTGTTGTCAGGACGGCTGGGCTATATCTCGCCGTTCAAAGCCTGGCTGCGCAAATATCCGCAGGATGACATCGACGCGGCGTTTGACCTGCTTGACACCGTGGGGCTGACGCAGTTTGCCAACCAGCGTGCGGACGCGCTTTCCGGCGGCCAGCGCCAGCGCGTCGGCATTGCCCGTGCCGTGATGCAGAAGCCGGAACTGATGCTGGCCGACGAGCCGACCTCCTCGCTCGATCCGAAGACCTCGGTCGAGATTATGGAGTTGATGGTATCCATCGCCGACAGCCGTCACATCCCGGTGATACTCAACATTCATAACGTGCCGCTCGCCCGGCGCTTTGCTACATACATTGTTGGGATGGCCGATGGCGCCGTGGTCTATGACGGGCCGGCCGGCGGATTGAGCGACGGGAAACTCGAGCAGATCTACGGCGGCAAGGACTGGCTGGAATAGCGATCATGGGCGCGGCTACGCAACAGATACGACCGCCGGCTTTCCTGCCCAACTGGCCGGCGCGCCTCGCCTGGCTGGCGCTCCTGGCCTATTCGGTTTATGCAGCCTCGATTCTCGATTTCAGCTGGGACCGCTTCATTACCGGTCTCGATAACGCGGCCAGGCTCATCGGTCGCATGCTGCCGCCGGACACCACGCCGTCGAGGATGGCCTTGCTGCTGAAGGGGCTGTACGAGTCGCTGGAAATCGCGATTATTTCCTCGGCGCTGGGCATACTGCTGTCGCTGCCGATCGGGCTGCTGGCCGCGCGCAACCTGATGCCGGGATGGATCTCCTGGCCCACGCGCTTGCTGATCGCGCTGTGCCGCTCCTTTCACCAGGTGATCATCGCCATCATATTCGTCAAGGCCGTCGGTTTCGGCGCGCTGGCCGGGATCCTGGCGCTGACCGTGGCTTCCGTCGGTTTCATCGCCAAGCTTTTTGCCGAGGCCATAGAGGAGATTTCGCTGAAGCAGGTCGAGGCGATCCGCGCCACTGGCGCCTCGTTCATGAACGTCATTTCCTACGGCGTGATGCCACAGGTGCTTACGCGGTTTGTCGGTTTTGCCACCTATCAGGTCGATTCCAACCTGCGCAACTCGACCATGGTCGGTATCGTTGGCGCGGGCGGCATAGGCGGCACGCTGTTCTCGGCATTCCAGCGCTTCGACTATGATTTTCTGCTGACCATCCTGCTCGCGATCATCGCGCTGATCATGGTGAGCGAAGTGCTGCAGAACCGGATCAAGAAGCTGTTCCAATGAACACCGTCGGCGCAATCGACCGGGAATGGCATCGTTTCACGCCGGCACAGCGCCTTGCCCGTTTCGCCCTGTATTTCGGCATCGTGTTTGCCTGCGTCATCAGCCTGCGCACGGTGCAGATCATCCCCGAATTTCTATACGATGCGCCGGAGCAGGTCGCCGATCTGCTCAAGCGCATGTGGCCCGTCGAGTGGGCGTTTTATCCCAAGGGGGTGCATGAAGTACTGATTGAAACCCTGCACATCGCGACACTCGGCACCATACTCGCTATCATCATGGCTTTGCCGCTGGGCCTGCTTGCCGCGAACAACATCACGCCCAACGCCTGGCTCAACTATTTCGCCAAGCTGATACTGGTGTCCTCGCGCTCGGTGAATTCCCTGGTATGGGCGCTGTTGTTCGTGGCGATGTTCGGCCCGGGCGCGCTGGCCGGCACCCTGGCGATTGCATTCCGCTCCATCGGCTTCGTGGGCAAACTCTTCGGCGAGGCCCTGGAGGAGACGCGCCCCGGACCGATCGAAGCGCTGAAGGCGGCGGGTGCGCCCTGGACCAGCATTTATATCAAGGGGTACTGGCCGCAGGTCGAACCGGCATTCTGGGCGATTGCGCTGTTCAGGTGGGACATCAGCGTGCGCGAATCCGCGGTGATCGGGCTGGTCGGCGCCGGCGGTATCGGCATGGCCATAGATACCGCGATGAATCTTTTTCAGTGGCAGCGCGTGGCACTCATGCTGGTAGCGATTTTCGCGATCGTGGTGGTGGCCGAGATTGCGGTGACGTATATCCGCAAGAAAATCATCTGACCGGTGACCGGTCATGCCATACGCTGGAAAACGCCGTTATTACGGCATCGATGTCAGCGCGCAGGATATGCCGGTGCGTCACCAGCCTGAGCGTATGCGGATCGCAAGGGCTGGCCAGCACGCCTTTTTCCTTCAATAATGCCGACCAGGTCGCCGCAGTCATGCCGGTGTGGCCGAGATTGACGCGGATGATATTGGTTTCGACGCCGCGAGGATCTGCAAGGACGGCATCCAGCCCATGAAGGCGGCCTGCCAGCAATTTTGCGTGCTCATGGTCCTCCCCCAGCCGGGCGGTCATGGTCTCGAGCGCGACTATGCCGGCGGCGGCAAGCATGCCTGACTGGCGCATATTGCCGCCCAGCATGCGGCGGTTTATGCGGGAGCGCTCGATGAATCCGGCGCTGCCGCACAATAACGATCCGACCGGGGCGGAAAGCCCTTTTGAGATGCAGAAACATACCGAGTCGGTGTGCTGCGCGATGTCCTTTGCCGGCAATCCCAGGGCGGTGGCGGCATTGAACAGCCGGGCGCCATCGGTGTGAACCGGCAGGCGGTGTTTTCCCGCCAGTTCGTGGACCGTCTGCATGTGCGCGAGCGGAAGGACTGTGCCGCCGGCGCCGTTGTGCGTGGTTTCCAGGCAGATGAGCGCGGTGGCGGGACTGATGGCCGCGCGCAACATGTCCAGATCCATGGCGCCGCGCTCGCCACGCAGGCCGCGGTGCATCAAGCCCGCAACGGCAGCGATTCCGCCTTTTTCGGAGTTCAGAATATGCGCTCCGGCCTCGATCAGCACCTCGCCGCCGCGCCGTGCGTGCGTAAGCAGCGCGACCAGATTGGTCATGGTGCCGCTAGGCATGAAAGCCGCAGCTTGCTTGCCGGTGAGTTCCGCCGCCAGGGCTTCCAGTGCGCGTACAGCAGGATCGCCGTCACGCGAATCATCGCCTGACGTTGCCGTGCGCATGGCTTCCAGCATGGCCGGCGTCGGTTGCGTTACGGTATCGCTGCGCAGGTCGATCATGGCTGTTCCCGGGGCCCGATCGCGGCCAGTATGGCGTCAGCGGCCTCTTCGAAACCGGCGCCACCCCGCTGCGCGGTAACGTAGGCCGGCGCATGAGCCAGCCGTCCCGCGAAATCGCGGATATTGGCCACCCCGATGGCGTACGGGAAATAAGCGAACATAGGCGCGTCGTTGGGCGAATCGCCCACGAACACATGAGTATCGCGCGCGGTCTCGAGACGGGTGTCAAAGCACTCGCGCATCAGCGTTTTGGTCATGGTGAGCTTGTCGTAGGCGCCGAACCAGCAGTTGACGTGAATCGAGCTTGCTTTTGCGGTAAGCCCGTGGCCTTGCATCAGCGACACGATTTTGTCGATCGCGCTTTGCGGCAAGGGTTGCACGTCCTCGCAGAAATCGATCGCCAGGTCGGATTCGCGGTAACCCTGGTCGGAGGCGATCGCTGCGCCCGGAACCGCGGCCACGATCTCTTTACCGATGACCGCGAGGCGGCGGCGGTTTGCCGCGCGCGTAGCGTCGTCGTCAACAAAACGCCGCAGCATGCGGCGCGTGGCGTGATCGTAACGGAAATAAAACGCGCCGTTTTCCCCGACCACGGCGTCAACCGGCCACATGCGCGCGATATGGTCGCACCAGCCGGCAGGGCGGCCAGTGACGGGAATAACCAACAGGCCGGCCTGTTGCAGGCGTTCCATTGCGCCATACGCGGCAGCGGTAAGCCTGCCGCCGGTGGTCAGCGTATCGTCAATGTCGCACAGCACGCCACGCACTGCGCGCCGGGCTTCCAGTGGGAAATCCTGAAGTGGTTTCATAAAGACCTGGACGCCAAATTCATTCGCGGGTAATGCCGTCTTCTTGTTAGCAGCACTGTTCCTGCCCGGCGGGCTGCTGCGGGCGGACGACAAAACCGAAACGCCCGGGCACCGCCGCCGATAGTATGGCTTCGATCCTGACATGAGCGTCATGGAATTTCAGCCACAGCGGTGCCGGGCGTTTTTGCTGCAGGCGATCGAGTATTCCGGCAAGCACGTCCTCAGGCAGCGGAGTGCCATTGGCGTCGATCAGATATGGAAACAGCAGGCAAAGGTCGCGGTCGTGAACAAGCCCGATGCCGCGCTCGGTTTGCAGCAGCAGGGTGCCGTTGTCATCGAGCCAGGCCGCCCTGACCATGGCGACAGGCTTGCCGGTATGGCACGCTAGAGCAAGCGGTTCGTTGTCGGCGCTGACAATCCGGTAAACCAACGGGGTGTAATCCAGGGCTACAAACACGCGCTGCGGGCCATTCTGGAAAAACCAGCGGCCTTCGTCGTCGTGCTCGTAATTGCGGCTGATGTAGGCGCTGAGTGCGGGATGGGCAATGCGGTCGCCCTTGATGAGCCAGTCGCCGCGCCGGTCCAGGCTGAGCCAGCCGAAGACCGCCGGTACATTCGGCCACTTGGCCATGCCGCGCAGAACTATCTCATCCACGGCATTCAACCCGCATCAGACCGGCGGTCATGCGCCGCTTCCCGCAAACGGGCCTGCGGCTAACGAGTCCGCGGCGCGCCGGTACATTCGGCCACCTGGCCATGCCGCGCAAAACGATTTCATCCATGAAAGATGGTGAGCAGTAAGCGGAAAAAGCAGGTTACCCGCTTTCGTTCCCGTTGTCTGCTGTTCGCAGCTTACCGTTTACTGTTCTTCCTCGTGAGCCGTCTTGGCATGATGAGCGACCAGATCTTTTTGTATATTGGGCGGGACCGGCTCGTAGTGGGAGAGTTCGATCGAAAACGATCCCTGGCCGGCGGTGACGGATTTCAGGCGCGCCTGATAATTCTCGATTTCGGACAGCGGCACCTGGCCTTTGACCACCAGCGTGCCGGCCGCAAGCGCGTCGGTCCCGCTGATCTGGCCGCGCTTGGAGGCGATGTCTCCGGCGACATCGCCCATGTTGGCTTCGGGCACGGTGACCTCGATATTGACGATGGGCTCAAGGATGATGGGCCGCGCCTTGCTGATGGCATCCTGGAAAGCGCGTTTGCCTGCGGCCACAAATGCCACTTCCTTGGAATCCACCGCGTGATGTTTTCCATCGTACACGGTGACGCGGATGTCGCGCATCGGGTAACCGGCGAGCGGGCCGGCCTCAAGCACCTGGCGCACGCCTTTTTCCACCGCAGGAATGAACTGGCCTGGAATGACGCCGCCTTTCACCTCGTCGGCAAATTCGAAGCCCGCGCCGCGTTGCCGCGGCTCAACGCGAAGGTACACTTCGCCGAACTGGCC
This sequence comes from Burkholderiales bacterium, assembly GCA_030683105.1. Classification (GTDB taxonomy): domain Bacteria; phylum Pseudomonadota; class Gammaproteobacteria; order Burkholderiales; family SG8-41; genus CAKKQX01. The sequence goes on along the minus strand of JAUXMZ010000030.1, from coordinate 66,886 downwards.
GGCGCCTCCAGACTGCTTCTTGTGGCGGTAATGGCCTTCAGCTTTGGCCGTGACGGTTTCGCGGTAAGGAATGCGCGGCGGCTGGGTCGTCACCTCCGTGTGGTACTGGCTGGCCATGCGATCGAGGATATAACGCATGTGCAGATCCCCCAGACCGCTGATCACGGTCTGGTGGGCAGAGTTGTGCTCGATTCGAAATGTCGGGTCCTCGGCGGCAAGTTTGTGCAGTGCGTCGGACAAGCGCTGCTCATCGCCGCGGCGCTTGGCCTCTATGGCAAGGCTGTGCATCGGCTGCGGAAACTCGAGAGGCACGAGGTGAATGTGGTCCTCGTCGTGCGAATCATGGAGCACGGCATCGAAATAGATATCATCGACTTTGGCGATCGCACCGATATCGCCGGGCACCAGGGCGTCGGTTTCTATCAGATCCTTGCCCTGCATCAGGTATAGGTGGGAGACCTTGAACGGCTTACGGCCGTCACCGATAAAGAGTTGCGTGTCCTTGTTGATCGTGCCCTGGTGTACGCGAAAGGCACCGATCTTGCCGACAAAGGGATCGATCATCACCTTGAATACGTGCGCTAGCACATGCTTGGCCGGGTCGGGCTCGGCGTGGATGGTCGTCGCGTCGGCGGCCTCACCTTTCAGAAACTGCGGCGGGTTGCCCTCGGTCGGGTTGGGCATCAGGCGCACCAGGATATCCAGCAATTCGGCAACGCCGGCGCCGTTGCGTGCCGACACAAAACACACCGGTATCAAATGCCCCTCGCGCAACGCCTGTTCGAACGGCGCGTGCAGCTGCTCCGGTTCGATCTCGCCCTGCTCAAGGTACTTTGCCATCAGCGCTTCGTCGACTTCAACCACCTGGTCGACCAGTGACTGGTGGGCATCCTCTACCGAAGAGAAGTCCGATTCTCCGTGGGGGGTGAAAAAACAGTCCACCACGCGCTTCCCCCCGTCTGCCGGCAGGTTGATCGGCAGGCATTCCTTGCCGAACGTCGCCTGAATCCGGTCGAGTAACTGGGGCAGATTGATGTTCTCGGCATCGATTTTGTTGATGATGATCATGCGGCACAGGCCGCGCTTGGCCGCCCACTGCATCATGCGCGACGTAATCATCTCTATGCCGTTCTGGGCGCTGATCACCACCGCGGCGGTCTCGACCGCAGGCAGTGCGCCGATCGCGCGGCCTATGAAATCGGGCAGCCCCGGCGTGTCGATCAGGTGAATCCGGGTATCGCCGGATGCAAAGTGAACGGCGGCGGCGTTCAGCGAGTGCTGGTAGGTTTTTTCCAGGGGGTCCGAATCGCAGACCGTGGAGCCTTTTTCCACGCTGCCCATGGCGCTGATGGCACCGGCTTGGTGCATCAGGGCTTCGGCTAGCGTGGTCTTTCCGGCTGCGCCGTGTCCGACGAGCGCGATGGTGCGGATGGCTTCGGGAGAGAATTTGGGCATGGTGACTTGCTCCGACAGGGTTGATCCGAGTATAAGCGGCGGCCTGCCGAGGTTTCAAGCAAGCAGATCAATTCCATAGTCGCGGCAAATCGGTTACACTCCCGGCGCGCGAAACGACCAATGGCTACCGCAGGCAACCGTGGTGAGGGCGTTGAGGATCAGCCAGGCGATGCGGCCGCTCAAACATGGCGGCGAAAAGCCGGGCCGGCTGCTGGCGCCACTGGCGTGCTGTTGTGGTAATTGAGACAGTAGGCGCTCCAGGCAGGATTCGGCCTAGGCCCGCCCTGCCAGCATTATCATAAGTATTTGAAATATATAATAAATATTTAAATGAACCTGAACTGGTGGCCGGGGTCGAAGGTATCGAAAATCGAGTCTGAATTGTGGGGCCATATTTTTTTGCTTTGCATTAAAGGACTTACGCGCTTCACGCAGTTGATTGACAAAAGTCATATAAAACAAGATAATGTTCTAATGGTGCAACGCACCATATCGGTTTATCCCGGCTTCCGGGCCTGTTGCAAGGGCGAGTAAAGTTGTTGCCAGCAGGAGTTCGAGCCACTAGAATTAGCCAAAAATTTCATCCGGTCCACAACGTATAGTGGTTTTGGGCCGATTTCGAAGTCGATAGGAGCCAGGTTACCGTAGCGAGGTAACACAACGCCACAGCGCAAGCGCTGTTGGCTATTAGCGAAAGGAGGTTTTGCCATGTCAGCAAAATCGATTCTCGAACTGTTTGCGCTGGATCTGAAGCAGCTTTCATTGTGGGCACGCAGCACGGTATCCGTTCTGGTGCTTATCGCCAGCGTGGCAGCGTTGCTGCTGATCATCAATAATCAGCACAGCGCCCATTTCTTCAGCGATTCCTATTCCCGCGTTCTGTCCTTGGGTACGGTCAAGCCGTCTGTGGCTGAAGGTTCGACGCCTGCGGCCTCGCAATCCGCGGACGCCAGCCATACCGCCCTGGCCGAATTCCTGGCTAAACGTTACAAGGTTTCGCTGGATGTCACGCATGACCTGGTCAGCATCGCCTACGGGGCCGGTCATCAGTTCGGCCTTGATCCCCTGCTGATCATCGCGGTGATCTCGGTCGAGTCGCGTTTCAACCCCATAGCGGAGAGTGTTGCAGGCGCGAAAGGGTTGATGCAGATCATACCCAAGTACCATACCGAGAAATTCGAGGCGCTTGGCGGCGTATCCGCGGTGTTCAACCCCGCAACCAATATTCTGGTGGGTTCGAAAATTCTCAAGGAATACCTGGGACGCACCGGCAACCTGAGCATGGCGCTGCAGATGTACGCTGGAGCGCTCAGTGACGATCAGGATGTGTATACCAACAAGGTGATGAACGAAAAGCAGCGGCTGCAGTACATTGTAGGCAACGCCGTCCGCGCCCTGCGGGTCAAATCAACCGCACTGTCCGGCGCTACCGTATCCTCGCCCCTTTAAAGAGGGGCAGGTCAGCAGCCGTGGCAACAATCCGCATCTCGTGGCAGGCAGGCGAAGTGATCGCTAACTTGCACGACACCCCTACGACCAGAAAGCTGCTTGGGGCGCTGCCCTGCGTAGCGAGCGCTAATACCTGGGGCGAGGAGGTTTACTTCAGTCTGCCGGTCACCGTGGCGCTGGAGGCCGACGCCAGGCAGGTGGTGGATCCCGGGACGGTCTGCTTCTGGGCGGACGGCAGCGCGCTTGCGCTGCCCTATGGGCCGACCCCGATATCAAAAAACGATGAATGCCGGTTGGCCAGCAAATGCAATGTTCTTGGCAAGATCGAGGGCGATCCGCGCCGGCTCCAGACCGTGCGGGATGGCGAGGAGATCCGGGTCGAGCTAGTCTAAGGGCAGGGCAGCAAACAGTGGACCGCGGGTAGCGCCAATTGCCTGCGGTTTTCTGATTACCGCTCACCGCTCACCGCTTACCACCGCTTACCGCTTCACACCTTGTGGGCGCCTATCATCAGGCGTTTGAATACCGAATATCGTTCCCCTATGCCGTCTGCAGTGGGCTCCCGGTTCACGCTGATCCACACTTCGTCCGGAAATCCCGCAGCCAGATCGGCGGTATATGCGCATTCATCCTCTGCCGCTACGCGCGCCGCCTCCAGCGATGGGGCGCCGAGATCCTCGACGAAGTGCCGGATGAGGGATTCCCGTATGCCGTCATACGCGGCGGGATCGATGTCGCACACTTCCGCGATCGTGCAGCGGCCATGCGATTTCACCGCGACGAACGTGGTGGCGCAGTGGCAGGGCGCACGCCGGTGGCCCGCAGCCGGGTCGCAGACCGCGTATCCGCCGGACACCACCCATTCGCCATCCTCGGCGGCGCCGCCTTCCGCGGCATAGAGGCGCGCATCGGAGTCGTCGAGCCGCACCGCTTTGAGGAATTTCATGGACAGGATGGGGAGGCAAACATGACGGCTTATAATAGAACTTTCCTGCACCACGGTCATCAGGATCAAACCCTACCAAGGAGGGCGACATGGCGGAACAGGGACTGCCCAAGGATATGTTCGAGTTCATGCAGAAAATGTGGAATCCGCTGTCGTTTCCGATTCCCGGCATGGTGACGCCGACCGTCGATATCGGGGAGATCGAAAAGAAGATCTCCGAGCTGAAGACCATAGAGAACTGGCTCACCATGAACGTCGGGTTCGTGCAGATGACGGTCAAGACCCTGGAAATGCAGAAAGCCGCGCTGGAAAGCCTGCGGGCGGCGGCCGGGAAACCCGGGGACAATAAAAAGGCGTGAGGAGAGAGGGGAGAGGAGTAAAACACCCTCCTGCGCCGCAACCGCTGCGCGCCCGGTCAGGCGCGCAGATCGAGGGTCTTGGGGTCGAAGTACGGCTTGTCGCCCCGCACCTGCGTGCGATGCATCAGCCGCCGCGACTCGGGATCAAACGCATCCCTGCGATGCATGGTGCAGCGGTTGTCCCACATCACGAGATCGCCCACTTTCCACACCTGGTACCACTCGAACTGCGGCTGGGTGGCGTGCGCCCACAGTTGTTTGAGCAGGTCTTCGCTTTCATCCAGCGGCAGCCCCATGACGTAGGCGTTATGGCGGCGGCCGAGGAACAGGCAGTTGCGGTGAGTTTTGGGATGCGTGCGCACCAGCGGATGGAGCGCGCCCGGGGCGTCGCGCGGGTCGGTGATTTCCTGGAAACCTTTGCGCAGTTCACCCGCACTGTTACGGCTCGAATCGTGCCGGCAGAACCGGCCCAGGATTTCCTTCTTCAGATGCGGCGGCAGCGTGTCGTAGGCCTCGTACATGTTGGAGAAGCCGGTATTGCCGCCCTCGGGCGGGACTTCTAGCGAGTAGAGCAGGCTGCCGATCGGGCAATTCTCGTTGTACGACATGTCGGTGTGCCACACCGCCTCGTAGTGGCCGAGATTGCCGATCGGCTTGCCGTCGACCTTGATGTTCGACATCACCGTGATTTCGGGAAACGGATCCTCGACATCGCCCCTGGCATGGATAGGCGCCCTGTCGAGGTCGCCGAACCTGCGGCCGAACGCGAGCAGTGCCGGATCGTCAAGATGCTGGCTGCGGAAGCGCAGCACCAGGTGGGTGTGCCAGGCATCCTCGATCTGTTTGAACGTTTCGGCCGAAATCGGCTTGGCCAGGTCGACGCCCGACACGTCTGCGCCTAGCGCGGCGCCGGTGGGGATGACGGTGATGTGGGTTCGCTGCGGCGTGTCCATGAATGTCTCCCAAGAATGCGCATGCTACTGCGGTTGGCCACGGGCTTCAAGGCTAAGGAACTTGTCGGATCCTGGTCCGACAAGTTCCTAAAATGGAAAAACTAAAGAATAAGGCGAAAGCGCTAGGTGTACCGATGAATGGGGCCAAGTCTGACAGCCTGCCAGGCTGGCATAAAATGCCCGGTCCACCCGTGCGCCACGTAACCGTCCGGCGCATAATGGAAACGCCTTTTTCTCAACGGAGGAAGTGACCATGGCGACTACCATCCGCAAGACGGCTTACTTCAGCATGCAAACCCACAACCGCGCCGGCCAGGCCGCACAACTGCTCGACAGCCTGGCCGGGCACGGCGTCGACCTGATTGCGTTCACCGGTTTCCCGAGTGCGGACGGCGCGCAGGTGGATTTCATCCCCTATGACGCCGCAAAATTCACGCGCGCCGCGCGCAAACTGGACCTGAACGTGGATGAAAAGAAAACGGTGTTTCTGGCGCAGGGCAAAGACAAGGCGGGAGCGATCGCAAAAATCTGCGCCAAGCTCGCCAAGGCCGGCATCAACATGGTGGCGATGGATGCGGTGGCCGCGGGCAAGGGACGCTTCGGCGCGATTTTCTGGGTCAAGCCCAAGGACGTTGCCAAAGCGGCGAAAGTCCTCGGCGCGCGCTGACGCGAATCTTAGGCTTGCAATAAGATCAAAAAAAATTAACCGCCAAGGCTTCTTTTTAATACCCGCTAGACGGGTACACGAAGGAAAGCATAATAAAAACAAAATGTTGTGATGCGACGTGTGAGGGATTGGGCTGCGGAATACCTGAACTGTTCTTCGTGCAAACCCCGTTTCGCACTGAGCATTCTTTTCAATACCCGCTCGACGGGTACACGGAGTACACGGAGAAAAGAAGATTGATGAATCGAAACGCTTGAGGGATGTCAGCGGGCGGGACAGAATGCCATATTTAAACGCGGCTTTTGGGCCGTATATATCAAGCCGTCCAGCAAGCGTATGAACAGGTATCTAGGCCCCGATCCCGCGCAAATGATTCGCCAGATTCGCGAACGTGCACCCGGCTGGTTCACACTTGCGGACGACGTCGCCGCCTTCTGTAGCGACCTCGTTCCTCAAATTGGAGCGGACACCAACGACGGTCAGCAGGTTCTCAGTGCGTTCTTTTTCGCCGAGTCTTGAGTGCGTTTGAGGGTGTGCTCCTTTTGGCTGAGCGCGGGATGCACACTGAAGGGCTTATTCTCCGTCGCGCGATGCTTGAGGCACTGTTTGTTCTTGGCGCAATCTGGCAGCAACCGGAGCTAGTTCGGACGTACGTGCAAAACGATCAGCACCGACGAAGAGACATCTACAAGAATCTAAAGAAGACCAGCCCTGACAGCCGGCGGGGAGTATCCGCATGGATTACCGACGAGGAACTCGACAAGACGATCGCCGAGCTAAGCCAAGCCACGAAAGGGCTGACCTACTTATCGGTTGAGCAGTTCGCTCAGGCTGCAAAACTCCACGATGTTTTTCTCACCGACTACGCCTACTATCCGAGGCCACACACCATGTGGCGCGGGATCTCGAAAGGCAAGTGGTCGTCGGTCAAGACGATGAGATTGAGTCTGTTATTTGGGGCCCTGAGCGCGAGCCACCATTTAAGCTTCTCTCCCCGGCTATCGACCAAATGCTGAAGGCGACTCACGTCATCGCAAATATTTTCTCGATTGACGTCAAGGAGAAGTTTGAGTTTTTCTCAAGTCGGTCCCGTCAGCTCTCCGAACAAGATGAAGCCCGCGGGGACTGACCGGTCAGGGGGATAGGTAATAGATCAGTCCGGGGACATGGGTGACATGCTGCTATGTCTCTGATTGGCTTAGTGTTTTTCCTTCTCGTCCTTCGTGTCCTTCGTGTCCTTTGTGTCTAAGCTTTTCAACTCCCGATCCTGTTCCGCAGCAATCCCAGCCCCACGACCTCGGTCTCCAGCACGTCGCCGGCTTTCATGAACTCCGGCGGTGTGCGCGCATGGCCGACGCCGGCCGGCGTGCCGCTGAGGATGATGTCGCCCGGTTCGAGCGTGAGCCCGGCCGACAGCTCGGCGATGATGCGCGGGAGCTTGAAATACATGTAGCTGGTGTTCGAGTCCTGCTTGGTGACGCCGTTGACGCGGCAGGTGATGCGCAGGTTCTGCGGCTCGCGCACTTCGTCGGCGGTGGCGATCCACGGCCCCATCGGGCAGTGCCCATCCAGGCTTTTCCCCTTGAACCACTGCTGGCCGTGCTGGCGCTGCACTTCACGCGCCGACACGTCGTTGACCACGGTATAGCCGAAGATATGCTTCATTGCGTCGGCTTCGGCGATGTTGATGCCGCCTTTGCCTATGATCATGGCGAGTTCCACTTCCCAGTCGAGCTTTTCGGTGACGCCGGCGTGCGCCGGGACGGGGTCGTAAGGACCGTTCACCGTGGTCGGCGCCTTGGTGAAAAAAGCCGGATGCAACGGCATTTCCTGCACATGAGGCCGCGCTTTGGCGCCTTCCGCGAAGTGGTCGAGGTAGTTCCAGCCGACGCAGAACACGTTCTTGCGCGGGCGAGGAATCGGGGCATGCAGCACGACCTTGTTCTGCGCATGGTGGCCGGTCTTGAGGCCGGCGATCGCTTTTTTCACGGCAGCAAGCCCGGCGCGCCCCGAGCCGATCAGCGCGATCATGTCATCCGCCGCGAACGGCAGTTTTACGCGCGCTTTCTTTGCCGCGCGGGCGAGATCGATGATGCTGCCATCCTGGGCGACGACGCCGACCTGGGCCGGCTTGCGCTTGGATTCGGAATAAGTGACGAGACGCATTTGTTTACCCTTTAAAGTTGAAACCGTAGATCAAATACCAATCAAAATGCATTAGCCACAGAGGATTCTTCTCAATACCCGCTCGACGGGTACACAGAGATCACAGAGAAAATCACTACACGCTTCAAATACTTGGATGTCCCCATGTTTTGTTGTTGGTCTTACTCTGTGCCCTCTGTGATCTCTGTGGCTATTGGATTTTGACTTAAAGCTTTGACTTGAATTTCTCAGTGGCTCGGACCAGTTCCGCGCAGATGCCCGGTTCCCACGCCGAGTGCCCGGCGCCGGGCACGACGATGTACTCGGCTTCGGGCCACGCGCGGTGCACGTCGTCGGCGCTGACTATGGGGCACACCGCATCGTAGCGGCCCTGCACGATCACGGCTGGAATGTCGCGGATGCGGCCGATATTGTTCAACAGCGAATTATCCGGAATAAATATGTTGTGGCTGAAGTAATGCGCTTCGATGCGGGCGAGTCCCAGCGCCACCACGTCGCCGGCGAAGTAAGCCACGGTCTCGGCGCTGGGCAGCAATGTCGAGCACGAGCCTTCGTAAACGCTCCAGGCGCGCGCAGCAGGCATGTGTACCGCGGGGTCGGGGTCGGTCAGGCGCCGGTAATAGGCTGCGAGCAGATCGCCGTGCTCGGCTTCCGGGATGGCGCCGGCGAACGCATGCCACGCTTCAGGAAACAGATTGCGCAGGCCGTAGAGGAACCAGTCGATTTCGCTTTTGCGGCACAGGAAAATGCCGCGCAGGATGAGTCCCGCGCAGCGCTCCGGATGCGCTTCGCTGTAAGCCAGCGCGAGCGTGCTGCCCCACGAGCCGCCGAACACCAGCCAGTGTTCGATGCTGAGATGCGCGCGCAGCCGCTCGATGTCGGCGACGAGGTGCGGCGTGGTGTTGTCGCGCAGTTCGCCCAAGGGCGTGGAGCGTCCGGCGCCGCGCTGATCGAATATCACGATCCTGTAATGCGCCGGATCGAAGAAGCGGCGGTGTGCGGGCGCGCTGCCTGCGCCGGGCCCGCCGTGCAGGAACACGACCGGGCTGCCTGCGGGATTGCCCGACTGCTCCCAGTACATGCGGTGCAGCCCGTCGAGTTCGAGCATGCCGGCGTCGAAGGGTTCGATTTCGGGATAAAGCGCGCTGCGGATTTCCGAGGAGAGGTCGCCCATGGCCGGTCTGTATGCGGAAGCAGGCGAGACCATAGCATAAAGTCGGCAGCCGACAAAAATACGCTGCTATCGGCAAGCAGATGGGCGGCACGGAGCGGGGTCGCCGCGACGCCCTGCGGTATAATTGGCAATCCATCAGCTGACACGGTTTTTTCATGGACGAGCAATTGCGCAAGGCGGCGCTTGAATATCACCGCACGCCGACCCCCGGAAAAATTTCGATTGCGCCCACCAAGGGCCTGATCAACCAGCGCGACCTCGGGCTGGCCTATACGCCCGGCGTCGCCGCCGTGTGCGAGGCGATCGTCGCCGATCCCGCCGAAGCGCGCAATCTGACCGCGCGCGGTAATCTGGTGGCGGTGATCACCAACGGCACGGCGGTGCTGGGTCTGGGCGCCATCGGGCCGCTCGCCTCCAAACCGGTGATGGAAGGCAAGGCGGTGCTGTTCAAGAAGTTCGCCGGCATCGACGTTTTCGATATCGAGATCGACGAACGCGATCCGGACAAACTCGTCGATATTATCGCCAGCCTCGAACCCACGTTTGGCGGCATCAATCTTGAAGACATCAAGGCGCCGGAGTGCTTCATCGTCGAGCGCAAACTCAGGGCGCGCTGCAAGATCCCGGTGTTTCACGATGACCAGCATGGCACTGCGATCACCGTCGGCGCCGCTTTTGTCAGCGGGCTCAAGGTCGTCGGCAAGGACATCGGCAAAGTGAAGCTGGTGGTATCGGGCGCGGGCGCGGCGGCGCTGGCCTGTCTCGATCTGCTGGTAAAAATGGGGCTTGCCAAAGAGAACATCGTCGTCACCGATATCCACGGCGTGGTCTACAAGGGACGCAAGGAGGAGATGGACCCGGACAAGGCGCAGTACGCGATCGAGACCCGGGAGCGCACGCTGGCGGAAGTGATCAAGGGCGCTGATGTGTTTCTGGGCTTGTCGGCGGGCGGCGTGTTGAAGCCCGAGATGGTCAAACAAATGGCCGCCCAGCCGCTGATACTCGCGCTGGCCAACCCCGAACCCGAAATTCATCCAGCACTCGCGAAAGCGGCCAGGCCAGACGCGGTGATCGCCACCGGCCGCTCTGATTATCCGAACCAGGTCAACAACGTGTTGTGCTTTCCGTTTATTTTCCGCGGCGCGCTCGACGTTGGCGCCACCACCATTACCACAGAAATGGAGTTGGCTGCGTTGTATGCGATCGCCGAACTGGCGCAGGCCGAGCAGTCCGATGTCGTGGCCATGGCCTATGGCGAGCAGAATCTGTCTTTCGGTCCTGAATACCTGATCCCCAAACCGTTCGATCCGCGCCTGATCGCCAAGGTGGCGCCGGCGGTGGCCAAGGCCGCGATGGACTGCGGTGTGGCGACGCGCCCCATCACCGATTTCGACGCTTACCGCGAGCGTCTGAACCAGTTTGTCTATCACTCCGGCCTTATCATGAAGCCGGTGTTCGCTGCCGCCAAGCTCTCGCCCAAGCGCGTCGTCTATGCCGAAGGCGAACAGGAGACCGTGCTGCGCGCGGTGCAGGTGGTGGTCGACGAAGGCCTGGCGAGGCCTATCCTGATCGGCCGGCCGGAAATCATCGAGCAGCGCATCGAGCGCCTGGGCCTGCGGATCAGGAAGGACGAACACTACGAACTGGTCAATCCCGCCAACGATCCGCGCTACCGCGAGTACTGGACCGAATATCACCGGCTTGCCTCGCGCCACGGCGTGACGCCTGAAATTGCCAAACTCGACATGCGCCGGCGCGCCACGCTGATCGGCGCGATGTTGATGCGCATGGGGGCGGCCGACGCCATGCTGTGCGGCGTTCTGGGCCGGTATCTGGGGCACCTGCGGTTTGTCGATCTGGTGATCGGCCGGCATCCGGGCGTGAAGAATTATTCCGCGATGAACATGCTGATCCTGCCCCAGCGCACGGTGTTCATCTGCGATACCTACGTCAATTTCGATCCCAGCGCGGAGCAGATTGCGGAGTCGACGATGCTGGCGGCGGAGGAAATCAGCCGCTTCGGCGTGGCGCCGAAAGTGGCGCTGCTGTCGCACTCGAGTTTCGGCACGGCCGACACGCCGACCGCGCGCAAAATGCGCGAAGCGCTGGCCATCATCACGAAAATCATGCCCAGCCTTGAAGTCGAGGGGGAAATGCATGGCGATGCCGCGCTCTCGGAACCGATCCGCCTGAAGGCATTCCCGGATTCGCGGCTGAAGGGGGAGGCCAACCTGCTGGTGATGCCGACGCTGGACGCCGCCAATATCGCGTTCAATTTGCTCAAGAATTCCGCCGGCGACGGCATCACCCTGGGACCCATATTGCTCGGTGCCGCGAGGGCGGTGCATATCCTGACGCCGAGCGCGACGGTGCGGCGCATCGTCAACATGACCGCGCTGACGGTGGTCGAAGCCGGCGCGCAGCGGAGCGAGCAGAAGAGTCTTCTTTAGTGAAGGGTGATGGGTGTAGGGTGAAGGGTGAGGGCTTCCTCTATCCCGCCTTCCTGGTTTAGACAACGCGACAGGAAACAAACATGGCCAAGAACGTACGCATCGAACACGACACCATGGGCGATATCGAAGTGCCCAACGACAAACTGTGGGGCGCGCAGACGCAGCGCAGCCTGCATCATTTCCATTTCCCGGGCGAAACTATGCCCCTGGATGTCGTGCATGCACAGGTGCTGGTGAAAAAAGCCTCGGCTGCGGTCAACGTGGCGCTCGGCGCGCTGGACAAAAAAAAGGGCGCGGCCATCATCAAGGCCGCCGATGAAGCGCTTTCCGGCGCGCTTGACGACCATTTCCCGCTGGTGGTGTGGCAGACCGGTTCGGGAACGCAGACCAACATGAATGTGAACGAGGTGCTGGCCAACCGCGGTTCGGAACTGATGGGCGGCGTGCGCGGGGAGGAGCGGCTGGTGCATCCGAACGACGACGTCAACAAGGGGCAGTCATCGAATGATACGTTCCCGACCGCGATGCACGTTGCGGCAGTGATCGTGATTGAAAAACAGCTCAAGCCGGCGCTCAAAACGCTGCGCGCCACACTGGATAAAAAAGCCAAAAAATTCATGCACATCGTGAAAATAGGCCGCACCCATCTGCAGGATGCCACGCCGCTCACGCTGGGCCAGGAATTTTCGGGCTACGTCGCGCAGCTTGATCACGGGTTGAAGCACATCGACGCCGCATTGCCGCACCTGTGCGAGCTGGCGCTGGGCGGCACTGCGGTCGGCACCGGGCTCAATGCGCATCCTCAGTTCGCGGTGAAAGTTGCCGCGGAACTGAAGCAGTTGACGAAGCTGCCGTTTGTCACCGCCCCCAACAAATTCGAGGCGCTCGCCTCCTGCGATGGCGTGGTGCATGCGCACGGGGCGTTGAAGACGCTTGCTGGCTCGCTGATGAAAATCGCCAACGACATCCGCTGGCTTTCGAGCGGTCCGCGCTGCGGCATCGGCGAGCTCAGCATACCCGAGAACGAGCCCGGCAGTTCCATCATGCCCGGCAAGGTCAACCCAACGCAGTCGGAATCGCTGACCATGGTGTGCTGCCAGGTGTTCGGCAACGACGTTGCGGTCAACCTCGGCGGTGCATCCGGCAATTTCGAGCTCAATGTGTTCCGGCCGATGGTGATCCGCAACTTCATGCACAGCGCGAAGCTGCTCGCTCATGCCTGCGAGAATTTCAACGAGCATTGCGCCGTCGGCATCGAGCCCAATCCCGAGCGCATCGAGCAGCTGATGCGCGGCTCGCTGATGCTGGTCACCGCGCTCAACCCCTACATCGGCTACGAAAAGGCGGCGGCGATCGCGAAAAACGCGCACAAGAAAGGCCTCACGCTCAAGGCGTCAGCGGTTGCGCTGGGCCACCTGACCGCAAAGCAGTTCGACGAGTGGGTGAAGCCCGAGAGCATGGTTGGTATCAAGCTGAAAGCTGCGGGCAAAAAAGCCAAGGACTGATTTGCCTTGGTGGCTAATGATTTTTTGCATTAGAGGGATGTCATGAGCAGCACTAAGCGCATCGCCCTCGTCACCGGCGCCAATCGCGGCATCGGTTTCGAGATCTGCCGCCAGCTGGCGCAGCGCGGCCTGCACGTGGTGCTCGCGAGCCGCGATGCGGCCAGGGGCAGGGCGGCAGCCGGGGTTCTGCGCAATGAGGGGCTGGATGTCGAAACCCGCACGCTCGACGTCACCAGCGCACGCAGCATCAACGCGCTTGCCGCCTGGATCGGGAAAAGCCACGGCCGTCTCGATGTGCTGGTCAACAACGCGGGGATTATGATCGATCCGCGCGGCTCGCGTTTTGTCGATTCCAGAATAAACACCTACCGCGACACGCTGGCGACCAACCTGTTCGGCCCGCTCCTGCTGTGCCAGGCACTGGTGCCGCTGATGAAGAAAAAAGGCTATGGCCGCATCGTCAACCTGTCTAGCGAGCTGGGCCAGCTTTCCGGGATGGGCGAGGGCACGCCCGCTTACCGGATTTCCAAAACCGCGTTAAATGCCCTGACTCGAATTCTCGCCGCCGAATCCAAGGGATCCAACATTCTGGTGAACTCGATGAGCCCGGGGTGGGTGAAAACCGATATGGGCGGCCCAAAGGCGCCGCGCACGCCGGGGCAGGGCGCTGACACCGCAGTATGGCTGGCGACACTGCCTGACAGTGGTCCGAGCGGTGGCTTTTTCCGCGATCGGAAACGGATACCCTGGTAAAGAAATGGGCCACCGAACCCTGATGGCGCAGCGGATCCCGCGCCAGGTATTATGAAACTCAACCCCGACAGTCCGCTGCGCAGCCTCATGGGTACCTTTCCCCGCGCCGGCCGGCTGGAGTGGATCGGTTTGCGGCCGCAGAAGCGCATACCGCCAGCGGCGGTAAATCATGCCGAAGTGCTGGCCGATCACGGCCTCGTCGGCGATCACCGGGCGACGCGTCCCGGCAGCGAGCGCCAGGTGACACTGATTCAGCAGGAGCATCTGACGGCCGTCGCGGGCCTGCTGGGCGGTGCTGCGATCCCGCCCGGGCTGACACGTCGCAATCTGGTGGTATCCGGCATCAACCTGCTGGCGCTGCACGATCAGCGGTTCGAAATCGGCGGCGTGATGTTCGAAGGTACCGGTCTGTGCGAGCCCTGTTCGCGCATGGAAACCAATCTCGGCGCCGGCGGCTATAACGCAATGCGCGGTCATGGCGGCATCGCCGCGCGCGTCATCACCGGTGGCGTGATCCGCCTCGGGGACAACGTGACTTGGTCCGCGGCGGCCCGGCATCCCTGACTTGTCGCCGGCATACGGTCAGCGAGAATGCAGGCCGTGCCGCCATAAAAAAACCCCGCCGGACGGGCGGGGTTTTTTTTATGAAAGCGTGCAGTCTAATCAGATCTTGAGGAGCTTTTCAGCCTTGGTCAGCGCATCCATCGATTCCGCATGTTTGCCTGCTTTGTGAAACGCTTCGCCATCGGCACGCAACTTCTTGACTTCCGTCATCTGCGCATCGGATAGTTTGGCCGTTGGCAGCGCCGCGTCTATGGCTTTCATGTGTTTCGGACAGCTGCTGGCAAATGCGGGACCAGTAACGAACGCGAGAGTTGCCGCAATAATCATGGTACGGATCTTCATGAATTTCTCCTTGTTTGTAGGGTGGATTGCCACCGGACGCTAGTGTAAGCCGCGCTTGATCCCAAGCAGCGTGACGAGTATACCCGATCACGGTTAAAATCCTCTTCAATATCAAGTATTAAGAAAATTTCACGTGGCCCACCCCCCGTTAACAGCCCATACCCGCGGAATATTCCCGCTGTCCCGTGACGGCATTGCCGAACGGCTCAGGTTGCCGCCACCCGCGCCCGAACAGAATGACCTGCACGTGATTGCCCTGCGGGAAGGCGCGCGCGTTACCGAAGCGGCCGTGCTGGTGCCGCTGGTCAACCATGACGGCGCCGTCACGGTGATGTTTACCCAGCGTACGGCGCATTTGAATGACCACGCGGGCCAGATCTGTTTTCCCGGCGGTCGCGTCGAAACCGGCGATAGCGGCCGCGAGGATACTGCGCTGCGCGAGACCGAGGAGGAAGTCGGCCTGCAGCGCGCCCGCGTGTCGTTGCTCGGCAGGCTGCCGGACTACGAGATTCCATCGGGTTTCCGCATCACTCCTGTCGTGGGCTGGGTAGAGCCGCCGTTTACCCTGAAACCTGATGCGTTCGAGGTGGAGGAGGTGTTCGAGGCGCCGCTCGAGTATTTTCTCGACCCCTCGAATTATCAGCGCCGGCAGTATCATTTCAGGGGCCGCCACCGGCATTACATGGCCATACCCTGCGAAGGACGTTACATCTGGGGCGCGACCGCCGGCATGTTATACAGCCTGTGCCGCATGCTCCGCGGCTGACGGGGCGTAATGGCGGCTCAAGGTGACTGAGATTTTTGCCGTTATGCTGCTCGTGGGCCTGGCCTGGTTCTGGTCCGACAGCCTGCGCGCTCGGGAATCAGCGATTCGCGCGGCGCGGCTGGCCTGCACTGCGGACGGCGTGCAGTTGCTCGACGACACCGTGGCGCTGGCAGCACTCGGCATGCAACGCAGCGACGACGGCCGGCCGGTACTGAGACGGATCTACCGTTTCGAGTTCAGCGACACCGGCAATAACCGGCTCGATGGCAGCGTGACGCTGCTCGGTGCCGGCGTTCAGGCGCTCTACCTTGCGCCGCATGCCGGCACGCTGCCGCAGCGCCTGCCGGGTCCGCTAGATGGCTGATCATTGATGTGGCAACATAGACCGCGATCCAGGCGCCGGGCTGAATAATGAATAATAATGACCGACCGTCGAGACCCAAAGTAGGACTGGTCATGTCCGGCGGCGGCGCGCGCGCCGCGTACCAGGTCGGCGTGCTGCGCGCGATCTCGGAATTGATGCCCAGGGATGAGCGCAATCCGTTTCCGGTCATCTGCGGCACTTCGGCGGGGGCGATCAACGCGGCCGTGCTGGCAATGAACGGCTCCAATTTCAGGCGTGGCGTGCGGGAGCTGGTGCGGGTATGGAAGAATTTCAGCGCTCGCTATGTCTACCGTTCGGACCCCGTCGGCGTACTACGCAATACGGCGCACTGGCTGCTGGCAGCGCTGGCCGGGGGTGGGCTGGGCAGGCAGACGCCGGTGTCATTGCTCGACAATGCGCCGCTGGCCGAACTGCTGCGCGGACGGCTCGAATTTTCCGCGATCCAGGCGGCAATTGATGCCGGCGACCTGGACGCAGTGGGCGTGACGTGTTCCGGTTATGCATCCGGCCAGGCGGTTACGTTTTTCCAGGGCGCGCCCGAACTGAAGCCCTGGCGGCGGGCGAGGCGCCTCGGCATCGCCATGCCCATAGAGCTGGATCATCTGATGGCGTCGAGCGCGCTGCCGTTCATCTTCCCCGCGGTGCGCATTAACCGCGAGCATTTCGGCGACGGCTCCATGCGCCAGGTGGCGCCGATCAGCCCGGCGTTGCATTTGGGGGCGGACCGGCTGCTGATCATCGGCGTCGGACGCCAGCTCGATCAATCTCCCGAGCGCATCAAGGCCGACGCGTACCCGTCGCTGTCGCACATTGCCGGGCACTGCCTGAACAGCATTTTTCTCGACAGCCTGGAAGTGGACCTGGAGCGGCTGCGGCGCATCAACCGGACGCTGGCCCTTATTCCGCCGCAGGTGATCGCTCAGAACGAGGTGGCGCTGCGTCCGGTTGATTTCCGCCTGATGTCGCCGAGCACGGCGCTGGAGAAGATCGCGGGCGACTACGCGCATGAGCTGCCCAGGGCCATACGTCTGCTGTTTTACGGTGCGTTGAACCGAAGCGGCTCGAACCTGCTTTCCTACCTGTTGTTCGAGAAATCGTTCTGCCGCGCGCTGATTCAGCTCGGTTACGAGGACACGATGCGGCAGAAGGATGATCTCATGCAGTTCCTCGGCTGGTGCGGGCCCGCCGAGTAGCCCGGTCGTGAGCGGCAAGGGCCGGCGTCGCGTCGGCGGTTGCCTTGATTCGGGTTCGCCGGTATAAAGAAAGCTCAACATTTCCCCGGGGCCTGTGACATGAGCCGTGCGTTTGTAAAGGAAAGCGATGACGATGCTGTGTCCGGCGAACTGCCGGAACGGCCGCTTTCCGACCATTCGAATTACGTGACGCCGCAAGGGCTGGAGGAGTTGCAGGCGCAGGTCAAGGCGCTGCAGGAACAGCATGAGCAGCTCGCGCTTCTTGCCAAGGACGACTCTGAGGCGAAGCGCAAGCTGCGCGAAGTCGAGCGCGACCAGCGTTATTTCAATGCCCAGCTCGAGCGCGCGATAGTCGTGGATCCTGCCGGACAGCCCCGGGATGGCGTGCATTTCGGCGCGACTGTCGAAATTGCTGACGAGAACGATACGCGGCAGGTCTTCAGCATCGTGGGGGATGACGAAGCAGATGTGACTGCCGGCAGAATCAGCTGGGCATCGCCGCTGGCCAAGGCGATGATAGGGGCCAAGGTCGGCGATATCGTGAAGTGGCGCCGTCCTGCCGGCGATGCCGAGGTCGAGATCGTAAAAATTCTCTATCCCTAAGAGTCTCCAAACCTGTGTCCAGGTGACTGAAGCATGACTTTTTTCTCTTTGCTGGTTGCGTTTCTGGTCGAACAACTTCGGCCTTTGCGCCACGACAATCGCATATATCGGGCGTTCTCCGCGTACGCCGATGGCCTTGAGCGCCAGTTCAACGCGAGCCAGTTCCGGCATGGTGTTGCGGCCTGGATGCTGGCCGTGTTGCCCGCAGTCCTGCTGGTGCTCGTAGTGCAGATCCTGCTTTATCGCGCGAGCCCGCTGCTGGCATGGGTTTGGAATGTCGCCGTGCTCTACCTGATGATGGGGTTCCGCCAGTTCAGTCACTACTTCACCGAGATCATGCACGCATTGCGCGACGACAATGTGGCGGAGGCGCGGGATAATCTCGGCAGATGGCGCGGCGCATCCGCGGACGAATTCAACTCCAGTGAAATCGCGCGCGTGGCCATCGAGCTGGGGCTGATCGGTTCGCACCGGCACGTGTTCGGCACGATCGTGTTGTTTGTCGTCATGGGGCCCGCCGGCGCGGTGCTGTACCGCCTGGCGGCGCTGCTCAACGACAAATGGAGCGCGCGCACGGATGCCGAGTTCGGCGAATTCGGCCGTTTTGCGGAAGGATTTTTCTTCTGGCTCGACTGGCTGCCGGCGCGGCTTACGGCGTTGAGTTTTGCCATCGTCGGGAATTTCGAGGATGCGGTGTATTGCTGGCGCACGCAGGCGCAGTCCTGGACGCGGCACACCGAGGGCATCATTCTTGCCGCAGGCGCCGGAGCGCTCGGCGTGCGCCTGGGCGATGCACTGCATGAGTACGGCAGCGTGGTTTACCGGCCCGAAATGGGTGCGGGGGAGACCGCCGACGTCGTTTACATGCACAGCACAGTGGGACTGATCTGGCGCACGCTGGTGTTATGGATGTTCCTGGTGCTGGTGGTGTCGCTGGCGCACGCGCTGGGTTAGCGTGGGTCCGCGTTGCTAATTATCTTATAAGTATTTGTTTTTATTTATATTATTTCCATCCCGGGTGGTGCGTGATCTCTACCGCGAGCTTGCGGTAGGAGGCGAGGCGGCGGCTGTTGATGCGACCCGCGTCGCATGCCGCGGTGATCGCGCAACCGGGTTCCTGCAGGTGGCGGCAGTTGCGGAAGCGGCACTCGCCCAGCAATGGCCTGAACTCGACGAAGCTGTGTGCGAGTTCATCGGCGGTCAGGTGGTGCAGCCCGAATTCCTGCATGCCGGGCGAATCGATGATGTGACTGTCGGCGTCAAGGTGATACAGCTGCGCATGGGTCGTCGTGTGGCGCCCCGAGCCGAGCGCTGCCGACAGTTCCGCCACGCGCGCCGCGGCCTCCGGCAGCAGGCGATTGACGATGGTTGACTTGCCCACACCCGACTGCCCGACCAGCACGCTGACGTGGCGCTCGAGATGGGGGATAAGCGGCGTAATGTCCTCTTTCGCGGAGAGGGTCAGCAGACGATAGCCCAGTTGCGTGTAGAGTGCCGTGCCCGCTAGCGCCGCGGCGCTTTGAGGCAGGTCGCATTTGTTGAGCACGATCAGCGTGCTCATGCCGCCATGCTCGGCGGCGGCCAGGCAGCGGTTGACCAGGTCTTCATGGATCTCCGGCGCCGTGGCAGCGACCACGATGACCTGGGTGACATTGGCCGCAATCAGCTTCTGGCGATAAGCATCGGAGCGATAGAGCAGCGTGGTGCGCGGCACGGTGGTTTCGATGACGCCGGCGCCGGGAGAACTCGAACTGACCGTGACGCAATCGCCGCATGCCAGGTCGCTGCGCTTGCCGCGGGTGACGCAATCGAGAATAGTGGCGTCGGGAAGTTCGACCAGATAGCGGCGCCCGAAACTGGCGATGATCCGGCCGGTGACAGCGGGCGCGTCAGACTGTTTTTTTGCGCCTGCTTTCAAAGATCGAACAGCGCGTCGATTTTCGCGGCGCAAATAAAGTCATTCTGTGACAGTCCGCCGATCGCGTGCGTCGTATATTCGACCCGGCACTGCTGGTAGCCGAGGGTGATGTCCGGGTGGTGGTCTTCGCGGTGTGAAATCCACGCCGTGGCATTGACGAAAGCGACGGCCTGGTAATAATCCTTGAACGCATAGGTTCTGGTGATCACGCCGCCCGCGTAGTCCCAACCGGGAATCTGCTTGAGCAAAGTGTCGATTTCCTGGGGTTTGAGCGGCGCGACACCGCCTTCGCACGGCTTGCATCTTTTTCCCGAGAGGTCGGTCATAAGAGCCTGTCAGCGCGGGAACTTGTAAAACTGCTGATTGAGGTAGGCGGCGAGGTGTTCCATGTCTTCGGGAAACACCTGGGCGCCGGTCTGGTTGACGCAAAAGCGCACCATCTTGAGCAAGGCTTGCGCATCCTTCACCTTGTGCTCCGGACGCGTGAATATTTTGTTGCCGTCGCCGCCCATCAGGGAATTGTGGCAGGCGCCGCATTTGGTCTCGTCAAAAATGCGCTTGCCGGTCTGCGGATTGGCCTTGGGGAAAGGATTGGCGAGCACGGCAGCGGAAACGCACAGTGTCGCAAGGGCGATGACGAATAATTTAATCGTGCGCATGATATCTCCGTGTTACGCCGTTGCAGCCGCGGCCCGCAGGCGCGCGATGCGTATCGGCGCCGGCGGGTGCGAATCGTAGAATGCGGAATGCACCGGATCAGGCGTCAGCGTCGACGCATTATCCTTGTACAGTTTGACCAGCGCCGAGACCAGGTCGCGGGCATCGGCATGTTGCGCGGCATACTGGTCGGCCTCGAATTCATGCTTGCGCGAATACAGGCTGAGCAGGGGCTGGAGCAGAAAAGTAAAATTCGGCAGCACCATGAAAAACAGGATCAGGGCCATGGCCGTCGAGGGGGTGGCGACGTTGAGTCCCTGGTAAAACCAGTCCTTTTCC
The DNA here is from genome assembly GCA_030683105.1 of Burkholderiales bacterium. GTDB lineage: Bacteria > Pseudomonadota > Gammaproteobacteria > Burkholderiales > SG8-41 > CAKKQX01. The sequence continues at coordinate 46,239 of JAUXMZ010000030.1, read as the reverse complement.
ATCAGGTAGCCGAGCAGCCATAAAAAGCCGAGGCTGACGGTGAAAATCCAGACCATGCGTTTCACGACGTGGCGCAGCTTGAAGTGCCCGAGTTCATGGGCCAGCACGGCCTCGACTTCGGTAGGACTCAGCCGCGACAGCAGGGTGTCGAAAAACACGATGCGTTTGGATTTTCCGAATCCGGTGAAATAGGCGTTGCCGTGGCTGCTGCGTTTCGAGCCGTCCATCACCATCAGGCCCTTGACCTTGAAGCCGCAGCGGGTAAGCAGGCGCTCGACGCGCTCCTTCAGCGCATCGTCCTGCAGCGGCGTGAATTTGTTGAACAGCGGGGCTATCCAGGTCGGATATACGGCGAGCATGAGAAGATTGAAGACGACCCATACCGCCCACGCATAAAGCCACCACCAGGCGCCCATCGTGGCCATCAGCCACAACACGCAGGCCGCAAGCGGCAGGCCGATCAGCGTTGCAATGGCCAGGGACTTGAGCGCGTCGACTACGAACATGCGCGGCGTCATCTTGTTGAAGCCGAACCGCTCTTCGATGCGAAAAGTGCGGTAAACACTAAACGGCATTTCGAAGGCGGTCATCACCAGCATGAGCAGCGCGATCAGCGAGAGTCCGCGGGCTATGCCTTCCGGCAGCCAGGCTGCGGACAGTTCGTGCATCGCCTGCAGCCCGCCGCCGAAGGTGAGCCACAGCAATAACAGCGCCTCCAATACGACAGTCGCCAGAGCCATGCGGGTTTTGACGCAGGTATAGTCGGCGGCGCGCTGGTGCGCATCGAGGCTGATCTGGTCCGCAAATTCGGGCGGCACGGCGGCGCGGTGCGCCTTGATATGGCCGATGTGGCGCGAGCCCAGCCACAGGCGCATCACCGTGGCCAGTGCAAGCGCGGACAGAAAGACGATGCTGAAGGTGTTCATTGCTCTTGGAGACTCTAATTTATCGATGGAAGGCAATCTGTGACACAATAAGCGCCTCTAAATTCCCTGATTGACGATTATGGCACAAGACCCCAACAACCTCATCTGGATCGACATGGAGATGAGCGGCCTCAACCCCGACACCGACAGGATAATCGAGGTGGCCATCGTGGTGACCGATGCACAGCTGAATGCCGTGGCAGAAGGGCCGGTGATGGTGGTGCACCAGAGCGATGCGGTGCTCGATGCAATGGACAGCTGGAACAAGGCAACGCATGCCAAGTCCGGCCTGATCGATCGCGTCAAGGCGTCTACCCTGTCCGAGGCCGAAGTGGAGGCGCAGCTTGCGGCTTTTATCGACCAGCATGTGCCGGCCAAAATATCGCCGATGTGCGGCAACTCGGTGCATCAGGACCGGCGCTTCCTGGTGCGCTATATGCCGGTACTGGAAGCCTGTTTTCATTACCGCAACCTCGATGTCAGCACGCTCAAGGAACTGGCCAAACGCTGGAAGCCGGCAATCATGGCCGGGTTCGTCAAGCATGGCAAACACGAGGCGCTGGCCGACATCTACGAATCGATCGAAGAGCTCAAGTACTATCGCGAGCACTTTTTAAAACTGTGAAGAGTGAAGGGTAAAGAGTGAAGGGTGCAACAGGTGGTCGCGGGTTGACCGTCTGCCGCATTCATCCTGTCGCCCTGAACCCGCAGCGCGGCAGCGTGATGACGCAGGTCGTGGTGTGGCTCGCGCTCATGGGCGTGATCTACTGGGTGTTCTTCGTATTGCTGGCGCGCCAGGAAAATCCCAATACCCAGCGCCTGCTGCAGCAACAGCCACAGGGCGAAGTCGTGCTGCAGCGCAATCGCGCCGGGCATTACGTCGCGGACGGCGAGATCAATGGCGAGCGCGTGGTGTTTCTGCTCGATACCGGCGCAACTCAGGTGGCGCTGTCAACGCAACTGGCGCGCCGTCTGGGGCTGAAGCTCGGAGCGGCAGTGACTTTGCAGACGGCTGCGGGGCCGGCGCCGGGTTACCAGACCCGGCTCACCAGCGTGCGCCTGGCAAGCATCGAGATGCGGGAGGTGTCGGCGCTGGTCTCGGACGGTCTTGATCCCGACACCGTGCTGCTCGGCATGAACTTCCTGAAGCGGCTGGAAATGATACAGCGCGACGACAAGCTGATCCTGAGGCCGGCGCCGGCGCAGCGCCGCTGATCCAGCCGCGCCGCAGCCTGCGGCTGTGATGGGGATGAGTGACGAGTTGAATGTGACTCGCATTTTACCAATCACCAATCACCAATCACCAATCACCGGTCAGTCGAGCTTGAGTTCGCTGTCGAACTTGACGTCGAGATCGAGCTTGCCGACTTTGAGCGTCATCGCTGCAGAGAGGGTTTCATTGCCCTTCAACTTGCCGTCCTCGATCGCTTTGCGCACCGCCTTTTCGATGGCGAGCTGGGAATTGACGCCGACGGTCTTCAGGAATTTGCGGATGCTCATATTCAGTGCTTCGTCGTTCATGGTTTTCTCCATTGGATATTATCTCAAAGCCGGAAAAACCCTAAAAGCAAGCCACAGAGGGCACAGAGTTCACAGAGGAAAATAAAAAACATGGCAAAAAATTCATTGCTCTGCCAGTTCTCTGTGTCCTCTGTGCTCTCTGTGGCTAAAGCCTTTGGGTTTGGTCTTGTCTGCGTTCGTTTGAGTCACCTTCGAATCTCAGGGCAGGTAACGGCGGTTTCATCGAATTTGTTATTTAGCGGTTCTCCTTGAAGTGATTGATCAGCCCGTTGGTGGAGGCATCGTGGGATGAGACCGGGGCGCTGGTGGTCAGTTCGGGCAGGATGCGGTTGGCGAGTTGCTTGCCGAGTTCCACGCCCCACTGATCGAAAGCGTTCACGTCCCAGATCACGCTCTGCACGAAGACTTTGTGTTCGTAGAGCGCGATCAGCGCGCCCAGCGTGCGCGGCTCCAGTTTTCTCACCATGATCGAGGTGCTGGGCCGGTTGCCGGGGAAAATGCGGTGCGGCAGCAGTGGACCGATGCGATCATCCGCCAGTCCCTGCGCGCGCATCATTGCTTCCGCTTCGCCGGCGGTCAGGCCGCGCATCAGCGCTTCGGTCTGGGCGAAATAGTTCGCCAGCAGCATGATGTGATGCTCGTTCAACGTGTAGTGACTATTGCAGCAGCCGATGAAGTCGGCTGTGATCAGCTGCGTTCCCTGATGCAGCAGCTGAAAGAACGAGTGCTGGGCATCGGTGCCGGCCGCGCCCCAGATCACAGGCGCCGTGGCGTAGTCGAGTGCCGAGCCGTCGCGGGCGACGCGCTTGCCGTTGCTTTCCATCTCGAGCTGCTGCAGATAAGCGGGCAGCAGGCGCAGCGACTGGTCGTAGGGCAGCACGGCGTGGGAAGTCACGCCGAAAAAATTCACATACCAGATGCCGAGCAGCCCGAGAATGACCGGCATGTTGCGCTCGAGCGGCGCGGTGCTGAAATGCTCGTCCATGTCGCGCGCGCCGGCGAGCAGTTCGCGGAAGCGGTCCATGCCGATTGCGAGTGCTACCGGCAGTCCGATCGCCGACCACAGAGAAAAGCGCCCGCCGACCCAGTCCCAGAAACCAAATATGGATTCCGGGCCGATGCCAAAATCGCGCGCTGCGGCGGCGTTTGCCGTGACCGCCACGAAATGACGGGCCGTGGCCTTGACGTCGCCCGCTTTGGCGAACAGCCAGTCGCGGGCGGCATGGGCGTTGGCCAGGGTCTCGAGCGTGGTGAAGGTCTTGGACGCGACGATGAACAAGGTCGTTTCCGGATTGAGCGGAGCGAGCGTCGTTGCAAGATGCGCGCCGTCGACATTGGAGACGAAATGAACCCGGAACTGGGATGCCGCGTACGGCGCCAGCGCCTCGACTGCCAGCGCCGGGCCGAGACTGGAGCCGCCGATGCCGATGCTGACGATGTCGGTAAACGCGTGTCGGCTAAAACCCGTGAGCTTGCCGCTGCGCGCGCCTTCGCAGAAACGGCCCATGGCAGCCAGCGTCTGTTCGACATCAGCGGTAATGTTGTGGCCGTCCAGCAAGACTTCGCGGTCTGCGCGCAGCGCGGTATGCAGCACGGCGCGGTTTTCAGTGGCGTTTATTTTATCGCCGCCGAACAGGCGTGCTATCCAGTCCTGCAGTTTGCGCTGGCGGGCAAGGTCGGCCAGCAGGCGCAGCGTGTCGGCGGTGACCAGGTGCTTGGAATAATCGAGCAGCAGATCGCCGCAGCGCAGCGAGAACTTGTCGAAACGCCCGGGGTCTTTCTCGAACAGCTCGCGCAGATTGAATCCGGCGGCGACCCGCTGGTGGTCGCTCAATGCCTGCCATGCAGGTAACCGGGTGGGAGCGGAGGTCATCATCAATTCAGTACGCAGGATAGTCCGGCATCACTATAGTTCTCGACGCAATCATTTTACCTCTTCCTGAACATGCACGTTTAGAATTAGCTTAGAGTCCCTAACATAATGAAACGCGCGATGCGCTGTCACGATTTTGGCTCAGGTCGCGTAGCTTCCCGCAGTCCATCTCGCGAATATGGTCAAGGGGAGCGACAAAGTCATGGGCCAAAACTCGTGCCAGCCCGAAGGGTTGCGATCAAAATCGGCGCTGACATTGTCGGCCGGCTTGACCATATTCGCGATATGCTCTGCACCGTCCTTCGCGTCATCACCAATTTTGACTCGCAACGCACACGTGTTTCATTATGTTAGGGACTCTTTCCATCCGCACGGGAGGCGATCATGCTAGGCGCACTGACGACACTGCTCATCTATCAACTGATCGGGGAAGTGCTGGTGCAGATGCTGGCTTTGCCCATACCGGGCCCTGTGATCGGCATGATGCTGCTGTTCCTGTCGTTGTGGGTGAAAGGCGGCATTCCCGCAGCGTTGCATGACACCGCCAACGGCATCCTGCAGCATCTATCGCTGCTGTTCGTGCCCGCCGGCGTCGGCGTGATGGTGCACTTTGCGCGGGTCTCGGGCGAGTGGCTGCCGATACTGGTGGCAGTGTTTGTGAGCACTGCGCTTGCCATAGCGGTGAGCGCGCTCACCATGCAGGCGCTGATGCGCGGCGGCAGTCCGCGGGGAGACGGGAAATGATCCCCGGGCGCATCGCCGACATCTGGGTTTATCTGGCGGCGAGCCCGTTGCTCGGCCTGACCATCACCCTGCTCGCTTACCAGGGCGCCTACTGGCTGTATCAGCGGGCCAGCTTCAATCCTCTGCTCAATCCGGTGCTGCTGGCGGTCATCATGCTGGTGGCCGCGCTCAAATTCACCGACACCCAGTACCAAACGTATTTCGACGGCGCGCAGTTCGTGCATTTCCTGCTGGGCCCAGCGACGGTGGCGCTGGCGGTGCCGCTGTATGCGCAGTTCGACAAACTGCGCGCGCTGTTGCTGCCATTGGGCGTGGCGCTGCTGGCGGGATCGCTCACGGCGATCGTCTCGGCGGTCGGCATAGCCTGGCTGCTGGGCGCGGGCGAGACCACGCTGCTGTCGCTCGCGCCGAAATCGGTGACGGCGCCGATCGCGATGGGCATCGCCGAGAAAATCGGCGGCATCCCGTCGCTGACCGCGGTGCTGGTCATCATGACCGGGGTGAGCGGCGCAATGATGGCGAAGTACGTGCTCGATGCACTGCGCGTCAAGGATCTCGGCGTGCGCGGATTCGCGGTGGGTGTTGCGTCACACGGCATCGGCACGGCGCGCGCGTTTCAGGTCAGCGAAGAGGCGGGCGCGTTTGCCGGGCTCGGCATGGGCCTGAACGGCCTGTTGACGGCGATCCTGATGCCGCTGATGCTGGCGCTGTGGAGGTGGTTCTGATGCAGGACATCATCACGGCGCTCACGCGCGCGGCGCGCAACCTGTTCGAGCCGCGCATCCTCGCCATCGTGTTGCTGCCGATGCTGGGCAGCATCATGCTGTGGGCTGTGCTGGCGTGGCTGTTCTGGGACGCGTGGACCGGCGGCATTACCGGCATGATCGCCGGCACGGCGGTTGCAGGGTGGCTCACGCAGTGGGGCGCGGACTGGGTCATCAACTCGTCGGCGTGGCTGCTGGTGGCCATCGGCCTGCTCCCGGGGGTTTATATCACCGCGCTCATCATCACCGAAATTATCGCGATGCCGTTCATCGTCAAATTCGTCGGCGAGCGTTACCACGCCGGCCTCAGGCGCGAAGCCGGCGGCACGCTGATCGGCAGCGTGCTTAACGCCGTGATCGGAATTTCAATATTTGCGGTGTTGTGGATCGCCACGCTGCCGCTGTGGCTGACGGGTATCGGCGCGGTGCTGGCGCCGGTGCTCACGTCGGCGTATCTCAGTCAGCGCATGTTCCGTTACGATGCGCTCGCCGAGCATGCGAGTGCCGAGGAATTCGCGCGCGTAACCCGCGCTTCGCGCGGCGATCTGTTTCTGCTGGGGATACTTTTATCGCTGCTGCTTTACGTGCCGCTTGTGAACCTGCTGGTGCCGGTACTCTCGGGGTTGGCGTTTACGCACTTAGGCCTGGGGCGGCTGGCGCAAGCGCGCATCGGTAATAGTTAAATACAAACAGGCACTTACATTATTTAAGGCTATCAGTGCAGCGCGCAGCCCGGTTCTTCAGCCGCCGCTGAGCGCTTGCACGATGACCACCTCGTCGGACGCAATAAGCGGCTGCGTCAAGTCGTGCACCTGTTCGCCATTGATGAAGATGCGGATGTGGCGCCGTACTCGGTTCTGCTCGTCGATCATGCGAAAACGTATCCCGGGGTATAGCCGGTCGAGGTCGGCGAGGACGGCGGCGAGCGTAGCACCGTTCGCCTCGGCTACGCTGCCCCCGCTGTATGAGTGCAGTGCGCTGGGGATGAGCACCTTCATAAAGGCCGTGATTCGTGATTCGTGATTCGTGAATCGCGAGTGCCGGGACGGCTTACCCATTGCACGTGCATGTCCACTTCTTCCATTCGCTGTTGGCCGCGTTTAGCCCAGTTGGGCCGCTTCCACGGCGTAGATCTCCGGCAGGTGCTGCGCGATGCAGGTCCACCGGCGGCCTTCGTCGCGGCTCATCCACAGCTCGCCGCTGGTCGTGCCGAAGTACAGGCCCACCGGATCCGCTTCGTCTGCCGTCATCGCCTGGCGCTTCACGGTCCACCACGCCTGGGCCTCGGGCAGGCCGGCGGCGAGCCGCTGCCAGGTCTTGCCGGCGTTGCGCGTCACGTAGACCGCGGGCCTGCCTTCGGGGCTCGTGCGCGGCCACACGGCGGTGCCGTCCATCGGAAACACCCACGCGGTGTTGTCGTCGCGCGGATGCACCACCAGCGGGAAACCGATGTCGCCGACTTTCTTGGGCATGCTTTTGCCGATGCGCACCCAGGTGTCCGAAGGGCGGTCGAGCCGGTAGATGCCGCAGTGGTTCTGCTGGTAGATGCGATCCGGGTTGCTCGGGCACATGCGCAGGCAATGCGGATCGTGGAACGTGGGTTTCGCGGGATCGAAACCGAATCCCTCCACGACATCCATCCCCTTGATCATCACGCGCCATGTCTTGCCGCCATCGACCGTCTCATGCACGCCGCCGCCCGACATCCCGAAATACAGATGATTGGGATCGCGCGGATCGACAATGATCGAATGCAGCTTCGGTCCATCCGGCGTGCCGTCCTGCGCCGTGCCCATCCATTCGCGGTACTGCGGATCGTCGTTGATAGTGGAGAACGGTGCCCACGTGGCGCCGCCGTCTTCGGAGCGGAACAGTCCCTGCGGCGAGGTCCCCGCGTACCAGACGCCGGGCTCGGAGGCGGGAGACGGCGCGAGCCAGAACGTGTGATCGACCGCGCGGCCCTGCTCACCGGCCGGCGCCTTCGCGAACGCGGGCGGCCGCGCGGCTTCCTTCCAGGTGCGACCGAGATCGGTGGAACGGAACACGGTCGGGCCGAGGTGGCCGGTCTTCGCCGCCGCCAGCAGCGTCCTTCGATCGCGCGGGTCGAGCATCAGGTGGCTGACGACGTGGCCGAGAAAATGCGGCCCGTCGGCGCGCCAGGTTTTTCTTGACGCATCGCTCTGATAGAGCCACGCGCCTTTGCGCGTGGCGACCATCAGCAACACTCGGCGTGCCGGCTGTGAACGGGATGCCCGCGGGGCCGTGGCCTGGGGCTGCGTGCGGACTGCCGGTCTTGCTGCGCTGCGCGTCATCGTTCGCTCCTTTACGAATTAGGGCCCGCTATTTTCGCAATTGTGCCTCACGGAAGTTGATGACCTTGATTACGTCGGCAGCGTCGACGCGTCCAATCGGGCCGTCGCTATAGCTCGATGCAATGATTTTCCCGCCGGCATCGGTGACGAACTCGGAGGGTTGTATGATGCTGCGCCGCTCCTCCCACCAGGAGCCGAGCATGTCTGCGGTCTCGCGCGCGACGCCGTATGCCACGGGAAACGACACTTCCGCCGCCACCTCGCCCGCCTTGTCGATGGGATCGACGCTGGCTGCAATGACACTGGCGCCAACGGCGTCCAGTTCAGACTTGAGCTTTTCGAAGCCGACCAACTGCCGGCGGCAGTACGGTCACCAGTGCCCGCGATAAAACAGGATCACCCCGTACTTCGAACCCATGCCGCCCGGCAAATTGATCGTGCCGCCTTTGACGAGATTGAGCGTCAGGTTCGGGAACGTGTCGCCGATCCCCAGTTTTTTCGACATCGAGTTCTCCCCCTGTATGGACAGGCTGCGGACGCGATCCGGAGCGTGGCAGGTATTGTGCGTGACCTGCGCAATAAAATACACCTGTTTCCGGCAAAGCTGAAACAGCGCAATACCCTGCCGGCGTCATGGATTTGATTCGATGGTGGTGCGCACGCTCGCGAGCGTCGCGCAGGAACCCTCGCATGGCATCGCCCGGCTTATTCCTGGCCGCTGCTTGCCGGTCTGGAGACGGAGGGCGCGCCGCCATTCAACAACCGTTCAGGCCGGCGTCTCCCGCATCGCACGCGCCTTGACCGCGGCCGGGCGCGCCCAGCAGCGGTTGAACCAGGCCTGCATGTGCGGCCATTTGCCAAGATCGATAACCAGCGCACGATACAGCGCGGAGGCGACGTTCAGGTCGCCGACTGAGAACGCAGGCCCGGCGAGCCACTCGGATTTCTTGAGCGCGGCCTCCAGCGCGTCGAACGCCGGCACGATTTCTTTCCACGCCGCCTCAGCTACAGCCGGCTTGCGCTCGGCTTCGGGCAGTGCCTTGACATGGCGGACGTAGTTGACGATCTGGCGGTCGAGACGGTCGGTCTCCCACAAGCTCCACTGCAGCGCGAGCGCTTCGTGCTTGAGATCGGCAGGCAAGAGCGGGCTCTTGTGTTTTTTCGCGAGATAGAAATTGATCGCCATCGACTCCGAAAGGATAAACCCGTCGTCGTCGATCACCGGCACGCGATAGTTGGGATTGAGCGCGTGGAATTCCGGCGTGAGGGTTTCCGGCGAGCGCGGCAGCCAGTCTTTGTGCTCGTAGGGTATGCCGAGTTCTCCCGCCATCCAGATGACGCGCAGGGCGCGGGAATTGGCGGAACCGTAGATGCGCAGCATGGAGCTCTCCTAAGTCAGGGAAATACGGGAGTTTACGCGAGGTGAGTCGCGTTGGCAGGTGTGCCGCAAGTTGCTGTATATATACATATTTTTGCTAAATCTTTGGCGGGACCGAGCCGCGCATAACAATGATCGCGCAAGCGGGGTGGCACACCGTGGCGTGCATTCATCCGGCTCCAAAGCTGCTTGACATCAAAACACAGCAGTGCAGAATCGCTAAGAGTGACGCTTATTCAAGTGTCATCCAATCAGGGGGAGATCAGGTCGCCGTAATAATGGCTGTGCCCGAACGGGCGTCCGCAAAATCCTTTCAACGGGGTCAGTCTGACCCCGTTGATTGATGGGGGAAAATAAAATGATGTATGCAAAAACAAAAGTACTCGCGCTGTTTGCCGTCGCTGTCTTGGCTTCGATTTCCGGCGCTTACGCAGCACAGCCCGCCGCGCAGTATCCAACCAAACCCATCATGTTCGTGATCCCGTTTGCCGCCGGCGGCGACTCGGACCTCTCCGGTCGCAACGTCGCGCAGGTGGGCTCGAAATATCTCAACAACGTGCCCATCGTGTCGGTGAACCGGGTTGGCGCCTCCGGCGCGATCGGCGCCATGGCGGTGAAGAACGCCGTGCCCGACGGCTACACGCTGCTGGTCGCGCGCATCGCCACGCACGCGATCCTGCCGGCGGTCGATTCCAAGCTCGGCTACAAATGGGATGAGTTCACCATGCTCTCGCTGATCGAACTCAATCCCTATATCTGCTTCGTGCGCACCGAGTCGCCGTACCGCGCGGCGCAGGACCTTGTCGGCGCGTTGCGAAAGCAGCCGGGCAAGCTCAACTTTTCCACCGCCGGCGTCGCCACCAGCCAAAATATGGCGGCGCAGTACTTCATGACCGTGGCAGGGCTGACCAAGGACCACGCGGTCGGCATCCACTACAAGGGCGGCGGCGAAGTCACGGTCGCGGTACTCGGCGGTCAGGTGGATTTCGCCTGCAACAACGCACCCACCGTGATCCCGCAGGTCAAGGCGAACCGGCTGCGCGCGCTGTTCGTGACCCCGACCCGGATCGACGATCTGCCCGGCGTGCAAAGCGCGCGCGAGGCCGGCTATCCCGACATGGAGAAAATCGTGGGCTGGACGGCGCTGATGGGGCCGGGCGGCATGCCCAAAACCATCGTCAACAAGTGGGCAGGCGTGTTCGCGCAACTGGCCAAGGACCCGGACTGGCAGGCCGGCAACGCGCGCATCGGCGGCATTGCCGCGATACGCTCACCGGCTGAGTCCGATCAGTACGTGCGGGAGCAGTACGAGCTGTACTACAAACTGGCAACGGGGCTGGGTATCAGACAGTGATTCGCGTATAAAGGAAAGTATAGAATAAAGCGTCTGGCGCAATTCATGATTGATGGTCTTACGACAGGAACAAGGGAATGGCAGAGTCGGAATTAAACACGACTGAGCTGGAGCGTGTACCGGTGGTGATTCTGTTCGCCGAGACGAGCGGGTTCACGCGCACGTCCGAAATGCTCCAGCCGTCAATAGTGTTGGCACGGGTTTCCGAGTTTTTCGCCCTGGTCCGGGAAGCGGTCGAACGACACGGCGGCACCGTGCGCAACGTGTTGAACGATACCCTGATGGCTTCTTTTTCGGGGGAAAGCCATGCGCAGCATGCCATGCAGGCGGCACAGGAAATCCAGCGCGACTTCACGGTTTTCGAAGAATCGTGGGCAAATGAGTACGGCATACGCGCGGCGGTAGCGATAGGATTGCATGCCGGCGAAGCGGTCATCGGCATCGCGGACGGCCCGATATCCGGCCAGCCGCTCATTATTGGCGATAGCGTGAGTGTCGCCGACCGTTTGTTACACCGTGCGCGGGCCGGCGAGATGGTGATGTCCAAAATGTTCATGGACGCGCTTGCGGAAACCGGATTTGCGCTTGAGGCCGAGGAGTTGCCGGCGCTGGAAATTCCGCGCAGGGCGCCAATCCGGTTGTTCGGCGTGCTGCGCGACTCGCGCCTCGATTTTACCTAGCCACCAGATCCACCTTTCCATTAACCCTGCCGCGGCTACGCGGCTCGCTGCCATCGCCGTGGCGCGGCCCGGGCCCGCTGGCTGGACGGTTTTGTCGTGCGTTGGCTGCGGGATGCGCCGTGGTCGCCGGCTCCGGCGTACGCACGCGAGAGGCTTCGTTGCGCGGTTGAGGCTCGGGTGCCGCCGGTGCCGTGCGCACGGCGCTTTCCTTGCGGAACTGCGGAACCGGAGCGGGCCGCGAAGCATGTTGCTCTACACGCGGTTGCGTCTTCGGACGCTCGCTGCGGACCGCTGGCGGTGCTTCGCGCCGGCGGGCGCCTTCATTTCGGTTTTCATTCCGCGGTGTAACTTCCTGGCGCCGGCGATCATCGCTGCGGATTTCGGACCGCGTTTCCTGCTGAATTCCGGCGCGCGGCGCGGCTATCGTAGCCTGCCCTGCAACATAAGTCTGTGAATCGCGTGGCGTATTCCTGCCGTGTTCAATGGTGCGTGCCTGCGGTGGGATGGCAGGCTGCACTGCCCGCTGCTTCATCTGCGCGTTTTCGGGTATAAAACGAGTGTGCACGTCAGCATGCCGGTACGGCGCGCCGCGGCGGTGCTCCGGATTGTGCTGCCAGATGCCCGGTGCCGTATTCGCGTGGCGCACGACAGCATTGCTGTGGACGTCCGCCGGCCGGTTTATCACGACGGTCCGGGTGTAATAATAGGTGTTGACGCTGACGATGCGCGTCTGACGGCGCGGCCAGTCGAACGCACCGAAAAAGAAGCCGCTTGCGACCGGTATGCCGCTACCCCACGCAAGGGTAAAGCCCGGACGCGGCGGATGATAGCTGCGCCACGGCGCCCAATAGACGGGCGGCTCCGGCCACCACCAGTTGCCATAGACAACCTTCGGATCATAGTAAGGGACGTAAATGACTTGCGGATTAACCGGCACGACCACGATGGCTGGCCCTTGCGATACAACGCGAATCTGGTCATCCGATCGTAACGTGCCTGCCGCGTAAGCCGTTTGCCGCAAATGCTGCACGCTATCCATGACCTGCGATTCCTGGGCGAGAAACGCATCCCCGAGGCGTTCGGTCCATTCGAGCCTCTCGTCCATCATGGTCAATATTTGCGGGAACGCGACCAGCGACTTGACGCTGGGGTCCCAGGGTTTCTGTTCGACGGAACGCACGGCCTGGTCGCCCTGCAAGCCGGGGTTGGCCCGCGACCAGCGCGCAGCCTGCACCACTTCGAGCGGGTAGGTGGCCGCCATCAGGATTTGCGACAGCAGCGGGTCCGGATAAAGTGCGATCGGTGCCAGCATCTGGTCGAGGTCTTGCTGCGAGAATACCGCGTGGGCCTGCGCATTTTCATGAGGCGGCGGCGCGTAAGTCTGTGCCGGGGCGACCGGTGCGTGCACGAGCGATATGACAACCGGCAGCACTAGCAGTGTCGTGCCTAGCGCATCAATCAATTTTCGATTTTTCATGGTGTCTCCTCGTTATTGTGACAGGCACACTGGCGCGCGCCGTTCATCATCTATAACGTGTTGGACTGCGATACGTTGCGCTCAATCCCGGGCATTTCGTAACAGAGTGTTGCCGCCGTTACATCTGGGTAAACGCCTCACGCGCTATTGGTGAACAGGTCCCGGGCTTGCCGAGCATCACTTAATCCTTCATCCTTCCAACCTGATCTGCGGGGGACATGTCTGCGCATGTTCCTACCCGTTCAGGGAGAAAGCCGGGATAACAAAGGAGGAGCCGATGAAAGCGTCATGGATTGCACTTGCTGCCGTTGTGGTGACTTTGAGCGCACAGGCTGCGGAGAAGTATCCGGCACGGCCGATTCGGATGGTGATGCCAAGCTCCCCCGGTGGCGCGAACGATGTCGTCGGGCGAATGGTGATGCAGAAAGTCAGCGAAATCATGGGTCTGCAGATCGTGGTCGATAATCGCGGTGGTGCTGGCGGCGCGATCGGCGCGGAAATCGCGGCAGAGGGCGCGCCGGATGGTTACACGCTGCTGGCCGCGACTTACGCCACGCACACCATGATTCCGCTGCTGCAAAAGTCGATCCGTTACCACCCGGAGCGCGATTTCGCGCCGATCGCGCTGTTCGTGGTGCAGTACAGCATGATGTCGGCGCATCCAAGCTTCCAGCCGAGCACCGTGAAGGAACTCATTGCACTCGCCAAGGCCAAACCGGGCACGATCAATTACGGGAGCGCCGGCCCCGGTTCCACCAGCCATTTCACCGGGCTGATGTTCGCCAAACTCGCCGGCATCGACATCACCATCGTTCCTTACAAGGGCGGCGGCCCGCTGATCATTGCGCTGCTGGCGGGTGAGACACAGTTCAATTTCGGACCGCTGCCGGCATCGGTGCCGCATATCCGCGCTGGGAAATTGAAAGCCATCGCAGTCAGCGGCCCTGAGCGCAGCCTCGCCATGCCCGAGGTGCCGACCGTAGCCGAGTCGGGCCTGCCCGCATTTTCACAGGCGGCGTGGGTGGGGCTGGTGGCGCCGGCGGGTACGCCGCGCGCGATCCTCGATCAATTGCACGCCGCGGTGAACCGGTCGTTGGAGAGTACCGATTTGCGCCAGCAGTTGATCCGTATCGGTGCCGAACCTGCGCCACGCTCGCGCGCCGGGTTCGCACAGTTCCTGCGCAACGAATACCAGCGCTACGCCAGGCTGGTAAATGACCTCGGCCTCAAGCCGAAGTAGACGGTGGCCTACGCCGAAAAGGTGTGGCGGTTGTCCTGCGCGATGATCACCAGCGCACCGCGCGGGGCCGTGAGCGTATGGGGCATGCCCGGGGGCACATGCAGCAGGCAGCGCTCGCTGACATGCAGCGTTTGACCTGCAAGGCTCGCGTCCAGCCCGCCCTCGACCACGAAAGTGAACTGCTCGTTGCCGTGGACATGTTCCGGGATCGTCGCGCCGGGTGCGAATCGCAGCACGCTGACGTGCAGCAACTCGCCACTGAGCAGCTTGCCGCTGATGCCGCTCGGTAATGCGAGCTTTGCGCCGGGCGTGACCGCCGCACTCGCGGAGCCGGAGTACGTATCGGTGTCGTCTGCCATGTCGTAAACATAACGCTTGCCGGGTCCGGGATGACGCTTCGCCTCGGCCATCATCGCAGCGGTGCTCTGCTTGGGTTCTTGCGCGCGAGTGCCGAAACCAGGAAGGAAATTCGGCCCGTCGTATTTGCCGTCGACCGGCGGACCGACGATGCCGTGACGCGAGTCTTTGATTGCCAGAAATACCAGATCCTCCTCGGGGCACGCGAGCCCGGTATGTACCGCCATGCCGGGCGTGTGCAGAATATTTGATATGGGCGCGAATACGCGGTCGCCTTCGATGTCGCCTGTCATCGTGCCCTGCAGGATGAAATTGAACTGCTCGTTGGGATGCGTGTGGGGTTTGGCCCCCGAGCCTTTTAACTGGGTGCCCAGCGTGCAGATGATGTGAGCGCCGGAGAGCACCGCCCCCACGGTCGAGGACTTGCCGGTCGTCAGACTTGGGCCCGAAAGTAAACGCCTGGCCGCTACTTTGACGCTGGTCGGCCCGTCGGGCACGCGGTCGAGCGTGGCAAAATCATAGACATACTGGGTATGTGACTGCGGGACTGCACTCATCGTCGGGCTCCGGTATGGGTCGGGCAAGGGCTATAGTATACCCAGCCGGGGAGGGTTATTAAGATACGGCCTGGACATTCTTGCACTAGACCTGATCGAGTGCGTCGCGCGCCTGCGGTTCACCACTACCTCACTTGACAGCCGCCGTGCCAGCATCAATGTGCCCGATCAGCGCCTTGCGTATGGTCTCCATCACGGCAACTTCGTAGGCGCGCACAAATTCGACGCTGCCTTTTTTGAGGCGGTTCTGCTTCATCACGGTCTCGGGTTCCGGTTTGGTTTTGTCGACGTGGCGGAAGAACGCGATGGTATGCGGCAGGTCACGTCCCAGCACATCGAATACGCTTTCCAGAAACGGGTAATGGCGGCTGTAGGTCATGTGGTTGGCAAGAGCCACGTTGGTCAGTTCCCCTTGGGTCCAGGCAAGCGGCTTTTCTGCCGCCTTGTAAATCGCGGCGCGTTCCTGCAACAGCGCTTCGGCGGTGAGTTCCCTGCGTGCATGGCGCCCGTAGAGCGTTTCGAGCCGGGTGTAGGTGGCGACGGTGGCGCGGGCGATCCTGGATTGCGCATCGGCATAACGCAGTATCGATCTGTGCTCGATCGAGAATGCGCCGAACCTGGCCCGGGTGAATTCGGCCATGCCTTTGAAGGTAATCAGGTCGCACAGTGCTTCCTCGATGCCATAAGGCAGTTTGAACTGGTCATGGCAGTCCTCGTGTATGACGAGGTAGAGGAAACGGTCGAGCTTGCTGGTTATCATGGCGGGGGTGACCGGCGTGCCGACCTCGCCCCAGGCCTCCACCGCACCGTAGTAGACGTCGGCATTCCTGCCGTGCTCGCGGCATTCCTCCTCGGTCTGCGATTCGCGCCAGGTGATGGCCGGGTCCTGGTAGGAATACGGCAGCACGAGACGCGAGGCCACGCCGCAGAACACGAAGGCCTCGTAATCCTGGGTAAGGTCGGCGAAATTGTCAGTATCGGCAAAGCCGATGCGGCGTTCGTAGACGCGCACCTCTTTCAGCAATTCCGCCCACTCTCCGGACACGAAGGGCGCAGTGGGCGCGAAAATCCCGCCCAGTTGTGCGCAGCCCGCTGTCAATATCATTAATGCTGTCGCCAGTGCGCCGCGCCAGAATAGCGCGCGGCTGGCGTCAATCGATTTCCGGAACATCATATGCTTACACCATGCCTTGATATGTCTTGAGGATAGCAGCTGGCGCTTAACATAACCGGCCTTGACATATCTTTACTGTCGCCTTTCATGGATAGACCGGACGAGCCGATCAGCGGCGCTGGCGGCAAGCGCGCGCGGTAATTTCATACGCAACTCCCGGGATGTCGAGACCGGCCGGATGATACGGCAGTCTGGCAGCGGCTTGCGCCAGTGCGGATGCCTGACACAATGCTGATGGCGCAGCGTCTGCTCGATCAAAACCGGGATCAGCCGGCCGAGTGCACGCGATTTCTGCCCCCGGCCTTGGCTGCGTAGAGCGCCTGGTCGGCGCGGTAGATCAGCTGGTCCGGAGCTTCGCCTTCCCGGTACGCCGCGATGCCCAGGCTGACGGATACGACTACCTTCTCGTCCTTGTAACGGAATGCGCCCGCCTCGACTGCGCTGCGGATTTTCTCGGCCAGCAGCCGGCCCTGCGTTGCGGCGGTGTCCTTGAGCACGACCAGGAATTCCTCGCCGCCCCAGCGGCAGACGATGTCCGACTTGCGCACCGTATTTTCGATGACCCTGGCTACCTGCTGCAGGATGTTGTCGCCGGCGAGATGGCCCAGATCGTCGTTGATTTTCTTGAAATAATCGATGTCGATCATGATCGCGAGCAAAGAGGTCCCGGCGCGTGATTGCTCGCGCAGCACCTGCTGCACGAGCAGATCGAAAGCCTGGCGGTTCACGAGGCCGGTCAGCTTGTCGGTCGTCGCCATTTTCTCCAACTTGCTCTGATAGTGGTTGATCGTGAAGCTGGTCGCCAGCAATACGATGGCGGTGATCAGGATGCAGATCGCGAGATTGAGATAAAGCGTGTTGCGTATGCTTGCGAGTGCCTCGTTTTCGATCCGCTCCACGAACAGGTGCCAGTCGAGCTCGGGGATGAAGCGCACGTTGAGCAGGTAGTCGAGTCCGCCGCTGTTGTACTGGAAATTGCCGGCGCCCTCATGCAGGATGCGCGGGGCGATGGCGCCCAGGCCTTCCATGGCATGAATATTGGTTGCGGTAATCGATGAATCGCTGCCGAATACCGGGATCCCGCCCTGCTTGTCGACGAAATAAATGTTGCGCTGGTAGCGGTCCTGATAAGCCCTGATCAGGTTGCGCACCGCGTCCACAGTCAGCCCGACTCCAGCCGCGCCGATGTAGCGGCCGTCGTAATCGAACACGCGGTAATTGATGAAAATCGTCAGCGCGTCCTTGTTGGCGAGGTCGGGGTCCACATTGATTTCATAAGGCGATTTCATGGTGCGCACCCTGAAATACCAGGCGTCGCGCGCATCGGAATCCCGGATGCGCTTGAGCACGCCTTCGGTCTGGTAGTAAATGCGGGTTTTTTCGGAAACAAAAAAGCTGGTGAACGCGCCGTAACGCGCTTTGACCTCGTGCAGGAAGCGGGTCATTCTGTCCACGTCCTGCTCGCCGGCCAGCACCCAGTCCCGCAGGAAGGTGTCGCTCGCCATCATCGACGAGATGATGATCGGGCGGACCAGGTCTTTCTGGATTTCGGAATAGATGTTGTCCGAAGTAAGCGGCAGCTCGTTCGCGACGATCGACTCGCGGATCGCCGCTTTGGACACGTAATAATTGACCAGCGACGTCATGGCGAAACCCGAGCCCAGCAGCAGGGCCAGCGTGATGATCAGTTTGCGTTTGTCATTGAGCATGGTTCGGGGAGGGGAATCGGAATTCAAGCCGCGGCACATAGAGTATAAAACATCGGCTGCCACGCCGGCCTCGAATTTTGTGCGCCGAAGTCCGGAAAAATCGCAAGCGAAAAATCGCCTGCCATGACCGCCACCGGAGGCCTGATCGCCGGACGGGTCGGATCAAGCCGGGCTGAATAGCCTGAATTCCAGATCCGGGCTTCGAGCTGACATAAATTTACATTCATTGCCCTGGAATACCGGGGACCAGGCGCTCACGGCCATTAACGGTTGGCGCTGCAACAGGGAGATCGGCTTGAACAACATCAATCGACGCAGATTCCTGATCGGCGGCTTGCAAAGCGCGATACACGAAGCCTACACGCTGGGTTAAGCGCCGCGCCGCGCGCCATCAGCGCTGGCTGCCGGCCCGGCATCCCGGGCCGCAAACCCGTTTTCCCTTCCTGTTATCATAGCGGCAGGAGGCGACGCGTCCGCATTGCGCGTTCGGCTGGCTAAAAAAGAAACGACGGATCATCGTCATTCCCAGACATTGCAGGAGGCATCTCATGATCGTCAAACAGTGCGCGACATTCATGCTGCTGGGCGCGGCCGTGTTGCAACCGGCTTACTCGCAAACCGCTAAATATCCCGACCGCTCCATCCGGCTGATCGTGCCGTTCCCGCCGGGCGGCAGCGTTGATGTCACGGCGCACCTGGATTCGGAACTGAAGAAATGGGCGCGCGTGATCAAGGAAAGGAAAATGAAGGCGGAGTAAACCATGCCGAACATCACCATGCTCGATATCGACGAACTTCGCAAGACGAAGCTCCGGCCCTATATCGACAAATGTCTGCAGTATCGCGCGCCCGATCCGGGTTTCCATGCGATGATGGGTCACAATATCGATCTGTGCGAGGCGATGTTCGTCGCCTGGGACACGATATTCAATACCGGCCGCGTCAGCCACAAACTCAAGGAGATCATCCGGGTGCAGCTCTCCCGCATGGCCTCCTGCGTTTACTGAGGCAACGTCCGGTCCGCTTCGGCGAAGCGGCAGGGGTTGACGGAAGGCGACATAGACGAGGGCATCGCGAATGCCGCGGCGAGTTCGCGCTTTACCGAGGCCGAGAAGCTCGCGCTGCGCTACAGCGAGCTGATGGCGCTCAATCCGGACAAGATCGACGCTGCGTTTTACGACGAGCTGCGCCGTCACTATTGCGAAGAAGAGATCGTCGAACTCGGTGCCTTCATCGGTTTCAACATCGGCTATCACACGTTCTTCGGCACGCTGAAGTTCTACCCGATGTTCTCGCCCGACGGCCGCCTGGTCAGTCAGGATGAAGCGGCGCGCATTTACGGCGCTGATCCTGGTTCGCTTGCTGCGCCGCGAGTGATTGGTGATTAGTGATGAGTGATGAGTGATGAGTCATGAGTGATTAGTGATTAGTGATTAGTAACAACCTATCCGTGGTGCAGGCAACGCTATTTCATGGCAAACATTGAGCCGCTTAAAATCGAGGAGATCCGCGATGCGGAACTGCTGGAACTGATCCGGCGCTGCGAAGCGCTGGGCGTTCCCGATTCGCTGTTCCCGCGGATCCTGGCGCGCGCGCCTGGATACGCCAGGGCGTTGCTGCGCGCGCTGCTCTTCTCGCACACCGAAGGCAGCGTGGACCACCGGCTAAAGGAAATCATCCGGGTGCAGCTTGCCCGCACCGCGGGCGATCCGTACTTCGGCGGCCTGCGCTCGACGCAAGCCCTGCAGGCGGGACTTGACGAGGAAACGATTGCCGCCGGATCAGGGAAATTCGAAACTGATCCGCGTTTCACCGCAGCCGAGAAATGGGCGCTGCGTTACGCGCATGAGATGTACCTCAATCCCGAGAATGTGGACGCTGCTTTCTACGACGAAGGCAAGCGGCACTATACCGAGGCACAGATCATGGAGTTGGGCGCTTTCATCGCCTTTCACTACGGGATGCAGGTGTTCGCGCGCACACTGGGTGCAAAGCCGCGCTCATAGTCTAAAGTTGTACCGCTCATTTGATCGGGACCTTATTTTGTGTTTGAATCGTCAACAATTTGACCATGACCTGATCGAGGATGAATAAATGAGAATCCTGACGCTGTTTCTGGCCTTGTTCACAGCCATGTTTGGTCCCACCTGGGCATTTGCTGCGCAACCCTATCCCACCAAGGCGGTGCGCATCATCGTGCCGTTCCCGCCCGGCGAAGCGGCTGACATCATCACGCGGCTGGTTGTGCCCGCCATCTCCGAGCGCATGGGCCAGCAGTTTGTCGTCGACAACCGCCCGGGCGCGAGCGGCCAGCTCGGGTTGACCCTGCTCAAGCAGGCCACGCCGGACGGCTACACTATCGGCATGGGCCAGGGCGGCAACCTGTCGGTGGCCCCGCATACCTACGCCAGGCTGCCGTACGATCCGCTCAAGGATTTCTCGGGCATTTCGCTTGCCGCGACCAACTATCTGGCCGTGGTCGCCAATACCAGCGTGCCATTCAAGACACCGGCAGAAATGATCGCCTGGGCCAAGGCCAACTCCGGGAAGCTCACGCTCGGCACCAACGGCGAGGGCGGTTATCCGCATCTCGCGTTCGAGTATCTCGCGCGCCTGGCGGGGTTTACCTTCCTGCATGTGCCTTACAAGGGCGCATCGCAGATCACGGTGGACGTCCTGGGTGGTCAGTTGCAGATGGGCATCGGTTCTTATACCTCGCTCTCAACGCACGTGCTCTCGGGCAAGCTGCGGTTGATCGGCGTCACCAATGACGTGCGCGTGCCCAACAAGCCCGAGCTGCCGATTTTTGCCGACGTGGTGCGCGGCTACGATATGCGAGGGTGGTTCGGTTTTGTGGCGCCGGCTAACGTGCCGCGCCCGATCATCAAGCGCCTGAACGAGGAAATAAACCGCGCGATGCAGCAGCCGGAAATCAACAGCAAGCTGGTCGATTTGGGCCTGATTGTCGCCAACCAGTCGCCCGAATGGTTTGACAAGTTCATGAAAAATGAAGACGTCAAATACGGCAAGCTCGTGCGAGATGTCGGGCTGACGCCGCGCTAAGCAACCGACAGGCATGGGCTCGCGCCGGTAGCTAAGCGGAACTCATCAGCCCCGCCGCAACGTCACCCGGTTTCCGGAAACAAAAAACGCCGCGCAAGTGCGCGGCGTTTTAATTACAGCGATTGCCGGAGTCCTTATTTGCTATCCGCGCCGCAGATTGTTCATAACTATATGTTAAGTAACGTTATTATGTAATTCCTGCGGCGCAACCGGTTACGTTTTCCCGGCGCTGTCTTCAAGCTCAAACATTTTGCCGTTGACTTCGATGTGGCTGTGCAGCGGCACCTGCTGCGTGATCAGGCCTTCGGCGAAACACCCGGCCTTGGCGTTTTTGATCAGGTGCGCGAGCTTGTCTGCCGGCGCATCACTCTCGACTTTGAGATACGTGCTGACGCTTTCCCAGCGGTTGAACACCGTGCCTTTCAACACCGAGCCTCCGAGATGCTTGCGTAACACGACGCGGCAATTCGCCCCGTTCACCTTCAACTTCATCATGTGCGCGTACCGCGCAACCTGGGTGAGCAGTCAGTAGCCGATCGCAAGCGCTAGATAGCCCATTGGCGACGGATATTTGTCGGTGCCGCCGATGCGCACGGGCTCGTCGCAGAACACTTCGAACTGGCCCACGGTGCCGCGCTTGAGTTGCATCTGGCCGGAGATGACCTCGGTGTAAGCTTCGTTCTCGTTGGTGATGCCGGCTGCGGGAAGTTCGGGTTTGTCGATCACCCGCTCGCCGGGTTTTTCAGACAGGTCGTCGTTGCCCAGTGGTTTTTCCATCATGCTTCCTCCATGTGTGACGGCACAGCGCCGTCCGTTGCAAAAAAGGGGATCACTGCATATTACATCACCAACCGCGCGTGCAGTTGCGGCAAAGCAGACAACGGAGCGGACGGGAAAAAAGGACAGGACCTGGCTTACGTTTGCATCACTTCTGCCGGCGGCTCATCCGGCAGCAGCAGCACGATCGCCGTCTTGATCGCGGCGATGCCGGCCATGATCCACAGCGCGTTGGAAAACCCGATCTCTTTCACCATGGGTCCGAGCACCCATACGGCGGCCGAACTGAAGCCGAACGCAACCGTGAGACGCATGCCGGCCACGCGCGAGCGCAGGCGGTCATCGACATAGCGCACGATCATCGCGTCAGTGAACGGGATCGAGCCGAAGATGAACACCATCACCGCCAGCAGCGCGGCGAACAGCCACCAGTCGTGCGTGTGCGCGGCGAAGATCAGCAGCGGGATCTGGGCCACCGAGATCCATAATTGCAGCGGCTTGAACGCCACGCGGTCGATCAGCCGGCCGACGACGATCTGCGCGAACGAGGCGATAGTGTAGATCACCGCGAGCAGGGCGCCGAGCACCGCCGGGTCTTCGATCACTCCCATGAAGCCTTCGGACAGCAGCTGCGAATTGCCATTGGTCGTGAAGTTGAACAGCACTGTGCTCACGGCCGCGGCCGCGGTCATGACCGCGAACACACGCACCAGCATCGCCGGCGTCAGCGTCACTTTGGCCTTGCCGCCCTTGCGCCTGGACGGCGACTCGGCTTCCTTCGGGCAGGTGATCGCGAAAATGATGCCGCAGGCGATGGAGAAAAGGCCGGGGACCACGAACGCGGCGCGCCAGTCTATCCACTTCACTAAAAAACCGGTGACCAGCGCGGCGACCGCGATGCCGAGGTTGCCGGCGAGCCCGTTCAAACCGATCACCGCGCCCGGGTTGGGCACATTTTGCACCAGCATCGGGATGCCTACCGGGTGGTAGATCGCGGCAAAGGTGCCGAGCAGCGTCAGCGCGGCGGCGAGTTGCCAGGCATTTTGCGTCAGCGACACCAGCAGCGCAGCGCATCCCATGCCGATGAAAAAGATGATCATCATGATGCGGCGGCCCCACAGGTCGCCGAGGCGCCCGGCGGGCAGCGCGCCCAGGCCGAACAGCGCGAAGGCGCCGGCGGCGTACGGCATCAGTTCGGTCCAGTCGGCATGGCCGAAGTCGGAAGCGATTGCGGCGACGGCCGTTGCGAAAATCAGCAGGAACATGTGGTCGATGGCGTGGCCGACGTTCAGCAGCAGGTTCACGACGCGGGACAGCCCTTCGGGGTGCGGCAGGGTTTGAGCGAGTGTGGTCATGCCGGGATTGTGCTTGAGTTATAATCGTCTGTCTTTCGATGTTTTACAGAAAATCTTCGCGAAATGGACAGTCATTCCAGGACTAGAGCCCCCGGCAAGCGCGCGGCACCGCAGGCGGTCCCGGAGAGCCCGGTGCAGGGGGACTTGTCGCGCGCCATCGTCACGCGGCGCACGTCCTACCCGAACGGCCATCACATCAAGCCGCACTGGCATGCGCGCGCGCAGTTCGTGTATGCGGTCGCCGGCACGATGCGCGTGCGCACCGCGCGCCACGCCTGGATCGTGCCGCCGAGCCGCGCGCTGTGGGTGCCGGCGCGAACCGTGCACGAGATCCAGATGTACGGTGTGGTGGAAATGCACAGTCTTTACGTGAATGACGCCGCCGGCGCGGGCATGCCCGCATCGTGCGTTGTGCTCGATGTCACGCCATTGCTGCGCGAACTGGTGGTGCGCGCCGTGGCGCTGCCCGCGGCGTACGACGAGCGCGGCGACGATAACCTGCTGATGCGCCTGCTGATGGCGGAAATCCGGCGCCTGCCGCCGTGCGCGCTCGACCTGCCGCTGCCGGAAAGTCCGGATCTCGCGCAGTTGTGCGAGCACATTCTCGCCGATCTGTCGACGCGGCGCGCCTGCGCGCTCGATGCGGGCGACATGAACACCAGCACGCGCACGCTGTACCGGCGGTTTCTGCAGGAAACCGGCATCACCTTTGCACGCTGGAAACAGCAGGCGCGGCTGCTCGAATCGATCCGGCGTCTGGCCGAGGGCGTGCCGGTCACCACCGTGGCGGTTGATCTGGGTTATGAAAGCCCCAGCGCGTTTTCGACCATGTTCAGGCGTGCGCTCGGCATTGCCCCGCGCGCGTTTACCGCTGCGGGTGAACATCACCGTTAAAATATTTTCGGGCGCAAACAAAAACGCCGCGCATCGCGCGGCGTTTTAATGGCAGTCTTGCCTTCTGGCGTTGTTACATGGCTTTCGCGCCCGAGGCTTTGACCAGATCGCTGATGCGCTTGGTCTCGTCGCGCCGCCAGGCATCGAGTTCTGCGCGCGTGCTGCCGACGATATCGATACCCAGGACCTTGAGCCGTTCGCCGAACGCAGGCTCCTTGACGGCCTTGACCACTTCGGCGCTGACCTTACTCAATACCGCACTCGGCGTGCCGGTGGGCGCGACTATGCTGTACCAGCCGTACATGGCATAGCCGGGCACGGCTTCCGCGATCGCCGGCACATCTGGTATCAGCGGAGCACGCTTCGGGGTGGTCACGCCCAGCGCCCGCAGCCTCCCGCCCTGAATGTGAGGCTGCGCGGCGGGGAGCACGGCATAGGTAAGCTGAACCTCGTTGGCAATTGCATCAGCGATGGACTGGGCCACACCCTTGTAGGGCACGTGCAGCATGTCGGTACCCGTCATGCGGGTGAACAGCACGCCCGACAGATGCTCGGATGCGCCGGTGCCGGCCGAGCCATAGCGCAGCTTGCCCGGCGATTTTTTCGCGAGGTCGATCAGTTCCTTCAGCGACTTGGCCGGTAGCGCCGGGTTCACCAGGAGCACGAACGGCACGGTCCCGATCAGGCTGATCGACTGGAAATCCTTGCCCAGCTTGAATTTGAGGTTGGGCAACACCTCGGAGGCGACCAGCAATTGCGAGGTCAGCATCATCCAGGTGTAGCCATCGGGGTTGGCCTGCAGCGCCAGTTCCGCGCTGATGGCGCCCGCCGCGCCGGGCCGGGAATCAACGACGATGCGCTGGTTCCACGTCTGATACAGGCGGTCGGCGACCAGTCGCGAAATGATATCGGGGCCCGAGCCGGGTGCGCTGCCGATGATGAGACGGATCGGTTTATCCGGATAAGTGCTTTGTGCTGCCTGGGCTGCAGGCATGGCCAGCATTGCAGGGATGGCGAGCGCCGCCAGGAATGGAATGGAACGCATTTAGATTCTCCTCTTCTGGTTATTTGGATTGGGCTTGCAACTACATTCTTTCAAACACCGCGGCTATGCCCTGGCCGCCGCCTATGCACATGGTCACCAGCGCATATTTGCCGCCGGTGCGATGCAGTTCATACACTGCTTTGACGGTGAGAATGGCGCCGGTGGCCCCGATCGGGTGGCCCAGGGCCACTCCGCCGCCGTTGGGGTTGGTTTTCTCGGGGTCGAACTTGAGATCGCAGGACACTGCCAGCGCCTGCACCGCGAACGCCTCGTTGGATTCGATGACGTCCATGTCCTCGACCTTGAGCCCGGCGCGCTTCAAGGCGTTCTGCACTGCCGGCACGGGGCCGATGCCCATGATTTTCGGGTCGACGCCGGCCAGTCCGTACGATACCAGGCGCGCCATCGGCTTCAGGCCGGCTTTCTTGGCGGCCTCCTTTTCCATCAGCACCACTGCGGCGGCGCCATCGTTGATGCCGGAGGCATTGCCGGCCGTGACCGAGCCGCCTTCCTTCTTGAACGCCGCGCGCAGCTTGGCGAGGCCTTCAATGGTGACGTCGGCGCGCGCATGCTCGTCCCTGTCAAATACGGTCGTGCCTTTGCGTGTCTTCAGTTCGATGGGCAGGATCTGGTCCTTGAAATAACCCTTCTCGATGGCGTTAATGGCGCGGCGATGGCTTTCAACAGAGAACGCATCCTGCTGCTCGCGCGTGATTTTCCATTGTGCAGCGATGTTTTCTGCAGTAATGCCCATGTGTACGGTGTCGAAGGGATCGGTCAATGCGCCGACCATCATGTCGATGACGTTACCGTCGCCCATGCGCTGGCCCCAGCGTAGCGCCGGCATCAGGTAGCCGCCGCGGCTCATCGATTCTGCGCCGCCGCCGAGGGTGACGTCGGCATCGCCCAACAGGATAGCCTGCGCCGCGGTGACGATGGCCTGCAGTCCGCTGCCGCACAGGCGGTTGACGGTCAGCGCAGTGGTTTCCTGCGGCAGTCCGCCTTTGATGCAGGCGACGCGCGAAAAATACATGTCCTTGGCTTCGGTATGTATGACATTACCGAAGACCATCTGACCGACCTGCTTGGGATCGATGTTGGCACGCTTGACCGCTTCCCGGATCACTTGCGCGGCCAGTTCCGTCGGCGCCATATCCTTCAATGCGCCGCCATAATCACCGATCGCGGTACGCACGCCGCTCACTATCACCACTTCGCGTCCATTGCTCATGCTTCTCTCCTTAACGCTATGAATTTAAAAGAATTGATTGTATTCTGGGAGGGCTGCGGATCAACAAAAACAGTTTACGCCTCAAGGCCGGTGGTGTCGAGCCGGATTGGTGCGGCACAGCATGCGCTGCTGAGAGCAGCGCGGTAAGGAGTAATGAGTGATAAGCGATAAGTTAATCGTTGCTTTGCCCTTACTCTTGACTCTTCACTCTTTACCGGTTTCGCTAGTGCCGTGTCGGGCCCGGACGCGTCGCATATTCAGCGGCGAATACCTGCTCGGCATCGACGCTGTCGAACTGATATTTACGGTTGCAGAACTCGCAGTTCACGTCGATGGCGCCGCGTTCGTGCAGGATGGTTTTGACTTCATCGTAGCCTATCATGCGCAACATCCCGGCGACGCGGTCGCGCGAGCAACTGCAGCGGAAGCTCACCGGGCGCGGCTCGAATAACCGGAGGTCTTCTTGGTGATAAAGCCGGTGTAGCATCTGCTGCGCCGGAAGCCCGAGTAACTCGCCTGGTTTCAGAGTGGCGGCAAGATGCAGCGCACGCGGCCAGGCATCGGGATCCGCATTCTCGGGCTGCGGCAGCTTTTGCAGCAACAGTCCCGCAGCGCGGGTGTCGTCACAGGCCAGCCACAGCCGCGTCTCGAGTTGCTCGGAATGCTGCATGTAATGCTCGAGGATTTGCGCCACGCTGGTGCCTTCAAGATCGACCACGCCCTGGTAGCTTTGCCTGCCGTCTTCCGGTACCAGACTGATCACGAACCTGCCGTCGCCGACCAGATCACGCAAGCCGCCGCCGGGAAGCTCGCCGCTCCATTTGGCCGTTGCGCGCATGTGATGGCTGCTGGTGCATTCGACCACCAGCAGGCGCACCGGGCCGCTGCCCTGGATCTGCATGATCAGTGCGCCGTCGAATTTCAGGGTTGCTGCGAGCAGCGCCGCGGCGGCCATCATTTCGCCAAGTATCACGCGCAGCGCGGGCGGATAGTCATGATGCTCCAGTACCGAACGCCAGGCGGCCTCGATCTGCACGATCTCGCCGCGTATCGGCGCGTGCTCGAACAAAAAACGTTGCAGCGTATCGCTCATGACCCGATTATAATCGGCATTAATTATGGCGCCATGCGCCGCTTCGTTATAAATTTCCGGACCCGTTCGCCATCGCGCCATCATGGAAGATACCGTTTCCCCCAATAAAGTCGTTTACATCACCTACACCATCTGGGATCAGGGCGGGCAGTTGTTCGAGCAGTACGATCTGCCCATCGCCTATGTGCACGGCGTCAACGGCCCCTTGTTCGAAAAAATCGAGAAGTCCCTGGAGGGCAAACGGGCGGGCGACAAGGTGGAAGTGCTGCTGCCGCCGCAGGACGGCTTCGGCGACCCCAATCCCGACCTGACTTTCACCGATGATCTTGAAAACGTGCCGCCGGAGCACCGCCAGATCGGATCAGAGGTGCTGTTTGAGAACGACCGCGGCGAACAGATGCAGTTTCGCGTCACGCGTATTGAAAACGGCAGGCTCACGGTCGATGCCAATCACCCGCTGGCTGGGCAGACCGTCAAGTTCTTTGTGACCATAGTCGCGGTGCGTCCCGCGACGCTCGATGAAATCGCCAACGGCATTCCCGCCGATGAAGGGGCGGGCAGCCCGCGGCTGCACTAATCAAGAAAAGCATGAACGCAAAGGACGCGAAGGTCCGCAAAGGTTCGCGAAGTAGACCCTTAGAGCATTAACACGAAGGACACAAAGTAAAGCATACAAAGGGCCGGGATCTTTGAGTCATGCAGACCGAATCAGGTCTTTTCAAAAGTTATTGATTTTCCTTCGTGTCCTCTGTGTCCTTCGTGTCTATGCTTTGATTTGTTTTTCTTGGCGGCCTTGGCGGTTCAAGGTCTTTTGGGTTTTTCTGCGGTGCGCTGATACAGCCGGAAGCGTTCACCCCTGTCATCGCCGGGGCGGCTGCCTTCCCATATTTTCTGCCACGGGCCCAGCGGCACGTTTTCTTCCTGCGGCACGCCATGCACCAGCAGCACATCGCAGTCGCGGGCCCGTTTGGGCTCTTCCTCGCGGTAGGTGATCATGCCGGCGAAGTAATGCAGCATGGCGCGCTGCGGTTCGCCCAGGTTGCGGCTGGCTACGCATTGATACTGCGCCGGCATCGCCTGCTGCATGCTGCCTATCATCGAGCGGTAGCTTTTGCCGGTGTCGAGCCAGCCGATGAACAGGATCGCGGTCAGCCCCCAAACCGCCGTCATGCCCCCCGCCCAGATAAAAACCGGCCGCTGCGGATTGCGCTTGGGCCCGACCACGATCGCGATCCATGCCAGCGTGTAGGCCACGCCCAACGCGAACGGCAGCAGTTTGAATCCCGGCGCATATCCCGGCTGTATGGTGTGCAGGTGATGATGCAGTCGTTCCGGGATTCCGAGTTCCAGCGCCACCCAGTAAAACCAAGCGACAAAAATAAAGAACGTGAACCCCATCGCGCTGAACCAGAGCCAGGCGTTGGCAGCGCCGCGGCGCAGCGTGCTGAGTGCGGGCGTGGCGAGCAACGCCAGCGGCACCAGCATCGGCAGCGCGTAGAGTTCGCGCGCATGGGCAGATGCGCTCAATACCAAGAGGATGACCAGAAAGCCGAGCAGGGGCAGTTGTATCTCCGGCTTGGCGTAACCGGTGTCGCGCGCATCCCACAGTGTCCACAGCGCGATCGGCAGTACCGGAAACGCGTACCATGGAAGAATCTCCAGATACTGCGCGAATTCCGCCACCGGCCCGAGCTGGTTGTGGCCCAGAAAACGCCCGAAGTTGTTGATCAGCAGCCATTCATTGAAGAGGTCCGGCGAAGTCTGGTAGAGGGCGAGGGGCCAGATCAGCAACCACGGCAGGACGGCTACAGCCGCAACCGCAACAGACAGCAGGTAGCGGCGTGTGCGCCAAGCCTGGAACAGCAGCGGCGCGGCGATTGCCACGATACCGAGTATGCCCGGGGCGATCAGGCCCTTGGCCATGAAACCCACGCCCACGCCTGTCCCAAGCCAGAATCCGCCCAGTGCCGGCCGTCGCAGTCCCAGCGCAAGACCGTAAAATGCAGCCGCAAACCCGGCGAGCAGCGCGACGTCGGTGATCAGTTGATGGGTACGTACCACCAGGCCGAGGGTGCCGAGCAGCAGCAATGCCGAGACTGCGCCGTGGTTCTTGCCGTAAAGTTCGCGGCCGGCCAACCCGGTAAACAGGAAGGTGAGCACCATGTAAAAACCGGTGGCGAGTCGCGCCGCATCGTGCGGCGCCAGCGGCGGGGAAAACAGCCATGCGGCAGCCGCCGCGGACAGATAGAACAGGGGCGGCTTTTCCATGAACGGCTCGCCGGCGAGCGTGGGCACCACCCACGAGCCGCCCTGCAGGATTTCGTAGACCAGGCCAAAGCTGTAAGCCTCGTCCGGTTTCCATGGGTCGTGGCCGATCAGCCCGGGCAGGATCCAGGCGAGACACAACAGCACGACGAAGGCGATACGTTGCGAGATCATGGCGTGAGTTTGCGAGCAAAACTCGCGGCACTGCGTGATGGTTTGATTATGTTGGGCATGCGGTGAGCCGGATTATCGCATAGCCTGTCCAGTAGGCCGATTGCCCGCCGCAGCAGGGAGGCTGCCCACGTGGTAATGGTCAACCGGCCCTGGTTACTCCACGACTTTCAGCGGTTGTCCCGCGACCGGTTCGCCGGACGGGTACATGCCATTGATGACGCGAAGATGGCCTTCGGCGTTCTTGCCCAGAGGCGAGGTGCGCGCCAGTTCGGAAAAAGTGACCCCGGCGCGGGCGGTGACGATACGCAGCGTCAGCGGCCGCGCCAGTCCACGCTCCTGATCAGTGATGGCGTGGAAGCTTTTTTGCGCAGCGTCGATCTCGGGCAGATAGCGGCTCATGGCCTGGCTGTTCTGTGCCTGCGCGCCTATGGCGTAGGCATTCTTCCCCAGAAAAACGACGGCGATGCGTGTCGGCTTGCCCTGTAGATTGGCATTGGCCGTGGCTGCCGGCAGGCCGTTGATGGTGGTTGGCATCACTTCGCTGCCCGAACCGAGGCGGGCGAGCTTGCGCAATACCTCCGCCGGGCTGCCCTGGGCCGGCCCCGCCATTCTGAGATCGATCAGCGCATCGTTGCGGGGGCTCGCAGCAGTGACGTTCTGCGGCTGGTTTTTCACGCGCCAGCCCTGGGGAAAGCGCATCGCCAGCCCCAGTTCGGTGTGATAGAGAGTGTTGTTGCGGATCACCCCCTGGTCCGGACTGTCGGCAAAGACCATGCGGTCGATCCTGCGCAGGAATTCTTCGCGGGCAGTGCGGGTCTCGGCCTGCTTGAAGCGCGCCGCTTCGCCCACGATCTGTTGCAGGCGCGTGTCATTGTCCGGATGCGAGGCAAACACGCCGTGGTAGGCGCGCGGTTCGCGGCCTTCGGATTTCGCCACCGCGGCGTCGAACAGCTCCTGGTTCTTGAGCACGCCGACCACTTTCACCATCGCCTGCGGGTCGTAGCCGGTGCGCGCCAGGTATTCGGCGCCGAGGCGGTCGGCTTCGAGTTCGTGCTCGCGCCCGTAGCCGGACAAGAGCGCGCCGCCCAGGACATTGATTGCAGTGTCGCCCAGCGCACCCCCCGCCTGCGGCACGAAAATCTGCAGGATGGACGCGCCGACCTGGGCCGCGGTCGCGGCGCTGATCTGCTGCACCGAGTGGCGCGCGGTGACATGGCCCAGTTCGTGGCCCAGCACCGCGGCCAGCTCG
This sequence comes from Burkholderiales bacterium, assembly GCA_030683105.1. Classification (GTDB taxonomy): domain Bacteria; phylum Pseudomonadota; class Gammaproteobacteria; order Burkholderiales; family SG8-41; genus CAKKQX01. The sequence continues at coordinate 15,027 of JAUXMZ010000030.1, read as the reverse complement.
GCTTCGGAATTCAAAAAGGACAGGATGCCGCGCGTGATGTAGATGTAGCCGCCGGGCAGCGCGAAAGCGTTGACCTCGGGCGAATCGACCACCGTGAAATGGTACTCGAGGCCCGGGCGGTGGCTGGTCCGGGCCAGTTTCTGCCCGACCTCATTCACGTACTGCTGCAATGCCGCGTTGTCATAGACGCCGTATTCCTGGCGGACTTTGGGATCCTCGGCGCGTCCGATCTGGATTTCCTGGGATTCCGACACCGTCACGAAATTCGGATTGCCCGTGACCGGGTTGGTCGCGCAGTTGGCGAGCGCCAGGGTAAGGGCGAGGGCAGCAGCTCTGGTCAGTGCGGAAGGGCGCATGAGTTGATTGTAGCGTTCGTTTGTTATGACGGCCAATCTTCGCGCCCGAATTCGGTGCGCCTCGCACTATTAACGTGCGGCACAGGATTGGGTGCACCGGAATCTGCGCCGCTGCTGATCATCAGGTAAAAATATTTATTCAGAAAAAACAGCTTGTTGCCTGAGTAATTCGCAGTATCCGCGGTGCCGGACGCGGGCTGGCACGCATCGTGCGATACCTGCCGGCATACCTTACTCAGGAGATTAAATCATGCCGGCATTCGATAATCCATTCGACCCGCAGGTGAAGCTCGGCACCGGCTGCAACTGCGGCCGCCATGCCTCACAGTCCGAACACAACGCGGCGCTGGACAGCGAAGCGCTGGGCAGCCGCGCGGTGGAGTCGGCGGTGATGCGCGCGCTGTTCCCGCACGACGAGACGCGGCGCGATTTCCTCAGGGCCGTGGGGACCAGCGCCGCGCTGGCGGCGATCTCGACGCTGTTTCCGCTGGGCGCCGCCAAGGAAGCGTTTGCCCAGTCCGCGGGCAAGCCCGAAAAAACCAAGCTCAAGGTGGGCTTCATCCCGATCACCTGCGCCACTCCCATCATCATGGCGCAGCCGATGGGGTTTTATTCCAAACACGGCCTCGATGTCGAGGTCGTCAAGACCGCGGGCTGGGCAGTGGTGCGCGACAAGGCGCTGAACAAGGAGTACGACGCCGCGCACATGCTCTCGCCGATGCCGCTTGCGATCACGCTTGGCGCTGGCGCGCAGCCGGTCCCCTACACCATGCCGGCGGTGGAAAACATCAACGGCCAGGCCATCACGCTTGCGATGCGCCACAAAGACAAGCGCGATCCGAAGCAGTGGAAGGGTTTCAAGTTCGCGGTGCCCTTCGACTACTCGATGCACAACTACCTGCTGCGTTATTACGTGGCGGAGCACGGGCTGGACCCCGACCAGGATATCCAGATCCGCGTGGTGCCGCCACCCGAGATGGTGGCCAATCTGCGCGCCGACAACATCGACGGCTTCCTCGCGCCGGACCCGGTCAACCAGCGCGCGGTCTACGACGGCGTCGGCTTCATCCATATTCTGTCCAAGGAAATCTGGGACGGGCATCCGTGCTGCGCGTTTGCCGCGAGCAAGGAGTTCGTCACCCAGATGCCCAATACTTACCAGGCGCTGCTCAAGGCGATCATCGACGCGGCCGCTTTTGCGCGCAAAGCCGAGAACCGCAAGCAGATCGCCGAGGCGATCGCACCGGCCAATTACCTGAACCAGCCGGTGACCGTGGTCGAGCAGGTGCTGACCGGCACTTACGCCGATGGCCTGGGCAACGTGATGAAAGTACCCGATCGCATCGACTTCGATCCGTTCCCGTGGCACTCGTTCGCGGTGTGGATCCTGACCCAGATGAAACGCTGGGGGCAGATCAAGGGCAACATCGATTACAACAAGATCGCGAGCGAAGTGTTTCTGGCCACCGATGCCGCGCGGCTGATGAAGCAGGTCGGCATGACGCCGCCGGCCACGACCTCGAAGAAGATCATCGTCATGAAGAAAGAGTTCGATCCGGCCAAGCCCGAAGCGTACATCGCGAGTTTCGCTATAAAGAGGACGGCATAACCCATGCGCGCCCTTTTCGAAAGCTGGCGCGCACCCGTGCTTTCGGTGCTGATATTTCTGCTGTTCATCGGCGCCTGGCACGCGGCGACATTGCCGATCGCGGCGCAGCAGACGGTGGATGCCGAGTATGCAAAGCTGGTCGGAAAAGCCGCGTCGACGGGGCAAAAATCCACGTTCCCGACTCCGGCCGATGTCGGCGCAAAAATCTGGCAGCATCTGCATGAGCCGTTCTACGATCGCGGGCCCAATGACAAGGGCGTGGGCATACAGCTCGCCTATTCCCTGGCACGCGTTCTGGCAGGGTTCATGCTCGCCGCGATCGTGGCGATCCCGCTGGGTTTCCTGATCGGCATGTCGCCCACGACTTATAAAGCATTGGATCCCTTCATCCAGGTGCTGAAGCCGATTTCCCCGTTGGCCTGGATGCCGCTGGCGCTGTTTACGCTGAAGGACAGCATGACCTCGGCCGTGTTCGTGATCTTCATCTGTTCGTTGTGGCCGATGCTGATCAACACCGCTTTTGGCGTGGCTGCGGTGCGTCGCGAGTGGCTTAACGTGGCGCGCACTCTCGAAGTAGGGCCGATGCGCAGGGCATTCAGGGTGATCCTTCCGGCGGCGGCACCGACCATCATGACCGGCATGCGTATCTCCATCGGCATCGCCTGGCTGGTGATCGTCGCAGCAGAAATGCTGGTGGGCGGCACGGGCATCGGCTATTTCGTGTGGAACGAGTGGAACAACCTTTCGATCACCAACATCCTCACCGCGATCCTCGCCATCGGCCTGGTCGGCATGCTGCTCGACTTGTCCCTGGCGTATTTGACGCGGCTGGTGACTTTCCCCGAATAGAACAAGACATGAAAACAACCGGAGCCGCCGATGAACGCCGATGCACGCCGATTTTCCCTAAACAGATCTTACAGTTTCCTATCTGCGTTAATCGGCGTGCATCGGCGGTTTCATTTTACGGTTTTGGGAGAAACAAATGAGTGAGTCATTGATCCGCATTGAAGCCATCTCCAAGCGCTACGCCGCGCGCGATGGCACCGTGACCACGGTATTCGACGATCTGCATCTGACGGTAGAGCGCGGGGAATTCGTATGCCTGATCGGGCATTCCGGGTGCGGTAAAACCACGGTGCTCAACGTTCTGGCCGGCCTCGAGTCGGTGTCAGACGGATATGTATTCGTCGGCGGGCGTGAAATCAGCGGACCCAGCCTTGACCGCGCGGTGATTTTCCAGAGCCATGCACTGATGCCGTGGCTCACCGTCATGGGCAACATCGCGTTTGCCGTCGCATCGCGCTGGCCCGGGTGGAGCAAGGCGAAGGTGCGCGAGCACTGTCAGAAATACATCGATCTCGTCAATCTGACCGGCGCTGAAAAAAAGCGGCCATCGGAACTTTCCGGCGGGATGAAGCAGCGCGTCGGAATCGCGCGTGCGCTCGCGATCGAGCCCAGGATGCTGCTGATGGACGAACCGTTTTCAGCGCTCGACGCGCTGACACGCGGCGTGCTGCAGGAGGAAGTGCTGCGGATCTGCGCTGAAACCAAACAGACCGTGTTCATGATCACGCATGATGTCGACGAAGCGATCCTGCTCGCCGACAAGATCATCCTCATGACCAACGGGCCGCATGCCAAGATCGCGGAGATCGTCGTCAACACCATGCCGCGCGGGCGCACCCGCCACGATCTGCACAAGCATCCGCACTATTACCGCATCCGCAACCACCTGATCGATTTCCTGGTTGATCGCTCGCGCGCGTTCGACCAGAAGAGCGCTGGCAGCGCCTACGATCCGCGCAATCCGCCGGTCGTCATGCCCGGCCTCGATGAGGCGGCGCTGGCGGTCCCCGATGCCCCCGTGTGGCCCGATGAAAAAGCTGCCTGAAGTATTAAAGACTTTAGCCACAGAGAGCACAGAGACCACAGAGGGTAAAAATCGATAATTATTTAGGTTTTATTTTTCTCTGTGAACTCTGTGCTCTCTGTGGCTGATTGTTTTTTTGGTTTTTGAGATTGGTTTTCGACAAAGGAGAGTGACATGAAGAAATCCGATGCACCCGAAGCGCTGCTGGCTGCGGCCGGCATGGTGAAACCGATGACCCGCAGCGACGTCACCGAAATGGTGGTAATGGCGAGGCTTAAGAAGGAACTGACCTGGGCCAGACTCGCGAAGGCCGTGGGCCAGAGCAAGGAGTGGACCACCGCCGCGCTGCTGGGCCAGATGCAGATGACCAAAGAGCAAGCGCTTGCCGCCGGCCGGCTGCTGGGCCTGCCGGCTGACGCCGTGCTGCTGCTGCAGCAGGCGCCGTACAAAGGCTCGCTTCCCACCGCGGTGCCGACCGATCCGCTGATCTACCGTTTCTACGAGCTGGTCAGCGTCTATGGCACCACGTTCAAGGAGCTGATACACGAAGAGTTCGGCGACGGCATCATGAGCGCGATCGATTTCAAGATGGATCTGAAGCGCGAGCCCGATCCCAAGGGCGACCGCGTCAAGATCGTGATGAGCGGCAAGTATCTGCAGTACAAGACCTATTAAATCCGGACGCCGCAGGCATCGCCGGTTTAATTGCGCGGGATCGAGTGGACACTGCCGCCGCTCATCCCGCGCCCCGGTTGCGGCGCATCCAACGTCGTCGCCAAAAAATTTTGCGCCAGGTTATTGGTTCCCTCCGGGGTTTGAGGGAATGGGATAGCAGGCGTTCCTCTTTTTTTAACCAACCGTTAAGGGAGCACTGAAATGCACGACGACCGCAGGAAATTTCTCAAGGGCGGGGCAATCGCAGCCACCGGCGCCGCTATCGCCGGCTTCCCGATGATCGCGCGCGCGCAGCAGCAGACGTTTGCCTGGAAAATGACCAGCGCCTATCCCAAAGGCGCGCCGTTTTACATGGACGGGCCAGGCAGCGCCGTCGATCTCGCCAAGCGCATCGATGCGATGTCCGGCGGCCGCCTTAAAATCCAGGTGTTCGGCGCGGGCGAACTGATCCCCGCGCTCGAAGGCTTTGACGCGGTGCGCGCAGGCACGGTCGAGATGAACCATGCCAACAGTTATTTCTGGACCGGCAAGACGTTTGCCGCGCAGTACTTCACCGCGGTGCCGTTCGGCCTGAACTTCCAGGGCATGAACGGCTGGCTCTACGATGGCGGCGGCATCGGGCTGTGGAACGAGGTATACGCACCGTTCGGCATGGTGGCGATGCCCTGTGGCAACACCGGCGTGCAGATGACCGGCTGGTTCAAGAAGGAAATCAAGACGGTCGCCGATTTCAGGGGCCTGAAAATGCGCATCCCCGGACTTGCCGGCAAGGTCTACGCGGAACTGGGCGTCGACGTCAAACTGCTGCCGGGCGGCGAGATTTTCCCGGCGCTCGAGCGTGGTGTAATCGATGCCGCCGAGTTCGTCGGCCCGTACCAGGACCGGCGCCTGGGCCTGCACAAGGCGGCAAAATACTACTATACGACCGGCTGGCACGAGACCGCGACGGTGTCGGAGCTGCTGATCAACAAGGCGGCGTGGGAAAAACTGCCGAAGGATCTGCAGGCTGTCGTGGAAAACGCTGCGGCGGCGTGCAACGTCATCAGCGAAGCCTGGTGCCAGCGCACCAACGCGGAGGCGATGGAAGACCTGGTCAAGAACCAGAAGGTCATCGCCAAGCCGCTGCCGGATGCGGTGGTAAAGGCGCTGCGCGAAACGACGAAGAAAGTGCTCAATGAGGCCGTCGCCAAGGATCCGCTGGTGAAGAAGGTGCACGATTCGTACATGGCCTACAAAGCCAAGTACGACGCGTGGGCGGGCTACAGCGAAACCGTCTATCACAACAAGATCCGTGGCTAGGCGCGCTAAATCCGGCGCGCGCGCCGGGATCGAGCGCTTCATCGACCTTACCGGCCGGGCCACGTCGTGGCTCGCGCTGGTGATCGTCGTGGTGATGGCGACCAACGTGCTGCTGCGCTATCTGTTCAGCGCGGGAACCGTGTGGGCGCAGGAACTGGAGTGGCATTTGCTGGCGCCGCTGATCCTGTTTGGCATGAGTTACGCGCTGCTGCACGGCGAGCACGTGCGAGTGGACGTGCTCTACGTCCATTTTTCTCCGCGCAAGAAGCTCTATGTTGATCTGCTTTCCGCCGCGCTGTCGGTGGCCATTTCAGTGATCATCATCTGGCTGTCGCTGAAGTACGTGCAGCAGTCGTATGTCATCGACGAACAGTCCTCCGACCCCGGCGGGCTGCCGTACCGGTGGTTGCTCAAAGCATTGATTCCAATAGGATTTATTTTCCTCATCCTGCAGTCCCTGGCGCTGGCGCTGGGCACGCTTGAAAAACTGAAAGCATTGCGCAAATGAGTGGTACCGAATTTTTGGTCATCCTGATGTTGTTGGGATTTTTCGCGCTGCTGGTGGCTGGCGTTCCGGTCGCACTGACCCTGGCCACCACCGGTTTCGTGTTCGGATTCTTCGGTTTCGGCCCAGATCTGTTCAACCTCCTGCCGGCGCGCATCTACGGCGTGGTCGCCAACTATCAATGGCTGGCGATCCCGCTGTTCGTGTTCATGGGCGTGATGCTGGAGAAGTCCCGGCTCGCTGACGATCTGCTCGACGTTGTTGGCCATCTCGCCGGCGGCCTGCGCGGCGGCATGGCCATCGGCATCATTGCGGTCGGCGTGCTGATGGGCGCGACCACCGGCATTGTCGGCGCCACGGTCATCACACTAGGCCTGCTGACGCTGCCGACATTGCTCAAGCGCGGCTATGACCCGGGCATTGCCTGCGGCGCGATCTGCGCGTCCGGCACGCTGGGCCAGATCATTCCGCCGAGCCTGATCCTGATCCTGCTCTCCGACATCCTGCAGTTGTCGGTGGGCACGCTGTTCGCCGCGGCCGTGGTGCCCGGCATGCTGCTGGCGGCGATCTACTGCGTGTACATCGTGGTGATCGGCATGGTGAAGCCCGATCTGGTGCCGCCGATTCCCGTCGAAGAGCGCGATGCGGTGTCGCGGCGCCAGCTGTGGACGCGCTTCGCCAAGGTGGTCGTGCCGCCGGTGCTGCTGGTGATGGCCGTGCTCGGTTCCATCATCGGCGGCGTCGCTGCGCCGACTGAGGCCGCGTCGATGGGCGCGCTGGGCGCGATCCTGGTGACCGCATTTGCCCGGCGCTTCTCGTTCGGGGTGCTGCGCGAAACCTGCCAGACCACGACCAAGATCACCGCGATGATGATGTTCATACTGATCTGCGCGCAGGTGTTTGCGCTGTCGTTCCGCGGGCTGCACGGCGAAGACCTGATTACTGATATGTTCGAGTTTCTGCCGGGCGGCCTCAATGCCGACATCTGGTTCCTGATCCTGCTGATCTTCGTCCTCGGCTTCTTCATCGAATGGATCGAGATCAGCTATATCGCGGTGCCGCTGTTTCTGCCGATATTCGCGCAGCAGGGCGTCGACCTGGTGTGGCTGGGCATGCTGATCTGCGTGACCTTGCAGACGTCGTTCCTGACGCCGCCGTTCGGCTGGGCGTTGTTTTTCCTGCGCGGCGTGGCGCCGCCGGACGTATCGACGCGCCAGATGTACGTCGGCGTCATCCCGTTCGTGATAATGCAGATGCTGGCCGTGCTGCTGGTGTTTCTGTTTCCGCAGCTCGCGCTGTGGCTGCCCAAGACCATAGGCTGGTAGGCCGGCGTCCGTGACGCCAGTGTAGAATCGCGGCATGATGAATACGATACGCGGCACGCGCGGCATGGCGGTCGCACCGCATGCGGCCGCCGCGCAGTCCGCGCTCGCCGTCTTGCGCGAGGGCGGCAATGCGCTGGAGGCAATGATCGCCGCCGCTGCCACCATTGCGGTGGTCTATCCACACATGAATTCGATCGGCGGCGACAGCTTCTGGCTGGTGCACGTGCCCGGCAAGGCGCCCGGAGCGATCGACGCCTGCGGCGCAGCGGGCAAGGACGCCACGCGCCAGTGGTACGCTGAGCGCGGCATCACGGCGGGCATTCCGTTCCGCGGCGGCGTGGCCGCCAACACTGTCGCAGGCACGATTTCCGGCTGGGGCGCGGCCTACGAACTGTCGCGCCGAACGCTGCGCGGCCGCATGCCGCTGGCGCGCTTGCTCGACGATGCGATTCATTATGCCGAACGCGGCATCGTGGTGACGGCGAGCCAGGCCAGCACCACCGTCAACAAACAAGCCGAGCTTACGCCGCATCCGGGATTCGCTGATGCTTTCCTGCCGGGAGGGGCGGCGCCCGCCGCGGGCAGCCTGTTCGTGCAAAAACGCCTGGGCGCGACCTTGCGGCGTATCGCCAGATACGGCACCGAAGATTTCTATCGCGGAGAACTTGCGCAGTCCATGGCAAAAGACCTGGCGCACGCCGGCAGTCCGCTACTGGCAGGTGATCTGGCTGCGCACCGCGCCCAGTTGCGCGATCCGCTCGAGCTGGAGCACAGCGCCGGCACGCTGTTTAATATGACGCCGCCGACGCAGGGCCTGGTGTCGTTGCTGATCCTCGGCATCCTCGACGAACTCGAACTTCAGAAAATCGGTCCAGCCACTGCCGATTATGTGCACCTGTGCGTGGAGGCGACCAAGCAGGCGTTTCGCGTGCGCGACCGATATATCACCGATCCCGGTCGCATGACGGTTAACCCGCGCGACTTGCTCGGGCGCGATCATATCCGCAAGCTGGCTGCGAATATCGACCGGCGCAGGGCGGCACCGTGGGGCGCGGGACAGGTGCCGGCCGACACCGTGTGGCTGGGCGTCATCGACGGCAAAGGGCGCGCAGTGTCGTTCATTCAGAGCATCTATCACGAGTTCGGTGCGGGGATTGTGCTCAAGGACTCCGGCGTCAACTGGCAGAACCGCGGTTGCAGTTTTTCACTCGACCCGCAGGCGCTCAATGTGCTGGAGCCGGGCCGCAAACCGTTTCATACGCTGAATCCGGCGCTGGCGCAGCTCAAAGACGGCCGCACCCTGGTCTACGGCACGATGGGCGGTGACGGCCAGCCGCAGACCCAGTGTGCGCTGTTTACGCGGACCATCCTCTACGGCATGGATCCCCAGACCGCGGTGAACAGTCCGCGCTGGCTGCTGGGGCGAACCTGGGGGCAGACCAGCGATACGCTCAAGCTCGAATCACGCTTCGACACCCGCGTGGCGCAGACGCTGACCCAGTGGGGCCACGAAGTCGAGATCCTCAAACCCTACGATGAAATCGTCGGCCACGCCGGCGCGATCATCCGCCATCCGAACGGGGTGCTCGAAGGCGGTGCGGACCCGCGCAGCGACGGCGCGGTTGCTGCTTACTAGAGCAGAAAAGGCATCAGCCACAGAGATCACAGAGAAAACAAAAGGGACATAAATAGTTCTCTATTTTTTCTTTCGATTTTTGTTTCCAGCCCTTACAGTAATCCGGGCCTTGTTTCGGTCTTTCCTCTGTGTCCTCTGTGTCCTCTGTGTCCTCTGTGGCTATAGATGATTTTTAAATTTTTAGCACGCCGGCGGCGTGCTAAAATCGCGCTGTCATTGGGGAGTAGCCGTCCTCCGTCCCCGGAGGAAAACGCGTCAACACACTAGGCTTCGGCCTTGGCGCGTTTAGCCTGTTGGCCTGGCGAGACCTTTGGCATCGATGCCGCACTCATGGGTTGGGTGGCAGCATTGGTGTCATGGGTTTTTAACTGCCGCCCGACCCCCAAGGACTGTCATGAGCACTCCATTCCTGGTTTCGACGCTGGTCGTTGCAATAGCCGAGATCGGCGACAAGACTCAATTGCTTTCGCTGGTGCTGGCCGCGCGGTATCGGAAACCGCTCCCCATCATCTGCGGCATTCTGTTTGCCACGCTGGCCAATCACGCGCTCGCCGGGATGGCGGGCGAGTGGGTGGGGGCGCAGTTCAGTGCGCAGACGCTGCGCTGGGTGCTGGCACTGTCAATGTTCGCCATCGCGGCGTGGATGCTCAAGCCTGACAAAATCGAGGTGGACGTCAAGCCGATAGGGCGTTATGGCGTGTTTATACTGACCCTGGTTGCTTTCTTCATCGCGGAAATCGGCGACAAGACGCAGATCGCGTCCGTGGTGCTCGCCGCGCAGTATCAGTCGCTCGCCGCGGTCGTGCTCGGCACCACGTTCGGCATGATGATCGCCAACGTGCCGGTGGTGCTGCTGGGCAATGCCATGGCGCACCGCATCCCGTTGCGCGTGGTGCACATCGCGGCGGCGCTCATGTTCGCGGCACTGGGGGTGTACGCACTCGTCGGGCCGCAGACGATATGAAGGCAACTCAGGATGCCCGGATAAGTGCCGCGCCTGCCGCAGACAAGTTCGGGCTTACGGAAAACAAAAAGGGCAGCCCAGGCTGCCCTTTTGCATGACGGTGAGACGGCTTAAGCGGTCGCAGCCTTGGATGTGGCGGGAGTCTTGCTGCCGTATTTCTGCTTGAATTTCTCGACGCGGCCGGCAGTATCGACGATCTTCTGCTTGCCGGTGTAGAACGGATGGCAGGCTGAGCAGACTTCGACGCTCAGATCCTTGCTCATCGTCGAGCGCGTGGCCCATGCATTACCGCAGCTGCACGCGATGTTTATCTCATTGTATTCAGGGTGAATTTTATCTTTCATGACCGTATCCAGACGCACCGGCGGGAAGCCGGAAAGGGGCGAATTATCGCCGAATTGGCGCGATCGCGCAAGCGCATGCTACTTTCGCGGCGGTTTTCCACGATCAGCGGTCGCCGCACTGCTGTGCGCGCCAGGCGGTATTTAACGCAGCAGCGGGCGCTGGCCGGGCGCCCAGCTCTCCATCAGGCTGCAGCAGGCGAGCAGGGCGCGCTGAGCGGCTGCGGCGGGAACCAGCCGGTAATGGGACTGGCTGCCGAGGGCGGTCAATTCTATGTAGTACACCTGGTCGGGTCGCGTTTCCAGCGTGAAATTGCCCAGATCGGCGGCAACCCCGTTCAGACTATGCCATCCCGGATTGACATCGACACGGAAGTAACTGCGCGGGAGGCTGGCGCCGATCAACCGCCCGTCCAGATAAAGCACAGGCAGATCACTGTCCAGATTGCGGTCGACGCGGTAGATGTAGATGCCCGATGTGGCCGGATACGACTGAAACTGCTTGGTCTCGGCATCGCGCGCGTTTGTGGCCTGGGGGGTGGAGGCGCAGCCGGCCAGGACCGCCGACAAAAGAAGTGCCAGGCAGGCTGAGCGCATCATGGGCTGGGAATGATCTGGCTGCGCGTCAATACCTCGCGGGCATCCTGTTCACGCACATTGTAGAAATTCGAACGCGGCGAGATCGACCACGGCGACATGCGCTGTTGCACGAAATAGACCTGCCCTGGTTGAGTGGTCAGGTCGATGACGGCCGAATCCGAGGCGAATCCGGCGATGCGATGGTTACCAGGCGCCACCTCCCAGCGAAAATAAGTACCCTCGTAGGTGGTACCCATAAAGTTGTCATCGAGCATAACGGGCGCCGCGACGGCGCTGAAGTCCGGACGATCGCGCAACAGATATATGACCGACTTGCCGGGTACCGGTTCCAGCCGCTTGGCCTGCGCGTCCTGGGGATGGGGCGGCAGCGGCGCGCAGCCTGCAAGCAATAGTGCGATGAGTGTCGATTGCCATATCAGTTTGCACATAACACCTCCGTTGGCATGATAGCGCTGGTTAGAGATGATGCGGACGATACCGTTGCGTCAGGGCATCAATGTTACGCCAACAAGACAGCGAATCGAATTATTCCATTTCTATCCCAGTGCTGCCTTTCCGCGCAGGGGCTGCATAACTATCTGTATATTATGGAATATTTAACCGCGCGCCGAGGGGCTATGACCAGTGATTTTATTGCGGAAGGTTGCGTCTCGCATCATTCGGGAAACCGGCAGTTACCCGATGGTCAAATCAACGCCGGCAAATCGAGTCGAAGAGGTAACGCTTCGGAGGGCGGAGCAGGGATCGGCGCAACGTGGAGTAGGGACCCGCTTGCGGGATGCGACCGTGGAACTGATCGTAGGCGCGTCGTGTTGATGCCGATCCTACGCGCGTCTCCGGGGTCAGATCCCAGAGGGTCCCTCTTCCGCCCTGCGACGCGCCCGCTTGCGGGATGCGACCCCGTAGACGGGCAGGATTTCGTGTTAGGACTACTTAAGCGCAGATGATTCCACGTGCGATCAGCCACGCCTCATGCTGTCGAAGGAGTAGCACACCGGAGGGCAGAGCAGGGGCCCCATTGGGGATGCGACCCTGTAGGTGGGCAGGGACTTTTTCGTTCCAGAGCGCTGATTAGAACAGATACGCTCTAGGCAACATCAGCCCCTGCGCATAGAGTCGAAGGAGTCGCACACCGGAGGGCGGAGCAGGGGCCCCACTTTAGTGGGGATGCGACCCTGCAGGTGGGCGGGATTTCGTGTCAGGACTACTGAAGCGCAGATGATTCCAGTCGCGCTTAGCCACGCCTCATGCTGTCGAAGAAATCCGCATTGTTCTTCGTCCCCCTGACCTTGTCGATCAGGAACTCGGCGGCTTCGAGCTCATCCATCGGATAGAGCAGTTTTCTCAGCACCCAGATTTTCTGCAGGATGTCTTTTTCGATCAGCAGTTCTTCGCGGCGCGTGCCCGAGCGGTTGACGTTGATCGCCGGGTAAATGCGCTTCTCGTGCATGCGGCGATCGAGGTGGATTTCCATATTGCCGGTGCCCTTGAACTCCTCGTAAATCACGTCGTCCATGCGCGAGCCGGTGTCGATGAGCGCGGTGGCGAGTATCGTGAGCGAGCCGCCTTCCTCGATGTTGCGCGCGGCGCCGAAAAAGCGCTTCGGACGCTGCAGCGCGTTGGCATCCACACCGCCGGTCAGCACCTTGCCGGAGGCAGGCACCACGGTGTTGTAGGCGCGTGCCAGTCGCGTGATGGAGTCAAGCAGGATCACCACGTCTTTCTTGTGCTCGACCAGGCGCTTCGCTTTTTCGATCACCATTTCGGCGACCTGCACATGGCGGGTGGCCGGCTCGTCGAAGGTGGAGGCGACCACTTCGCCCTTTACCGTGCGGGTCATCTCGGTAACTTCTTCCGGCCGTTCATCGATCAGCATCACGATCAGCATCACTTCCGGATGGTTGGCGACGATCGAATGCGCAATATGCTGCAGCATTACGGTCTTGCCGGCTTTGGGTGGCGAGACGATCAGCCCGCGCTGGCCCTTGCCTATCGGCGCGATGATATCGATGATGCGGCCGGTGATGTTTTCTTCCGCCTTGATGTCGCGCTCGAGCTTGAAACGCTCGGTCGGGAACAGCGGCGTCAGGTTCTCGAACAGGATCTTGTGCTTGGAATTTTCGGGCGACTCGTCGTTGACCTTGTCGACCTTGACCAGCGCAAAGTAGCGCTCGCCGTCTTTCGGCGTGCGGATCTCGCCTTCGATGGTGTCGCCGGTATGCAGATTGAAGCGCCGGATCTGGCTGGGCGAGACATAGATGTCGTCGGTGCCGGCCAGATAAGAGGTGTCCGGGGAGCGCAGGAAGCCGAAGCCGTCGGGCAGCACTTCGAGCGTGCCGCCGCCGAAAATGCTTTCGCCTTTCTTGGCCTGGTTTTTCAGCAGCGCGAATATCAATTCGTGCTTGCGCAATCGGTTGGCGCCCTCGATTTCGTTCGTGACGGCCATGTCGACGAGTTCGCCGACGTGTTGGTTTTTTAAATCAGATAGATGCATATAGGGATAGCGCTAGAAGGAGAACAACCAGGGAAAAGGAAGCGGGAAAAGGCCGATCCCGCGCCTGTACTGCTCGATTTATACTTGTGGGGACGGCCTTGAATCAGGCGCAGGAGGAAAGGGTATAGGGTTTAAATATGGCTGTCAATAAAGGCGGTTAGCTGGGATTTTGAAAGGGCGCCTACCTTGGTGGCCTCGATGCCGCCATTCTTGAACAACATCAGTGTCGGGATGCCGCGTATTCCGTATTTGGGCGGAGTGGCCTGGTTCTCATCAATGTTGAGCTTGGCTACCTTGATCCGCCCGGTATATTCCTTCGCCACCTCTTCAAGGATGGGGGCGATCATTTTGCAGGGGCCGCACCATTCCGCCCAGTAGTCGACCAGGACCGGCGTGGGGGACTGCAGGACTTCGGATTCAAAGGTGTCGTCGGTGACGTAGTGGATGTGCTCGCTCATGGATAATGCCTTGAATAAATTGAAGGGAAACGCTACGGGGAGGGTGGTTACAGAAGCATGTGGAACTAATGCTAACCAAATTTTCCGGTGTTGGGAAGCACCCGGATAACCGCGATGCGCGAACCCGGAGGGCCGTTTCTGCTAAAATGCGGCCTTGTTGTGCGATAGCCTGTCTGACGAATTACTGAAGGAATACTATGACTTACGTCGTGACCGAGTCCTGCATCAAATGCAAATATACCGATTGCGTTGATGTCTGCCCGGTGGATTGTTTCCGCGAAGGACCGAACATGCTCGTCATCGATCCCGACGAGTGCATCGATTGCACGCTGTGCGTGGCCGAGTGCCCGGTCGAGGCGATTTTCGCCGAGGACGATGTGCCCGACGACCAGCGTCATTTCACCGAACTGAATGCCGAACTCGCCAAGCAGTGGAAGCCGATCATCGAAAAGATCGATGCGCCGGCGGACGCGGATGAGTGGGCGAAAGTCAAAGAGAAGAAGCAATTGCTGGAGAAGTAGCGGAGAGGAAATCCGTGAGCGGAACCGCGTCCGGCGCGTGCTGCGCGGTCGCATCCCCGCCTGAAACGGCGGGGCCCCTGCTCAACGCTCCGCACGCGCACGCCTCCGAGTGGGCGAAAGTGATGAAAAAGCAGCATCTGCTCGAGTAGTAGCCCCGGTATCTTGTGCCGGACTTTTTCGCAGGCACATAACAATTGGCGTCATCCCCGATGCCTGAAAATTCGGCTGCCGCACCGGTTTATCGATCATGTTCTCCCGCACATCTGCTGCGGGACGTTGCTGCGGCCATAGTCGACGAGCAACGCGCGCGGTTGCCAGATCTGCGCGGCATCGTCGTCCTCGTGCCGCATCGCCATGCGATCAATCCGTTC
>JAUXMZ010000061.1 GCA_030683105.1 Burkholderiales bacterium | reverse complement strand
GTTGCGCAGGCTCCCGAGGTGCCGCAACTTGATCTGCCCCCCGAGGCGTGGGTGCAAGACCGTCTGAATCTCGCCGTCACGGGCATCAGGATGCCGCCTCCCCTGTTCGCCTACATGCCTCCGGTTGTAGTGCCCCCGGTTGTAGTGCCGCCGGTTGTCGCGCCGCCGGTTGCTCCGCCTGAGGCGGCGCCGCCGATCTACGTGCCGCCGCTGCGACCGCGCAAAACGGACCGCAATTAATAACCGATCGCGTAATCCGGCAGGCTCGGATATCATCGGCCCAGACAATGATGCGATGACTGCCAACAGAACAAGGATAGGGCTGGGCGTTTGGGCGGCGCTGCAGCGCCAGCGGCGCGCGTGCGCGCGCCCGGCTGTGGCTATCTTGGCCAAAGCCTTTTTCGTAAGCCTGCTGGCCTGCAGTCTTCTCCCACGCCTGGCAACCTCGGCGCAAGACGCTGAGCACTCGTCTAACCCGTTGTCAGCCCTGTTCAGTCCACAGGCGCAACCCGTGGGGACAGGCAGTCTCAAACGGGCAAACTTCGAACGGGAGCGCGCGTCGGCCGAGGCCCGGCACGTGGCAGACTGGGTCATCGATTCGGGCGACAACCGCAGCATGCCATTCGCGATCGTCGACAAGACAGACGCCAAAGTCTTTGTCTTCGATGCCAAGGGGCGGCTGCGCGGCGCAGCGCCCGCGCTGCTCGGCCTGGCGCTCGGTGATGACGCTGTCCCCGGCATAGGCGACCGGCCGCTGTCGAGCATCCGCCCCGAGGAGCGCACGACGCCGGCTGGCCGCTTCGAGGCTGCACTGGACCGCAATTTGCGCGGCAAGGAAATCCTCTGGGTGGACTACGATGGCGCTGTCTCGATGCATCCGGTGGTTACGACCAAGCCCGAGGAGCGCCGGGCGCAGCGCCTGGCCACGCCAACGCCGCTAGACAATCGCATTTCCTATGGCTGCATCAACGTTCCCGCGAAATTCTTCGAGACCGTGGTGCGCACGGCTTTTACCGGGACCAATGGCATTGTCTATGTCCTGCCGGAAACCAGGACAGCCCGCGAAGTCTTCGCGTCGTATGACGTTGAGGAGCGCGCACGACGGCAGACCGCGAGCCATACAGTGCCGGTGCAAGTCGCCTCCGGAGCAGATCCGCATTGAGTGTTGCGACCTGTTCCTGAGTGAGCCGTAGGCAATCTCGGCGGTTCCGGAACGATTAGGATCCAGTCACGCGCCGAGCCCAACGTTACGTGCGGGAGTACCGCTGCTTCGGTTGCGACTGCCTTCCGGTTGCCTCGGGTAATGATAACCGTCTGTTTTGTATACCTTCCTGCGTCAAGAGCCCTTGCCCTGCGGGGCGCAGTTGTCCAGCGACGTTCGTCGTGGTCCACTATGTGTGTTGCGTGCGCACAAATTGTCCCGCGTATGTACGCTACCGTACAGAATCCCTTGCCGCGGCGGGTAATACTCGAAATCGTGAAGCGCCCCGCGAACGCGATAGTGCATAACGCCTGCGTACTCACCAACAAGAGGTCGGCCGTTTACATAATGGTTTTCTGGATCAAATGAAGAGGTGAAGCAAATGAAAAAATTCGAGAGCTATTCCAGATTCCTGACGTGGTTCATGGCTTTGCTGCTGGTTGCTTTGGCGGCAGGGTGCGGGGGCGGCGGAGGCGGCGGGAGAGATCCAATATTGGGCACAGGTGCCACCGCCACCCAGCTGGACTCGACCCGGCCCCGAGTGGTATCCACCATTCCTGCCAATGCGGCTGTTGCGCCGCTCAACACGTTGATCACGACACTCTTCACGGAAGAGATGGCTCGGGCATCGATCGAAGCAGCCGGCACTGTTACGGTGGCATGTTCGCCACTTTGCATAGCGCCCACTCTTGCAGGCACTGCGAGCTACGCAGTCGGCAGCAGAACAGCGGTCTTTACGCCAACGCCGGCAGGAACACCGCTTGAAGCTGGCAAGACCTATACCGTCACGATTACTACCGCGGCCACGGACGCGACACCCTTAGCCAATGCCCTGGCAGGCAATCAAGCCCCCCTGCCCGCGGCAAGTGCCTATATATGGAGCTTTACCACCGCAGCCCCGATCCCACCGGCAAATATCACGGTGGCTTCCGTCTTCCCTGCCGATGGTGCCGGTGGTATATGTCCCACCTCGGCCATCAGTGCGACCTTCACCGTGCCCGACCCGTTGCTGGTGATTGACCCTCTAACGGTCACCCCGGCAACTTTCATAGTGACGGGCCCTGGACCTGCGACTCCCTTGGCTGTCGTCGGTGGATTACGGTCTACTCCTCTAGGCCTCACTTCGACCTTTACCCCAGATAACCCTCTCGCTCCGGGTACCTATACGGTCAGGATTGTTAGCGGCGCCGCAGGGGTCAAGGACACGGCTATCCCAGGCGATCAACTGCTAGCGGACCGCACATGGACCTTCACCGTAATTCCCGCGGGAGGCGTATGTCTTGCGCCGATACCCTTGGGCACGGCCTCGACGTTCGGAGCCCTCTCTTGTGCCGCAATCACCGGCAGCGCAGCAGGGACGGGGACCACGGTTAACGGCAATATCGGGACAAGATTAACGTCGACTTCGGTCACTGGTTGGGTTGGGGGCGGAGCTCCTGCAACACCAGGAATCGTGAACGGGACGATATTCGCATCCGACCTTCCGGCTGCCGGCAATATGACTTCGACCATCGCTGTCGCAGATGCGTATACCGCCTTCCTGGCAGCCCAAACCGTGGGAGCGTCCGGTGCCGTGATACCAACAAGCGATCTTGGAGCGCTCGCCGGATTCGGGCCGAACCCCCTCACCCCCGGGACCTTCAAGGCTGGCGCCTATACGTCCGGGTCCTCAATTGCGATCAGTACACCCTTGACCCTCGACGCCCAAGGCGACGCGAATGCGGTCTGGGTCTTCTATTCGCCAAGCAGCACCTTGACCACCACGGGGCCCCTTGGAAATATCATCCTCGCCAACAACGCCCAGGCGAAAAACGTCTTTTGGGTGGTTGGCAGTTCAGCCATCCTCGGAGCACCCCTCTTCAGCGGAAACATACTGGCTGCCACATCAATCTCGGTGAGTAACATCGGCGGAATCCTGGATGGGAGAGCGTTGACGTCAGGTCCGACCTGTGCTGCGGTTACATTCGCCGGGTCCACCGCCGGTACCGTAAACGTGCCATTACCGTAAACGTGCCATAACACTTAGTGGATTAAGATAAAGGCTGGCAGAATCGTTTCTGCTGGCCTTTATTCCTTAATCAAGACAAAGTAATAATGAAAGTAGACCGGCATGATTAATACTGTTTCTGTTGTATTCATGCAACAGAAAAAAGGTACTCAGTTGGGAAATTTCAAATAATTTGACAATTATGCCCTATGCGTCTTAGGATTCACGCTAACAACAACCCGTAACTTAATGACTTTATTAGAGACGGCAAGTCCTCTTGGAGAGAAACATGAAATTAGCTAAAGCGTCAGGGACGCTGGTTTTGGCGGCACTCGCTACGTTCGCCAGTCCATACGCAGTGGCCGCAGATTCAGGCGGGTACATCGGGATCAACGTTGGCCAGTCAAGAGCGAAAATCGATGACCCGAGGATCACCAGCAACCTGCTGGGAGGCGGTTTTACCTCGGTCTCGATCGTTGATGACGACCGCGACACCGGCTATAAGCTGTACGGCGGCTACCAGTTCAACAAGAATTTTGCCATTGAAGGCGGCTATTTCGATCTGGGACGCTTCGGTTTTACGGCGACCACGGTACCGGCGGGAACACTGAGCGGCAATATCAGGCTCAGAGGCCTGAATCTCGACGCCGTCGGCATACTGCCCATCAATCAAAAGTTTTCTGCGTTTGGCCGGGCCGGCGTCAACTACGCCGAAGCCAAAGACGTCTTCAGCACAACCGGTTTTGTCAATGTGCTCAGTAATCCCACCCCCAGCAAGCGCGAGGCGAACTACAAGTTCGGCGTGGGGCTTCAGTACAATTTCACTGAATCTCTTGGCATGCGCGCCGAGGCGGAACGCTACCGGATCAACGATGCCGTCGGCAACAGAGGCGACATCGATCTTTTTTCGCTCGGGCTCGTCTATAGCTTCGGCGCAAAAACGCCGGCCCCGGCCCCGCGCGTAATGGCGCCCGAACCTGTTGTTGCCGCCGCCCCTGCGCCTGCGCCCAAGCCTGCGGCCGTAACACCGCCGCCCCCGCCACCCGCGCCTAAGCCGGCGCCGCCAGCAAAGAGGAAGGTGACTTTATCCGCGGATACTATGTTCGATTTCGACAAGGCGGACTTAAGGCCTGCGGGCAAACAGCATCTCGATAAACTCGCTGCAGACCTCAGGGGCGTCAACTTTGACGTCATCACGGTAACGGGACACACCGACCGGATCGGTTCGCACGCATACAACATGAAGCTTTCAACGCAACGCGCTGAAGCGGTCAAGGCGTATCTGGTGTCCGCAGGGCTCCCGGCAGGCAAGATCGCGGCTAAAGGAACAGACGGATCAGATCCCGTGACCAAACCCGGTGAATGCAAAGGCAAAAAAGCAACCAAGGCATTGATCGCCTGCCTGCAACCTGATCGGCGCGTGGAAGTCGAAGTTTCCGGCACCAAGTAATTCCGAATTCCGACGGCCTGAGTCCGAATAGAGGCCAGGATGCTTCAGCATCCTGGCCTTTGCGTTTGATAGTGCTTTTTATTTTAGGGGTTTGTCGGACCCAAGTCGGACAAACCCCTATGTGATTTGCGGAAACAGGCGATCGTATTCGCGTTTCACCACGGTATAACACTCGCAGACCCGGGCTTCCAGTTTCGGACGGTCCAGCACGGTGATCTTGCCTCGGCTGTAATGGATCAACCCGGCCGCCTGCAGGTGTCCGGCCGCCTCCGTGACGCCCTCACGACGCACCCCCAGCATGTTGGCAATCAGTTCCTGGGTCATGGTCAGCTCGTTCGAGGGCAGCCGGTCCAGGCTCAGGAGCAGCCAGCGGCACAACTGCTGCTCTACCGTATGGTGCCGGTTGCACACCGCTGTTTGCGCCATCTGCGTGATCAGCGCCTGTGTGTAGCGCAACAGCAGATGCTGCAGTTCCCCACCCTTGCCGAATTCGGTTTTCAGCACGCTCGCTCTGAGCCGATAGCCGTGGCCCGCGCTTTGCACCACCGCGCGGCTCGGGGTAGTTCCGCCGCCCATGAACAGGGCGATGCCCACCACGCCATCACTGCCTACGACCGCAATCTCCGCCGAGGAACCGTCCTGCATGACATAGAGCAGAGAAATTATGCTGGAGGTGGGGAAATAGACATATGCCTGCTGGCTGCCGGATTCGTAGACCGCGCTGCCTCTAGTTTCAATGGAACCTGTTCCAGATGCGGTAGCAGGCGCTCGTAGTCGGCGTCAGGTAGCACGGCAAGAAGACGATTGTCCTTGGGATGGTGCAATGCTGACGATGTTGGTTTCGCAGCCATCGACGTTTTTTCGTGCAGGTGTATAGAATGGTGTCTGGATTTCGCACATACCCGACCCCGCCCATATGTACTATATCGCACATAGCGCTTTGGTGTCGAAAGGCCGCGGCCGGCTAACCCTGCCAATGGTCGAGGGTTAGCGGTTATGAACTGTAAGTTCTTGATCGGCATATTGATATGCCGGATCGTTCCGGACTGAGAGGGTGCGAAAACAGATATGCGCAATACCCGCGAGAATGGTAGGTCTACTCACGCCCCTCGAGCTGCTGCACTGCGCTGCGATGTCGCGCCGGCTATTGAACGACTACGAGACTCCCGTTTTCCACCTTGACCTTGGCGCCGACCGCAAAACCCGGTTGGGTCTCATAGGAGACCGTCTGGGAGCCGCCGTTTTCAAGACGCACGACCACTTCGTAGTGCTTGGTCGCTTTCATTCGCTTTTCGATTTCGTTGCCGGCGTAGGCGCCTCCAGCGGCCCCTGCCACCTCGGCGACCGTGGTGCCTCTGCCCTGGCCAACCTGGCTGCCGAGTAACGCGCCGGCCACGCCGCCGGCGATCATGCCGAGATAGCTGCCGGTGCCCTTGACTTCAACCAGGTTGATCGCTTCGACCACCCCGCAATTGACGCATAACCGGGCCGCCTGCCGGGCGCTCGACTGGTACCCCGAACTGGCTCGCAGCGACTGGCCGAGCACCGCGCTGGCCTCCTGATTGCCGACACGGAGATTTCCTTTCACGACCGCATCGGCCGCAATCCTGTCGCGGTTCTTGATCGTGTAAGTCCCTTCGTACACGCCGGTCCTGATTTCGTTCATGACGAGCTTGCCCTTGACGCCCGCGATCCTGGCGCTTGCCGTTCCGCCCGGACTGCCGGACATCGTCAGTATCAACTCTTCTCCCGCCACCAGGCGCGCGGGCGGATCCACATCGAAGCGATCGATTTTCGGCGCCGCGGCCGAGAGCGCCGCCGGGGCCGCCCGCTTGGCGGAAGCTTTGCCGACCAGCGGCTCATCGAGGATGGCGCTGGCTACCCTGTTGCCCAGGCGCAAATTGGCGGTGGCCGTGCTTTTGACAGTGATCTTGTCCCGCTTTCTGATGGTGTAACTGCCCTCGTAAACGCCAGCTTCGGTTTCCACCAACAGCACGCCTCCCGTTGCGCCGCCGATCTGTACTGCCGCGGTCCCGCCGGGACTGCCATATAGCGTAAACACCAGTTCATTGCCCGGGGCTGGCTTTGCCACCGGCTCCACGTCGAAGCCGTCGATTCTCGGCGTAGCGGCCGAATATGCGGACTGCTGGGCTTGGCTTGCCGGGATTGACAGTGAAAAAATGGCGGCCAGCGCGAACAGTCCAATAACAATCTTGTTGCGGTGCATGTTAACGCTCCTATCAGATATACCAGTTGCGGTTGCGATGCAGGAAATCCTTCAGTTGGTGCGTGGATTCCTCTTTCGAGATCCCGCTTCGTTGCCGGGCTTTTCCAAAAATCTGGGCGCGTCTGCCGGCGGCCACACGGAGAGGATCATTGGTGAGTTCGCCTCGGATCTCGTTTAACCTGCCCCCAAGCTGCTGGCAGATGCCCGCAAACCTTTCTCTGTTCATCCCGATCTCCTGTTGCGTTAAGTGCGCCGCGACAATCTCGGCGTCCGGACATACGCGAACATCCTGATCCTTGCACTGCGCGCAGTCTGTACGCAAACGCACACATGAAATGGGTGGACTTGCGGCAGGATTTTTAGATCCCGAGTGGATTGGCACACTATGGTTGGCGGCGGGGAGAAAAACCAGACGCCTGCTCCGGTTTCAGAATCCTGATCACGAGTTCGCGATCAGCATTATGGCCGGAGGCAGCTGCGTCGTTTTTTGATGTGTTGTCGCGCGAGCTAGAGCAAGGACCTTCTGCTGCCAAGATTCGGTCGCAGCGACGACAAATCGTTCAGCGCACCAGCTGGTTGATCTCGATGATGGGAAGCAGGATGGCGAGCACGATCATCAGCACCACGCCGCCCATCACCAGGATCATCACCGGTTCGAGCAGCGTCAGGAACACTGCGAGGCGCCGCTCGAGCGCTTGCGTCTCCAGGCGCGCGGCACGCTCCAGCATCTGTTCGAGCTTCCCGCTCGTCTCCCCGCTCGCCACCAGGTGTACCAGCAGCGGTGGAAACGCGCGCGTTTCGCCCAGTGCCCGCGCCAGGCTCGCGCCTTCGCGCACCCGCTCGATCGCGCGCTCGATGGCCTCTCTCATCACCATGTTGGTCATCACCCGCGCACCGGAGTTGAGCGCGGAAAGCAGCGGCACGCCGCCCCCGACCAAAATCGCAAGCGTGCTGGCGAAGCGCGAGGTGTTGACGCCGCGAATCAGCGATCCCAGCCCGGGCATGCGCAGCAACAGGGCGTGCCAGCGGCGTCTCGCGGCATCGCGGCGCAGCGTCATGCGTGCTGCCACCGCGATGCCGACGATGAACGCGACGAGATACGGCCAGGTCGAGCGCAGGAAGTCGGAGAGTCCGATCAGGGCGCGGGTGAGCCACGGCAGGCTCTGCCGCGACTGCTGGAACACCTGCACCACCTGCGGCACCACGTAGACCAACAGCCCGGTGACGATCATGATCGCGACGATCGTGACCAGGACCGGATACAGTAGCGCGAGACTGGTCTTTTGCCGCAACGCCTGGCGCGCGTCGAGATAATCGGCAAGATGCTGCAACACCGTCGGCAGCGCGCCCGACTCCTCGCCGCCGTGCACCAGCGCCCGGTAGAAGTCGGGAAAACTCTTCTCGTAAGCCCCCAGGGCACCCGCCAATGAACTGCCGGCGGTGACTTCGGTCTTCACGCCCGCAAGCACCTCCCGCGTCATCGGCACGGCGGCCTCCTCGATCAGGGCGTTGAGCGCCTGCTCCATCGTCAGGCCGGACTCGAGCAGCGTCGCCATCTGCCGGGTCACCAGGCTCAACTCGGCGGCAGACAGCCCCCGCGCCCATACCTGGCGTGCGCGCTCGCGCGCGTGCACCTGGTCGACCGCCGAGGGCAGTAGCCCCTGCGCACGCAACTGAATGCGCGCGTGGCGCGCCGTGTCGGCCTGCACCACGCCTGATACCGTGCGGCCGGCGGCGTCCAGCGCCTGGTATTGGAAGGCTTCCATTACCGATTCATCCGGGTTTCATACTGCTCAACAAAAAAGCACTAACCGCAGAGGCGCAAAGGAAACGCGAAGGAAAGTGAAACGGCATGGCTTGCAAGAGCACACGGTACGCGGGGAGGATGTCGGACTGGTTTATTGATTTTTTGCCCATTTTGTATTTCTCTGCGTTTTCTTTGCGTCTTTGCGTCTTTGCAGTGAAGGTTTTTTCTCACGCCCGCGAACTATTCGCGCGTCACGCGCACCACTTCTTCAAGGCTGATCACGCCCTGCCCCGCCCAGCGCATGCCGTCGTCGCGCAGCGAGCGCATGCCGCGGGACACCGCATGCGCGCGCAGTATCTGCTCGGAGGCGCGGTCATGGATCAACCGGCGAAAGTCGTCGTCGACCGACAGCAACTCGTAGATGCCGGTGCGGCCGCGATACCCCGAACCGTTGCAGGCGTCGCAGCCTTGTGCCGTATAGAGCGTGCCATCGGTCGGCGCGAGGCCAAGGGCGCGCAGTTGTGCCGCGTCGGCGGCGAAGGGCTTGCGGCATTCCAGGCACAGCCTGCGCACCAGGCGCTGCGCGCACACCCCGAGCAGGCTGGAGGCAAGCAAAAAAGGCTCCACGCCCATGTCGACGAGCCGCGTGACCGCGCTCACCGCATCGTTGGTGTGCAGCGTGGCAAACACCAGGTGGCCGGTGAGGCTCGCCTGCACGGCGATCTGCGCGGTCTCCAGATCGCGGATCTCGCCGATCATGACCACGTCGGGGTCCTGGCGCAGAATGGTGCGCAGCGCCCGCGCGAAACTCATCTCGATCCGGACGTTGACCTGGGTCTGGCTGATGCCGTCGAGGTCGTACTCGATCGGGTCCTCCACGGTCATGATGTTGAGCGCGGTGGCGTCCAGCCGCGATAACGCGGCGTAGAGCGTGGTGGTCTTGCCTGAGCCAGTCGGGCCGGTCACCAGAACGATGCCGTGGGGCTCGCGGATCAGCCGGTCCATGTGCGCGAGCGTGGCGTCGTCCATGCCAAGATTCGTCAGGTCGAGCCGCCCGGCCTGCTTGTCGAGCAGGCGCAGCACCACGCGTTCGCCGTGCCCGGTGGGAATCGTGGATACCCGCACGTCGACCGGCTTGCCGGCCACGCGCAGCGTGATGCGGCCGTCCTGCGGCAGGCGCTTCTCCGCGATATCGAGCTGCGCCATGATTTTCACGCGCGAGACGATCGCCGCATGCAGCGCGCGCGCCGGCTCGATCAGGTCGCGCAGCGTGCCGTCTATGCGCAACCGCACCACCGAGCGCGTCTCAAAAGGCTCGATGTGGATGTCGGAGGCGCCGTCGCGCAGCGCCTGGGTCAGCAGCGCATTGATCAGGCGGATGACCGGCGCATCGTCCCGACTGTCGAGCAGATCCTCGATTCGGGGGATTTCCTGCAGCAACCGCGACAGATCCACGTCCTGCGCGAGGTCACCTGCCAGCGCAGCGGCGCTGGCGTCGGCGCTGTTGTAGAGCGTGGATATCACCTCGTCGAATTCGTCGGGAGCCATGCGGCGCGCGCGCAGCGGCATGCCAAGCGTGCGGCGTAATTCGGCAAGCGCGCCGGCCTGGGCGCCATCGCGGACCGCGACTTCCGCGAGGCCGTCATGTATCGCTGTGACGACGACGCCGTTTGCTTTGGCAAAGGCGTAGGGAACGGTGTGGGAGGGGCGGGTCATCGCGCCGCGGCTATTGCGGCCTGGTTACATCCGCCGGCGCCGGCGGCTGTCGCGGCGGCAAACTGGGTGATTCGTAGTTGGGGAGTATGGCGCTCGGCGCCGGCTTGGCCTTGCGCTGCTCGCCGAGAATGTAGTCGTAGCGCCCGCCGGTGTAGGCGTCCGCGCCCTCGCTGTTACGCACCAGCGTCGGCCGCAGAAAAACCATCAGGTTCGTTTTGCTGCGGGTGCGGGTCTTGTATTGGAACAAGGCGCCGAGCACCGGGATATCACCGAACAGCGGAACCTTTTCGATGCCATCCGTGACGGTGTCCTGGATGAGGCCGCCGATCACCACGATCTGACCGTCATCGACCAGCACCGTCGATGACACCGCGCGCTTGTTGGTGGTCACCCCGGCGGGATTGGTCGACGCTTTGTCGACACTGGAGACTTCCTGGTAAATCTGCAGCCGGACGGTGCCGCCCTCGGAGATCTGAGGCTTGATCTGCAGAGTCAGTCCGACGTCTTTGCGCTCGACGGTCTGAAACGGCGTCGGCGTGGTTGCCGCGCCCGAGAGCGCGTACTGGCCGGTGATGAAAGGCACGTTCTGGCCGATGATGATCCTGGCCTCCTCATTGTCCAGCGTAAGCAAGGTCGGCGTGGACAGGATGTTGGCGTTGCTGTCCTTCTCCAGCGCGCGAACGAGGACGCCCAGATTGAGGATCTCGCCAACGCCGGGGATCGTGACGGTGCCTCTTATCACGCCGATGTTCAGGCCGTGGCCTGCTGTACCCGGGTTCTGCGAAATACCGAGTATGTTTTGGCCGGGAGTGGTGGTGCCAAAATTCGTGCCGCCAAAGACCTCCGTGCCGCTTCTGCCGGCGCCGCTCAGATTCTGCCACTGAATGCCGAATTCTGCGGCATTTTCAGCGGTGATCTCGGCGATCAGCGCCTCGACATAGACCTGCGCCCGGCGCACGTCGAGCTTGTCCACCACGGCTCGCAGATTGTTGTAAATCGCGTCGGGCGCATTAATGATGATCGAATTGGTCGCCGCGTCCGCCTGGATGATGCCAGATGAGACCTGGGCGGCTTGCGCCGGGGCCGACACCGACGCGCCCAGGGGTGTGATCGTTGACGCCGCCCCAGGCGGCGCGGTTATTGCCGTCGGGACAAGAGGCGTGGCCGCGCGTGTCGCCACGGGTGAGGATTCGCCAATATAGATCGCCCGCAGGGTCTCGGCCACCTTCACCGCTTCCGCGTTCTTCAGATATACGACGTGGATGTTGCCTGCAGCGCTCGTAGGTGTATCCAGCATGGCAACAAGACCGCGCAGCCGGGCGAGCCGGGACGGATTGTCCGAGCGCGCAACCACGCTGTTCGAGCGGGTGTCCGCCACGATCATGATGCGTTGAGTCGTGTCCGCGCCCGCCGCGCCCTGCGGTTGCGCGCCCTCCATCAGCCGGCTGACCGTCTGTGCCACATCCAGCGCCGAGGCGTAGTGCAGCGGAATCATGATCGGGTCGGTTCCGTTCGGCTGGTCAATCGAGTCGATGATTTTCCCGATGCGCTGCAGGTTGCTCGCGTAGTCGGTGATGACCAGCGTGTTGTTGCTCTGGTAGGCGGTGATGGTATTGTTGGGGGCGATCAGCGGGCGCAGTATCGGCACCAGCTGCGCGGCTGACTCGTATTTCAACGTGAACACCTGGGTCTGAATCTGATCGCCGCGCGCGCGCGCGCTGTCGCGCGGGCCAAGCGTCAGACTGTAGTGCAGCTTGGCGTCGCTCTCGGGAACGATCTTGACCATGCCGCGTTCCTCGATCGCAGCGTAGCCCTGCAGCCGCAATGCCGACAGAAACACCTCGTACACATGCGCTCTGGACAGCGGCTTCGCCGAGACGATATTGACTACGCCTTTGACACGCGGATCGAGCACGAAATTCTTGCCGGTAATCTCGCTGACCACCTTGATCACGCCTTCGATGTCGGCATTGACGAAATTGAGGGTGACGAGATCGAGGTTAGCGCCGGAGGCGCCAGTTTGCGGAGCGCGCCCCGCCCCGGGCTGATCCGCAGCTGCCGCGCTGGCGGACCCTGCCTGGCCGATAAAGACCACCATGACCAGTCTCAGAAATCCCGTTTGTAACCAGCGACGCGTCATGAATAGATTCTCGGATGTGTCAATGTAAGGCGGAGCATCACTTGTTAATTTTCAGCCCAGGGGGCGCCACAGATGCTTTCTTTTCCGGCCACGTGAGCGTTTCGCGCGTACCGTTGCGCTCCAGGATAACGTGATCGGCATGAACCTCCGCGAGCCGGATGCCGGGGGCAATGTCCTCGCCTTCGTGCACCGAGAGAATCTGCCTCGCCTTGAGCTGCACGACTGCATATCCACGCCGGCTGCCCGAGGCGGCCACGACACCGAGCAGCCGGATAGCGATTCCCGTCGGCGCAGCAATGTTCTGGGCCGTCTGCACACTGCCGAACAGAGTGTTAGCGGACGCTACGCTGCCGACCGGGTCGGCTAGCGGCTGCGCGCGCGGCTCGGGGCGGGGCGCGAGCCACACCCACGTCCAATACGCCATCACCACACCCAACAGCGCCAGCGCGGCAAGCGTCACAAAAGACACCACGGTCGTTTGCGCAAGGCCCGATCGATCGAGTGAGATATCCGGCATACTTCGTCAGTATAAATGAAATCCGCATCGTGTATTATGCAGTTTCAAGTTCCAGGCGCAACTGTTGGGCCGATATTTCCCGCGCCTGATCTTGGTGGAGAAATTCTGTTACAGCACCTGCTGTGCGTTCATGTCCGGTGACAGGGTTGATCGACGCCGCCGTGCTCGCCATGAGGCCGCGTCCGGACAGAGCACAATGAAACGACACGCGGTAACGCCGTCACGTCCGGTGATGGTGACGACGAGAAAAATTGCAGTCACTGCTGTTCGGTATTCCGGCGGCTAACAATAACAACTTGACCGCCGCATCGGGCGCGGCCGTGGTGCTGAGGTCGGGCGTAGCCGACTCCCTGGTGGCGGTGAAATTATTGCCACGCCATCAGGACCAGGTCGGAGGAACTCAGGCCGGATCAACTCTATCTAATTGATATATATCATATATTTTTATGATTACGCGATGTGCGCTTGACACCATCCTGGAATAACCAGGCATGCCCGTGCTGAAGTTGGTGAGATTTTCTGGGGCAATGACACCGCGCGGTCGACTCCGATGATCGCATGTTCCGGCTGACACGGCGCTGCGAGATGCAAAGCTTTTTTCTTAAGCAGCCTGTCGCCGCAGCGTCGATCAAAGTCACTAGCCGTTCCAGTGAATGGGGGCCAAGTCCGGCAGGCTGCTGGGCAATAAGTTATTATTAGAAACAGACTATGGATCGCACGCTTCCATCTAAGCCACGCGGACTTCGAATAAAATAGTGGAAACGGCAGGTTCCAAAGGAAAAGGATTCAAATGAAAGTGATGCCCGGGCAACGCGGTTTTACGTTACTGGAAGTGATGGTGGTCGTCGTTATCCTCGGCATACTCGCCGCGCTGGTGGTGCCGAAAATTATCAGCCGCCCCGACGAAGCGCGGGTCATCGCCGCGAAACAGGATATCGCAAGCCTGCAGCAGGCGCTCAAGCTCTACCGCCTGGACAATCACCGCTACCCCACGACCGAACAGGGATTGCAGGCGTTGGTGGCGAGACCGGCTACAGCCCCGATTCCGCCCAACTGGAAAGCGGGCGGATATGTCGAGCGCCTGCCGAAAGACCCATGGGGCAATCCTTATCAGTACCTGAATCCCGGCATCCGCGGCGAGATCGACGTTTTCAGTTTCGGCGCCGACGGGGTGTCGGGCGGCGAAGGTAACGACGCCGACGTCGGGTCGTGGAATCTTTAACTGCCGTGAATGGTGAATGCGTGAAGGGTGAAGGGGAAAAGCGCCGGGAGCGGAGCCAAGCGGCCCTTCATTCTCCTACTCTTTTCAAGAATTGGGGTGGTCCTGTTCATCCTTCACCCTTCACCCTTCACCCTTCACTCCGGACGGAGAGAGGCCGGGGTTTTACGCTCATCGAAATGCTCGTCGTGATGCTGATCATGGGTCTTCTGGTCGGTCTGGTCGCCACCATCACGCGCCCGGACGATCGCGCCCTGCTGCGCGTCGAGGCCGAGCGGCTGGCGCAGCTGCTGGATCTCGCCGCTGCGGAATCGCGCCTCACGGGAAAACCCATCGCCTGGACAACCGACGGGCTGGATTACCGGTTCTGGCGGTTTCAGGAAGATACCGGCTGGTCCGAAATTCTCGACAGCGATCCTTTGCGCGCGCGAATGCTGCCGCAGGGCATCACGATCTCGGGCCTGCAGATCGAAACCATGCGGCCGCAGGGCAGCATGCGGCTGGAGTTCACTCCCTACGGTTCGATGCTTGCTTTCAACGTCGAAATGTCTCTTGGCGCAGAGCGTAGCGTCATTGCAGCGTCTCCGGTCGGAGACGTTCGAGTCATGCCGGACGAAGGAAAAACTCATGCCGGAATGGCGCCGCGGTAGGAGTTTGTCGGACTTTGGTGCGATAAACTCCTTATGCAAAACCGCCTGCAGGAAAACGGCCGAAAAAGGACTGTAGAGACATGTTAGGAATAGGACGAAGCAAAGCCCGACTTATTCCTAGACGGGCCGGGTTCACGCTGGTCGAGGTGCTGGTTGCGCTGGCCATCGTCTCGATCGCGCTCCTTGCCGCATTGCGCGCGGCGGGTCTGGGCACGAACAATGTCGGAGAGCTGCGTTCGCGCCTGCTCGCCGGCTGGGTGGCGGAGAATCTTCTGGCGGAGCATCGCGCCCGCGGTGATTGGCTGCCGCTTGGCATACAGCGCGGCAAGGAAAGCGAGGCCGGCGTCGAGTTTGGCTGGCGCGAGGAAGTCATCGCGACGCCCAATCCCGCGTTCCGCCGTATCGATGTCTTCGTGTTCATGGCGCCGGAAGAATCACGCGCGCTGGCGCACTTCACCGGGTTTGTAGTGCAGCCTGCGGGGACGGTCAAATGAATCTAGCCCCTGTAATGAGTACCTCACAAGGAGGTATTGAAAAGAATAATAGGTCATGCGTGAAGGGTCTTGCGCCTTGCGTTTTGCGCCTTGAACCTTGCTTTGATCGCTCCTCACTCCTCACTCCTTACTCCTCACTCGCTTCAAAAGCGGCGGTTTCACCCTGATCGAGCTGCTCGCGGCGCTGCTTATCCTGTCGCTGCTGGCACTGATGTCGTACCGCGGCCTGGGCGCAGTGCTCGATGCGCGCGCACACGTCAAACTGGAGACCGAAAAATGGCGGCGTGTGGCCGCTTTCTACGCGCGCTTCCAGCAAGACGTGCAATTGGCGGCACCGCGTCCGGTGCGCTCCGCATCCGGCAGCGCACCGGCATGGCTCGGAAGCCCCGGCACGACATCCGGGCCGCGCCTGGAGATCAGCCGCTTTGCCTCGGCCGAGGGCGTGGACACGCCACGGCGGGTCGCGTACGGGCTGAACGGGAATCAGGAGATCGAACTGTGGCTGTGGCCGGGGCTGGACATAGCGCCCAATGCGCTGCCCGCGCGCTACCCCGTGCTGAGTGGAGTGACGACGTTTGAATTTCAGTACCTCAATGCCGATCTTGCATGGGTGGGCGCGTGGCCAATGTCGCCGTTGGATGCTGCCATTCCGCGGGCCGTGCGGCTGCGCATCGTGCTCGCCTCCGGCGAGGAAATCGTGCGCGTATTTGCGCTGAATTCATGAGAGCGCGTCAACAGGGGGTAGCCATCGTGCTCGCCATGGGCGTGGTTGCGCTTGCCGCACTGGCCGCGTCTGCGATGATGGTGACGCAGAGCACGTGGTCAAGACAAGTCGAACTGACCGCCGGACATGGCCAGGCGCAGCTTCTCATGCAGGCCGGGCTGGATTGGGCCCGCGCCGTGTTGAGCGACGACCGCCGCATCAGCAATGTCGACCATCTGGGTGAACCCTGGGCGCTGCGGCTGCCGCCGATTCCGGTCGAAGGCGGCAGCCTCGTCGGTCACATCGAGGACCAGCAAGGCAAGTTCAATCTCAACAACCTGGTGAAGAACGGCAAGGTCAACCTCGCGTACCTTGAGCACTTCCAGCGCCTGCTGTCGATTCTGGCCTTGCCGCCCGCGCTCGCCGGGGCGCTTGCCGACTGGATCGACGCCGACAGCGAGCCTCAGCCCCAGGATGGAGCCGAAGACTCGTACTATCTCTCGCTGCAGCCGCCTTACCTCGCCGCCAACCGGCCATTGATCGATGTGGCCGAACTCGCGCTGGTGCGCGGCTTCGACGATAACGTTCGTGCCAGCCTGCGCCCGTTCGTTACGGCCCTGCCCCGCTTCACCGCCGTGAACGCAAACACGGCCAGGCCCGAAGTCCTTGCTGCCGTGGTCGAAGGCCTGGACCTGGACGGCGCCCGCGCGGTGGTCGCGCAGCGCGAGCGCATCTATTTTCGCAACTGGTCCGACTTCTTCAACCAACTCCCCCCTGGACTCATCGTGCCCACAGAAAACATCTCGGTAAGCAGCGATTACTTCATCGCGACGACGCGGATAACCATAGGCGGGGCGCAGGCGCGCGGATCGGCGCTGCTCGCGCGCGAGAAAGCCGGCTGGCCCGCTATCGTCTGGCGCAAATATCCATGAGCCTGCTGCGCATCCGAGGTTCGCTTGCCGGGGTACCGGTGCGGTGTCAATGGGCGCTTGTCAACGATGGCCGCGCACCGGTTGCCGGAGAAGGCCCGCTCGCTGAGTTGCCACGCCGCACCGAGCGCATCCAGCTGGTGATTCCCGCCGCGCAGGTGCTGATCACGCGCGCGCGCCTGCCGCATGCGGCCAGGCGCCACGGCGGGTCGGTGCTGGCCTATGCGGTCGAAGACGAGACCGTGGGCGAGCCGGACGCCAACCAGGTCAGTTGGCTCGGCGCCGCAGACGACAACGATGTGCTCGCGGTCGTCGACAAGCGGGGGCTGACGCGCTGGCGCGATGCGCTCGACGCCGCCGGCGTCCATGATTACGAGGTGCATTGCGAAACGCTGTTGCTGCCCTGGGCGGCGGGCGTATGGAGCCTTGCCTGGGACGGCCGCGAAGGCATGGTGCGCACCGGGGAGTTCGAAGGCACGGCAACCGATTGCGGCGATCGCGAAGCGCCTCCGTTGTCCCTGCGCCTGATGCTCGAAGACGCGCAAGCACACAGCGCGGGGCCGGCGTCGATTGCGCTTTACACGACTGCGCCCAACGCAGCGCCCGATATCGAGGCCTGGACGCGCGAGCTCGGTATCGCCGTGCGCCTCGCCGGAACCTGGGACTGGCGCACGGCGCCGACTGGCGCCGGTGTTCGCCTGGCCCAGGAGCGCCAGCGCTGGCGCGTCTTCACCGGCGCGGCTCCCCGCCTGCGGCCAGCCGCCTGGATCCTGGGCGCCGCGCTGGCAATCCAGGCGGCCGCGCTGGTCATTGACTGGACGTCGCTTGCCAGCGAGCAGCGGGTCCTGCGCCAGCAAATGGAGTCGCGGTTTCGCGCCGCTTTTCCCGACGCGGTCGCGGTGGTGGACCCGGCGCTGCAGATGCGCCGCAAGCTCGCCGAGGCGCACCATGCCGCCGGCCAGGCCGATGGCGGCGATTTTCTGCCGATGATCGTGCAAGTGGCGGCGGCAGCGAAGGAACTTCCGGCCGGCGCACTACGCACCGTGTCCTACGAGGGCGGACGCATGACGCTCGAGCTTTCCGCCGTCGATGAGGCAAGCGTGCGCCGCATCGTGGCGCGCCTCGCCCAGTCAGGGCTGAGCGTTGACGCGGGTGTCGACAATGCGCCGGCCGCGGCGCGCGCCACAAGCACAACGGTGGTTCTGATCGTGAGGGCATCATGAGAGCGCGACTGCGCAAGGCCTGGGAATCGCGGGCGCCGCGGGACCGGATGATCATCGCTGCACTTGGCATAGTGCTGGGCGTTGCCTTTTATGCATGGCTCGTACAGTCGGCCGGGAAAGCCCGCGTGCAGCTGGGCACCGGCGTCACGACACTGCGGGCGCAGGCAGCCCGCCTCGAACAGCAGGCGGCCGAGCTCGAGCGCCTGCGCGCTGCGCCGGCCATAGCGGTGTCGCAGACCGATCTGCGCACGCTGGTGCAAACCCAGGCCGGTGCTGCCGGGCTGTCCCGTGCGCTGGTGAAAATCGACGCCCCGGATGCCAACCAGGTGGTGGTGGTATTCGGTGCAGTGGCGTTCGCGGACTGGCTCAACTGGATCGCCGGCCTGAAATCGCAGCAGGTTCGCCTCGACGCCTGCCGGATTGAAGCGCTGTCCACGCCG
Source organism: Burkholderiales bacterium (assembly GCA_030683105.1). Classification (GTDB taxonomy): domain Bacteria; phylum Pseudomonadota; class Gammaproteobacteria; order Burkholderiales; family SG8-41; genus CAKKQX01. The sequence goes on along the minus strand of JAUXMZ010000061.1, from coordinate 31,826 downwards.
GGTCTGGTCAGCGTGACGGCGACCCTGGTCCGCGCCCAATCGCAATGAAGCGCCGGGCCCTGCTCGCGATCGGGCTAGGCGCTTATACTCTCGCACTCGTCATTATCGCGCCAGCGACGCTGATCGATGCCGGCCTAAAGCGCGCAAGCGACGGAAGGTTGCGGCTTGCCGAAGCGCAGGGAACACTGTGGTCGGGCACAGGGCAGCTCGAAATCCGCGATACAGGCGGGCGAACCGGCATTGCCAAGAGTCTGGCCTGGCGTGTTGTGCCGCAATCGTTGCTGCGCGGACACCTGGTTTGCGAAGTCGGACTGGAACAGGCGACCAAACGTTTTCCCGTGACGGTATCGTTATCCAGGATCGAACTGGCGAATGCCGACATCAGCTTGCCGGCCGCGGCACTGGGTCTTGCCGTGCCCCAGCTCGCGCCCCTTGAGCTTACCGGAGAAGTGCAGCTCCAGGTCTCGAGCCTGTCCATCGCGCGCGACGCCACGCGGGGCAGCGCCACGCTGCAATGGCGCGCCGCCGGCTCGGCGCTCTCGCCTGTGTCGCCCCTGGGCGACTATGAACTGCGCATCAAGGGCGAAGGACCTGCGGTCCACGCCACCCTGAATACCCTGCAGGGGCCGCTTCGGCTCGACGGCAAAGGATCGTGGACGCACGGCGGCAGCCCAGCGTTCCTGGCGGTTGCCCGCGTTCCCCCGCAACACCAGCAACAACTCGCGCCGCTGCTGCGCCTGATCGCGGTGGAACGCGGCGATGGCAGCTTCGAGCTTGAACTCAAATAAGAGAACATTTCAAAAAAACCAAGACCGATGAAACCGCCGATGAACGCCGATCAAGCCAACGTTTATCTGTTTGATTTTGTTACGAGTTCTAAGAATCGCACCAAAATCCAGCGCCGGCCGTAATAAATTATTTGCGTTATGTGGGCCAGCGCACAGTGCGCTGCGGTCGCAAGGGCTGAAAATACATTATCGATAGGCAGCCTCACGGCAGGTCGATCCAGCTAGGCTGGGGGAAGACCTGCAGAAGACTTCGCTATCGTACTGATGGAGAATCCCAACGCCGGGATCCTGTTGTATCGGGATACGCACACGCTTGGGATTATGCCTGGTCCCACTGGAAATCCTATTAAAGGAATCACATCATGAACAATCTTCAGAAATACCTTTCCACGTGTTTGCTTGCGACGGCCGCGTTGCTAGTCGGCGCCTCCCCGGCATGGGCCCAGGTGTCACTGGGTAAGGCGTCGGGCTTCGCGGTGCTGAGTGCAGCGCCCGGGCATGGAGGGGCGGTGACCTGCACCGATACCACCATCAATGGAGACGTGGGCTCCTCCGGCGTCCGGGCCTCGGTCGTTCAGACCAACTGCACGATTAACGGGGCGATCGTCGCGCCGGTTTCCGCTCAGGTCGTAACTGACTTCAACACTGCGTACGGCAAGTACACAGACGCAAACTTTCCGTGCACGGGAACGTTGAATACTGCTTACACAGGTGAGACGGTCACGCTCACGCCGGGTGTCTACTGTAACACCGCAGGCGTGACGTTCACGGACAGCACGTTGATTCTCCAAGGCGACGCAAACGCGGTCTGGATTTTCAGGATCGGAACCGGCGGCACCGGCGCGCTTACCGGCACCAACTTCACGGTGGTCATGGACGGTGGCGGAGAGCCGTGCAACGTGACCTGGTGGGTCGCCGAGGCCGTGACGATGACGACGTCGGGCTTCCAGGGAACCATACTCGCGGGTGCGGCCATCACCATGACCGGTCTCGCTGGTTCCACTACACCCTTCAATGGGAATGCCTTGGCAAAAGCCGCAGTCACGTTAACTAACGTCACCGTCAACGGCTGCAATGCGACCGGCGGCGGCAGCCCATCGCAGAGCAAGTGCAACCAGGGCGTGGGCAACGGGCCCGAAGGCTGCGATCCGGGCAATTCGAACCAGGGCAACCCCTTCCGTTCGAACGACGAACTCGGCGGTAAGCCGGGCGACCCGGGCCGCAAGGGCGGCAACAAGAAGTAAACCTGCAATCACGAAGCACGAAAAAGGACCCGCGAGGGTCCTTTTTCTTTTGGCGTCCTGTGTACGGTAGCGCACAGTGGCTGGTGAGCGAAAGGACTATAAATAAATTGTAGAAAGGATGATTTACGATAAGTATTTATATGGAGAATAAAATGAGTAACAAACTTGATGCCGCAACGATTTGCGGCTGGTTTATGGCGCTGCTGTTGTCCGCTTTACTGGCCGGATGCGGCGGCGGTGGCAGCGGAATCGGCAGCGGAATCGGAGATTCGGGTCCTGCCGTTCTTCCTGGCGCCGCCGGCACTCCTGGCGCCGCAACCACCAATCCCACGGCGATTTCCGCGAGCCCTGCAAACAACGCAATTAACGTGCCCACCAGCACCAGCGGCTCCGGCGCCGCTCCCGTTGTTACTGGCACACTGGTGACCGCAACCTTCAATGAGACGATGAATCCGTTGACGATCACGCCCGTCGGAACCTTCACGCTCAAGGAAACGATCAGCGGAACCAACGTGCCCGGTACTGTCACGATGAATGCCGCCAATACTATCGCGACCTTCACGCCGACAGCAGCCGCTCTCCTCGTCAATACCAAATATACTGCCACGGTTAGCACGGCGGCCAAGAACACCATTGGTACTTCAATGCCAAATCCGGTTTCTTGGAGCTTTACGACCGCCACTGCCTTGTCCACCGGTCAGTCGAATCTGGATCTCGGAACGGCCGGCCCTTACGCGCTCTTTGCCGGCGCTGGGATTAACCTCGCGATTACCGGGACGCCTTCAAGGATCGTGGGCGATGTCGGGCAAGTGCCCGCCGCCGCTTGCAATGGCTGCAACGTGTTGCCGGCCCTGCCCGAAACAATAGTCGGGGTGCTGCACCAGAACGATGCTCCGGCCATCCAGGCAAGAGCCGACTACGAGGCCGCATTCGTCGACGCATCGACCCGGGCGACCAATTCATGCGTACTTGCAGCCCCTGCCGACATCAGCGCTGCACAAGGGGCATGCGGCGCCAACTTCAGCCCGGGCACCCCCGGCCCGGTCTATGGTCCAGGACTCTATCGCACCGCAAGTCCGATTGGGTTCACAGGCACCATCACCCTCGACGCCGGTGGTAATCCGGATGCCGTCTTCATCTTCCAGTCGGACTCCGCCATCAACCCCGCCGTCAATAGTACGGTTGTTCTCGCCGGTCTTGCGAAAGCCAAAAACATCTGGTGGATTGCCGGCACTGCCTCGACGATTAATCTGGGTGCCACCTTCAAGGGAACCGTCATCGCTTCAGACGGAGTCACGGTGGGTGTCGGCAGCACAGCAGGAGCACCGGCAACCGTGGAAGGCAGGGTGTTCTCACGCAATGCCGGCGCTACGGTGGGTGAGTTCACGACCATCACCGTGCCCCAGTAAGCCATGCAGCATTGATTGTGAAAGCAGGACAAGAAGGCCGTCGCGAGACGGCCTTTTTCTTTTTGGGCTACTTACGCAAGCGAACAGAATGTCTTGCCACGGGGGATAGTAAAGAAAAACGCTAGGCGCATTACGCGCTTAGCCTGCATCCGGCACAGGTCACACAGATCGTCGGCGCTGATTTCCCTCGGGAACCGGTTCTTGAATACCGGCAGGTTGTCCTGATCGATGGTGCGCTTGCCGCCGCCAGATGCCAGTGGGCCACGAACATATTTATTATATTAAAACAGCAGGTTACTGTTAATTTCGATGGCCCCAGAAAGCAGCACAAGGCCCTTGGATTACTCCCACTCGATGGTGGCAGGCGGCTTGCCGCAGAAGTCGCAGACCGCGCGATGGATGCCGCGCACTTCGTTGATGATGCGGCAAAGCGACTACTTGCCCGCGTAGGTAATGAATGATTCCGGGCTGACGCGGATCGCGGCACCGGTAGGACAGGCGCGCACGCACGCAGCCCCCCCCGACAAGTCCTTGCACATGTCGCACTTCACCGCCTTCTTGCCCAGTTCCTCGTTGTGGTACTGCGCTTCCCGCCCGGGTTCGGTGGTCAGCCCCGTCAGCAGCCACGACAACAGGCTGGGCCGGCGCCGCTTCGGATTGACCTGCGACAGCTGGATCACGCCGTAAGGGCAATTGCGCTGGCAGTTGCCGCAGCCGATACAGGTGCTGTCGATAAAAACCTCACCGTTTGGATTGCGGTGAATCGCATCGGGCGGACAGTCTTTCATGCAGTGCGGATTCTCGCAATGCCGGCATGAGGTTGGCACGTGTATGTTCTCGAAGGTCGGACCGGCTTCGCGGTCCAGACGCGATGTCCCGTCGTGCACGTCGGCGCACGCTTTCTCGCAGTTATCGCACCTCACGCACAGGCTCTCGTCGATCAGCAGGACGTCCGTGCCTTCGCCGAGCCCCTGCCCGATCAGGAAGCTGATCAGGTTGCCCGGATCGGGCTCCGCTTCGCGTTGCACGTTTTTAGACAGTCGCGCCAGCACTCGCGCCTCGATCCCGCCGCGCAAAGTCGCATTGCGGGTGAGCACCTCGTTGAACGTCTTGGCCAACAGCAGGATCGTTTCGCAATTGACCGCCGCGCGCACCGTTGCGGAACGGCGGGCCTCCGATGACAACAGCGCCATTTCGCCGACATAGTTGCCCGCCGCGACGTACGACAGCACCACCTCCTTGCCGCCGATGACGCGCGAAATCGTGACCGAGCCGCGGCGGATGAGATGCAGCCCGTCCGCCTCATCACCCTCCTTGAAGAGCGTTTGTCCCGCGGCAAAACTCCTGATCGTTGCGCCTTTGACGATTTCGTCCAGATCCGCTTCCGACACGAAGGCCGCGATCTGCGAGCGCACTGCCCGCCGCAGCGAGGTTTCGTCGATCTGGCGCCGCACCGACTCGATGCTCGCAATCAGCTTGAGCATCGAGCGTCGCGGCGTCTCGATCAGCACGCAGTTTGCCCCCGCCCGCACTGTGCCCGAGCGGCGCCGTCCGGACAGCAGACCCAGTTCCCCGAAAAACTGGCCGCGCTTCAATGCAACGTTCTTGACCTTGCCGCCATCGTCAGGCACCTCGATCAGCACCTCGCCATCCACAATCGAGAAAAACGAATTCGTATAGTCATCTTTCTTGAAGATCACATCACCACTCTTGGGTGCGAGCACCTCGCTGTCGAGCATGAATTCGCGCAGCTGCAGCGTGGTGAGGTCCTTGAACAACGGCACGTTGGTCTGCACCAATGCCAGCGCCTCGGGCACGTTTTTTGCGCGCTTGAAGTTGGCGAACTTGGCCTTCAGCAGGAATTCGTCGGCCGGCTCCACGCGATTGCCAAGTATGTACTCGACCACTTCATAGCCCTGGTTCATTGCCTGCTTGATGAGCGGATAGCCGCCCAGCGCACCGATAATGTACAGCCCGGGCACGTTCGACTCGTAGGTCGCCGACACCTGCGGCACCGCTTCCCTGGTCGGATTCGGAAACTGCACGCCGAAGCTTTCAACGAGTTTGCGCGGCGGAATCGCACCCAGCCGCGCGATCACGCGGTTACACGCAATGTTCTCGATACCCTGCGGCGTCTGCGCGGTTAAACACAGCGGCCGGCCTTCAGTCTCGACCGCTTCAATCTTGACCGCGCTGGTGCTGTAGCGGCACTCCATCCTGCCGTCGCGGATCGCCGCAGTCACCAGATCGATGTTGCCCTGCTTGACGCGCGGAAATTCGTCCACGCGGTTGAGCAGGATAACGCGGTTGTTTTCCGTCAGCGCCAGCGCATTCTCGATGCCGGCATCGCCCGCGCCGACCACGATGATCGTCTCCCCGTTGTATTCGGCGGGGTCATCGAGCTGGTATTGCACGCGCTCGAGGTCTTCGCCAGGCATGCCCAGCTTGCGGATATTGCCCTGCAGGCCGATACACAGCACCACGTGCTCGGCAACGACCGCATCGCCCGCGGCCATCCTGATTTCGAACGCGCCTTTGGAACCGGATATCTCGGTGACCAGCGAACGGTAACGAATATTGACTTTATACTTGGTAATTTCCTCGCTCCATCTGCCGAGGATGGCTTCGCGCCGGCCAGCCGTAAACGTGATGGGGCTGCGCAATGGCAGAATCCCCGGCTCCGCCATCACGTGCTTGCCCTTCTGGTAGCGGAATATCGTGTGCGAAGGATGCTCTTCGGCCTCGAGCAGCACGTGCGACACGTTCAGTTCTGCCGCATGCGCGGCACATGACAGTCCGCTTGGGCCGGATCCGATGATTGCAATGCGGACGCTGTCGCTCACTTGTTTGCCTCGGTTTGGATGCCGGCCCTGAGATCTCGCAAAGCCTGCTCAAATGCGGCCGGCTGATACTTCTCGTCGTGCGACACTGTCGCCAGCAGCCGTTTCATCGGGGGGTTCAGCGGTTGCATGCGCAACAGCTTGTGTCTGCCCATGAAGTCCGCGACGCTCTGCACCGCCATGACCGCCTGTTCGGCGCCCTGATAGTCGGCGTACTGCCCGGCGATGCCGTCGTCGATAAGGCCGACCAGGATACCCTGCACGTCTTCGCCGGAGAACCGGTGAGCGCCGATTTTCGGAATCATCGATGTGACCAGATGTTCAACCGCGCGCGCCTGCGCCAACGCGTCGCTGCCAGTGGCAACTGCCTTGTGCAGACGCGCGACCTGCTGCGCGAATGCGCCCGCCTCGCCGGGCACCACGCGGCGCGCAATCTGCCGCAGCATGAGCAGGCTTGCATCGTTCAGCCGCACGATCCCCGGGCCTGCACCGATCCGCGCAGCCTTATTGCGCTTGTCGGCCATCGGGTGGTGGCAGGAATGGCAATCGAACAGCACCAGTTCCGGGAAAAGTCCGTCGCGTCCGCGCGGGCTTTGCAGCAGCGCCAGCATTTGCTGCGCGGCCACGGCCTGACCGATCGCCCATGCGCGCACACCATCCCAGTTACCCTTGCGCTTTTGCCAGTCAGCGTCGATCCGAAAATGCGCCGGCCCGATCTGCGTGAACGTATCGAGTTCGAAGCTCATGCGCGGATGTCCGGCCGCCATGATTTTGTGGGTAACAAACTTGTCCTGGTTGCCGAAATGGCAGGACAGGCACAAGCGCGCACGCGCCACGTCATCATTGCCCGGATACATGCCGCGCGCCACATTTTTCGCGTGCGTCGCATCCGGCTCGACGTGGGTCGTGATCCAGCGGCCTGCGGGCCCGTGGCAGGCTTCGCATGCCACGCCATCGGTGATCTGGAAACCTTCACCGCGCTGCGCGGGCTTCGGATTATGAGCATGGCAATCGAGGCATAGACCACTCCTGTGCGCGGGTTCGGGCAACGCCAGCTTTTTGGCGATTTCCTTCGAGCGATTGTTAAGCAGCACGGCATAGGATCTGGCGTGCTTGTCCGAGCGCGACCAGGTTACATATTCGTTCTGCAGCACGTTGGTATCCTTCCATGTTACGATCGCGCCGTGACACAGGCTGCTTGCGCAGCTGCCCACCCCGAGCGTCTTGTCGTGAGAGTACTGCGGCAGCGGTGTTGCTCCGCTCGCGACTGCGGCCTGCAGCAGGCCGGCGACGGCAACAGTCACGAGCAATTTGTAGCGTGCGGTCATGGCTTCTTCTGCGAAGGTTCGGGGTTGTCTCTTACCGTCCATGGCGTGCCGTCGGGCTTGAGGTACATCTTGCGCTGTTCCTCGAGATTGAGCGGCCGGGAGCCGATGCGCCCGAAGACCGCGACCTGGCCACCGGTTTCATCGACGCCGCGGTCGCGCTCGAGCGCGCGCGAAAGCGACAACGCGGGTGTTCGTGTCCTGCGCGATGCAATCAATTGCGGTTTCGGTTCGGGACTGAAACCGTAAAACTTCGGTTGCGTGTCGGGCGCTGTGAGCTGGATAACCTTGAGCCCGTTGCGTCCGTCTGCGACATAGGCGAAGGCCGATGCGTTGGTCGAAGCAACGGTCACGTCGCGCACGTCATTGAGCGCTCCGCCCGCCGTGAACTTCATGTAGACCCTGGGCTTTTCCGGATTTTCGATGTCCACGATTACAAGCCCTTCCCTGCCCGCTGCCACGTAGGCATAGGTGCGCGCGATGTGAATGCGATTCGCGTCGGCAAGCGGCACCGCTGCGGACTCCACGAGTTTTGCCCGCTCCGGGACGGTGACGTTGATCATGCGCAGTCCCGTGACGTCGGTGACAGCCAGATAGCGGATTTGCAGCGCGGTCGAGTGTGCGCCCTTGAGCGGGACCACCGCTGCAACCACAGGCTTGAGCGGATCCTTGAGATTGAGGATGACCACCCCGGCCGTCGCGGCAATATAGGCATACGAACCGCCCATCGTGATGTGCCGCGCGCCCTTCAGTATACCGTCTCCATTCCAGGTCAGCGCACTTTTGAGGAAGTTATTGCGCGGATTGCCATCCTGCAGCGTGTTTACGTCCACCAGAATCAAGCCCTCTTCCGCATCCGTGATCAACGCGTAATTGTAGATTGGGTGCATCGGCTGTTCCTGATTGACGACACGCATCAGGTCGCCCTGGTTCTTGAGTGGCGCAATCGGCTGGGTGGTCGGCAGCACGACGCAGGTCGCATTCTTGCTTGGGATATGCGTATTGTGGCCAAGCCGCGAAAACGGCGCGGAAATAATGCGCTGAGATACGCCCTTGTTTGCGATCGACGCCACGTCATACACGCGCATGCCGCCTGACCCTTCGGCAACATAAAGATATTCGCCACGAAGCTGCAGGCAGCTTGCGCGGCCGGCAGTCGTATGGTCGTGCGCCTCCACCAGCTGGCGGCCGCGTTTAAGGTGGTCCGCGTACCAGTCCGGGTACGCATAGCGGTGCAGATAACTGCCGATCACGGCCTGGGGTTCTTCCCATTCCGTCACCTGCACAGCCTCGATGTGTTTCTCCTCGCCTACCCACGCGTTGTACCCGATCAGCCCGATATAGCCGGTGCCGTGCAGCAGGGTCTGCGCCAGGATGGCATTGTTGTCGTTGTCGGCCGACAAATGGCAGTCAGAGCACGTTTTGGTTTCGGTCTTGCGCTCGGTATGCGGATAATGCGGCGCAAATGCCTGGCTCGAGTAGCCGCTCGCCGCGGTTGGCGCCTGCTGAATGTAGATTTTCTCGCGGTTGGCGTTGGTGGACGACAGCACCAGCGCCGAAGAGGAGCGAATAGGCGTGATCTTGCCGCCCTTGACCGGACCATGGCGGCCGATGTGGAACATGTCGTCGCGCACCACCTGCGGGTTGTACGTTGCGTAGTTGCGCGTGAACCCGCCTTCGTAATGATGGCGTTCGGTCTTCTCGTTCGCCTCGATCGGCATGTGACATCCGGAGCAACTCGTCGTCCACGACGTGTGGCAAGTCTGACAGGTCATCTTGTCGTCGCCGTGCGCGCGCTTGCCCGCGGGGATGTCCGGTCCCCAGCGCTGCGCAAAGTTGTCATACTCGCCCTGCGCGACCAGCTTGGCGCGCGCGGCCTTGGCGTTATAGTGCGGATGCTTCGGGTTTACGGAGTCCCTGACCAGCGACATTTCCCATTCCTTGTCGGGGAACATCACGGAACGCTGGAACAGTTTGCCGCCTTTCCATTCGAAGCGCCTGCGGCCGTCGGGGGTGCGCATGAGGTTCATGTCGGTGCCGCCTGGTCGCGCCGCCGGTCCGGAGGTGAACAGCGTCGGGTAGCGGTCTGCCGTACCGTGACAGTCGGCACACTCGATTTCGATGGCTGCCGCCACCTCGCCGTAGATATGCCCGTTGCCATGTGAATCCTGGGAGAAGTGGCAATCCGCGCAATGCATGCCGACATCGAGGTGTATCGACGTCAAGTGCACAGATTTCTTGAATTTCTGCGGGTCATCGTCGGCAACCGCCTTGCCATCCTTGTCGAGCAAAGTACCCTTGCGATCGCGCTTGAAGATCGCGCGGAAATTCCAGCCGTGGCCGTGATAGTCGGCAAACTGAGTGTCCCTGAGCGTCGGGTTGAGCCCGGAGACTTCCTTCAGAAATTCCGGATCGCTCCATTTTCCGCGCACCGCAGCGCCTTCCGGATTTCGATCCAGGATGCGCCGGCGTTCCGCGTCCGTCGGATAGCGCTGCTTTTCCGGCCACATCGATGGCGCGTCGGACTCGTAATCCCACATCGTAAAGCCGTAGAAACTGTTCACGAATATGTTGGGCTGGTGCATGTGGCAGATCATGCACTGCGAAGAAGGGATCGAGCGCGTGAACTCGTGCTTCAGCGGGTGCCCGGATTTGTCCTTCGGAATGGTCGGATCCGCAGTGACGGTTTTTCCGTCGTTGCCGTATTTCGCGTACGGTCCCGAACGCAGCGGATCGCGGTCGTTTGCATAGACCACGTGACAGCCGGCGCAACCCGACGAACGATAGTCGCCCGGCTGCTCGTTGGTGCCGAGGAACCACATGAGCGGATCGTTCAGGCGCGTTTTGGTAATGTTGATGAGCGGCACCGCAATGCGTCCGCCGGTGCCAGGCCCGCGGTTGGACTGCTTGATGTCGGGACGCCCCGGTTCATCGAGCAACTGCAGCTTTCCGGTGCTGTTGGGTATTGCCACTTCGGGAAACTGGCTGCCGATCACGCGGCCGCCGCGCTCGAACACGCGGAAAATGTCTGCCGGCGGAACGGTCTCCCACGCCGGCAACGGGAACAACTGCGGCAGGACGCCTTTGTGCGTGAGCCAGTCGTCCGGCTGGACCGGATTCATGAGGGTGGCAGGCTCGCCCTTGCTGGTATAGGCCTCGCCGAGCACGCCGCGCTTGAATGGCAGAATTCCGTTGTTGTACGCGGCGCCGTTCCACAGCATCGCTCCGGTCGCCATCAGGCTGCGCTCCGCGGCCTGAATCACCGGCAGGTGGCAGGCCCCGCAGGACTCGCGCGCGACCCGATAGTCTGACGGATTGATAAACCGCACGAACGCCGGACTTTCGCGATTAAGCAGCGTATATGAACGTTCCGGGTTTGCCGAGGCCGGAGTATTCCATTCCATGGGAAAACCCGGCATCACGTGCGCCTTGCTCATCGCATTGAGATAGGCCTTGTTGTCCTTGCCGCCATACTCCGACCCGGCCGGCTTCTCCACCGTCGCATTACCGCCGTGACAATCGGCGCAACCCAGCACCACGGCGGGATTTGCATGCATGGTATGCCGGTCTGATGCCGTGTGGCACGTAATGCAGCCCGCCGACTGCCTGTCGGCGTCGGCCTGGGACTGTTTCTCCGGCGCGGGCGGACTCGCCGGCTGTAGCGGAGCAGGCCCGTTCGCCAGGCTGAGTATCGAGGCAGTAAGCAGGAACAAGGTGGCAAACAAAATACGCATCAGAAGGTCAACAGTATGTTAATCAGAGCCGAGTATTGGGTGGAATCGACCGCATTGCCATAAATTTCGCGCAACCCCCTGCCGGGAAACAAGACGCCCATGGAAGCGTTGACCACGATGTTCTGCGTAAAGTGAGGGCGGTACTGCACGCCGACCGAAGCGTCCACGCCGATCTGCGTGCTGTGCAACTTCTGGTTGCGCAGCACCGCAAGCGACGAAAGATCGTCGAACTCGAGATAATTGACGTTGCTGATGACGCGCAGGCCCGGCTTGACGTCGAAATCCGCTCCAATCCCGATGAGGTGCAGCCCCGGATTGGTAAAGTTCGACTGGCCGAATTCACGCGACGAACGCAGCGCCGGCAGCACACCGTTGCGCATCGACAGCGCGACGCCTCCGCCACCGATCAGCGGCACCGCCTGGCGTATCCAGTAACTGGTATCGGCCCCCGCAAACTGCGGATTTTCCAGAACCGAATCGAAGCCCTGCGCCTTGCCATCGTAGGGGTCCTTGTCGCCCGAAGCGTACAACCCGCTCGCGCGCACGCGCACCCAGTCGAAGTCACGCGAGACCTCGATGGCGCCGAACAAGGCACCAATGTCCTCCCTGCGACCGGAGAACATGCCGCGGTCATCGGTGCCGATGGCGTAATAAGCGGATGCCGTGACATTCCATTTGCCAATGTGGCCATCCCCGTTGTATCCGAGATAAGTCACATCGTAGTTATGCGCCCGCCCGGTGCCGAACACCGCCGGGCGTTCGAGAAATCCGTTCTCGTTGTAGAAATCGGAACGGTCGCCCTCGCGGTTGCGGTTGTAGAGTATGGTCCCCTGCGAGGTGAACCCGGGAATCAGCGAATCCTGCCGGTACACATTGAACAGGAATATGTCGTCCGCGCGCATGCGCCGGCCAATATCGTTCAGGCCGCTGTTGGTGTCTTTCTCAAGACGCCTGAACCACCCGGCGTTGTATTGCCACTGGTTATTGTCGCGCGTACCAAACAAGCGCACGCCAAACGGCTGATCGAGAAACAGGAAACCGCGGAAATCCGCCGTAAACGGCTGAATGCCGATGCGCACACTGTCGAAGTCATATCGCGTCGACACGTCGCGCAGGTGCTTGTCGAAAAACAGCTCCTGCACGCCGGCGAAACTGTCGTTGCGATCCGCCCCGAATGCAGGATTGATGTTCACCGCACGCACTTCCTGCGTGATGGTGCGATTGATGTTGAAAACGGGAACGAAGCGGAATTCGTATTCTGGCGGCTTGAACGTGGTGTCGCCCTTGATCAGCGCCAGACTGATAATGCCCGTTTCCGCGAAACTCGCCTGGCGCCCGCGCCCGAACGTGCCATTCGCTCCAGGATCGAGCGTGGACTGCACACCGGTTGGCGTCGGCAAACGACGCCCTTCAATCACGGTATCGGACACCGCCGTAAGGTTGAAAAACCAGTCTTTCCCGAGTTCTTTTTCAAGAACCGGAAGGTCGCCCTTGATCACGTTCGGGTTGTAAGGATCGAGTGGCTTGTATGGGAGCAGGCCCAGCGACTTGACAAGACGCCAGCGATCGCGGACCGGCATTTCTTCGCTGAGGTAAAGCGGCGATGGCGGTACAACGCGTGACGGATCGATGAGCGGCAGTCGCGGCTCTAGCGTGTTGCTCTGCGGCCGCCGGCGCTCGACGCGGGGTTCCTCCGTTTTGCTTGCCTCCGTCCGCTCCGCAAGCTTCCCGGGCGGCACCGACTGCGGCACGCGCGGATCCACCGATCCCGCTTGGTAGTCGATTCGGCGATCCGCGGGGAAAAGCCGCACCAATATCGCCGTACCGGTTGCGACCGTTGCATTCAGCACCCACCCCTCCTCGCCGGATGCGCGCTTGATGCGGTACCAGTCGCCCGTTTTCCGGTCTGCCTCGACTTCGACGCCTTGTTCCAGCCGGCCCACCAGCAACGCAGTCGCGTCGGGCTTTTCATAGATAGGTACTTCCGGAACTTCCACATGCAGCAGATACCGCTCCGCCATGGGCGCGACTGGCGCCGTGTCGGCCGCTGGCACCTGCGCCCGGACGCAAAGCGGAGCGGGCAAACACACTGCCAGCGCAGCCAGCGCCAGCGCGCGCGCAGCAAAACGGCGGCGGCGGTTATATTCCATCGCAGACGTTCGTCGCGGCGGTGTCGAGGAAGGGCGCGGCCGGACAGTTCACGTAGCGCAACTGCCCGCCGGGCACTGCAATCTGATCCGCGCGCTGCGCTGCCGGTGCGTTCGCAATGCCGGTGCCCAACGCAATCCCGGCGTTGGCGAGCCCGAGGAAAGAAACCATATCGTCCTGATCGATGCCATCACCGGATACGCCAATCGCACCCACCATGACGTTGCCGCGGTAAATCGGCACGCTGCCGGGAAAAATCTGGATGCCATTGGCAGCCTCTGGAACAGTGCTGCAGGGGCCGGTATTGGTTCCTGCAAGTATGTTGCCCACGATCTTCGCCTGAACCAGATCCAGTTGCAGGCCTACCGCGAACGGGCTCCACTGGGCGAACGGCCTCGACAACGGACCCGGGCCGTTACCGTTGATGCCGTCAGGCAAAAAGGGCCGCGCGAGATTGCCGATCGCGCGATTGCTGTAGGCAATACCATTGGTCAATGCGCCCGGAATCAGTGCCTGCATGCTGGCTACGTAAGTACTGATAGACAGCGTTGGGGGGAATACATTGGGCGGGAGGGCATTCAATAAAGCCGCTGCATTGGGCTTCGTAAACAGCAGCGCGCTACGCGCCTTCTGGATCGCGACGTCAGTGCCGAATATCGGGGCATCCGGGGTCCGGATCACCCCCAGGATCGCGGCATTGGTGTCGACCACCGAAATGGTCACCTGCGCCGACAATCCCAGGGGCTGACGAATCTGCGCGCGCGCACGGTTCGCGATTCTCATCGCCTCGGCCATAATGCGCGTCACTTCCGCCTGCGTCAGTAACCCGTCGCTACCGGCAATGGGCGGAAAACGATTGGCGCCGGCCCCGTTGTCGAGCACGTAGGCACCGAGGCCGGAAAACTCCGGCGTAGTCGCGTCGAGACGAAATCCGGATGCGGCAGTACTGAATGCAACGCCCGCCCTCGCTCCACCCCCGGCGTAATAGGCGCCGGCTGAGATGAATGCGCCCGAACCCGGCGCGGCGGGTGCCGCCGCGGGATCCGACACGATGGCTTCGGAATCCACGTAGCGGAAAGTCCTTCCGTCGGCGGTGATGTGATCGGCGCGGCGATTGACCGGTGCATCGAACCCGCGCGCACCGGCGACCGCGATCAGTTCGTCCAGGTCATGGTCGACATCTCTGATATCGAGGTCAAGACCGTATACCCCGTCGGCGATCACCCCGATGCCGCCCACGACGATGCCGTTCTTGTAGAGCGGCAGACCACCGGGATCCGCCGACAGCCCCAGCGGAGACGGTTTGGGCCCCGCGGTAGGGCCGGTCGCGACGACATCGGAACACGAGAGCGAAGAAAACTGTACGCCAAAAAGCGGACCGCCCGGCGAACCGGTCTCGCCCGGATTGAAATTTTCCTGCACGATCTGGCTGGCGGTGCGCGTCGAAAATGCGTTGCCTTCAGACGACAGATAGGCGCCGGTAATCGCCTTGCTGATAGCGGCGTACTCGGGGGGCACGATATTCACGCCTTCGAGTCCGCCGACCACCCCACGTCCGCCTGAAATCGTGAAACCGCCCGCGCCCGTCATCTTGAACACAGCCAGCACGTTGCCAGGACGATCGACCACCGCGATTGTCCCCAGCGCGCCGCGCGCCAGCGCCTCCTGCACCGCCTGGCTCAAAATGCGGTTTACCTCTGCAACCGTCAGCGCGGTGGGGGTGGCTGCGGCGCAACCGCCAGTGCAACCGGGCGCCGTCAGCGTGGGGCCGCCGTCACCACCGGCGCCGCCGCCGCATCCAGCCAGCGCAGCGACGAGCAGCAATACGACTATCCGTATCATCTCCCGCCCTTGCGCAACATCTGGGCTTGCAGCACGCCGTGCCAATAATCACGGCCATCATGGAATTTGTGGCAGGTGGCGCAATCCGAAGTGACCTTGCCGGTGACCGGGGCTGCGCCGACGTGACATTCGCGGCACTTCGCTATGCCGGGCATGGCGACATGTTTGGAGTCTTTCGATTCCGAAACGTCGTGGCACTTAGTGCACTGCTCGGTCGTATGCCTGGCGTGACTGAACAAGGCTCCCGGCATCCAAACCTGGGTTATTCGCACCGGCGCAACCTTCCAGCCCACTTCATCCGTCTTGCGGGTCACTTCATGGCAGGTGGAACAGACCTTGCGAGTTTCGAACAATTCCCGCAACACCAGGTTCGCCTTCTGATCGGCTATTTTCAGCGCCTGCTGGCGACCCTGATAAGTAAGCACCGCACCCGGGCGCATGCGCGGCAGGTCCGGCGGCGGGTTGACGCCCGGCTGCACGTCGCCAAGCACGAGACGGGCATAAAACTCGCGCAACATCGTTGCGATTTCGGCTTCATCGCCGTGAACCGCCTGCCGCTTCGTCACTTTCGGCTCGAACGCGAGTGAATGGCAGCGCTGGCAGTGAAGTTCCATCGATACCGGCGCCATCAGACGCCCCCCCACATTCGGCTCGTGGCAGTCGCCGCACTTGAGCACGGTTCGCAGCCCCTGCGCATCGCGCGTGCCCGCGACATCGCGTTTGCCTTCAGGATCGCGGACACCGCCCGGATCGAGATGCAGCTTGTGGTTGAACTTCAGGTTCGAGCGCTCGACCATGTCGGGCGAGGCCGGCTTGCCCAGGCGCACGCGCCGAATGGCATCCGGTTTGTCGGCGTCCAGCAACGAAAGTCTGAATTCAGGATGCTCGGTGCGGAAATCCGTGGCTTTTCCCGATTTCGCGTCCACGGCCACGCTCTTCACATCGCGGTGGCAATCCGCACATTGCTCCTGCGCACGCGGCGCCATTTGCATGCCTTTGTGATCACGGTGGCACTGCGCGCAACGCGTGTCGCGGAACGCCTGCCCTTGCGCACCAGTAAGTTCGGCTGCCGGCACGTGCTCTTTGATCGTCTTGTGGCAAGCGATGCACGACAGGTCCCGGACCTGCACGAACGGTAACTGGTGGCAGGCGTGGCAGTCCGCGCCGAACGGCTGGTGACCCCTGGCAACAGGCCCCGGATTCCATCCCTGCACGAACTTCACCGCCACCGAGCGCACCAAATGCTCAGCGCTGTCGGGTACCGGCTTGGCGGCGGTTAGCGCCGGGTAGCCGAGCAAATCCGGAGATACCGGAACCAGCAGGCACAACAGCAGCGTCCCCACGAATCCGATATAAGCAAGCCGGCGCTTGGACAGGCGCGGCGGGCGCAGCGCGTAGCGGGGGCCGTCGCCGCCAAACGACGCGAGGGGCAGCACGAGCGTAACCGCCAGCGCCAGCGGCACTCCCGCGGGCGGCGCCACGACCTCCACCAGGTACGGCCCCACTTCAATACGATCGCCAACCGCCAGCTTAGCCCCGTCAACCGCGCGGCCGTTCACCTGTATGCGCCCGGGTTCGGCCTCGAGCGTTGCGCCGGACTCCGACACGGTAATGAGCGCGTGTTGCAACGCGACCCGGGGATCGGGCAAATGAACCTGGCACTGGGTGCCGCGACCAATGTTGATCGTTGGGCCTGCGACCCGCTGCTGATCGCGCTGTTGCAGGCCACGCCGGTTGACACTGATATAGATGACTTGAATGTTCATCGCGTGCCCGGCCTGGCGCTACCAGAAGTAGAACACGGAAATTACGTGCGCAATCAACGCAGCGAGAAGCGCAAACGATAACGGCACGTGAAAGTAAAGCCAGACCTGCATCAGGGCGCGAAATCGCAGATGGCTTCGCACGCGATCGGTGAGCGCGACTATGCGTGCCATCTCTACGACGAGCTGCTCATGGGCCTTTGTCTGGCCGCCCGCAAACCGCTTGCCCATCGCAAGCAGCTCATCGCGCGCCAGACGCATCGGGTGCCTGGGGTCCACGCTTGCCAGTTGCCGCCAGAAACTGCCGCCCAGCGCTATTTTCTCGACTGCGCTTTTTGATGCATTCGTGATCAGCGTATTGACCTCGTCGGGCAGGTCAAGCGCAATGCGTTTGCATTTTCTCTCGAGGTCGGCAAGCTTCAGAAGCATCGTCTCGAGGGTCTCGCCGTCCAGATTTTTTGTCATGTACCCGGGGTAGCGCAGGTACGAAAAAACACCGAAGAAACCGCTCCCAATTACCAGCATCATCAGAACGTAAGAAAGCGTATGAATGTTCCAGCCGAATTCGAAGCCGCTATGCAGCGTGGCGATGATGATGAGGCTCGTGCCCAGATAGACGTGCGCCGAGGTCCAGCCTTGCGCGCTGCCGATGCTGGATTGATAGCGGCGTTTGCGTATGCCGAGCAGCATAAGCCACAAAACAAGCACTGCACCGATAGTCCCCAGCGTGTAACCGAGCCAGGTTCCGCCGTAGGGTTTCAGGTAGACGGCGGGTGGACTATGCCAGGCATATGCGACGATTGATGCGGCGCATAACAGAAGCGCAACTTTGAGATAGCGTCCGTGCCTGAACTCGAGGATGGACTGGTGCTGGCGTAACATTTAAACGACGTTTTCAAAACTGATCGCCGCCCATTGCGCAACGGCCGGCGTGCCGTCTACATCAGGGATCAGCTTGAGCGTATGCTGCGTGCGCGCCAGATGCCCACGCTGTCTGGCATAGTTGGCGCGGGAGATATCGTGCTTGTATACCATGGTGCCGATGGCCAGATATTCTCGATTAATTAAAGGGATATTTTTTGAACGGTTCTCTAATGCCGTCAGAAATACCGTCATATTTTGGCCATTGAGGCAATACAAACGTTCTACAGTCACGCGAGAATACACCTACAACGTGTTGCGCGTTCGTTACGGTCATTGTAGCCGGCATGGTGATTTCCCGCCAATTAACCATTAGCCACCGCGGATGCCTTGACGCCGCCGTAAAGCCGAAGCGCCACGCGTGCTTAAACAGCATGTCACCGTTATGCGTAAAAAATGCCCCGCCGAAGCGGGGCATTTAAGGTAATTGCCAAATTTACCGCCGACTAATTCATATTCATCAGTTTGTTCTCGTTAATCGGATAAATCCATGACCGCCCTGGCCTCCAGGATGGGCGGTAAAGAAACCACCGCGTCCGCCAGCACCACCACCACCTAAGTCGCCCACCCCCCCTGCCCTATTCCCGTCTCTCGGCTCGCCGGCGCCGCCGCTTCCAACGCCCGCCCCGCCGCCGCCGCCAGCATTTGCTGGCGGGACTCTGACATCATCTGGCCGAGCATTGCGCTCGACGCCGGCTTGTCCACCCGTACCGGCATAACCGGCAGTCTGCGATGCGCCGCCGGCCTGAGCTGCTGACTCAGAACTGGGAGAGCCGGAGGCCCCGCCATCTCCACCGCGGCTGCCGCCGGGCTGGGCTTTGCCGCCGTGTCCAACCGCTTCCGGAGCCAGCACAATTTGTTTCGAAACGTCGGCACCCGGGTGCCCGGCAATGAATGCCCCGGTATCAGCATTCGTCAGGCTGGTCAGATTTCCGTTGTAGGTTGAGCCGCCGGGCATTCCACCTTCCCCACCCGTTCCGATGGTCAGCTTATGCACGCCGGGCGACAAGTATTGAACAGTCCGGATTGGAGCTGCGCCGGCGCCGCCGCTTCCGCCACCCCTATTCCAATACTCACCGCCGGCGCCGCCACCGCCGCCGCCGCTCATCAAAATGACGTAGCGCCCTTCAACCATATAGGGTGCCGGGTATTGCGCGCCGGATGCGGACGCCTGCGCCGGATGTACCGTAAGCAGACACTGCTGATTCACGGTATTCGGAGCCGGATTGATGACTGTAAAAAGACCCCGTTTGCTGTCGTAATTCGTGTTCTCGCATTGGGGCAGTACATTCTGCGCAAAAGCAGGATAGGCCGCCGAACACGCCAGTAACATTAATGCCAGTTGATGGTTTTTCATAAATACCTCTCGAATTCCACTTTTACAATTTTCGTTGACACACAGCCAACCAGCACTGGCCAGTGGCACATGCATCGCATTCCCAGGGAGAAAAAGGCTCTCAGAGAGAGGGAGGTTAACGAGAGTCTGGATCCGTCAATCATGTCCAACGAAACATAGCTTCCGGACACAAGCTGGATTATCCGCGCCCCTCCGTGTGAGTCTGTGCTATAGCCCACATAAGGAGGAGAATCATTTGAGTTGAATTTCAGCAACCTGCTAACGCCTCACAAACCCTTTAATCCTGAAGGGCCACGAGACGCGGAGCGCGGAGATCGGGCAATTGTGTCGCCGGTGCCGCCTTCGGGGCGGCGGCTTCAGGTCAGTCAGCCTGGCGCATATCCAATACCGCCAGCCGATGCCGTCAGGGGGCTAACGGTATTTCTCTTGGACGGATCGGGACACCGATCTTATACCGTCACAGCTTTGATCACTCCGTAATGGAGCTAGCCCGCGGCAGTGCTCCCCTGAAGCCGCCCTCTCACCAGCAGCGTGCCGCCGATGAGGAGTGATTCCTTTTTATGGTCACCTGTTTTGATGCTGTTATGCATCATATTTGACGACAGCGAGGCTGCACATGAGAACAACAGTAACCATCGATGATGAACTCTATCAGAGGGCACTGGACGTCGCTGATCCCGGAATGGACAAGAGCGATCTGTTTCGCGAAGCTATGAAAGTGTTCGTGCGAGTGCAAGCGGGCAAACGGCTTGCCGCCTTGGGCGGCAAGGCCACCTTGATGAAGGACATACCTCGTCGGCGACCAGCGGAACAATTGGGCCGGTGAGCCTGGTCCTTGCGGATACATCGGTCTGGGTTGCGCAATTTCGCAGCGCCAATCCGGGGCTTCAATCGCTGGTTGTTATGGACCAGGTCTTATGCCATCCGCTCATCGTGCTCGAAATCGCCAGCGGAACTCCACCAGCATCACGCGAGCGCACACTCGGTGATCTCAAGAATCTGCAGCAGGCTGTCGTCGCGACAACCGACGAGATACTTTCCCTGATCGAAAGGGATCAATTGCACGACTTGGGTTGCGGGGCCGTAGATATGGCGTTGCTCGCGTCCGCGCTGCTCACCCCGGACACGCTGCTCTGGACGATGGACAAGAACCTCGACGCACTGGCGGCGCGCTTGGGCGTGGCCTTCAGCGCTGCAAGCCACTAGCCGTGCTTCGTCATAGCGCGCATGAACACTTCGTGGCGCTTAGCGCCGGCTACCATGTGCTCCGGATCGCGCGGGAATGCTTCTGGATCCCCGCAGTCGCCGCAGCCACCGCCACGTCCGGACACGCCCTGACCCTAAGCCAGCACCATTGGCTGATCACAGAAAACTTACCGCACGAATCGATAGATCTCGATAGACCTCGATAACTCTCGAAACCTACTCCCACTCGATGGTGGCAGGCGGCTTGCCGGAAATGTCGTAGACCACGCGGTTGATGCCGCGCACTTCGTTGATGATGCGGTTGGAGACCTTGGACAGCAGGCTGTGCGGCAGCTCGGCCCATTGCGCGGTCATGAAATCGGTGGTCTGCACGGCGCGCAGCGCCACCACGTATTCGTAGGTGCGGCCATCGCCCATCACGCCCACCGACTTCACGGGCAGGAACACGGCGAACGCCTGCGCCGTCTTCTCATACCAGCCGGCGGCGCGCAGTTCATCGATGAATATGGCATCGGCCCGGCGCAGCAAGTCTGTAAATTCAGCCTTGACCTCGCCCAGGATGCGCACCCCCAGCCCCGGTCCGGGGAAAGGGTGGCGGAACACCATGTCGTGCGGCAGTCCCAGCGCCAGTCCCAGTTCGCGCACTTCGTCCTTGAACAGCTCGCGCAGCGGTTCCTGCAGCTTCAGGTGCAGCGTCTCGGGCAGGCCGCCGACGTTGTGATGCGACTTGATGGTGTGCGCCTTATTGGTCTTGGCGCCGGCCGATTCGATCACGTCAGGGTAGATCGTGCCCTGCGCCAGCCATTTCACCTTGGGCAATTTGGCCGATTCGCTCTGGAACACTTCGATGAACTCGCGGCCGATGATTTTGCGTTTCAGTTCGGGGTCGGTAACACCTTTGAGGTGGCCTAGGAATTGCTCACGCGCATCGACATGAATCACCTTGACGCCGAGATTGTCAGCGAAGGTCTGCATGACCTGCTCGGCCTCGTTCAGACGCAGCAGGCCGTTGTCGACGAATACGCAGGTGAGCTGCTTGCCGATCGCGCGGTGGATCAGCGCGGCGGCCACTGAGGAATCAACCCCGCCGGAGAGCCCGAGCACGACTTCATCGGTGCCGACTTCAGAGCGGATTTTGCCCACCGCTTCCTCGACATAGTTCGGCATGTTCCAGTCGCCGGCGAGATTACAGATTTCCAGCACGAAGCGCTCGAGCATCGCTTTGCCCTGCAGGGTATGCGTGACTTCGGGATGGAACTGCACAGCGTAGAACTTGCGCGCTTCATCGGCCATGCCTGCAATCGGGGTTGCCGCGTTGCTGGCGATCACCTTGAATCCGGGCGGCAGTTCGTTGACCTTGTCACCGTGGCTCATCCACACGTCGAGCAGGCCGTGACCTTCCTGGTTGATCCGGTCCTGGATGTCGCGCAGCAGCACCGAGTGGCCCCGCGCGCGCACCTCGGCATAGCCGAATTCACGCACATGGCCGCTTTCCACCTTGCCGCCGAGCTGCGCCGCCATGGTCTGCATGCCGTAGCAGATCCCCAGCACCGGCACCCCGAGTTCGAACACGGCCTGGGGCGCGCGCGGCGCACCGCCTTCCCACGCAGAAGCAGGCCCGCCAGACAGGATGATGCCGCGCGGCTTGAACTCGCGGACAAACTGCTCGGTGACGTCGTACGGATGCAGTTCGCAATAGACGTGTGCTTCGCGCACGCGGCGCGCGATCAGCTGCGAATACTGCGCGCCGAAATCAATGATCAGGATTTTATCGTGCTGCATTCGGGATTCGGGATTCTGGATTCGAGATTATTTATATTAAACAATGAGTTAAGTGATTGCGCATTTCACGGAGTCCCGAATCCTGAATCCTGAATCCTGCATTCGGCCCTACTCGGCCCGGTAATTTGGCGCTTCCTTGGTGATCTGCACGTCGTGGACGTGGGACTCGCGTATGCCCGCGCTCGTGATTTCGACGAACTCGGCCTTGTTGTGCACCTCGTCGATGGAATTGCACCCGAGGTAGCCCATGCTGGCCCGCAATCCGCCCATCAGTTGCTGAACCAGCGGCACCAGGCCGCCTTTATAGGGCACCCGCCCTTCCACACCTTCCGGCACCAGCTTCTCGGTATCGAGTTCGTCAAGTTCCTGGAAATACCGGTCAGCCGAGCCCTGCTGCATCGCGCCCAGCGAGCCCATGCCGCGATAAGCCTTGTAGGAGCGGCCCTGATACAACTCGGACTCGCCCGGAGATTCCTCGGTGCCGGCAAACAATCCGCCTATCATGACGGCATGGGCGCCGGCGGCAATCGCCTTGGCGATGTCGCCCGAATAGCGTATGCCGCCATCCGCGATCAGCGGCACGTCGAGTTTTTCCAGCGCTTTCGCCACGTTGTCCACCGCAGTGATCTGCGGCACGCCGACACCGGCAACAATGCGCGTGGTGCAGATCGAGCCGGGGCCGATGCCGACCTTGACCCCGTCTGCGCCGCTGTCGACCAGCGCTTTGGCCGCTGTCGCAGTCGCAATATTGCCACCGATGATTTGGGCTTTCGGGTAATGCTTTTTGATCCACTTGATGCGGTTGAGAACGCCCTGCGAGTGGCCGTGAGCGGTGTCAACCACGATGACGTCGACGCCGGCCTCGATCAGCGCTCCGACGCGCTCTTCCGTGCCCTCGCCCACACCCACGGCGGCGCCCACGCGCAGTTGTCCGAGTTTGTCCTTGCACGCCAGCGGATGTTCAGTGGACTTGAGGATGTCCTTCACCGTGATCAGGCCGCGCAGTTCGAAATTCTTGTTTACCACCAGCACCCGCTCCAAGCGGTGCTGGTGCATCAGCTTCAATGCTTCTTCGCGTTTCGAGCCTTCGCGCACCGTCACCAGACGCTCGCGCGGGGTCATGATGTTCTTGATCGGTTGGTCAAGCTTGGTTTCAAAACGCAGATCGCGGTTGGTGACGATGCCGATCACCTTGCCGCCGGCGCCGACCACCGGCAGGCCGGAGATCTTGTGCTGGCGCGTCAACTCGAGCACGTCGCGCACCGTCATGTCCTGGGTGATCGTGATCGGGTCCTTGACCACCCCGCTTTCGAAACGCTTGACCTTGGCCACTTCGGCGGCCTGCGCCTTGGGCGACATATTCTTGTGAATGATGCCGATGCCCCCTTCCTGCGCGATGGCGATCGCGAGGCGCGACTCGGTTACGGTATCCATGGCCGAGGAAACCACCGGAATATTCAGCGTGATGGCGCGGGTTAGCCTGGTTTTCAGGCTGACTTCACGCGGCAGGACGATAGAGTGGGCGGGGACAAGCAGGACATCGTCGAAGGTAAGGGCTTTTTTTACCATGCGCATATCGGTTTCTACCCCTCGCAAAGAGCGGATTATACGCGGGTCGCTGTAAACGGCCAAGATGCCCGGGCGTTAATCAATTGACTCCATGGCACAAAATCGCTATGGTTTCCGCCCAAGAGGGTGGTCGGTGCAACCCTGCCCGCAAGGAGTTAAGTTACCGTGATAAAAACGATCGGCGTGATCCTGATGCTGCTTTCGGGCACCGTTTACGGCCAGCTGTATAAATGCGTGAGCCCGTCCGGCAAGCTTGTCGAGTATGCAAGCGTCTGCCCGCCCGGCACGCAGCAGGAAAATACCGGCATCCGCAATGCGCCGGGCTCCGCCTCCTCCGTGCCGCAGAAATCCACCGCTGAGCGCGATGCCGATTTTCGCAAACGCCAGATGGAAAAGCAGGATGCGGCAGCCAAACAGGATAAGAAATCTGCTGAGGACGAACAGCGCCAACTCAACTGCGACAACGCCAGGTCCTTCCTTGCCAGCCTGAAGTCCGGCGCCCGCATTTCCCGCACCGACCCCAAGACCGGGGAGCGCGTATTCCTGGAAGACAAGGATTACGCCAGTGAAACCGCCAACGCTCAGCGCGCGGTAGACGCTAACTGCAAGTAATCCGCGGCCTGCGCCACGGTTGCAAGGTTGTCAGCGTTTTCTCGCCGCGCGTCGCCGCCGCGCTTCCTTGGGTTCGGCAACCAGCGGCCGATATATTTCCACGCGGTCACCCGCCTGCAGTACGGCATCGGCTTTGACTGCTCTTCCAAAGATTCCTATTGTCTGATGCCCGGGATCGATCTGGGGAAAGCGCGCCAGGAGGCCCGATTGCGTAATCGCCTCGAGCGCCGTGGTTCCCGGAGCCACGCTGAGTTCGACCAGCAGTTGCTTGCCGGGAAGCGCATAAACGACCTCTACCGTAATCTCCCGGTCATGCCTGTCCATACGTTTTCTCCGCGCGGCGGACGAAACTGTCGACGATAGTATTGGCAATGTGGCCGAAGACCGGCCCGACAAGTTTTTCCAGCAGTTTGCTCGAAAATACATAATGCAGCCGGAATTCGATCTTGCAGCCATGCCCGGGAAAATCGGTAAACTGCCAGCTGCCATCAAGTGTGCGGAACGGCCCTTCGACCAGATTCATCTGCATGACATGCGGCGATTGCTTAATGTTCTCGGTGGTGAAGTGCTGCTTTATGCCGCGATAGCTGATATGTATCTTCGCCCGGGTAATTTCTGAATCGCGGTGGATGACTTCCGTGCCGGAGCACCACGGCAGAAAATCGGAATATTGCTCCACCGCATCGACCAGCGCGAACATTTCAAGGGCAGAATGGCCGACCAGCACTGATTTTTTGACCTCAGACATTCTATGGTTGATCTTTCAGGGCATGGATCCGGCGGGTGCGCTGGTAGAATAGCACTACCATCACAAGGTTACAGCCATGAGTATCGTTGAAAACAAGAAGGCCTTCCACGACTATTTTATCGAGGAGAGATTCGAAGCCGGGATTGCGCTCGAAGGCTGGGAAGTAAAAGCTGTGCGCGCCGGCCGCGCCCAGGTGAAGGAAGCGTATGTCATGATACGCAATAGTGAAATTTTCCTGATCGGCTGCCACATCAGCCCGCTGCCCACCGCCTCGACTCATGTGCAGCCGGACCCCACGCGCACGCGCAAGCTGCTGCTGCACGCCGAGGAGATAAAAAAACTGATCGGCAGTGTGGAGCGCGCCGGTTATACGCTGGTGCCGCTCGACCTGCATTACACGCGCGGCCGCATCAAGCTCGAAATCGGGCTGGCCAAGGGCAAAAAACAGCACGACAAGCGTGAAGCGGAAAAACAGCGCGAATGGGCACGCGAAAAACAACGCCTGATCAAGATCACCAGGTAGCGCAACCAGCGCAGTACCGACGCACTGAACACCACTATGCCTGGCGACATATCAGGTTATCTCCGGAATACAGCCCATGCTGCGACTGACTGAAGTCAGGCTGCCTCTTAATCATCCCGACAGCGCGATCAGGGCCGCCATACTCAAGCGGCTGGGGATAGACGCAAGCGAGCTCTCCGGCTATTCCGTCTTTCGCCGCGGGTATGATGCCCGCAAACCGTCAGCCATCATGCTCATCTATACGCTGGATGCCGAGGTGGCGAACGAGGCGGCCCTGCTCAAGCGCCTGGAGGGTGAACGGCATGTCATGCTCACTCCGGACACCCGCTATCAGTTCGTAGCCCAGGCGCCCAAGGTGCAGGCTACCCGGCCAGTGGTGATCGGTACCGGTCCCTGCGGGTTGTTTGCCGGCCTGTTGCTGGCGCAAATGGGGTTTCGCCCCATTATTCTCGAACGCGGGAAAGCCGTGCGCGAGCGGACCAAGGACACCTTCGGCTTGTGGCGCAAGGGGCAGCTCAATCCGGAATCCAATGTCCAGTTCGGCGAAGGCGGCGCCGGCACTTTTTCCGACGGCAAGCTTTACAGCCAGATCAAGGACCCGCAGCACCATGGACGCAAAGTGCTCACGGAATTCGTCAAAGCCGGCGCCCCGCCCGAGATCCTCTATGTGAGCAAACCCCACATCGGCACCTTCAGGCTGGTGACGATGGTGGAAAACATGCGCGCGACGATACAGGGACTCGGCGGCGAAATCCGCTTCGAGTGCCGGGTCGAGGATCTCGACATCGACAACGGACAGGTGCGCGGCATCACACTCGCCGGCGGGGAATTCATCGCCGCCAGCCACGTCGTGCTGGCCGTGGGCCACAGCGCGCGCGACACCTTTCAGATGCTTTATGACCGGGGCGTCTATCTCGAGGCCAAACCTTTTTCCATCGGGCTGCGCATCGAACATCCGCAGTCGCTGATCGATCGCGCGCGCTTCGGTAAGCATGCCGGTCATCCCCTGCTGGGCGCCGCCGATTACAAACTGGTGCATCACTGCGGTAACGGTCGCTCTGTCTACAGTTTCTGCATGTGCCCCGGCGGCACCGTGGTCGCCGCCACGTCGGAACCGGGGCTGGTTGTCACCAACGGCATGAGCCAGTATTCCCGTAACGAACGCAATGCCAACAGCGGCATCGTCGTCGGTATCACGCCTGCCGATTACCCGGAACATCCGCTGGCCGGCATCGCCTACCAGCGCCACTGGGAGGCCTGCGCGTTCAAGGCCGGCGGCGGCACATACGCCGCCCCTGCGCAGCTGGTGGGCGACTTTATTGCCGGGCGCCCCTCTACCGTGCTGGGATCGGTGGTGCCGTCTTATACGCCCGGTGTGCGTCTGACCGATCTCAGCAGCTGTTTGCCCGATTACGTCACCGTGGCGCTGCGCGAGGCCCTGCCCGCCTTCGACAAGCAGATCAGGGGCTTCGCCATGCATGACGCCGTGCTGACCGGGGTCGAGACGCGCACCTCTTCCCCCGTGCGCGTCAAACGCAATGATGATTTCCAAAGCCTGAATACCCGCGGACTGTTTCCAGCAGGAGAAGGCGCGGGCTATGCGGGAGGTATTCTTTCCGCCGCAGTCGACGGTATCAAGGTGGCAGAGGCCGTGGCTCTGGACATTGCCGGCACTACTGGTAAGCGCAGCGCCCAGTAGAGACATGCCTTTGACGCCGCCCATGATTGCGTTGCTTATCGATGCACTCAACCGATAGCATGGCGACCCGGCCGGTCGCGGTCATCGGCGGCGGTCCTGCCGGACTCATGGCTGCGGAGGTCTTGGCGCAAGGCGGCGCACGGGTGGATCTTTACGACGCCATGCCCTCTGTCGGACGCAAGCTGCTGATGGCCGGCAGAGGCGGCCTGAACCTCACCCACTCCGAGCCCGCTGAAGCGTTTCTAGCGCGCTACGGCGCGCGCCGCGCGCAGATCGAACCTCTGCTCAGGGCCTTCGGCCCCGAAGCCCTTCGCGTCTGGGTCCATGGACTCGGCATCGACACCTTCACCGGCACGTCTGGACGCGTGTTTCCCGCTGAAATGAAAGCGGCGCCGCTGTTGCGCGCGTGGCTGCGGCGGTTGCGCGAAAACGGCGTGCACTTTCACATGCGTCATCGCTGGTGCGGGTGGGACGAGCGCGGTGCATTGCGGTTCGCAACCCCTCAAGGTGAACTCTCCGTAGCCGCCGGAACGATCGTGCTCTCGCTGGGCGGCGGCAGCTGGGCACGGCTGGGCTCCACGGGCGCGTGGGTGCCTTTGCTCGCGCAGCGCGGCGTTTCCGTCGCGGCGCTACAACCCTCGAACTGCGGTTTCGACACCGGCTGGAGCGAGCACTTTCGCGCGCGTTTCGCCGGCCATCCCGTGAAATCGGTGGTTGCGACCCTCACAGACTCAAATGGCATCGCACATCGCCAGCAAGGCGAGTTCGTTGTTACGGCAACCGGAGTCGAGGGCAGCCTGATCTACGCCTTGTCCGCGCGTGTGCGTGACGAGATTACAACGGCGGGGAGCGCGGTCATCCATCTTGACCTGGCGCCCGGCATGGCGTTGCCGCGACTCATTACCGAACTGGCGCGACCGCGAGGCGCCCGGTCGATGGCGAACCACTTAAGGAGCCGCCTGGGTATTGCAGGCGTGAAGGCAGGACTGCTGCGGGAATTCATACCTGCGGATGATTTTGCCGACCCTGCCCGACTGGGGGGAGCAATCAAAGCGCTGCCGCTGCAAGTCATTGCACCCCGCCCCCTGGATGAAGCGATCAGCAGCGCGGGCGGCGTCACCTTTGAAGCGCTCGACGAACGATTGATGATACGTTCCCTGCCAGGCGTGTTCTGTGCGGGGGAGATGCTGGACTGGGAGGCGCCAACGGGAGGTTATCTGCTGACCGCGTGTTTTGCGAGCGGCCGTGCGGCCGGCCTCGGGGCATTGGCCTGGAGCAAACGTACCCTACCGAAAACGGATACCGGTTGATGGACAACGCTTGATTGCATCAGGAAGATGGGGTGGCTGATGGGACTCGAACCCACGACAACCGGAATCACAATCCGGGACTCTACCAGCTGAGCTACAGCCACCATTGCAAAAACAGTGTTGATTGTTGAGTTTTGAGTGTTAAGTGACCGATCACCGGGGAAATCACTACTCAATATTCAATATTCAACACTAAACACTCAAAACTCAACACTCGCCCGTATGGGCAGGTTGGTGCGCCCGGCGGGACTCGAACCCACAACCCCCGGCTTAGAAGGCCGGTGCTCTGTCCGGTTGAGCTACGGGCACTCCTGCATTCCCGGCTTGGGCAGCGCCGGGGTTGTTGGTCGGGGTGGAGAGATTTGAACTCCCGACATCCTGGTCCCAAACCAGGCGCGCTACCAGGCTACGCTACACCCCGGAAAAATTGCCAGCACCGGTGTTTATTTACACCCGTGTTTTGCTTTAACCGAAGGCGCGTAATATACTACCCGCCCCCCCAAAGGTCAAACCCGGGCCGGATAGTTAAGAGTGCCCGGGTTTAGCTTGCGAAGGGGTTGGTTTTCTGATATTAAAGCGGTTTTTCTACGGATAGAGTCCGGCTTATGACCTCTGAACTGCACAAGACTTTCCCTGCATATAAACCCAAAGGGAAAGAGGAATACATGAATTCGCGACAGCTCGCACACTTCCGAAAAATTCTGGAAGACATGAAGCTCGGCCTGTCGGAGGATATTGATCGCACGGTCCACACCATGCAGGATGAAGCGACGATTTTTGCGGACCCCAACGACCGGGCGAGTCAGGAATCGGACACGTCACTCGAACTCAGGAACCGCGACCGCGAGCGCAAGCTGATCAAGAAAATCGACGAGACAATATTGCACATCGACAGCGGGGATTACGGTTACTGCGAGTCCTGTGGCGTGGAAATCGGGTTGAAACGCCTTGAGGCCCGGCCCACCGCCACCCTGTGCATCGACTGCAAGACGCTGGACGAAATGCGGGAACGCCAGGTCGCCAAATAACCTTCAGTTAAAAGCGGCGGAAAACAAAAGGGGCAGCCGTTTGGCTGCCCCCTTTTCATTTGCTTCCTGATAAACAGATTATTGCGCGGTCTGGGCCTCGGCCGCCACAGCCTTCATCGACAGGCGCAAACGGCCCTTGTCGTCCGCCTCCAGCACCTTGACGCGCACCGCCTGCCCTTCTTTGAGGTGGTCCGCCACGCTGTTGACGCGCTCGTTGGCGATCTGCGAAATGTGCAGCAGGCCATCACGACCCGGCAGCACGCTGACAATCGCTCCGAAATCGAGGAGCTTCAATACCGTGCCGTCGTAGATGCGGCCAACTTCGACGTCCGCGGTCAGCTCAGCAATGCGCTTCTGGGCCATCTCGCCGCCTTCGGAGGAAACACAGGCGATGGTCACGGTGCCGTCATCATCGATATCGATGGTGGTGCCGGTTTCCTCGGTGATGGCACGGATCACGGCGCCGCCCTTGCCGATCACGTCGCGGATTTTTTCCGGCTTGATTTTCATCGTAATCATGCGCGGTGCATAAGCCGAGAGTTCGGTGCGCGGGCTGTCGACCGCCTGCTTCATCTTCTCCAGGATATGGATGCGGCCCTCGCGCGCCTGTGTCAGCGCAGCGTGCATGATTTCCTTGGTGATGCCAGTGATCTTGATGTCCATCTGCAACGCAGTCACACCACGCTCGGTGCCGGCTACCTTGAAGTCCATGTCGCCGAGATGATCCTCGTCACCCAGAATGTCGGTCAGCACCGCGAACCGGTTGCCTTCCTTGATCAATCCCATTGCGATTCCCGCGATGTGCGCTTTCATCGGCACGCCGGCGTCCATCAACGCCAGGCAGCCGCCGCACACCGATGCCATGGAACTTGAACCGTTGGATTCGGTGATCTCAGACACCACGCGCAGCGAATAAGCGAATTCCTCGGGGGTTGGCAGGCCCGCGATCAGCGCGCGCTTGGCGAGCCGGCCATGGCCGATTTCACGGCGCTTGGGCGTGCCTACTCGCCCAGTCTCACCGGTGGAATACGGAGGAAAGTTGTAGTGAAGCATGAAGCGGTCCGTGTACTCGCCCTGCAGCGCATCAATACGCTGCTCATCGCGTGAAGTGCCAAGCGTGGCGGTCACGATCGCCTGGGTTTCGCCTCTCGTAAACAGCGCGGAGCCATGAACGCGGGGCAGCACGCCGGTGCGTATCGTTATCGGACGTACCGTACGCGTATCGCGGCCGTCGATGCGTGGTTCTCCGTTCAGGATCTGTCCGCGCACAATTTTGGATTCCAGCGCAAAGCAGATTTCTTTGACCGCGTTGCCGCTCGGCCCACCTTCCGCGCCAACACCGACCTCGTCGAACACGCGTTTCCAGAGATTGTCGATCGCCTCGGTACGGGCCTGCTTCTGCTTGATCTGGAACGCCGCGTTTAAATCGCTTTCAGCGAGCTCGGCAATGCGCGCAGCCAGTGCCTCATCTTTTGCCGGCGGCGCCCAGTCCCACAGCGGTGCGCCGACTTCCTCGACCATTTCATTGATGGCGTTGATTACCGCCTGCATCTGCTCATGGCCATACATCACGGCCCCGAGCATCACATCTTCAGGCAGTTCCTGCGCCTCGGACTCGACCATCAGCACTGCCTGTTGCGTGCCGGCCACCACCAGATTGAGCTGGGAGATCTTGAGTTCGGTCGCGGTCGGGTTCAGCACGTATTGGCCATCGAGATAACCGACGCGGGCGGCGCCAATCGGGCCATTGAAAGGAATGCCGGAAATCGCCAGCGCCGCTGACGCGCCTATCATCGCGAGAATATCGGCATCGACCTCGTTGTTCGACGACATGACGGTAGCGACGATCTGCAATTCATTGTAAAAACCATCGGGAAACAGCGGCCTGATCGGGCGGTCGATGAGACGCGAAGTCAGAATTTCTTTTTCTGAAGGACGGCCTTCGCGCTTGAAAAAGCCACCTGGAATTTTACCCGCG
>JAUXMZ010000058.1 GCA_030683105.1 Burkholderiales bacterium | reverse complement strand
TCGGGTTCGCACAACACAGCCCCCAAAAAAGAGAAGCACCGATCTTCGCTCTCCCGCGTACTTGCCAGTCCCTGCACAGTACCAGGGGTATGCGATCTCATGCTTCCCACCCTACTACAACCCCATTTTCCGACATACAAGAGGGTTCGAACGCCGATAGATTCTTCTCAATACCCGCTTGACGGGTACGCCGATAAGACCAAGAGCAAAAACTCATAGACAGGATTAACAAGATTTACATGATTTATTTAATGTTTTTTATTCAATCCTGAAAACACCATTTCAGTGGATGCTAACTTTCACGTTATGCCGAAACTCTAATCCTGTAAATCCTGTCTATTTGCATTTCCATCGGCGTTCATCGGCGTTCATCGGCGGCTTTTTTTTTAGATTTTGTTACAGTGCTCTAAGCCAGGTCTTCTTCAACACCGGCCGCCGCGCGCATCAGCCGGTCTTTGATCGCAACCCATTGCGTATCCTGGGGCGGTTCCTCGATCAGTATCGTGTCACAGCCCGCCTCATCGAGCCGGCGTAAATTATCATATAAATCATGGGCATAGCCTTTGGCGTCGGCAGAGGCCACCACCCAGGCCAGCCCCGGCAGCAGCGGCCGGTGCGCGGAGCGCGCGAGCACGGCAACGCGCCTGCCCTGGCGCGTCAGGCTGGCGGCGAGTTCGAGCAACAGATCCGCTTCCATCATCAGCAGCGGCGTTTGCGGCGCGTAGTGTTTGGCCAGCGTGCCCGGCGCGCGCGGCGACTGCGCATCCGGTGCGGCCAGCGGCTCGCCCAACACGTCCTGCAGTTGCGCGGCGGTGATCCAGCCCGGCCGCAACAACGTCGGCTTGTCCCCCGAAAGATCGACGATGGTCGATTCGATGCCGACATCGGCGGCGCCGCCATCGAGCACGCACTCGACGGCGGCGCCGAATTCGCTGCGCACATGCGCCGCGGTGGTTGCGCTTACGCGCCCGAAGCGGTTGGCCGACGGTGCGGCGATGCCGCCGCCGAACGCGCGCAGCAAGGCTTGCGCGACCGGATGCGACGGCACGCGCAAGGCCACCGTATCCTGTCCTCCCGTTACCAGATCGGTCGCCATTGCCGAGCGGCGCAGGATGATGGTCAGAGGCCCCGGCCAGAATTTCTTCGCCAGTTTTCCCGCGGCCGGCGGAATGTCGCGCGCCCAGTTGGCCAGCTGAACGGCGTCGGCAATGTGCACGATCAGCGGATGATCGTGGGGGCGGCCCTTGGCGGCGAATATTTTTTTGACGGCCTCCAGGCTGGAGGCGTCGGCGCCGAGTCCGTACACCGTCTCGGTCGGGAAAGCGACCAGCCCGCCGGCGCGCAGCACGGCTACCGCGTTTTTAATTTCTTGTTCAGAAACCATTCTTTACTTTATAACCGCCAAGGCGCCAAGAAAAGGAACAGGACAATAAGATCACAAACCGATTGAACCGCAAAGAACGCCAAGAAATTGAGGATCAAGAAGATTTAGCGTTTCGATGACGTACACGAGCAAGCGCTCGAAGCAGCATTTGCCAGTGTCGCTGTCAATCGTGCGGTAGCCGTCAAATCTTTCACGATGCCTCAACGTCTGCTGTAACGGAGCAGCCCTGCATGTCGTATTCGTCAAAGACCGACTCAGCCACGGCGTAGGGCGGCCCATTCAGCCATTTTGGGTCGTCGGTGATCGAGCGAACCTCGTGACGCGGATCGCCGGACTGCTCGCCCGGCAAACTTGTGACGATTTCGTTCGGCTCCAGGCATATTGCGACGATCACACGAGAGCCAATGTCGGTACACCGCCACCGACTACCACCACACCAAAACTCCTGCCCGATCGAGAAGTCTCTGCGTTTCATCAGCGTGTCATTAACGGCTTCAAGTAGTTAGACTAACGCCAAGTTTGCACACCGGCATTGTGCGCTCGCCATTTTCATTGTTCAACGACATCCACGCGTTAAACCATGGAGCGATGTAAGGAAAAAGCGAGAGGCGCCGGGCGAGAGACGAGAGGCGTGAAGCGCAACAGGTAAAATCAGGCTGACGATTAGTCAGCCACTCCTCTCGTCTCTCCCCTCTCCACCAACTGCTCAGCTGGTGAGCAGCCGCTGCACTTCGCGATACTTCTCCGCAGTCTTCCGGAGCACCTCCGGCGGCAACGCCGGGGCCGGGGGCTTCTTGTTCCAGGGCTGGGTCTCCAGCCAGTCGCGCACGATCTGCTTGTCGAAGCTCGGCGGGCTGATGCCGGCGCGGTATTCGGCGGCGGGCCAGAAGCGCGAAGAGTCGGGCGTCAGCGCTTCGTCGATCAGCACCAGGTTGCCCTCGCCGTCTGTGCCGAATTCGAACTTGGTGTCGGCAATGATGATGCCGCGCGTGGCCGCATACTCGGCGGCTTCGGTATACAGCCGGATCGAGATGTCGCGGACTTTTGCCGCGAGCGCCGCGCCTACGGTTTTTTCCGCTTCGGCATACGTGATGTTCTCGTCGTGCTGGCCGGCGGGCGCCTTGGAGGCCGGCGTGAAGATCGGCTGCGGCAGCTTGTCCGCCTGTTTGAGGCCGGCCGGCAGCGTGATGCCGCAGATCGCGCCGGTGTCCTGGTAGTCCTTCCAGCCGGAGCCAATGACATAGCCGCGCACCACCGCCTCGATCAGCAGGGGGTTGAGTTTTTTCACCACCATCGCGCGCCCGGCCACCTGCCCGCGTTCGTTGTCCGCCACCACCGATTCCGGCGCGATGCCGGTCAGGTGATGGGGCACGATATGACCGAGTTTTTCGAACCAGAAAAACGACAATTCGGTGAGTACCCGGCCCTTGCCGGGAATAGGCGTGGGCAGAATGACGTCGAACGCCGAAAGGCGGTCGGTCTGCACCACCAGCAGTTTGTCGTCGCCGACTGCATAGAGGTCGCGCACCTTGCCGCGATGCAGAAACTTTAGGCTTTTGATGCTGGTTTCAAACAGAGGTGTATTATTTTCGGACATGACTGATTTCGCTTTTGAAGAAAGCGGCGCCATCGCACCGCCTTGTAATGAATCTGATCAGGAAAGTTCGGGCAGCTTGGTCGCCCTGATGGCGTCGGCCTGTTTTTTGCGGAAGGCCTGCAACCGTTTGGCGAGCTTGTCATCCGCCAGCGCCAGCATCGCCACCGCAAACAGTCCGGCATTGGCCGACCCGGCGTCGCCGATGGCGAACGTCGCCACCGGTATGCCCTTGGGCATCTGCACCATGGACAACAGCGAGTCGAGCCCCTGCAGATGTTTCGAGGGGATCGGCACTGCGAGCACCGGCAGGGTCGTCTTGGCCGCAACCACCCCGGCCAGGTGGGCTGCACCACCGGCGCCGGCAATAAAGCATTTTGCGCCGCCGGCCACCATTTTCTCGATCCACTCGAACAACAGATCAGGCGTGCGGTGCGCCGATAACGCACGCGCTTCGTACGACACGCCGAAATCCTTGAGCTGGCGCGCGGCGTGCTGCATGATGTCCCAGTCGTTGGCGCTGCCCATGACAATGCCTACTTGAGGGGTTTTCATTCGCTTATGCTCCGTGTTGAAATGCAAGGGCGGTATTTTAGCCTATCGCAAACGGACGTTCTTCTATTTTATGCATCCTGGCCATCAGCTTTCGTAATGGACAGGGCGCCGCCGCGTTGAGGGCGGGCCGCCGCGCTGCTAGAATGCAGCCATAGCAGACGGCATGACGCCGCGCCCGGCGTGACGTCTCCGGCATCCTTTTCTGCCTGCCGAAGCCCCCAGCCGGTTGGAGTACTCACCCCGCAAAACAACGGCTTACATCGAGCCCGTACACCCCTTAACAGAAAACGGAACAAATCACTATCATGACAAGCAACGCAGGCATGAGACAGGGCGACGAACTCGCCGGCAAAGTGGCGCTGGTGACCGGTGGCGCGCGCAACATTGGCCGCGCCATCGCGCGGTCGCTGGCCGCCGCCGGCGCCGCAGTCATGGTCAATGCCAACGCCTCGCGCGAGGCGGCGCAGGAAACGGTGGCGATGATCGAAAAGGCCGGCGGCAAGGCCGCGGTGTTCATCGCCGACGTGACCGACCCCGCGGCCGTCGCGAGCATGGTCGACGAAACCATCCAGCGCTACGGGCGCCTCGACATACTGGTCAACAATGCGGCCATCCGCTCCGAGACCCCGTTCGCCAAAACCACCCTCGAGGAATGGCGCCGCGTGCTGTCCACCGTGCTTGACGGCGCTTTCATCTGTACCCAGGCCTGCCTGCCGCACCTAGCCCGCTCCGGCAGCGGCGCCATCGTCAACATCGGCGGGCTCACCGGCCACAAGGGCGCGCTGCACCGTTCGCACGTGGTCACCGCCAAGGGCGGGCTCGCCGCCATGACCAAAGCGTTGGCGCTGGACCTCGCCGAGCACCACATTACCGTCAACTGCGTGGTGCCCGGCACGGTTGAAACCCAGCGCGGACTGCCGGGCGCGCCAGAACGCCCGAGCCACCGGGTCGCACTGCCCCCCGTGGGCCGGCGCGGCGCGCCGGGGGAAATCGCCGCCATGGTGCGCATGCTGTGCGGACCTGATGCGCGCTACCTGACCGGGCAGTCGATACACCTCAACGGAGGAGGGTTCATGCCCTAGGATTTTGTCGGACTCCAGCCCGACAAAATCCTGAAAAAAACTACGCGCCGGTGTCGATGACGGCGCCATAAAAATATTAATTAAATCAATCTATTGAGAGTATACATGCCCTCCCTCCCCGTCTCCCCGGTCATGCGGCAACTCGCGACTTACATCGCCAAGGCCATCAGCAAACCGCTGCCCAAACCCGTGATAGAGAAAACCAAGCACCACCTGCTCGATACCCTCGCGGCCATGGTATCGGGTTCGCGCCTGCTGCCGGGCCTGAAAGCGATCTCGTATGCAAAGACCCTGGGCGGCAAAAAAGAAGCCCTGGTCATCGGCTCGCGGCTCATCACCACTGCCGAGCACGCCGCGCTCGCCAACGGCATGCTGGCCCACGCCGATGAAACCGACGACTCGCACGCGCCGTCGCTGACCCATCCCGGCTGCGGCATCGTGCCGGCGGCGCTGGCCATGGCCGAGCGCGAGCTCGCCACCGGCACACAGTTGCTGCGCGCCGTGGCGCTCGGCTACGACGTCGGCTGCCGCGTCACCATGGCGTTGCACGCCTACGATTTTCGCGAAGCCGGACATTCGACCCACAGTTTCGGACCCAACTTTGGCGCCGCGGCGGCCGCTGGCGCGCTGGCCGGCCTGGGTTACGATCAGGTGCGGCACCTGTTGTCCTATGCCGCGCAGCAATGCTCGGGCATCTCGTGCTGGATGCGCGATGAGGAGCACATCGAGAAAGCCTTCGACTTCGGCGGCATGCCGGCGCGCAACGGCGTCGCGGCCGCAGCGATGGTGGCCCACGGCTTCACCGGGGTCGAGGACGTGTTCTCGGGAGAACGCAACTTTTTCGTCGCCTATGACGAGACCCGCCGTATCGGCAAGGCCCCCGAACCGCAGCGCCTGGTGCACGATCTCGGCACGACTTATGAAATCATGAACACCAACATCAAGCGCTGGTCGGTGGGCTCGCCGATCCAGGCCCCGCTCGACGCGCTGCTCGAGTTGATCCGCGCGCATGACATCAAGGCGGCCGATGTGGATCGGGTCGTGGTGCGGGTCGCGCACCAGGGTGCGAACACCACCAACAACCGCAACATGCCCGATATCTGCATGCAGCATCTGTGCGCGGTGATGCTGATCGACGGCATCATCACCTTCGAGTCCGCGCACGACGAAAAACGCATGAAAAACCGCCGCGTGCTCGACCTGCGGCAGCGCGTCGAACTGCATGGCGACGACGCGCTGACGCGCGCCATGCCCTCGCGCCAGGGCATCGTCGAATTGCGCCTCAAGGACGGCAGCCGGCTGAACAAGCACGTGAAAGCGGTCCGCGGCACGGCGCAAAACCCCATGAGCCGCGCCGAAGTCGATGAGAAGTGCTATCACCTGATGGCGCCAATACTCGGCAAGCGGCGCGCGCGCAAACTGTGCGACACGGTGTGGGCCATCGATAAATTAGGCAATATCAGAACATTACGGCCGCTATTGCGCGCCTAGGAGTTTGTCGAACACAAGTCCGACAAACTCCTGAAATGAAAAGCATTACAGAAACGGGGTGAAAAGAACGCCATGCAAGTGACGTTTGATCCGGTTAGCATAGAGTTTCTACACGTAAAGCTTCTTTATTAAGCAGCCTGTCGCCGAAGCGTCCGTCAACGGCGATCGGTTAACACTACCCGTTGCGGTGAATTGAGGCCAAATCCTACAGGCTGATAGTTCATATTCCGGTCTTTGGCGCCGCGATGGCGCTGGAAAGTTCTACAATATTCACTGCACGATACGCGAGCCCAGATCATGAACTTTGAACTCACGCCAGAACAGAACCAGTTCCGCGACGCGGTTCGCGGCTTTGCCCAGCGCCATCTCGCGGCCGATGCGTTAAAACGCGCCCACCAGGACGAACACCCGTGGGACGTGGCGAAGCTGATGGCGGAACAGGGCCTGATGGGCATCGCGATGAAGGAAGAGGACGGCGGCCAGGGCGGCACGCTGATGGACGCGATCATCGCCATCGAAGCCATTTCTGAGTTCTGTCCGGCGAGCGCCGACGTGCTCCAGGCCGGCAATTTCGGTCCGGTGCGCGTGCTGGCCGAGTACGGCACGCGGGACCAGAAAGACCGCTATCTGAACAAAATACTAGCCGGCGAGTCGGTGATCTGCGTCGGCATGACCGAACCCGAAGCGGGCAGCGCGGTAACCGATCTCACGACCAGCGCGACCCCCGACGGCGAGGGCTACCGCATCAACGGCGTCAAGGTGTTTCAGACGCACGGCGCGTACGCCGAGGTCATGCTCACCTACGTGCGCTTCGGTCCGGGTGTGGGCGGCATCGGCTCGGTGCTGATCCCGCGCAACGCGAAGGGCTTTACGCAGGGCAAGCCGTCCAAATTTTTCAACGGCGACGAGTGGGTGCAGACTTATCTCGACAACGTCTACGTCGGCCCCGAGGACGTGCTGCTCAAGGCCGGCGGCTTCAAGAAACAGATCTCGGGTTTCAACGTCGAGCGCATCGGCAACACCGCGCGCTCACTCGCATTCGGCCGCTACGCCTACGAGCAGGCAAGACTGTGGGCGCTGCAGCGCAAGCAGTTCGGGCGGCTGCTGTGCGAATTCCAGGGCCTGCAGTGGAAATTCGCCGACATGAAAGTCAAGCTCGACGCCGGGCAGCTGCTGCTCTACCGCGCCGCCGTCAACGCCGAGAACGGCCTGCCGTCCGCCGAGGACACCGCGATCGCCAAGGTCTTCTGCAACCAGGCCGGCTTCGAGATCTGCAACGAAGCGATGCAGATCATGGGCGGCATGGGTTATACCGAGGAAACCCTGGTTGAATACTGTTTCCGCAAATGCCGCGGCTGGATGATCGCCGGCGGCTCGATCGAGGTGCTCAAGAACCGCATCGCCGAATCCGTTTTCGAACGGACGTTTTCACAACGCCCATCCAAGACCTGAAACCCTTAAGCCACAGAGGACACAGAGCACACAGAGAACTTCTTTTTCGATCCGCTTTTCCTCTGTGATCTCTGTGATCTCTGTGGCAAAAGCTTTTATCCTTATATATGTCTAACCAGAAACTTTACCAAGCAGTGTTCGCGCCGCGTTCGGTCGCGTTAATCGGCGCCTCCAGCGACGCCAAAAAGAACACCTCGCGCCCGCAGCGCTATCTGCGCAAATTCGGCTACCCCGGAAAAATTTTCCCGATCAATCCCGGGCGCGACGAAATCTTCGGCGACAAGGCCTACCCGGATGTCACCGCGGTGCCCGACGATATCGATCATGCGTTCATCATGGTGCCGGCGCCCGCCGTCAAAAAAGCGCTCGAGCAATGTGTGGCCAAAAAAATCCCGGTGGTCACCATCTACAGCGACGGCTTTGCGGAAACGGGAGCCGCGGGCCGCTGCGCCCAGGATGAACTGGTCGCCATCGCGCGCGCCGGCGGCGTGCGCCTGATCGGCCCCAACTGCATCGGGCTCTTCAGCAGCCAGACCCATCTCGCGATCTCGGTCAACGCCGTGCTGGAGAAGGCCGACATCAAACCCGGATCGATCGCCGTGGTGTCACAAAGCGGCAGCATGACCGGCGGGCTGCTGTCGCGCGGGCTCGGCCGCGGCGCCGGATTTTCCAAACTGATTTCCGTCGGCAACGAAGCCGACATCGGCGTCGGCGAGCTCGCGGACATGCTGGTGGACGACCCGCACACCAGCGCGATCCTGCTGTTCATGGAAACGATACGCGACGCCGTGCATCTGGCGCGCGCCGGACGCCGCGCCCACGCCGCTGGCAAGCCCATCATCGTCTACAAGCTCGGCCGGTCCGAGGTTGGCCAGGACATGGCCGCCTCGCACACCGGCGCGATGGCCGGCTCCGACGCGATGGCAGACACTTTCTTCCGGGCCCAGGGCATGCTGCGCGTGGACATGTTGGAAACCCTGTTCGAGCTGCCGGCGCTGATCGCGAATCAGAAACCGCGTGCCCGCCACCGCATCGCCGTGATGACCACCACCGGCGGGGGCGCTGCCTGCGTCGTCGACCGGCTCGGCACCTACGGTCTGGACGTCGTGCCGCCGACGCAACGGGTGATCGCCAACCTGGCGCAGAAAAACATCAAGATCAGCGCATCGCGCGTGACCGACCTGACGCTCGCCGGCGCCAAAAAGGAAATCTACAGCGCGGTGCTCGACGAACTGCTCGCCTCCGACCATTGCGAAATGGTGCTGGCGGTGGCCGGCAGCTCCGCGCAGTTTTATCCGGAGATCGCGGTCGCTCCCGTCATCGAAGCGGACCGGCGCGACAAGGCGCTCGCGGTGTTTCTAGCGCCGCACGCGGAAGCCTCGCTCAGGCTGCTGTCGGAAGCGGGGCTGGCCGGCTTTCGCACGCCCGAATCCTGCGCCGACGCGATACATGCTTGGCGCAACTGGCAGCCTCCGGTCGAAGCACCCGCGGCTGACTGCCCGCGCATCGATGCCGCCACGTCGCTGCTCGCCGCAGCCAACGCAACCCAGTTGAACGAACACGATGCGTGCGGCGTGTTTGCCGCTCTAGGCGTGCCCGTGGCGGCAACCACGGTCATTAAGGCGCCCGAAGACAGCGCGGCGATCGATTTTCCGGTGGTGGCGAAAATATTGTCGCCCGACATCGCGCACAAGACCGACGCCGGCGGCGTCGTGCTCAACATCGCCGATGCCGGCGCGCTCAAGGCCGCGGCGAAAAACATACTTGACCGCGTCGGCGCTAAACATCCCGGCGCAAAAATCAACGGCATCCTCGTGCAGCACATGGAACAAGGGCTGGCGGAGGTCATCCTCGGATTCAAGCGCGATCCCCAGGTCGGGCCGGTGGTCGTTTTAGGTGTCGGCGGCGTGCTCGCCGAGATCTATCACGACTTCGCGATGCGCATGGCGCCGGTCAGCATCGAGGACGCCGCGCGCATGATCAGCGAGGTCAGAGGGCTGGCGACGATACGAGGCTACCGCGGCCTGCCTGCCGGCGATTGCGCGGCGCTCGCGCGCACCGTGAGCGCGTTTTCGCAGCTCGCCCACCTTGCCAGCATCGCCGAGGCGGAAATCAACCCGCTCCTCGTCAAACCCGAAGGACACGGTGTGGTGGCCGTAGACGGACTCATCGTCCAGCGGGACAATCAACAACGATAATAGCTTAGCGCCAAGTGTGGGGTAAGCTGCAAGCGCGCTGCAAACGCGGACTTTTCAGACCTCACTAATCACTAATCACCAATCACTAATCACCGAGGTTACCCCATGCTGATGCAGAAGATCGCCGATTACGCCATCCGCGAGCAGACCTCGACGCTGCCGGCTGAAGTCATCCATCATGCCAAGCGCGCCGTCATCGACTGGTATGCGTCGCTGCTGCCCGGCAGCACGGTCACGCCGGCCATACTGCTCGAACAGGCGCTGGCCGAAGATCTCGACCGCGGGCGCGCCCGCCTCGGTTCCGGGCGCCGCGCCACGCTGCGCGCCGCCGCCCTGATCAACGGCGCCGCCTCGCACTCGGTGGAATTCGACGACATCTACCGCGACGCCGGCTACCATCCGGGCAGCCCGGTGATTTCCGCCGCGCTCGCAGCGGCGCAGGCGCACGGCGCCTCCGGTGAACTGTTTCTGCGCGGCGTCATCGTCGGCTACGAAATCTCGACCCGCATCGGCGAGGCGGTGATGCCCTCGCATTACAAGTACTGGCACACCACCGCCACCGTCGGCACCTTCGGCGCAGCAGCAGCGGTCGCCACCATCCTCGGCTGCACCCGCGACCAGATCATGCATGCGCTCGCCACCTCCGGCACCTTTGCCGCGGGTCTGCAGCAGGCGTTCCGTTCCCAGGCCATGAGCAAGCCGCTGCACGGCGGGCATGCGGCCGATGCCGGCGCGCTGGCGGCGATGGCCGCGGCCCAGGGCGTCACCGGCGCGCTCGAAATCCTCGAGGGCGAAGTCGGCTTCGGCGCCGCCATGAGCGTCAAGCCCGACTGGGCGAAAGCCACCGCGGGACTGGGCAGCGATTATCACATCGTGCAGATGACGTTCAAGAACCACGGCTGCTGCGGCCACACTTTCCCGTCGATAGACGGCGTTCTGCATCTGCAGCGCGAGCACGGCTTTACCCACCAGGACATCAAAAAAATCCGCCTCGCAACCTACAAGGCGGGACTGGACATCATCAACAACAGTCAGCCCGAAGGCGATTACCAGGCCAAGTTCAGCATCCAGTACACCGTGGCCCACGCCCTGGTCCACGGCAGCGTGCGCCTCAATGCCTTTCTGCCAGAGCGCCTGAACGACGCCGCCGTGCGCACGTTGATGGGCAAAATCGAGGCCGTGGCCGACCCCGATCTGTCCAAGGGCTATCCCACGCAGCGCGCCGCCCAGGTCGAGATCGAAACCAACGACGGCCGCAAGTTCGCCCACTTTCAGCCCTATCGCAAAGGCGACCCGGAGCTGCCGCTCACCGACGAGGAACTGAATGGCAAGTTTATGGAGCTCGCCGCACCGGTGATCGGCGAGAGCGCCGCGCGCCGCCTGCTCGAACAATTGTGGGCTGCGGATAAACTCGCGAACGTCGATTTCGATCACGGCTCGGCCGCGCCCGCGCGCGCCGCCGTCTGACCCGCCGCACCGGAGACCGCTGCAATGAACGACGCCCCGCTCAATCTGCCTCTCGCCCGCTACACCGTGCTCGACCTGACCACGGCGCGCTCCGGACCCACCTGCGTGCGCCAGCTCGCCGACTGGGGCGCCAACGTCATCAAAATCGAGCCTGCGGACGTTGCCGACGACAACAGCAGCCCCTTCGACAAGCGTGACGACGCGGATTTCCAGAATCTGCACCGCAACAAGCGCAGCATCACCCTCAATCTCAAAAAGCCGGAAGGTTTGGACGTGTTCAAACGGCTGGCGGCAAAAGCCGACGTGGTGGTCGAGAATTTTCGTCCCGGCGTGAAACACCGCCTCGGCATCGATTACGACAGCCTGCGCAAGCTCAACCCGCGCCTCGTTTACGGCAGCATTTCCGGTTTCGGCCAGGAAGGCCCATATAAGGACCGCCCCGGCCTCGACCAGGTGGTGCAGGGCATGGGTGGATTAATGTCCATCACCGGCCTGCCGGGACAGGGCCCCGTGCGCGTTGGCGTTGCGGTGTCCGACAGCACCGCGGGGTTGTACTGCGCGTTCGGCATCGTGTTGGCGCTCTTGCAACGCGAGCACACCGGTGAAGGCCAGTGGGTGCAGACCTCGTTGCTGCAGGCGCTGATCGCGCTCACCGATTTCCAGTCGGCGCGCTGGCTGGTCAAACGCGAAGTGCCCAAGCAGGCCGGCAACAATCATCCCACGGCTATTCCCACCGGCGTGTTCAAAACGGCCGACGGCCACATCAACATCGCGGCTTCCGGCAAGCTGTTCGAGCGCCTGTGCCGCGTGCTCGACATGCCGGAACTCGCCCGCGATCCGGATTACGCCACCTATGAACTGCGCTCCAAAAATCGCGACCAGCTGCACGCCATCATCGGCGAGCACACCGCCCGGCGCACTTCCGCGGAATGCATAGAGGCGCTGAACCAGGCTGGCGTGCCGTGCGGTCCGATTTACAGCATGGACCAGGTGTTTGCCGACCCGCAGGTTCAGCAGCTCGGCATGGCGCAGCCGGTGCACCATCCCGTGCTGGGCGACATCGCGCTGGTGGCGCAGGGCGTGCGGCTCGCCGGCGGACAGCTGCCGCCGATCCGCCGGGTCGCCCCGGGTCGCGGAGAAAACACCGCGGAGATTCTCGGTGAACTCGGCTACGATGCGGCGCAGATCGCCGGTCTAAAACAGCACGGCGCAATCTGACCGCCGCGCGGCGCGAGGAGCGCAAGCATGCTGTTGAATGAGCAGGCATCGGGGGTGTTTACCATCGCGGCCACCCCGTTTTATCCGGACGGCCGGGTGGACGCGGCATCCGTCGATCGTCTGGCGGATTTCTATCTCGAATGCGGGGTCACCGGGCTCACCGTGCTGGGCGTCATGGGGGAAGCCCCCAAGCTGGACGCTGAAGAATCCATTGCGCTGGTCAGGCAGTTCGTAAAACGGGCCGGCAGGATACCTGTCATCGTCGGCGTCACCTCACCCGGATTCGCGGCCAT
Source organism: Burkholderiales bacterium (assembly GCA_030683105.1). Taxonomy (GTDB): domain Bacteria; phylum Pseudomonadota; class Gammaproteobacteria; order Burkholderiales; family SG8-41; genus CAKKQX01. The sequence continues at coordinate 36,857 of JAUXMZ010000058.1, read as the reverse complement.
GCGCTCCCTCGCGCGCCAGGCCATGGATGCGGGGGCCGCGGGCGTGATGATCGCGCCGCCGCCCTCGCTGCGTACCGATGATCAGGTGGCCGGCTACTATCGGCAGGCTTGCGAAGCCATAGGCGGCGACGTCCCGTTCGCAGTCCAGGACTACCCTTTGGCGTTCAGCGTCGTGATGACGGCGGAAATCCTGCGCCGCATCGTCGCCGAGAACCCGTCGTGCGTGATGCTCAAGCTCGAGGACTGGCCCGGGCTCGAGAAAATCTCGGCGCTGCGCGATCTTGAACGCAACGGCCGCATGCGGCATGTGTCGATACTCACCGGCAACGGCGGGATCTTCCTTGATTTCGAGATCGAGCGCGGCGCCGACGGCGCGATGACGGGCTATGCTTTTCCCGACATGCTGGTCGAGCTGGTCAAGCTGTGCGCGGCCGGCCGGCGCGACCGGGCCCACGACCTGTTCGATGCCCACCTGCCGCTGCTGCGCTACGAGCAACAGCCGGGCATCGGCCTGGCGGTGCGCAAATATGTGCTGCAAAAACGCGGGGCGATCGCCTCCGACGCCCAGCGCAAGCCGGCCTCGGCGCTGTCATCCACCGCGCGCGCCGAGGTCGATTATCTGCTTTCCCGCCTGGCCTGCAGCGATGCCCGCGCCGCAGGTTGACCGTATTGCGCCGGCTATAATCACATCACCTTCTTTTGCAGGATACTAATCATGACTGAACGACTTACCACCCGCTTGCGCAATCTGCTGGCGCGTCCACAGTGCACCGTTGCGCCCGGCGTGGCCGATGCGCTCGCCGCGCGGCTGGTGGCGCTCGAAGGCTTCGACGCGGTGTACATGACCGGCTTCGGCACCAGCCTCACGCGGCTGGGCATGCCCGACGTCGGATTGCTCACCGCGAGCGAAATGATCGACAACTCCGGACGCATCGTCGACGCCTCCGGCCTGCCGGTGGTGGCCGATGCCGATACCGGCTATGGCAATCCGATCAATACCCGCCGCACCATACGCGATTACGAAAAAGCCGGCGTCGCCGGCGTGCACATCGAGGACCAGGCGTGGCCCAAGCGCTGCGGCCATCTCGCGGGCAAGCGCGTGATCCCGACCGCGGAAATGGTGGCGAAAATCAAGGCGGCGTGCGATGCGCGGCGCGATCCCGATTTCGTGATCATCACGCGCACCGACGCCATCGCCGTCGAAGGCCTGGACGCGGCGCTCGAGCGCGGCGAGCGTTATCGCGAAGCTGGCGCCGACGTGTTGTTCATCGAGGCGCCGGTGGGCCGCGCCGAGGTCGAGCGCGTCGCGAATCACTTCAAAGGCGTGCCTCTGCTCTACAACATGGCGGCCAGCGGCAAGACCCCCGATCTGCCCGCCGACGAACTGGGCCGCCTCGGGTTCAGACTGGCGATCTATCCCAACTGGCTGATCCTCGCCGCGATCCCGGCGATGCAGAACCTGCTCAAGGAACTCAAGCGCACCGGCAGCATCGCCCATCTGCGCGACAAGGTCGCGACCTTCAAACAGTTCACCGACATCGCCGGACTGCCGGAAATCCAGGAACTCGAGGCGCGCTACGGCGTGCCGGAAGACCAGCGAGCAGGTCTTTAGCCACAGAGATCACAGAGGACACAGAGGACACAGAGAATTTAAACAATGATGCTTTTTGCAATGCCCTGCGGATGAATTGCGGCTATCCCATCTTTATGCCGACCTCCTCATCGAAAAACCTGAAGTAACATACTCGCTTGATTTATGGTTTCTCTGTGATCTCTGTGTCCTCTGTGGCTAAACGTTTTTAGGCTTTTTCAATGAATACTCCGCACACCCTGTTCGAGAAAATCTGGCGGCGCCATGTGATCGTGCAACGTGGCGACAGCGACGCGCTGCTGCACGTCGACCGCAACTTCGTGCACGAAGGCTCGATGTTCGCGTTCGGCGCACTGGCCAAGGAGGGCCGCAATGTGCGCAAACCGCGCCAGACCTTTGCCGTGGCCGACCACTACGTGCCCACACTCAACCGCGAGCGCGGCATGGCGGGCATCGCCGATCCCGAAGTGCGCAACATGCTGGAGCTGCTCGAAAACAATGCGCGTGCCAACGACGTCGTGCACTTCGGCATCGACGATCCGCGCCAGGGCATCGTGCACGTCGTCGGCCCGGAACTCGGCATCACCCAACCCGGCCTAATCGTCACCTGCGGCGATTCGCACACCTCGACCCACGGCGCGCTGGGCGCGCTTGCGGTTGGCATCGGCGCTTCGCACCTGAAGCAGATTCTCGCCACGCAATGCCTGTGGCAGAAAAAACCGAAGACGCTGCGCATCACGGTCGACGGCGCGCTCGGCCCCGGCGTCAGCGCCAAGGACGTGATCCTCGCCATCATCGCCAAAATCGGCACCGCCGGCGGCACCGGTCATGCGATCGAATACGCCGGCGCCGCGATGCGCGCGCTCAGCATCGAAGGCCGCATGACGGTGTGCAATATGTCGATCGAGGCCGGCGCGCGCGCCGGCATGGTGGCCCCGGATGACACCACTTTTGAATATCTGCATGGCCGCGAATACGCGCCGCGCGGCGCCCACTGGGACCAGGCGCTCGCGCTGTGGCGCACGCTGCCGACCGACGAGGGCGCGACGTTCGACCGCGAAGTCACACTGGACGCGCGCGCGCTCGAGCCCATGGTGACCTGGGGCACCAGCCCCGAGGATGCGCTGCCGGTCAGCGCCGCTGTGCCCGATCCCGCCTCCGTTTCTGATGCCGACCGGCGCGCGCGCATGGAACAGGCGCTGCGCTATACGGGCCTCACGCCCGGCACGCCGCTGCAACAGGTGAAAATCGACCGCGCCTTCATTGGCACCTGCACCAATGGCCGCATCGAGGACCTGCGCGCCGCCGCCGCGGTACTCAAGGGCAGGAAAGTGACAGTGCCATCGTGGGTGTCGCCCGGTTCGACCACAATCAAGCGCCAGGCGGAAGCCGAGGGGCTGGACCGGATTTTCCGCGAGGCCGGCTTCGACTGGCGCGCCTCGGGCTGCTCGAGTTGCGCCTCGATGAACGGCGATATCGTGCCCGCGGGCGAGCGCTGCGCGTCGACATCGAACCGCAATTTCGAAGGCCGCCAGGGCAAGGGTTCGCGCACCCACCTGATGAGCCCGGCGATGGTCGCCGCGGCTGCGGTCACCGGCCGCATCACCGATGTGCGGAAGTTATAAAGTCAAAAGCATAGACACGAAGGACACAAAGGACACAAAGGAAAGATAATCAACAAAAATCGAGATGCTAAATACATTTGCTCTTAGTGCCGACGTGCGATTGCCAACAAGATCACGGTTCTTGGTTTTATCTCATTTTTCGGTTTTCCTTCGTGTCCTTTGTGTCCTTCGTGTTAATGCTTTAGAGGTCTTATGAAGCCATTCACAAAAATTACCGCCGTCGCCGCGCCCATCGACATGGCCAACGTCGACACCGACAAGATCGTGCCGGCGCGCTTCCTGCGCAAGGCGCGCGGCGCCGATTACGGCAAATACCTGTTTCACGACATCCGCTATAACGCCGACGGCAGCGACAACCCAGGCTTCATACTCAACCAGGCGCGATATCGCAATGTTCAGATCCTGGTTGCCGGCGACAATTTCGGCTGCGGCTCCTCGCGCGAATCGGCGGTATGGGTGCTGACGGATTACGGTATACGCTCGGTGATCGCGCCTTCGTTCGGCGACATTCACTACGGCAACGCGCTGCAGAACGGCCTGCTGCCGGTCAGGCTGCCCGACGCCACCGTGAAAAAACTGCGCCAGCAGCTGCACGAGCAACCCGGCGCGCTGATCACCGTAGACCTCGAATCACAAACCGTGACCGGCCCCGACGGTGCGGTTTGCCCGTTCGACATAGACCCGAGCAACAGGGAAAAACTCCTGAAAGGCCTCGACGACATCAGCCTCGTGCTGCAGAACATCGAGGCGATCGAAGCATACGAGAAGCGCTACCACGGCGAGTTGCCGTGGCTGGCTTGAAACATGAGTCTACCTGCCGGCGCTTCCTGACCTGACGAACTCAAATAGCGGCGCATAGTCGCGCGCGTCTGCCGCTCTCAGTGCAGCGATATAACGCGCTCTCACTTCGCCTTCGTCGATCAATGCATCCTCGCCCCAGGTAAAACGCGCCGCGCCGTTGCTTATCAGAAGCAGATCAGTCATCAGGCGCGTGTGCCGGCCATTGCCGTTGGCGAACGGATGGATGCTCACCAGCCGGTGATGAAACCGCGCCGCAATCTCATCGAGCGGCTGGCTCTTGTGCACGAGTTGCGCCTTCACGTCCTCGCACAGGTCGCTGAGTCTCGGTGCAATATGCGCGGGATCGGCGCCGATGTTCTTCTCCGTATTGCGGAAAATGCCTGCCCACCGCCATGTTTCATCGAACATGCGCTGATGCAGCCGGCGCACAAAAGCCGGCGTGAGAATATCCCCGCGCCGCCGTGCCAGCAGCCATTGTTCGGCCTTGAGCACGTTGCGCGCTTCCCAGGCATTGAGTTCTCCGCGCGTCGTGATGTGCGCGGGGATCAGCCCTTCGAGCTCCTCGGCGGTAAGCGGCGTGGCGCCGTCGGGATAATCGAGGTTCAGCGCCACAGCTTGCGTGCACTGCCGCGCAGAATTTCGTCGGTGAGTTCCTTGCGCTGGCGCCGGGTCTCTTTGTCGCTCACGCCCTGCGCTTCGAGCTTCATCGAATGCGCCACCGGCCGTACCAGTTGGTCAGCGAGCGCCTGCGCGCGCGCGCGTCGCATCTGCACCAGCGGCTTATTCGGCACCACGGCATAAACGACGCGGCAGTCGAGCGCCTGCGCGACCCGCTGCAGGCTTTGCAGCGTGATCTTGCCCGCCGCCTCGTTGCGCTCGAAATTTACGATCGCCTGCTGCGCGACGCCGAGACGGCCCGCGAGCTGCGCGGCGCTCATGCCCAGCGCTTTGCGGATCGCGCGCAGCCACCCGCCGCGCGGCGGAACGTCATTCGCCATCCGGCGCCACGGCGCCAGCCGCTGATCGACCTGGCTCAGCTGCAGACTGGAAAGGGTTTTAGGCACGGCATTACTAGTTATAAGTTGTGAATCAACAACAATTTAACAACTTATAAGTAGTAAGTCAATCGTGACTTAACAATCTATAAGTTGTTGAATTTCCGAGAACCACGACGCGCACACAGTAATATTATATAATAACTCATTGTTTTCAATCATATTTATATATTTGGCCTCCTCGGCCCACTTTGGCTACAACTTTCCCTTGAACGCGTGGTCGAGGGTAGTGAGCAGCAGGGCGTCAATTTCGGCGGCTAGTGGAGGTTGCCCGGCGCGCCGCAGCACTGCTTGAACTTCCTGCCGCTGCCGCAGGGACAGGGATCGTTGCGGCCCACCTTGGGAGCTTCGCGGCGCACCGTTTTTGCGCTTCGGCGCGCGAGCCAGTAACGGTAGGTCTGCATCACCGCACTGGCGAGGTCCTCACGGCATGCCGCCACGAGTTCCGCCTTTTCCTTTTCCGTAATTGCGCCCTGGCCGGTATCGTGCAGGAAGTCCTCGAGCTCGCCTGCCAGCACACCGAACGGAAACAACAACTCATCCACCTCTTCCGAATCGCCGGCCTCGTACCAATCCACTTCCGACAATTCGACGCCATAGAGGTAGCCGCTGCACCAGCTCTGGAAATCGTAATCTTCCTCGCCCTCGGGATGGTAAAGCTGCAGCGCGATGCCTTCACCCTGCTGCAGCGTAAGCGCGATGTCGTTGTAGAAACGCATTACCAGCCCCAGGACTTCTTCCGCCTGTTGCTGGTTTTCGTATTCCGGGTTCTCGCCCAGCGCGGCCGGCAGCCACGCGCTGGGCAGTATCGTATCGGGTGCGCTGATCACGGCGCACAGAAACCCCTGCAACTCATCGAGCCGCATCGCCCCGCCTTTGAATACCGGCGAATCGAGCAGCGCTTCAAGCCGATCCAGTTCTTCGTCGCCCAGCGATGGGCTGATGGGGGATTGCGTCATGTTGTGCGGTTAAATTGTACCCTTGAACGCGCAGCCCTGTCGTTCCGGTTGAGACGATACGAAACCGCCCAGAGTTTAACGACAAGCAATGAGATGAACCGACTACATGATATAACCGGGTTGGACCAGACCAAGGTATTGATCTTGCGATATTAGGCCGTAAGATAGGGGCAATTCAGACGGGTAGCGACGCATTTCCACAGTAAACCGCACGGTTTAGACGGCAACAATGGAGTTCGGACGATGACACTGCAACGCCTCCTGGGCATCGAGCTGCCTATCATTCAGGCACCCATGGCGGGGGTGCAAGGCGGCGCTCTGGCGGTGGCTGTGTCCAACGCGGGCGGACTGGGCTCGCTGCCTTGCGCCATGCTCGGTCCCGACGCCATGCGCAATGAGCTGGCAGCGATCAAAGCGCAATCAGGCCAGCCGTTCAACGTGAATTTCTTTTGCCACGCGCCGCCCGCGCCCGATGCCGGGCGCGAAGCGACATGGCGGGCTGCGCTGTCGCCGTATTACCAGGCGTTCGGCATCGATGCAGGCACCATTGCCGCCGGGCCGGGGCGCGTGCCCTTCAGTTCCGCAGCCGCGGAGGTGCTGAGCGAATTCAAGCCCACCGTAGTGAGCTTTCATTTCGGCTTGCCATCGGCCGAATTGCTGGCGCGCGTTAAGTCCTGGGGCGCGAAGATACTGTCTTCGGCAACCACCCTCGCAGAGGCGCGCTGGCTCGAAGCGCATGGAGTCGATGCGATCATCGCGCAAGGGTTGGAGGCAGGCGGCCATCGCGGGATCTTCCTGTCGAAAGACCTCAGCACGCAAGTGGGCACGTTTGCGCTGTTGCCGCAAATCGTGCAGGTGGTGAAGCTCCCGGTCATTGCCGCCGGCGGCATCGCCGATGCGAAAGGCGTTGCGGCGGCCATGGCGCTCGGCGCAGCCGGCGTGCAGGTCGGGACGGCTTTTCTGCTCTGCCCCGAGGCCACCACGAGCCCTGTGCATCGCGCGGCGCTCAAGAGCGAGGCCGCCCGACACACGGCGCTCACGAACCTCTTCACGGGCCGGCCCGCCCGCTCCATCGTGAACCGCATCATGAAAGAACTGGGCCCGATCAGCCCCGCAGCGCCCGCATTTCCCCTGGCCGCCGCGGCCATCGCCCCCTTGCGCGCCCAAGCCGAAAGCCTGGGCTCCGGCGATTTCTCGCCGCTGTGGTCTGGCCAGAATGCGAGCGGCTGCAAAGAGGCGCCCGCCGCCGAATTGATCCGGGAATTGGCTGCCGGTCTCTAGGGCCTGTTAACAATTACCACATGAGTGCGACGGAGGCGATTTGGGCTCAGGGCTAGGAGCGCCTAGCGCGGTTTGCCCCGTGGCAAATAAGCGAAGGTGCGACAACGCCATGAGCCCCGAGCGGGCGCTACGCGCTCGCGGTCCGTATTCTGGCCCATTATGGGACGCGCAACGGCAAAGCCGTTGCTCAGCGTCCCATCCCTTCGGGTTGAGGCCAAAATCGCCGCTAGCATCGTTGCTCGTCTTTCCCATATTCGCGATATTGACGGCGACAAGCGCCTCGCCATCGACAATTTTGGCCACAACGCATCTCACGCGGTAATGGTTAACAGGCCCTAGGACCTGTTAACAAATGGCGGCGTTAACCCGGAAGGCGTGACAACATATGATTCAAACTATGCGCATCTGCATCATGGTGGCCCTGGCCGTCGTGCTCGCAGGAATAGCTTATTCATCAGCCGCTCAAACGCCCGCGCCGGGAATCGGCATCGTCATCATGCATGGCAAAGGAGGTTCGCCTGCGAGGCACGTCTCGACTCTGGCCTCTACGCTCAAAGACAAAGGCTACCTCGTTGCCAATCTGGAAATGCCCTGGTCTGGACGGCGCGACTATGACGTGAGCGTGAATGTCGCGGAACAGGAAACCGAAGCCGCCCTGGCTATGCTGAGGAGCAAAGGTGCACGGAAGGTGTTTGTCGCCGGGCACAGTCAGGGCGGACTGTTCGCGCTCTATTTTGGCGGCAGGCACGAAGTGGATGGCATCATCGCCATGGCGCCGGGCGGGGACGTCAGTAACGCCCTTTATCGGGAAAAACTGGGCGCGTCGGTCGACCTGGCGCGCAAGCTGATTGCCGAGGGCAAAGGGAACGACAAGACGCAGTTTCAGGATTACGAAGGCAGCAAAGGCTTGACTGCAGTCAACACCACGCCGGCGATCTACTTCAGCTGGTTCGACCCCGACGGCGCCATGAACCAGACCATGGCGGTTAAAAACATGAATCCCCGAACGCCTGTCCTGCATATCGGACCAACGGGAGATTACCCGGGTTTGCGTAAACTCAAACAGACGATGTTCAACGCGCTTCCCCGCAATCCACTCAGTAAATTGTACGAGCCGGATGCGAGCCACCTCGACGCGCCTTCGGCATCGCGCGACGAGATCGCGCGCTGGACCGCAGAGGTGTCTGCCCGCTGAAGATCGAGGCGTTATGCGCTGGGCTGATCCGCCAGCCACGCCAGCACCATCCCCGCGCTGGCATCCGGCGGAAACACCGGATAAAACACTTTCTCGATCGCGCCGTCGCGCGCAATCAGCGTCAGCCGCTTGATGAGGGTCATGCCGTCGACCGCGAAGGTCGGCAGTTTCAGCGCACGAGCAAACGCCAGCTTTTCGTCTGACAACAACTCGAACGGCAGGTGCAGGCGCTCGACCGCTTCCCGCTGGTAAGCGGTGTCCTGGGTGCTGAGTCCGAACAGGTTGGCGACGCCGAGCTCGCGCAGTTCCTGGTAATGGTCGCGGAACGCGCACGACTGCGGCGTGCAGCCGCGCGCGCCGGGGATCGCGTTCCAGCCAGTGGGCAGTGCTTGATCGGGGCGCCCGGTTCGCGGATAGACATAGACCACGGTAAGTCCGGCGAGTCGCGCGAGATCCACGCTGCGCCCGCCGGTGGAGGCCAGCATCACCGCAGGCAGGCGCATTCCTTTGAGATGGTCGCATGCGCCATCGTCTACCGGCACCGGCAAATCGGCGGGCAATTCGTTTACATTGTCCGAGCGCGACATACTATTTAATCAATAAAAACAATATGATATGTATCACAGCGGCTGTCCCTTGCCGATCAGCAGGTTGACCAGAATCTGTTCATAAATCTTCGGGAGCGCCTCAACCTCCCGAAGATTTATGCACTCGTTGACCTTGTGGATGGTGGCGTTGGTCGGGCCGAACTCGACCACCTCCGGGCAGATGTCGGCGATGAAGCGCCCATCCGAAGTGCCGCCGGTGGTCGACAGCTCCGTGGTCACGCCGGTCACGGTCTTGATCGCGCGCGCCACCGCATCGACGAGATCGCCGCGTTTGGTGACGAACGGCCGCCCGCCGTAAACCCAGGCTATGTCGTGCTCGACGCCATGCTTGTCGAGGATGCCGATGAAGCGCGTTTGCAGCGACTCGACCGTGCTCGCGGTGGAGAAGCGGAAGTTGAACTGGACCTGCGCGTCGCCGGGAATGATATTGGTCGCGCCGGTGCCGGCATGGAAATTGGAAATCTGCCACGTCGTCGGCGGGAAATATTCGTTGCCGCGGTCCCATTCGGTCTGCGCCAGTTCGGCAATCGCCGCGGCGACTTCATGCACCGGGTTTTTTGCAAGATGCGGATAGGCGACGTGGCCCTGCACGCCTTTGACCGTCAGCGTGCCGGAAAGCGAACCACGGCGGCCGTTCTTGATCATGTCGCCGAGCGTGCTGACTGAAGTCGGCTCGCCGACGATGCAGTAATCCATTTTCTCCCCGCGCCCGGCGAGCGCCTCGACCACGCGCACCGTGCCGTCGACGGCAGGCCCCTCCTCGTCGGACGTGAACAGCACCGCGATTGACCCGGGGTGATCGGGATATTCTGTGATGAATTCGACAATGGCGGCGACGAACGCCGCAATCGAGGTTTTCATGTCGGCGGCGCCGCGGCCATAGAGCACGCCGTCCCTGACGGTCGGCGTGAACGGGTCGCTGACCCAGCGGTCAAGCGGACCGGTCGGCACGACGTCGGTATGTCCCGCGAAGCACAGCAGCGGGGCGGCCGCGCCGCGCCGCGCCCACAGGTTGTCGACGCCGTTCATGCTGATCTTCTCGCACTGGAAACCGAGCGGTTCGAGAATCTCTATCACCATGTCGAGGCAGCCGGCATCGTCGGGCGACACCGAGCGGCGCGCGATCAGTGTCTTGGCGAGGGCTAGGGTATCGATTTCCATGAAATGGACTTTCCTGTCGGGTCAGGAGTTTGTCGGACTTAGCCCCGACAAACTCCTAAAATTAAAAAACTTAAGAACGGGGCTAAAAGAACGCCATGCAAGTGACGTTAGATCAGATTAGCATAGGGTTTCGACACGTAAAGCTTCTTCATTAAGCAGCCTGTCGCCTAAGCATCCATTAATAGCGATCCATTAACACTACGCGTTCCGGCGAATGGAGCCAAGTCCGGCAGGCTGCTGGCATCTTAGCAAATAGCAGGTAAAATCAGTGAAACATGAATAGCGAGCGTCACAGACGCTCTAAAAACAGGTCTTCCGTCTCTCGCCATTCACTAATCACTAATCACCAATCACCAATCACCAATCACCGCTTTTAGCATGACCACACTCCTCGTCTCTCACCGCTGCGTTGCCGACCACGGCGCGGAAATCGCCGGGGCCGCGGCGCGCGCCGGCCTCGCGCTGGAACTGCTGGTGCTGCCCGAAAACAGCGAGGCGCGGCTGGCGGACGAGGCGTGCGCGCGCATAGAGCTCGCGTATTTTACCGAGGATGTCTTTCCCGATCACGCGCGCCAGTTCTTCTCCGCGCTGCGCAAAGCGCCCGGGCTCAAATGGCTGCAGGTGTTCAACGCGGGCGTCGATCACCCGATCTATACCGAGATGCTCGCGCGCGGCGTGCGCATCACGACCTCATCGGGCGCCACGGCCGAACCCATCGCCCAGACCATGATCGCGGGCCTCCTGATGCTCGCGCGCAATTTCCCGCGCTGGCTCGAAGGCCAGAAAAACCGGGTCTGGAATCCCACGCGCATGCCCGAATTCCCGCGCGACCTCAGGGGCCAGACTGCGCTCGTTCTCGGCCTGGGTTATATCGGCAACGAGTTTGCGCGCCTGGCGCGGGTGCTCGGCCTCACGGTAATCGGCGTGCGCCGCAGCCCCGCTCATGCCGGCGACCACGCCGACGAGTTGCACCTGCCGTCCGTGCTCAATGAACTGCTGCCGCGGACCGACTGGCTGGTCATCACCTGCCCGCTCACTCCCGAGACCCGCGGCTTGGTCGACGCCGGCATGCTGGCCCGGCTGCCGCAAGGCGCACGCGTCATCAACATCGCGCGCGGCGAAATCATAAATGAGCCCGCGCTAGTCGAAGCGCTGCGCAGCGGGCACCTCGCCGGCGCCTATCTCGACGTGTTCGAAAAGGAACCGCTGGCGCCGAATTCCCCGCTGTGGGACCTGCCCTGCGTCCTGATTTCGCCGCACAACGCCGCGGCAGCATCGGGCAACGAGGCGCGGGTCAACCAGATTTTTTTCGACAATCTCGGGTGCTGGGGCCGCAACGCCGCGCTGGTCAATGAAGTAGCGCGCGCCTGAACCGCATTTGGCATAACACTGAGAGAGCCTTCTGCCAGGACTTACAATAGGCAAAACAACTTTGTTAAACAGTAACCAGGAGGACGCATGAAACCAGGACACTTTTTGGTGGGGCTGCTCGGGCTCGCCGTCGCCTCGCACGGCGTGGCGCAGAGCTGGACACCGCAGAAAAATATCGAAATCGTCGTCGGCTCCGCCCCGGGCGGCAGCAACGACAAGACCGCCCGCACCGTGGAGCGCGTACTCAGCGCCAACAAGCTGGTGAGCACGCCCGTCAGCGTCCTGAACAAACCCGGCGGCGGCAGCACCATTGCCTTCACCTACGTGCACCAGCACGCCGGCGACGCGCATTACCTGATGATCGGCACGCCCTCGCTGCTCACCAACCACATCGTTGGCAGCAGCAAGCTCAGCCATCTGGACTACACGCCGATCGCCTCGCTGCTCAACGACTACATTGTGTTTGCGGTCAATGCCGCATCCCCGATCAAGACCGGCAAGGACCTGGCGGAGCGCCTCAAAAAAGATCCCAAATCGGTGAGCGTCGGTTTCGCCACCGCGCTGGGCAGCCACAACCATATCGCCGCAGGCCTGCTGATGAAAGCCATCGGCGGCAATGCGCGCGATCTCAAGGCCGTCGCGTTCAAGGGCTCGGCCGAAGCCATTACCACCCTGCTGGGCGGCCACATCGACCTGGTGACCACCGCGGCGGGCAACGTCGCCGCGCATGTCGCGTCCGGCAAGCTGCGCGTGGTCGGCGTTGCCGCCAGCCAGCGCTTCAGCGGCCAGCTCGCCGACATCCCGACCTGGAAGGAGCAGGGCGTGAACCTGGTGTTCGGCGGCTGGCGCGCGATCATGGCGCCCAAGGGCCTGACGCCGGCGCAGATCACCTACTGGGAAGGCACGCTGCGCAAGGTCACCGAATCGCCCGAATGGAAGAGCGACCTGGAAAAGAATTTCTGGGCCGCCGATTACGCCACGGGCGAACAGTTCAAAAAAGACCTCGACGCCGATTACGCCGCCATGAAATCCGTGCTGGTGGACATCGGCCTGGCCAAGCAATAGATCGTGAATCGTGACTGGTGATTGGTGGCTCGTAACCAAGTTGCCGTAAGCCATTCCCGGGTTGAAACTAATCACGAATAACGAATCACTAATCACTAACGGAGTCAGTTATGACCGCACCCGTCGTTTTGCTCGAACATCCCGCCGAAGGCGTCGCGGTGGTGCGCATCAACCGCCCCGAGGCGCGCAATGCACTGAATATCGAAGTGCGCAAACTGATCGCGAAACACCTGACTGAACTCGGCGAGGACGACACCACGCGCTGCATCGTGCTTACCGGCAACGACAAGTCGTTTGCCGCCGGCGCCGACATCAAGGAAATGGCGGGCGTGGGCACCATGGAAATGCTGGCTCGCGGCACGCATAAATTGTGGCGCGCCATCGCCGCCTGCCCCAAACCGGTGATCGCGGCGGTGAACGGGTTCGCGCTCGGCGGCGGCTGCGAACTCGCCATGACCTGCGACATCATTATTGCCGGCGAGTCGGCGAAATTCGGCCAGCCGGAAGTGAAAATCGGCATCATCCCCGGCGGCGGCGCCACTCAGCGCCTCACGCGTGCGGTGGGCAAATACAAAGCCATGCGCTATATCCTGACGGGAGATCCGTTCAGCGCCAAAGAAGCTTGCGACATGGGGCTGGTCAGCGAAGTCGTGGCCGACGACGCCGTCGAAAAGCGCGCAGTTGAAATGGCGCAGCAGATCGCAACACTGCCGCCGCTCGCCATTCTGCAGGCCAAGGAAACGGTGCTGCGCGGCATGGATGCCTCGCTCGATACCGGACTCGCGCTGGAAACCAAGGCGGCGCAGATCCTGTTCGCCTCGCAGGACCAGAAAGAAGGCATGGCGGCGTTCATCGAGAAGCGCAAGCCCAAGTTTCAAGGCAGGTAACCGCCGATAAACGCAGATAAATTCTTTTTAATAACTTCTTTTTAATACCCGCTCGACGGGTGCGCTTGACGGGTACGCCGATGAATAACCAAAACAGTAAAGCCAGGGGTTTTCATTGGCCCGCGAGGTCTGACGAAGTGCGCATAATCATGTGCTCAACCTATTTATGCAGCCTTATTTAATTCTTGTATCAGGGTTTATTGTTTTGGCTCAATCTGCGTTAACCGGCGTCCGATCCCTCTCTCCCGACCTCTCTGCTTTGCTTCAAGTGTTCCCTTGTCCCAAATGGAGAGAGGAGGCAATTGTTTCCCTTCTCCTTCCGGGATACCGAAGGGTAGGGGCTTCATCAGAAGGGTCGGGGATGAGGGCCGGGCGGTTTCATCCGTTCTTCCCGGTTTTTTAAGATGGCATCTATACAGCCTGCGACAGCCGGCAATCCACTGGCGCTCGCCGCGCTGTTCGCCGGCGCCACCGCCATCGCCACTTCCGCGCTGTTCGTCAAAGTCAGCGAAGCGGGGCCGGTTGCGACTGCATTCTGGCGCGTGTTTCTCGCACTCCCCTTTCTGTGGGCGTGGGCGATGCTCGACAACCGGCGCATGCATTTCACGGCGTTCACGCGCAACCGCAGCTTATTGATTGCGGCCGGCCTGTTCTTTGCCGGCGACCTCGCCGTCTGGCACTGGTCCATCGTGCTGACTTCGGTGGCCAATGCCACGCTGCTCTCCAATCTGGCGCCGATTTTTGTGACGCTGGCGATGTGGGTGCTGTGGCGCAAACGCCCCGGCGGCATGTTCCTCGTCGGGCTGGCTGCCGCGCTAAGCGGCATCGTGGTGCTGATCGGCGTGGATTTTGGCGCCCCCGGTCACCTGCTGGGCAATGGCCTGGGCGTGCTCACCGCCGTGTTCTACGCCGGATATCAGTTGACCGTGACCCGGTTGCGCACGACGGCCTCCACGGCCAGTATCATGGCGTGGAGCGGGCTGATCATGTCCGCCGCGCTGCTGCCGCTGGCGCTGTTGTCGGGCGAACCGTTTTTCCCCGCCACCGGCATGGGCTGGCTCAAGCTCTTTGGCCTCGCGTTGATCGCACAGGTCGCCGGCCAGAGCCTGATCGCCTATGCCATGGCCCACCTGCCCGCCACGTTTTCCTCGGTCGGCTTGCTGCTGCAGCCGGTGATGGCTGCGCTCTTTGCCTGGGTGCTGCTCTCAGAAATTATGGGGCCCATGCAAATTGCCGGCGGCATGATCGTCCTCGCCGGCATAGGCATCGCGCACCGGGCCGGGCGATCACACCGTGAATAATACTCATTTTGCCAGACCGCTTCCGCCGTAGTAACCTCATGATCCATTGATTCCGCTCCGTTAAGATTGAATACGCACGAATACCTGAAATGTCCGCATGACAATGCAACGTAAAATTGAGGGCCCTGCTGTAAAAAACCCCCTCGCGGATGCCAGACGCTTCTCGCGGATAATCGTATTCGCCTATGTAGTGCTGGTCAGCCTGTGGGTCTTGATACAAAGCGGAATCCCGTTCATACCCATACTCGGCATCAAGATCGAGCCGTTACCCTGGCCGCAAACGCTCGCCGGCTGGTTTTTCGTTGGCTCGACGGGCTGGCTGCTGTATCTGCTGCTGGACAAGGGGCTGACACTCATCGAGAGCGCACAGGACGCACTCAGATTGCGCGACCGCGCGATTGAATCGAGCGTCAATGCCATATTGATTACCGATTGCAGACAACCGGATCAGCCTATTGTGTATGTCAATCCGGCATTCGAGCGCATCACCGGCTACAGCAGCAAGGAAGCGATCGGCCGCAGCTCGCGGTTTCTCCACGGAACGGACGTGGATCAGCCCGAGTTGGAGGCCCTTCGACTGGCCGTTAAAGAACACCGTGAATGCCGGGTACTGCTTCGAAACTATCGCAAAGACAAGACGATGTACTGGAACGAGCTTACGGTCGCGCCCGTGAGAAGTGATTCCGGAGAAGTCACACACTACGTCAGCGTGCAAAACGATATCACTGAAATGCGACGCTACCAGGACGAGCTGGCGCATCAGTCGAACTTCGACGCCCTGACAGGGCTGCCCAACCGTAACCTGCTGGCCGACCGCGTGAGGGTGGCCATAGCCCGCGCCGAGCGGCATACCCATGGCGTCGCGATTGCGTTCATCGATCTCGATAACTTCAAGCTCATCAACGACAGCCTGGGACATGGCGCGGGCGACCAGTTGCTCCAGTTGGTAGCGGAACGGTTGAAGTCCTGCATGCGCACCGTAGATACCGTGGCGCGGACGGGTGGCGACGAATTCGTGCTCGTATTAGCCGATCAGGCTGATGAACGAGCGGTATCGAGCGAGGTGTCCCGGATCACGGATGCCTTCGGCCTGCCCTATATGGTGGGTGACCAGGAGTTATTCGTAACCGGTAGTGTCGGGGTCGCATTTTATCCCCAGGACGGGACCGCGCTCGAACCCTTGTTGAAGAACGCGGAAAACGCCATGTACCGGGCCAAGGAATCCGGGCGCAACACCCTGAAGTTCTACACCGAGGAAATGAACCTCCGCGTGTCCGAACGGCTGACGATGGAAAACAAGCTGCGGCGCGCGGTCGAGCGCAACGAATTGTTCCTGCATTACCAGCCGCAGGCCGACCTGCGCTCCAACCAGATCTTTGGCACGGAAGCGCTGGTGCGCTGGCGCCACCCCGACCTCGGCATCGTGTCGCCGGCGAAATTTATTCCGCTGGCGGAAGAAACAGGAATGATCGTCGGCATCGGCGAGTGGGTGCTGCGCACGGCGTGCATGCAAAACAAGGCCTGGCAGGATGCGGGCCTGCCTCCTGTGGCCGTCGCCGTCAATCTCTCGGCGCGCCAGTTCCGTGAAAAAGGACTGGTGCGCACGATCGAAACCATACTTCAGGAAAGCGGCCTTGAGCCTCGCTATCTTGAACTCGAGGTGACCGAGAGCGTCATTATGGACGATGCCGAGCAGGTGATCGCGCTTTTGAAGCAGATCAAGTCTCTGGGCGTAACGCTCTCGATCGACGATTTTGGCACCGGGTACTCGTCGCTGAGCTATTTGAAGCGCTTTCCTGTCGACCGCCTCAAGATCGATCAATCGTTCGTGCGCGAGATCACGAGCAATCCTGACGACGCCGCCATCGCGCAGGCGGTGATCAACCTGGGACATAGCCTTAATCTGCGGGTGATCGCGGAAGGCGTGGAAACACTGGAGCAGCTGAATTTTCTGCGCGACCGCCAGTGTGATGAAAAGCAGGGCTATCTCATCAGCCGGCCCGTGCCCCCGGATGAAATATCGCTGCTGTTGAAGTCCATACGCACCGCCGGGGACTAGTTTCAGGCTCAGGCCCAAGCCGGCCTGCACAAATGCGCGCGCGAAGGCATCCATCTCGCTAATTTCAATATACCGCCGTGGCCAGCCGCTTAGCTCTTCGCAACGTCACCACAAGGAGTATGACCATGTCCGCACTGGAATCGCGCGCTGGCGTCAGCACCTTCGTCTATGTCTCCAACGCCGCGGACGGTGATATCCGCAGCTACGGCATGCAACCCGACGGCACGCTGCAGCCCGGCGCGCGCATCAAGGCGGCGGATGCCGTCGGCCCCATGGCCGTTAGCCCGGACCGGCGCTTTCTTTATGCCGCGGTGCGCTCCCAGCCATTTTCGGTGCATGCTTATTCGATCACCCCCGGCAGCGGCGCACTGACACCGCTGTCGGTATCGCCGCTGGCGGAGAGCTTTCCCTACATCTCACTCGACCAGACCGGGCGTTACCTGTTCGGTGCGTCGTACCAGGGAAATCTGATCACCGTCAATGCGGTCGGCAGCGACGGGCACGTGGCCGGCGCACCGCTGCAGATCATAGCCGTGGGCCGCAACGCCCATTCGATCCGCATCGACGGTAGCAACCGCTTCATCTATGTACCGACGCTGGGCAGCGACCAGATCTTCCAGTTCGCCTTCGATGCGAAGTCCGGACGGCTGTCCTCGAATACGCCCGCGGTCGTGCAGTTGCAAGCCATGACCGGGCCGCGCCACATCGTCACTTCGGCCGACAACCGGTTCCTGTATGTGCTGAACGAATTGCTGGCCTCGGTGACCGTCTTCGCGCTCGATGGCGGCACGGGCTTGCTGAGCGAAATCGGCTCGGCGTCGGGGCTGCCGGCCGACACCAGGCTCGTGCCCGGCTTGCCGCGCGTAGGCGTGGGCGGACCGGACACCGCGCTGCCGCGCAACCGGGACCACGACATCTGGGCCGCGGACATTCACCTGACGCCGAACGGGAAGTTTCTCTACATCTCGGAGCGCACCAGCAGCACGCTGGGCGCGTTCAGCGTGAATGTGCAAACCGGCAAGCTGACCTACCTTGCCAGCACGCCCACCGAGCGCCAGCCGCGCGGATTCGCCATAGACCCGGGCGGCCGGTTCCTGGTCGCCGCTGGTGAAAAGTCGGACACGATCTCGGTATATGCGATCGATGAGGCCAGTGGCGCGTTATCGCTGCAGCAAAAATACCCCGCCGGCAAAGGCGCAAACTGGATCGAGATCGTCAGCTTCGGGTAAGGCCGCCGGGGGCAAAAAACCCGTAGGGCGGCATTCCCATGCCGCCAAACGCACGAAGGCTCACCAAACCGTTGTAATTTCCTTAAGTTTTCGCAGCTTCGAGTCCGACGTCACCAGCGGCATCCGGTGCAAGAGAGCGGTGGCCGCGATCAGCCGATCCGCCGGGTCGCCATGCGAAAACGCATCCGATTGCGACAACACCGCGATCTCGGGCGTAATCGGCAATACGTGTAGCCGCCGCGCAGCTATCAGGTCGTCGAGAAACTGTCTCGCATCCATCCCGGGATCGAGACGGTCTCTGGCGATGAGCATGGCGATCTCCCACAGGCTGATGTCGCAGCAGGCGAGCTCGCGTGTCGCGGCCGCGAGGTCTATGGCCTTGCGT
The DNA here is from genome assembly GCA_030683105.1 of Burkholderiales bacterium. Classification (GTDB taxonomy): domain Bacteria; phylum Pseudomonadota; class Gammaproteobacteria; order Burkholderiales; family SG8-41; genus CAKKQX01. The sequence goes on along the minus strand of JAUXMZ010000058.1, from coordinate 18,284 downwards.
GCGCGGACCGAAAGGCGTGCCGGGTTGAGCGCGTCGTATATCAGCGCATGCGTGTCAAGAACGATCACGTTCCGCGTCCCATGCTGCGCCGGTCGGGCTGAGGACGTCGTCGATGCGGCAGTGTTTGCGCGCGGCGAGCAGACGCGCGCGCGCCTGCTCGTGCGATTCACTTTCGGGCACGATACGCGCGATCACTTTCCCGCGCGACGTGACCTCGATCTCCCTGCCCTTTTGAGCCTCGGCCAGGTAGGCGGGCAGATTCTGGCGCAATTCAGTGATGTTGACCTTGGGCATGGCGCCCTCCTTTATGTACAGATCAAGTGTACAGAGTGCGGCTGCCGATGTAAATGGCGCGTAAGACGGGGACGAAAAAGGTAGAATTAAGGTGACATCGGAATCAGCATATTTCATCTTCACGGAGTAACGGCGACATGCGCAAATACCTGCACATCAATCTCGGGGACCGCTCGGTCCGCACGGAAGAACTGCACGGCGAGGCAATCATACGCTCGGGCCGGCACTACATCGCCAAGACGCTGCTTGAGAGCGGCGTGGCCACGGTCGACCCGCTGTCGCCGGACAATCCGCTGATTTTCTCCGCCGGGCCGTTCGCGGGCACCAACTTCTCCAACGCCAACCGCTTGAGCGTCGGCTGCAAGAGCCCGCTGACGGGTGGCATCAAGGAGGCCAATACCGGCGGCACCTTCGGCTTCGCGCTCGGCCAGCTCGAGACCGCCGGGCTCACGCTGTATGGCGCGGCCAGCGACTGGGTCGTCATCCGCATCACCAAAGACGGCGCCATCACCTGGGACAGCGCCGAGCCCTACCTGGGCAAAGGCAACAACGAAGTCGCCGCGCTGCTGTTCGAGAAATACGGCAAGAAAATCAGTTTCGCGCTGTGCGGTCCGGTCGGCGAATATCTGGGCCTGGTCGCGGGGATCTCGTTCACCGACACCGACGGGCGACCGTCGCGGCTTGCCGCGCGCGGCGGCGTCGGCGCCGTCATGGGCAGCAAGAAGGTCAAGGCCATCGTCGCCGACGTGCACAAGATGCCGACCTTCCATGATCGCAAGAAAGTCATGAGCGCGGTGCGCGAGTACGGCGCGCGGCTCGGCAAAGAGCCGGCGATCGAAGTCTTCAAGAAAACCGGCACCGCGATGATGGGCGACATCACCAACCGGCTCGGCGCGCTGCCGGTGCGCAACTTCAGCGCCGGGCGCATGACCGAAGCGTCGGAAGGCCCGTTGAAACTCGGCGGCGACTTCATCCGCGAGCTGAACCTGAGCCGCGGCGGCGAGACCTCGCACGCCTGCATGCCGGGCTGCCTGATCGAATGCAGCAACGTTTACGTCGACGAGCACGGCAAAGAACTGGTGTCGCCGCTGGAATACGAAACGCTGGGTCTGATGGGCAGCAATTGCGGCCTCGATCATCCGGACAAGGTGGCCATGGTGAACGCCCAAGCCAACGATCTGGGCGTCGATACCATAGAAGTAGGCGCCATGCTGGGCGTTCTGATGGACGCGGGGCAAGGCGAGTTTGGCGACGTCGGGTTCATGCTCGCGGCGATGAACGACATGCGCTGCGGCAGCGAGCGCGGTCGTCTTCTTGCCCAAGGGGCAGCGCGCGTCGGCGCACATTACAAAGTCGCACGCGTGCCTGTGATCAAGCAGCAGAGCATCAGCGCCTACGATCCGCGCGTGATCGAAGTAACCGGCATATCCATGATGATCACGGCGCAGGGCGCCGATCACACCGCGGGCAATCTGCCGGTATTCGACTGCAAGGGCAAGACCACCGAGGAACTGGTGGAGGCCAGCCTGGGGATACAGACCGCTGTTGCCGCGGCCGATTCCCTGGGCCTGTGCATCTTTGGCCGCGCGGTAACGAACGTCAGCGCCGAACTTATCGTTAACGCGCTCAACGACGCGCATGGCACCAACCTCGATACATCGTTCATGAAAACGCTGGGGCTGGAGACACTGCGCAACGAGTGGGCGTTCAACAAGGCGGCGGGTTTTACCGAGAAAGACGACGAGCTGCCGGACTTTTTCTACGCCGAGGCGCTGGCGCCAAGCAACAAGACCGCGCGGCATCACAGTGCCGAGGTCAATCAGCGCATGCGGGAGTTGCTGGGCTGACCGGGCAGGCGAATCGCGCAGATACTCCCTCGACCCGCTTGCGGGGACGGGGCGGCCTGGGGCAAGAGGACTGGGGAGAGGGGCAAGCCGGCAATGTCCTCCTCTAACGAAGCAAGTAACAGGGTTTGCTTTTGGCGGCCCGGGGAACGCGAACCCGACCATTTCTTGATCCATTTCTTCGCTAGTCGGCCTTAGCGCTCGCTAGGAAGCCCTTCCGTGACCGCTAATTCCATCTGATATCAGCTGTCGTATGTGCGCTGTCGCACAGAACGCCCCGCGGATGGAGGTATCTAATATTCAAAAGCAAAACGATCCGGCTGTTGCTGCATTATTGGTCTTTCGCTAATTCGCGACAGCGCATTAGTGCCATTCTCACCCTCTCCTTCCGGGAGAGGGCTGGGGAGAGGGATTGAGCGTTCCGACTGTCACTCTTTATGAAACGCTCAATAATGGCGGCGTTCTTTGATTGTTAACAACTTGAGGGGGTAACAAAATGAAATTTTCGGGAATATTCGCGGCATTTGCGGTGCTGATGCTTTCGGCCGGGAACGTCATGGCGGTGCCGTCAGGCAAGACAGTGGAGTTTGCCAGCTCCATGGGCAAAGTGACCTTTGACGGCAAGACACATGCGGGCAAGGGCTCGCAATGCGCAGATTGCCACACCAAGCCCAAGCTGTTTGAAATGAAAAAAGGCAGCGACAAGATGACCATGGCCGCGATGAACGAAGGCAAGTTCTGCGGTGCCTGCCATGACGGCAAGAAGGCGTTCAGCGTCAAGGCTCCGGCCGATTGCGCGAAATGCCATAAGCAGACTGCAGGCGCGGACAAACCAGTCAAAGAGAAATCCGCCGCACCGGCGTCCAAGAAGGAATCCGCCGGGGAATATATCGACGACGCGGTCATCACCACCAAAGTGAAGGCAGCGGTTCTGGAAGAGCCTTCGCTGAAGTCGGCCGAAATCAACGTCGAAACCTTCAAGGGCACGGTTCAGTTGAGCGGCTTTGTCAGGTCCCGCGCCGATATCAACAAGGCCGTCGAAGTTGCCAAGGGCGTCAAGGGCGTGAAGTCGGTCAAGAACGACATGATAGTCAAAGGCCAGCAGTAAAGCCGCCGGTTTCGTGCGCGGCAGCCGGAGCGCGAAGCAAGGAGAAGCGAAATGAGTTTAGGAACGATACTGTTGATCGTGCTGGTTCTGATGCTGCTGGGCGTGATCCCGACCTGGCCCCACAGCAGGCAATGGGGGTATGGTCCCAGCGGCGGCATCGGATTGGTGCTGCTGATAATCGTGATATTGCTTCTGCTGGGCAAGATTTAGCCGTTATTTTCCATCGCGCTGAGTGCAGCGCTTACAACAGGGGTAGTCGAACATGAACAAAGACCAGGTGAAGGGCGCGGCGAAAGACGTAGTCGGCAAAGTCCAGGAAGAAGCGGGCAAGCTGGTTGGAAACAAGGAACAACAGATCAAGGGGCTTTCAAAACAGATTTCCGGGAAGCTGCAAAAGGGCGTTGGCGACGCCAAGCAGGCGGTTGAGGATTTCAAGAAGCCTTAGTCTGGTGTCCCGAGTCGCCAGTGTGCTGTCCCGTATGTTTCTTGCCTGAATCGTAGGTCGGGAATCCTTTCCCGACAAAGTGTCGCCAAAGGATAGTCGACCTACGGATGTGTAAATTATTTGCGGGGCAGCGCACTGGTTCGCTGATCAATCCGTCGTCGTTTTGGGAGCCCCCGCATCGCAAATATGACGGCGCGTCACATTCGGCCTGGCGGTTCGCGTAGCCTCATTGGCCATCGCAAGTGAATCAATTGTGTACCAGAACTTCAGGATGAAATCTTTCTTGGAAACGTTGTCCGCATCGCCTCCCACACCGCCATGACGCTGCCTCGTTCGCTCAAATGGATAGCCGGAGTTTTTCTTGCCACTATCCTGCTGGCCGCGCTTTTCATCTCGATTTTCGGCTGGAACTGGCTGCGCGGCCCGATAGAGCGCATGGCGACGGAGAAAACCGGCCGCGCGCTGGCCATCAACGGCGAACTTACGGTGAAATTCGCCTGGCCCCTGCCGCGCATACGCGCCGCCGCAGTGACGTTCGCGAATCCGGGCTGGGCCAGGGAAAAGCAGATGGTCGCAGCCGACGCGGTGGAAGTCGCAATCGACTTACCGCAACTGCTCCGGCAAAACATCGTTTTCCCCGAGGTGCGGCTCGAGCGTCCCGTGGTCTTCCTGGAGCAAAGCACCGGCGGCCGAAAGAACTGGCTGCTGGACCTCAACCAACAGGACGAAGGGGCGCGTATCCGGATCGACCGCCTGATGCTCGATCAGGGAATGCTCGGTTACGACGATGCCGGGCAGAAGACCCGCATCCGGGCAGAACTCTCGACGTCAGACACGCAGTCCGCCGGAGCAGGGGTTACCTTCTCCGCGCAGGGGCAATACCAGGGCATGCCCCTCAAGGCGCGCGGCAACGGCGGGCCGGTGCTGGGATTGCGCGACGACAGCACGCCCTATCCCCTGAAAATCGACGCTACCGTGGGCCACACCGGCGTGAAGGCCGGCGGCACCATTACCAGCCTGCTGAAGTTTTCCGCGGTGGACATGCGCGTCGCCCTGCGCGGCGAGAGTCTGGCGCAGCTTTTTCCGTTGCTCGGTATCGCGTTTCCGGACACGCGCGATTACGCGACCGAGGGGCATTTACTTCGTAGCGGGAATACATGGCGCTACGAAAAATTCTCGGGCCGGATCGGGGACAGCGATATTGCGGGCACATTTCAGATCGACACAGGCGGCAAACGCCCGGCAATGAAAGCGGATCTGGTGTCCAATTTGCTCGATTTGGCAGATCTGGGCCCGTTGATAGGCGCGCGGCCCGGCAGCGTGCAAGCCGCCAAACAGGCGGCCCCGCCACCTGCTCAAACCGCCGCACCCACGCCTGCGCAGGCGCGCGTGCTGCCCGACCTGCCGTTCAAGACCGACCGCTGGAACAGCGTCGACGCGGAGGTGACCCTGAAGGCCAAAACCATACGCCGCGCCAAGGAACTGCCGCTCGAAGATCTCGTCACCCACCTGAGCCTGCGCGACTCCGTGCTGACGCTCGATCCGCTCAATGTCGGCGTGGCCGGCGGCCACCTCAATGCCGTGATTTCGCTGGACGGGCGCAATGATCCGATCCAGGTGCGCGCCCAGGTGCGGGCAAGAAAAATTCTCATCGCCAGGCTGTTTCCGACCGTCGAGCTGAGCAAGACCAGCATAGGCCAGATCAACGGCGAGTTCGATCTCGCGGGCAAAGGCAACTCGGTAAGGCGCATGCTTGCGAGTGCCAGCGGCAAGATGGGGCTGGTCGTCGCCGGCGGCGAGATCAGCAAATTGATGATGGAAAAAGCCGGCCTGCATCTCTGGGAAATACTGGAACTGAAAATGACCGGCGACAGGCTCGTCAAGTTGCGTTGCGGGGTGGCCGACTTCGGTGTCAAAGACGGCACCATGCACGTCAATGCGCTGATCTTCGATACCGAGGTCACCACCATCGTCGGCACGGGCAGCATCGATCTGGGGCAGGAGAAGCTGGACCTGACGCTCAATCAGAAAACGAAGTACACCAGTCCTTTGGCGTTGCGCAGCCCGATCTACGTTCGCGGCAGCTTTGCCAGGCCCGATGTCGGAGTCGACAAGGGGCGCGTGGCCGCGCGCGCGCTCGGCGCAATTGCGCTGGGCATAGTCAATCCACTGCTGGTGCTGATCCCGTTGATCGACGCCGGTCCGGGAGAAGACAGCGATTGCGGGCAACTGGTCCGGGAGGCAAGGGCTTTGCCGCATGCGGAGAAGAATAAAACAAAGAAATAGGCCGCACATTTCTCTAAAACGTCCAGCCCGTTCGCCTCCCCCGCCTTTATCGGGCATCCGGCTTGACCGGGGTTTTCGGTTTACGCCTGTCACCAATCACCGCGGTTAGGCGACGCTCATGGCTACGGAAATCGGGGTTGCAACAAGGGGTACGCTCTGCGATAAATGACTCTGCCCCTATTTCCGTTAAAATACGCGTCATATCTGCACGCGTCATGAGCCGGGAAGAAGATTTTGGGAAACGCACGACGGTGCCGGGACCAGACCGACACGCACGATTTCGAGGAGCCTGAAGCACCATGAATATGGAAGTCCCGATTGCCTTGAAGCTCGACCACGATGAATTGCGCGCGGAACTGGACAAAGCATTGAATGAGCATGGCCCGATCGGAGAAGCGGCGCATCAGCTGGCCAGTATCATCCTGCCGCACATGGCCATGGAAGAAAAAATCGCATTTCCCGCGCTTGGTTTGCTGCCCGAACTGGCATCCGGCGATGTCACCGCGGAAATGGCGGCCATATTGCCGCTGATATCCGAATTTATCTCCCGCCGCGAATCTTTTCAGGCCGATCATCGGCGTACAGCGTTCAGACTGCAAATGTTGCTGGAAGCGGCGAAAAAAGCAGGCAGCGATAAATATACGCAATTTGCGTACAGAGGCATGGTTCACGAAAGAATTGAAGAAGCGGTGATCTATCCCGCGATAGTCCTGATCGGCAAATATATCCAGCAGCAGCTTAAACGTTAAGCAAACGCTGCCGGATAAGTTGCTCTGACCCTGTTTATTTGTTTATTAACTGGGAGGTTGCAATGGCAGAAGCAGGTTCCAACCGGGCCGAGATTCTCGCCCGGCTGCCGGTGCGCGCGGACGAAGACCCCTTCGTCGTCGGCATCGGCGGGTTCTACCGCCGATGGTTCAATCTGATCGACGATCTGCAGCTGCTGATCGACACGGTCGCCAAAATCAAGAGCACCGAAGACGAGGACTGGGTCCCGGTGTGGAGCGAAGTCGCCGCGCGCTATGAGAAGCAGGGCGATGCGCTGCTGGCCAGGCGCGACCGCGAAGGCGCGCGCAAGGCCTATATCCAGGCGAAGACCTACTACAGCCTCGCGCGTTTCCCGTCGCCCTACTGGTCGGGCTCGACGATCTGCCCGCCCACGATGAGCCCGATCAAGGCGCAGTCGTACGAGAACTACCTGCGCTGCTTCCAGAAGGCGACGGCGCTCTACCCGATCCGCACGGAAGTCATCAAGGTGCGGCGCGACGGCATGGAGGCCACCGGCTACCTGCGCCTGCCCAAGGGCGCGTCGAAGGCCAATCCCGTCCCCGCGGTGCTGGTGATGTGCGGCGCGGACATGTACAAGGAAGACCGCGAGAAATACGCCGACGGCGCGATGAACGAAGGCATGGCCGCGCTGGTCGTCGATGCGCCCGGCACCGGGCAGACCACGTTCCCGCACGCGCCGGAATCGGTCGTCGCGTGGCAGGCGGCGCTCGACGTGCTCGCCGCGCGCCCCGAAATCGACGGCAACCGCATCGGCGCATTCGGCGTCAGCCGCGGCGGCCTGTGGGTGATGCGCCTCGCCGCGCACGACAAGCGGATCAAGGGCCTGATTTCATGCGCGCCCGGCGGCGTCGGCTTCTGGGGCACGCCGGAAGACCGCGCCGAGTGGCGCAAGGTTGCGCTGGAGCGCGCGCGCACCAACTGGTTCGGCCCGCGCGGCAGCCGCCCGCCGCTGAAGGAAATGACCGAGGACGAGCAGCGCAGGGAATTCCTGCGCTGGTCGCTGAAAGACAACGACCTGCTGAAGAACCTGACCATGCCGATGTTCCTAGTCAACGGCAAGATCGACCACCTGACGCCGATCGGCAATCTTTACCTGCTGCTCGAGTCCGGCCCGCCCGACGGGCGCGTCGCGCGCGTCTACGCCGACGACGGCCACATCGCAGCGAAGAACGAGCGCGAGTGGGGCCCGGCGGCGTGGCGCTGGCTGCGCGGCGTGCTCACGCAGGGCATGAAACCGGCTGCGAAGCCGGCGGCATCAAAAGCAAAACCGAAGAAAAAGGCTGTCGTCAAAAAGAAAGCGCCCGTCAAGAAAAAAGCGGGGAAGAAAAAAGCAATCAAGAAAGCGGCGACAAAGAAGTAACGCGGCCCCTTGGGCGCCCTCTGCGCAGCGCTGCGTGGAGGACGCTTTTGTTTTTTCTTTCAGCAGAATCAATGAAATCTGACACCATTGATTGCAGGAGATTATGGCTATTTGACGTCGGCCTGACCCTTTTATCAGCGTTATGGCACATTAAACGGAAACTCGAACAAGGTTGGCTGCCACGCAAGCAAAATGGAGGAAGCCTCCAGCACGCCGCGGCAGATCAGCAGTCTGGCGCCGGTCGGCGCACGGCAAGCATCGTGCAGTCGTCCGCCAGCAGCCTCGATCCGGTGTGGCTGACGACCTTTTCGTACAGGGAATCAAGAAGCGTGGGCAGCGCGCTCGTCGCGCCACGGCGCAGCAATTCGAGACAGCCTTCCTCGGAAAACGGGGAGCCAGCCTGGTTTTCCGCTTCCGTCACGCCGTCGGAATAGCAAAACAGCGTTTCCCCGGCCGCGAGGTTGTACTCCATGCTGGAGTAGTGCCTGCCGCTCGCCGCGCCGACCAGCATCCCCTTCGGCAGCGGCAGCAGCGCCGCATCGCGGCCGGCGCTCACCATCGGCGCGCAATGCCCCCCGTTCGAGTAGACGAACCTGCCGCTTTGCACGTCGAGAAAACCGCAGAACAGGGTCACGAAGAGGTTGGTGTCATTGCCGATGCACAGGCGATCGTTGAGTGTTTCAAGAATTTTCTCCGGTTGCATCGTATCCATGGCCAGGATTCGCAGCAGTCCGATCACCCGGACCATGAACAGTGCGGCTGCAATGCCGTGGCCCGAAACATCACCGATGCAGACAAACAGCGTGCGGCTGTCGGCGAAGAACACGTCGAAAAGATCCCCTCCGACTTTCGAGGCTGGCTCCATAAAACCGCATACTTCGATGTCCGAACGCCCTGGAAACAACGGCCGCTGCAGCGGCAGCATGCTTGCCTGGAGCTGGCGCGCGACTTCAAGTTCCTTTTTGAGATGTTTTAGCTCGAGCCGTTCACGCTGCAAAGCGAGGGCCTTCACGTTTGCACGGCGCATGCGCTCGGTCAGGGTGGTCATCAGATTTTCGGCTACACCACGCAGCAGCATCAGACGGTTCCAGAACACTTCGCGATCGAGCCGGAGAACGCGAACATCCGTAACCGCAAGCACCAGCGCCGAGATAGGCTTGCCATCGATGGCCGAAAGTTCACCGACGCACTCGCCGGGAGAGAACTCGATGGCAGTATCCGGGCTCGGATCATCCCCCAGCCGGGCGATCAGTTTTCCCGACAGGAGTATGAAAACATTGCGGTTGGCCTCGCCCGTACGCAGAAGCGGCGTGCCCGCAGGCAGCAGCAACACCTCGCATTCGGCAAGAGCCGCATCGAGGTCGCGCGGGTCGGCGTCACGGAACAGGGTGATCCAGTGAATTGCCGAGTCACGCCGGTCGCCGCGTCGACGTTCCTCCGCGCTTGAGTGGTTCGCACTCCTGCGATCAGATCCACGATGAAAACTAGTGGTCGAGGGCTGTTTCATTGCAGATTCCAGCGCGTGCCGATCGTCAGATGGTTGTGTCCATCTTCATGGCGATAGTGAAGCCAGTCGGAGCAGCGACGGATCATCACCAGTCCCAGCCCGCCCGGTGAGGCTTCGGCCAGCGTTTTCGGCAATATTCTCTTTGGAACGGACAGGGGATCGAACGCCATGCCGGCATCCGATACCGTCACGCTGGCCTTGCTGCAGTCCTGATCAAACCTGACTTCGAGCAGCAGCCTGATGGGCGCCACAAGCGCCTTTCCGCCGCCATGGGTAATGACGTTCGCCAGCACTTCGTTCAGGCAAAGCACGAGTCGCTCGACCAGTGCCTGTGGTACGTCATGCCGCCGGCACGTCGTATCGAGCCATTCCGACGCGCGCCGTACCTCGGCGCCGTTGGCGCCAATCGTGAGTTCGTCAAACCGTGGCGACACAGACAGCTCGGTCCCCGCCGGTCAGGCAACAGCTGCCCTTTCGGCATCGGAGGCGTTCTTGAAAACCGGAATCAATTCGTCGACCCCGGTCGCTTCGAGGCTCATCATGACTGTCGAGCTGTCATCGACGACCAGCACCATTTTCCCCCCGCGCTGCTGGACCGCCTTGGCGCTGGTAATCAGCGCGCGTATGCCGATCGACGCGAGAAACTTGACGGCAGACAGGTCGACGACCACGCCTTTTTTCGGCGCTGAGGTCAGCTCTACGAGTTGCGAGGCGACCGATTCGGTACCCGGCATGTCAAGACGGCCTGAGATCACTATGCGGCGCAGGTCTTCGCCGACGTCTTTATAGCTGATGGACATGATGAATCGCCCCCCTCCTAGGTTTGAAAACCACGCGGCAGTAAGTATGACATATGTGTGTCTGCCATCTCACGCCGCTTTCGCACAGCGCCGGGCCTGGTAACTCTCTGTTATTACGTAATTTTTATCCTAAGAAGCCAGGTTGATCAGCCTTACTCCGCTGCTTTCAGGCTCGAAATTGGCCATCTGCCGTTGTAAGGCGTGAAGGGATAAGCGCGTGTGGGCGCTAGCCTCCTGGATCGACGAGAGCACTCACTGCCACGGCCGCGCCTCGATGCGCAGTGTCCCTTTCACGCCGGGGCGCGTTTTTTGTTCGATGGGGATGACGAAGGCTATGCCCGCCTCGTTGTCGAACTTGTGCGTCTCCGCGGCAACACCGGGTTTACCGGGGTTGTCTTCCTGGTAGCCGTACTTGATGCGCCAGCCTCCTGGCGCCGCGTCGTCAGGAATAGCCTCGACCAAAATGAGCTCACGCATGACGTAGCCGCCCTCGTAATGGCGTTTCATGAAAAGCACGCCGTCCACCTCGTAATCGGGCACGAGCACCTTGAGGTCGAACGCGAAGCTGACCGAGCCGGATGCCTTGACGCTCTTGCCCGGGTCCAGGAACACGGAAAACAGGTGTGGGCTCATCGCGCGATTCGGCAGGCGTTCGGTTCCGTCCGCGCCCGGGAACAGATCATTGTAGGTGCGGAAGATCGCGGAGTTTTCGCGCACCTCCCGGCGCGTCATCTGCCACTGGCAGCCGCGCACGCTGGCCGCGACCTCGAACTGATAGGACGCGCGGATCTTTTTGCCGGCCTTCAATTCTTTCGTTACCTCTGCCGGCAAAGTGATGTCGTCGATGTCGAGAATGCCGTCCACGCGCAGCGCGCCGAACAGGAAGCGCGTGAGATTCTGGTAGCCTTCTTCCGAGTTCACGATTCCGTAGTGGCCCGAGTGGCTGCGGTTCACGAAGGCGCGCGGCGAGCCCACATCCTTGCCGTCGGCGCCCGGTCCGTGCGTGGTTGCATTTTCGATGCGCACGAGCCCGTCGCTTGCATCCCCGGCCGCCCACGCCGAGAGTCCGCCCCCCGCGGTGTAGTCGCGCGGGTTCGTGCCCACCAGATTGAAGATGCGCTCCGGCGGGAAATTTTTCACGATCGAGACGTCGTCGCCTTTGGGCAGAGCAAGGTAACCGGCCATCCGCTCGCGGTTGAAGTTATTTGCGTCGCCGAAGGAAAGCCAGCCCGGCACATTGCGCACGATGCGCATGTCGATACCGTTGTGCGGTGTCGCGTAGGTGAACAACTTGTCTACCGCGCCGCGCGCCTCCGCTTCCCCAAGTTTCGGATTCTGCAGGAAGGCGCGGCAGACCAGCCCGCCCATGGAGTGCGCCACGAGGTGCGCGCGAAAGTCTGCGGGCGCCACCGCATTCCCAGGATTAGCGCAGATCTTGTTGCGCAGCCGAAGGATCAACCTGCCCAGTCCCTTCGCGAAATGCTCAATCGGCGGCGTATCGCCCGTGCCGAAGTCTTTGCTTGCCTCGTCGTAGTAACGGTAGATGATGATGCTGCGGTACGGAATCACGCGATCGGGTTGCCCGGTTTCCAGGAGGTCTTCGCCGTCCTCGAACACGTCGCTGTAGCCGTGGTCGCTCATCAGCCGCACCAGCGGCGACTCGAAAAAGAAGCGCTTTACGTCGCCGGTCCAGGCCATGCGTGCCTTGGTCGAGCCGATGTTGAAACCCATGTATGGATCGGCGACAGTCTCCTCGATCTCGCCCTGGGTGGCCGCAAAGCCGCGCACGTAAATGATCGGATGGTACGGGTGCAGTGAGGTGGAGGGCATGATGAGTTCTCCGTGTTGTTGTCGGCTGACTGTCCAGCGCAAACTGAACTTGCCTTGATTGGATCGGGCCAGGAGATGCGATTGCTGTCACGATATTATCGTCGTGGAAAATGACAATTCCTAGCCTTACCGTACGACCAGCCTTAATCACAGTATGGTTTTGCGAAGCCAGCCGGATTGTGAAAATGACTCCGGCGCGTTTTTAAAATCTAACAAATTGATAGATTTTTAGCGGCTGATTTTCTCCAGCAGATCAAAAACCGGAACATGGAGAAAAATTTCCTTGAAATCCATTGACACTGATATGTCTCCGTCCTAACGTTACGCTTGCAATTCCCAGCGCACAAAAAACGAAGCTATAGCGCAGGGGCTTTCCAGGGGGAGCGTATGCAAGCAGTGCATGAGCTCGCTTTACATTCGCACGACGCGACGCATTCTGTGTCCGCGTACTCCAGTAACGATCATCGCCTGCAGGGTAGTCTCCGGTCTGTACTGGCCGTTACTGCAGCATGCCATACGGGAGCATCGTAAATGGCTGACTTCACCCAGATTTCGTGGAACGCGTTCCCTGCGGACGCCGGACCGGATGACATGGTGTCTGCCAATTTCAAATTCTACGAGCTGACGCGGTCGGACATCGCCACCAGGCTGCGAATCGACAATTCGTTTCCTGACACGCGAGCGCTGCGCGCTGCCGTCTATCTCTGCCGCAACGTCCTGCAGCCGGTGCGCGAGGCCCTCGGGCGGTTTTCGCCCAACAGCGTGTTCCGCAGCCAGCAACTGGAGCAGGCGCTCAAGAAAAAGCGCTCGGACTGGGTGAGCAAAAGCCAGCACACGCTCGGCCAGGCGTGCGACATCGAGATTCCGGGCATGGCCACGCTTGAACTTGCTGAATGGGTGACCAAGAACCTGTCTTTCGATCAAGTCATATGCGAATGCTACGACCCGGCCAAAGGCCCGAATTCCGGATGGGTGCATGTTTCGATAGTGCCGCCCGGCTACGGCGAAAACCGCAAGCTCGCTCTAAGCTACGTGATTGATCCGGCGACTGGGAAATATGCGTATGTAAAAGGGTTGCGGGAAATGGCCTGATTAACAGGGTGCCATCAAAACCTTATTGGGCGGTAATGCATTGCAATGAGTAAACTAAATATCAATCCTGGAGAAATCATGTTGCTTCACCATAAGTGCAATCGCATGCTCTCGTTCGTTATAGTTTTTTCGATGTTGGCTGGCTGTGCATCCCCTACCGTGCGATGGTCAACGCCTGACCAAAAGGACGTGCGCGAACACTCAATGGCATATGCCAAGGCCTATGCACATTCCGCCCGTGAGGCGTATCAGCAGGCGGTCGATCGAGAGGTCCAGGCAGGGACCAACTTGAGTTCGGGGCTGATCGGTCTCGGCGGCATACTTGCTGGACTTGCGACATTCGGAGCGCACCGTGATGCGATCGTAGGTGGAGCGTTGATCGGCGGCACTGCCTATGCGCTCGGGAACTGGAATCTCAGCAAGCAACGCCAGCTGGTGTACCTCGCTGGTGTCGAGGCTATCAATTGCTCGGTCAAGGCGGTATCGCCGTTCGACATGCCTGAATCCGATCGCCAGGCGCTGAACGACGGCCTGGCGCAGCTCGAACGACGCCTTGGCGAGGTGACGCTCGGCATAGACCGCGTTGCCACAGCGGCGCGCAACGGCGGCACCGAAGCACTACACGCAGAGGCAGACCAGACGGTTACTCATGCGCGCGCAATCAGCGCATCGAGCCGGGAAGTCCTCATCGGCGGACGCCAGATAGCGACCAAGGTCCACAGGGCCGGAGGTGAGCTCGTGGCCGCCGTCGACCGTGTAGGCGCGGCGGTGGATAAGGCAGTTCTCGATACGATTCCCGATCTAGCCTCCGTCAAGATGGTTGTAGGAGGAATCGCGGGCTTTGCGGGTGCGCTGGTGCCCGGGTCTGCGATCGAGTCTCGGATCACGCAAGCGATGAAAGATGTCGGAGCGAAACCTGAGGGCCGCAAGTTAGTGCCCAGCCCCGCGCAGGCGGCGCTCGCGAGGGCCATTGATGATCTCGTCGTAAGCACCGAGCATCTCGCTAGTGAAGCTGCGAAAGTCCGCAGCCGTACAATCGCTTTCGACCCGGCCGCGACGACTGCGGGACTCGCCGACTGCGGGGTAACCGTCTCCTCTGGGCTGACGGCAACGCCTTCGGCGGTGGTACTGAAGGGTGGCGTGGACGAGACTCATACGATTATTGTCGACGGCGGGACCTCGCCTTATATCGTGAGGAGGCAGGGTGCGCAGCCCAGCGGCCTCACGATCATAGAACCCGTGCCTTACGACACATCCGTGATAGTCCAAGGCAGCGCGGCTCTTGCCAAGGGACAGTCTTTTTCCATCTTAATTATGGATTCGTCGAAGCCACACAAGTCTAAAGAAGTTTCAATCACGGTTGGCGGTACCGTCTCCCCGTCAGGTGGAACTCCGCCGCCCACCACGGCGGCGGCAAACCCGTTCGTAGCAAGGATTGTAAAATTGACGCAGGAATTCGACGTGGGTGGGACGAAGGTAGCCGTAGTGCCTCCCGTCGAGGATCTTGGCGCGGGCCGTGTGCGAGTAAATATCGAGTGCAAATCGAAGCCATCAACACCGCTGTCCCAAGACTCCGTTATTACGGCGCTACTACAACAACAGGTGGCCGGATCCGCGATAGCAGCTGACGCTTCGGTCGATGGAGCCGATCCCGCTACAAAGTTTGATATTGCTGGTGCCGCGGATTGCGTGGCGCCGCGTCCGCAGGGCAGGAGTTTGCGTCCTAAAGCCGCTGTACCCGCGGGTGACCTGCAAGCACTACAGCGCCGGTTGTGCCTCCCGCCGTTCGCGGTGGACGGGAAGTGGGGGCCAATCACGCGCGCGGCTCTCGACAACTGGCGCACGAAAAACGGTATAGCCAAGCTCGGCACGCCGCCTACGACCGACGAGCACAAGAGGATAATCGCCGCCGATGCTGCCACCGCCGCCAAGTGGTGTGCTGAATGAGCGTGCGCGCCAAAAGGGTAGCCCGCCGAAGTACCCGCGGTAAACGCGTAACGCGAAGCGCCTGGTCCCGCCATGTAGAGCAGGCCACACTGACATCGGGCGATGATCTCCTGCGCGATGCGAAAGCCGCTTTTGATCGCATTCGCGATCCGGCACTCCAGATGCGGCTCGCTTACGAGATCGCCGATACGCGAGCACGGGAGCTCTGTCTTGCCTACAAAAATGTGGTTATGGTCGCTGCTGGGTACAGGATGAAACGCGCGGCGAGAGGCGCGACAAAGATCGAAAAAACACCGTGCGTCACATTCGTAGTGCGGCGCAAGTGGAAGGGCAAGGGGCCGGCCTCGCAGAGGCAGCAGCGGCTGCCGAGTCACTTATTCACCTACACTGGTTTAGACGGCGCGCAGGCGCTTTGTGCGGTCCCGACGGATGTTGTGATCGAGCAGGGATTTTCCCGGGCTAAGCCTCAAGCGCCTTCTGGGATCGTGGCAGATGGTGAAGTCGGCAATGCGACTTGCGCAGCCGTATTGCAGGTCGGTAATCGCCGGGATCTCGTGATATTGACCTGTCAGCACGTGCTCACGCCGGAAAGGACTCTTAACACACCTCAACCGCTGGCGGGAACGCAGGTCGTCCTGCTCAACGATACCTCGATTCCTCTTGCACTAACCTCTTCTAATGGCGGACAGATACGAAGCGACAGCAACCCGAGCTTCGACGTTCAGCTCACAGGCCCCGCGAACCCGGATGCGCTTCGCTCAGCATTGCACGGACTCTCGCTTTCTCCCGGGCGTGAGTACTTGTCCGATAAAAGCAGCTTCGACGCGATCGCGAACTCTACTCAATTCAGCATGCTAGTTTCACCGAACAACCCACCTAAGCGCGTGACACTTCCCGCAACCTTTGTGCGCTATGTAGCTAACGTTCAGGGGATTCCATACCGATTCATTATCAATGCGAATGGAGACTGGCAAGAGCGCCCGGTGAATCATCGCCTGCTGATCATGTTCCGGATACTTTCGGCGCAGAAAACCGAAGGCGGTGACAGCGGCTCACCAATTGTTATGCGATTGCCTGGTGGGAAATATACGCTCGTCGGTATGCACATAGCAGGCGGCATAGAAGGCGGCTTTGCGTACTCCTACGCCATTCCTGCATGGCTTTTGTTCAACTGGACGCAGTATTCACATTTACCGCCAGGAGCGACGCTTGCTCCTGTAAATGCATGACACAGCATGAAGGGCGATCTGGCCAAGCGCGCCATTGGAATTCACATATCATCATATAAACACATGCCTCACGCCAGCCGTTGTTTTTATCGTATTGATCAGAAGGAGAGCTACTATGAATCTTACGAAGAGAATCACTACATTGATTACAGAAACGGTTAGCAGTCCGCTGAAAACTTCATACATCATTAAGCAAGGAGACAGACAAGTTGTATTACGCCCGGGAGGGAACTATTCGGGTGTCGACCTTAGCGGGTTGGATTTGAAAGGCCTGAACCTTAACAAGGTCAATCTGAGAGGCGCAAATCTTGTCGGTACGAATCTGGCTAACGCGCACCTCGAATTTGCAGATCTTTCAGGTGCGAATCTATCTGGCGCCGTTATGTCCGGTACGCATTTGAACGGAGCAACTATTGATACGGAGTCGCTTCGAAACGCTGTGTTTGAAGTAGCGCCTGCCGGTATCTCGGCCGACAGTCTCGATACGCTGAAAATCGGAGGATAACGTGAACGTACCCGCCACCTTCAAGATCGTTTTCCTGGTTGTCGTTGCTTTTACGTTTCTCAGCTTTATCGGGCAGGGGGCAATGGCTTTTTTCGGTGATGCAGCAAGGACGGAAGCAGACCTGTCAATTTTCCAGAGAAATTTTTATTCAGCGTGCAGTTTCGGCTGGCAAGCCGGTTTGGGAGCTATCCTGGGACTGATAGGCGGCAAAGTAACTGAGTGATTGCTGAGTTCAGTGCGAAGTAGCACTGTAGTGGTAGCCAGAACTCGAGTTTCTGGTGTTCATCGTATTACGACAAATGAAATGGTTTTCTGTTCCTGCATGCCTCTTTGCGCTGGGCAACCAGGTCAGCAGCAACAGCAGCGTGCTTAATAATTAAGAAATCCCACCCTTTTGTTTTCCGAGGAGAACAGTTTGGACGATGATTCAAACAACCAAACTAAAGAATTATTGCCTCCACAAAAACAGCTCGAGTTGTATAGACAAGCACTTGTCTTACTTTTTGTCTACACACTAGTGGTTGTAGGTATTATTGGTTTGCTACTATCTCTGATTGAATTTTTTTATGGCAGGGTGCCAATTCTCCCCTTGGTTGCTCTCGCAGGGGCGCTCGGTGCACTATTTAGCGCGCTCACGCGCCTCTATTCCCTTCGCCAGCTCCCGGCGGCTTTGCTCCTGGTTGGCAATGCAGATAGAAAAAATAATTATCTGAAGGTCTTCTGTCTCGTGCCACCAACGGTCGGGATGATCGGCGCTCTTTTTTTCTATGTTCTGATTGCTTCGGGAATTATTAGTAGTGAATTATTTCAGGATTTTCATTGCAACATCCTTAAAGGCTGCGAGGGACTAGGGGGGTTGCTCTCATATTCGCCAATAACCCCAACTGACTATGCCAAAGCTATTGTATGGGGTTTTGTAGCAGGGTTCTCTGAACGTCTTGTGCCAGATGCTTTGGCGCGCCTAGAAAAGACAGAATTAAAGTGAATTGTTTTGCATGACACCTATATTGAAATATTTATGTGGTTGGGTCTAGCTTTGATTACTGCGTCGTTTACTATGATCTCGAAAGTAAAGCGTTAGAAAAACAACGAGAGGGGAATATACATTTGGGAGAGTAGCAGCGAGCATCCCGGATAGCCGGAACCTCGCCGCCCTCGCAGAACCGGACTTGGAGAGTTACACCATCCGGCTCCCAGCTTGAGTCATCCACAATGGTTTGGGGTAGAGATTGTGCTGGATGCGCAAGG
>JAUXMZ010000056.1 GCA_030683105.1 Burkholderiales bacterium | reverse complement strand
CTTGCGCATCCAGCACAATCTCTACCCCAAACCATTGTGGATGACTCAAGCTGGGAGCCGGATGGTGTAACTCTCCAAGTCCGGTTCTGCGAGGGCGGCGAGGTTCCGGCTATCCGGGATGCTCGCTGCTACTCTCCCAATCCAACATTCGTGTTCTAGCTACTTGTATGGCTAGACCGCTGAGGATCGAATTGGCCGTAGGCCTGAGTGGAAATTTTGACCTAAGCCAATTATTTTCGGTGAGCTGCGCCGTAAAACACAGCGAAGGAAATATATGAATGCAAGACATGACTCTATTGTTTCCCGAGGCGCTCAACAAGTGCCGGTGCGAGGTTTTTGCCGGCGGGCCGCTGCCGGGGCACACCTTTCTTGCCATCAGCCAGCTCGCCCGCCCCGGCATGTTGCTGGAGATGGACGTAGTCGCGGCGGTGCCGGCCGGGAAGTAGCGGGTCGAAGCTCGAGCCGGAACCAAAGAGCTGTTTCGCACTGAGGACACTGAGGCAACGGAGAAAGGCTTGAATATAAAAACTCAGTGAACTCCGTGTGCTCCGTGCGAACCTTGAACCAAAACAAAATGTGGTTTTGCACTGAGCGCGCGGAGTAGGGCGGAAGCTCAGAAATATTTTCGTGTGTTCCGTGGAAACTGCCGATAGAACCCACTTCTCACTGCGACAGCAGATTTAAAATATTAAATAAAAACAGATAGTTATATTCAAATCCCGATCTGTGGACTTTTGGTCTTGATAGTATCGGCGTCTATCGGCGTTCATCGGCGGCTAATGATTTTGTTTTGAAACAGGCACAGCGATGTATTCCCTCTCACCCTTGGAAATGGCCTATTGCAGCGCGGTGCTGCTGTTCGCCTACGGGCTGCGCGGCAGCACCGGGTTCGGCGGCGCGCTCGGCATGCCGTTCCTCGCGCTGGTGATCCCGCTCAAGCTCCTGGTGCCGGTCTGGACGCTGCTCGGCGCCGCTTCCTCGATCACCATACTCGGTCGCGAACGTAAGCGCGTCTCCCGCCGCGACCTCGTCGCCTTCGTCCCGTGGTGCGTGCTGGGCATCGCGGTCGGGCTGTATTTCTTCAAGACGCTGGATGCCCGCACGCTCGCGCGCGGCCTGGGGATCATGGTCTTCGGCTACGGCAGTTATTCGCTGTGGAAAACGCTGCGGCCCGCAGCGGCGCGGAGGGCGGTGCCGCGCGCCGTCGGCCCGCTGGCGAGCACGCTCTCCGGCGTGGTGGGCGCGCTGTTCGGCACGATGGCGACGGTGTTCTTCGCCATCTATCTCGACACCCGGGCGCTGGCGAAGGAGGCGTTCCGCGCCACCATCTCGGCGATGTTGCTGACGTTGAGCGTGGTGCGCGGCATCGGCTATTACGCGGTGGGCGAGTTTACCGGCGAGGTCTGGCTCACGTTCGCGGCGGCCGTTCCGCTGATGCTGGCCGGCATCTATATCGGCGACCGCGTCCACGTCAACATCAGCGAGCTTACTTTCAGGCGCATGGTGTCGGTTCTGCTGATGCTGTGCGGCGCGCCGTTGCTATTGAGGTGAAGAGTTAAGAGTAAAGAGTGAAGAGTGGGTAGCAGAGCGTAAGGGGGCAGACGGATCTTACGGTTACTCCGCCTTGAGTTTGGCGATGCGGATGGCTTCCCCGAAATTCTTCCAGTCGTTTTCGATCAGCTTGAGAAATTCGGCCGGCGTGCCGGTCTCCGGATCGCCGCCGGCTTTCTCCATGTTGCGGGCCGTGGCCGGGTCTTTGACTGCCTGAACCAGCGCCGCATGCAGCTTGTTGACGATGGGTTTGGGTGTTGCGCGCGGCGCCAGCAGTCCGATCCAGCCGTTGGACACGAATCCCGGCAGGCCGGACTCAATCAGCGTCGGCAGTTCCGGTGTCAGGGGCGAGCGTTTGGCGCTGCCGCTGGCCAGCGCGCGCAGCCTGCCCGCCTGCACATGCCCGAGCACGGCAGGCGCGGGCGTGATCGTCACCGGCGATTCACCGGCGATGGTGGCGGCTACGGATGCGCCGCCGCCCTTGTACGGCACCTGTACTACATCGATACCCGTGGCGTGAGCGAGCAGCACGCCGGCAAGGTGGCTCTGCGTTCCGGGCCCGGCATTGGCAAAGTTGAGCTTGCCGGGATGGGCTTTGGCGTGCGCAATCAACTCTTTCAGGCTTTTGACCGGCAGCTTGGGATTGACCACCAGGACGTTGTCGGTAATGGCAAAGACCGATATCGGCGCAAAATCGCGGGTCGGGTGATATTTGATGTTTTTAATGATCTGCGGCCCGATCACCTGCGAGGCGGTGGCGGTCGCGTACAGCGTATGGCCGTCGGGACTGGCGGTCGCCGCGAGTTCTCCGCCTATGGTGCCGCCGGCGCCGGGCCGGTTGTCGATCACCATCTGCTGGCCGAGCAGCTCACCCATTTTGATGGCAACGATGCGGCTGATGGTGTCGTTCGAGGCACCGGGATTCTGGGGCACGATCAGGCGTATCGGCCGGGAAGGAAAGTTGCCGGCGGCATCGGCCGCCAGGACTGAAACCTGCACGACACACCCCAGAGTCGCCAGGGCGGTCAGCAGATACGGCATCTTGTTACGCATGGACTGTCTCCAAATGAAAATGAGGCGGGCAGGTTCTGCTTGCGAGATCAAGCGACTGACCTTCAAACCGGGCGCGCCATAGTAGAATAGGCCGCAAGATCATACCGCAAACCAGGGGGAGGCAGGATGGCGCACATCAGCTATGTGGATCCGGCAACGATAGCCGATCCGCAGATCAGGAAATGGCTGGACGATGCGATCCGGGCAGGGCGTCCGGGGCCCGAGAACCAGGCGATCCGCGCGCATCAGCCGGACGTCATGCGCTCGTTCACGCAGACGCGCGAGATGTTGTTCGACAACGGCGCGGGCGTGGTCGAGCACGAGCTCAAGGAACTGGCGCGGGCCTACGTCGCGCACACCGTCGAATGCGGCTACTGAAGCAACCAGGGAACCGCGCGGTCCGCGCGGGATGCAGATAACCGCATGTCGGAGATCATGAGCTATGAAAAGTCCGACAAGTTCACGCAACGCGAGAAACGCGCGCTGCGCTATGCCGACGCGATCATGTACGATCCCGCGCAGGCGGATGCGGCAATGTGGGCCGAGCTGCGCGCGGAGTTCACTGAGCCGCAATTGGTGGAACTCGGCTACTGGATCGGTTTTACCTTTGGCGGCCAGCGCTGGCTGAAGACGCTGTCGACGAAACAGGGCGAACTCGATGCTTTCCTGAAAGAAAAAACAAAAAAATAGCCGCCGATAAGAACACGTTCAAAATCAAAATGCACTAGCCACAGAGAACACAGAGAGCACAGAGAAAATACAGATTCCGAGATCACCAATAATTCCATGCTGTCGTTTTTGGATATCTCCGCCCAAGCCATCGATGCACAACCCTTTTTTTCTACAGTAAGTTTTTACCCTCTGTGCTCTCTGTGTTCTCTGTGGCTGATGGTGTTGTCTGTGGCTTGTTCTTGATTTTGTTGCGGGTTCTCAGGACTGCAGCCGCCGCAGCATCCACGGCATCACCACTTGTTCGAAAATCGCATTCGCGGGCCACTCGGGCGAGCGCCCCATGTGGCCGCCGGCCGGGTTGACCCAGGCTTCCTTGGCGTCGCCGTGCTCGAACAGCACGAACACGTCCGCGATCGGGATCTGCGAATCGCGGGCACCGTTGACCAGCAGCATCGGCGCTGAAGGCTGATCCAGTAGTCCTGAATCGCGCAGCGAGAATTTCTTTGCCCGTGCCAGCAGGTCTTCCATGCTGTCGGCGCCGAACAGCGCGGCCGTAGCCGGAAAGTAATCGTAAAGATACTCGTCGGACGCGAGCGACCGCGGCAGCCAGTCCGGCTGGAAATAGCCGTGGACCGGTCCGCCGTGCACCACGGTGCCGCGCAGGCGCGCGCGCTCGGTATGCGCGAGCTTGGCGGCCCAGTAGCCGCTCCAGCTGCGTCCCTGCACCACGATGCGCGCGGCGTCGACGTCGGGACGCGTCGCGAGATAGTCGAGCGCGGCGGAAAACATGCGGTCGCTGTCGGTCGT
Organism: Burkholderiales bacterium; assembly: GCA_030683105.1. GTDB lineage: Bacteria > Pseudomonadota > Gammaproteobacteria > Burkholderiales > SG8-41 > CAKKQX01. The sequence goes on along the minus strand of JAUXMZ010000056.1, from coordinate 88,448 downwards.
CGCGGTGGCGATCGGCGCTTCTCCGGTGCCCGGAAGGTCGATCGCAAACAGGCCGACGCCTTGCTGCAGATAGCGGTCGGAGAAAGCGGCAATGTCTTCCTTGCGCGAATCGAGCCCGGCGATGCCGAAGACGAGCGGCGCGGGGCGCACGTTCGCGGGCAGCCGCAAATAGGCCACGATTTCCCGGCCTTCGAACGGTATGCGCACCACTTCCATCGTCGGATCGAGCAGGCGGCTATAGCTGCGGAAAGCCTCGAGCGCGCGCTGCTTGGCCCGCTGCTTGGCCGGCGTGTTTTCCACCGGCCAGCGCGCAAAGTGATGCAGACGCCAGGCGTGCCAATAATGCTCGCGCGCGGACGCGGGGGAAGACTGCGCCTGGGCAAAGTGCTGGTCGGCTATGCTGCTCCACGCCAGCGCCCATTGTTCGCGGCTCAGGCTGTCGATTTGCACGAGCGCGGCGCGGGCGTCCTCGGGACTGATGCCGCCCAGCGGCGGCATGCCGCGATCGGCGCGGCGCTGCACTTCGTGCTTGAGCGCGTCCAGACTGCGCGAGCCGCCGGGAACCAGCGCATCGGGGATTTGGGCATCAGCGGATGGGGGCATGGCTCGTCCTTTTCTATCGGTGCTCTCTGTCGCCGACCACATTACCATTACTGCATCACATACCCCGGAAAAAACGGGCGCCTGCTGGCGCCCGTTTAATAAATCCGAGTTTAGACTCGGATTTATTCGACCTTGAGTCCCGCTTCCTTGACGACCGGGGCCATATCCGCGATTTCCTTTTCCACGAACTTGCGGAATACATCGGGGGTGTTGGTGGCGACCTGGGTATATTGTTTGGCGAAACCGTTCTTGAGTTCGGGGGTTTCCACGGCCTTGAGCAAAAGCGCGCGCAGCTTGTCGAGTACGGGCTTGGGCGTGCCCTTGGGCGCGAGCAGCCCATTCCAGCCGCTGTATTCATAGCCTTTCACCGTTTCGGCGACCGTAGGCATGTTCTCGAGCAGCGGATCGCGCTTTCCCAGGCTTTGAGCTATCGCGCGCAGCTTGCCGGACTGGATCAGGCCGGCCACCGCCGGCGCGGGAGTGATGGTCCACTGCGATTCCCCCGCGACCACTGCCGCGACTGATGCGCCGCCGCCTTTATACGGCACGTGCAGCGACTGGAATTTCCCGAGCTGCATCAGCAACACGCCGGCGAGATGGCTTTGCGCGCCGGGGCCGGCTGAAGCCATGTTGAGGTGTCCGCTTTTTAATTTGGCCAGATCGATCAGTTCCTTCACGTTCTTGACCGGCAGCGACGGATTGACCACCAGGATGTTGGGCGTGACGCCGAACAGCGAAATAAATTCATAATCCTTGATCGGATGGAACGGCAGCTTCTTGTGGATGTGCGGCCCGATCACCATGGCCGCGGTGGATGCCGAAACCACCGTATAGCCGTCGGGATTGGCGTTCTTGCCGATTTCCATGCCGAGTATGCCGCCGGCTCCGGCGCGGTTGTCTATGACCACCTGCTGGCCGCTGACATTGGTCAGGGCGTGGGCGAAAATGCGCCCCAGGGTATCCACCGAACTGCCTGGCGCATTGGGTACGAGCATGCGGATGGGGCGGTTGGGGAAGTCTTTAACGGCAGCGGCGGCCATAGCCGTCGCGGCGCTGCCCGCAAAGGCTGCCGTCACGGCGAAACACACAACTTTGATCAGCTTCATTGGTTCCTCTTCATGTTTGGCATTCTATTATTTACTTCAATCACCCTGGGGCCTGCAACAATTACCGCGTGAGATCCAATCAACAAAAGACCCTGGCGTGAGCGCTGGATTGTGGCGGGTTTGTTTGGGATTCGCAACTTGCACGTTTGCGCATTGAACCTGTTGACTTCAACGATGTCTTTGATGTGCCTCAATTAGGATAAAATTAGCATCATGGCTTTGCGTAAATGGATCAGTCTGGCACTGGTGGCCGCGCTTTCTGCGTGCGCTACAGCACCCGTCAATTACACCGGCGAAGATGCGCCGCGCACCGTGCAGTTCACGCCGCTCAAGTCCCAGCGGCCGGTGATCGGTCTCGTGCTCGGCGCCGGCGGTTCCCGGGGTTTCGCTCACGTCGGCGTCATCAAGGCGCTGGAAGCCGCGGGCATCGAGCCCGATCTTGTGGTCGGCGCCAGTTCCGGCGCTATCGTTGCCTCGCTTTATGCGGGCGGCCATCGTTCGGCGGCGCTGGAAAAAATCGCGCTGGAGGTCGAAGACAGCGATTTGTTCGATTTCACGCTGTTTGGTCCCGGCATGATCGAAGGCGGCCGCCTGCAGGCTTTTGTTAACGAAACGCTCGGCAACCGGCCGATCGAGGCGCTGGGCAAACCGTTCGCCGCAATCGCGGCGGAGCGCGAGTCCAATCGCATGAAAGTATTCAATCGCGGCAACACCGGTCTTGCTGTGCGCGCTTCGGCCAGCGTGCCTAAGATGTTCTGGCCGGTGATCATCAGCGGTGCGGAATATGTCGATGGCGGGATGGTCAGCCGCGTGCCGGCGCCGGTGGCGCGTTCGATGGGGGCGGATATCGTGATCGCGGTGGACGTGTCCTGGCGCGGCTCGGCGGACGCCGCGCTGGCCGATGTCGTGATCCGGCCGCCGACCATACGTGCGCGCATGACTGACTTCAACCACAAGATCGAAAACATGGCGGCCGGCGAGGAAGCGGCGCGCGAGGTCATACCGCGCATCCGCGAGCTGATCGTCGCTGTCGCCGCCGAGAAAACGCGTCTTGCGAATGCTGGCAGCATTCCGGTTGCTGCGCTTGCGCGCTAATCAAGAAAAACGAAAAAGCATAGACACGAAGGACACGAAGGACACGAAGGACACGAAGGACACAAAGGAAGGGCAAAAATAATTAAATATTCTGGATCATATTTACGGACACAGTTGAGTACTTATTTAATCGACAGTTTCAGCGATCAGACATAAAAGTATTGCTCGGTTTTATTCTGTTTGATCTGATTTCCTTTGTGTCCTTCGTGTCCTTCGTGTTCATGCTTTCATCCTTTAAGGAAGTGTAATGGTGGCTGATCAACGTCCATTCACTGGCATTAAAGTTCTCGATCTGACGCGGGTGCTCGCGGGCCCGTTCTGCGCCTACCAGCTCGGTCTGCTTGGCGCGGACGTCATCAAGATCGAGCGGCCCGGCCGCGGCGAATCGGTGCGCTGGCGCGCCGAAGCCGACCCGTCCTTCGGCAGGCAGGGCATGTCGCTCGGGTTCATGACGCAATCGGCCAACAAGCGCTTTCTTGCGCTCGATCTCGATAAACCCGAGGGCCGCGAGATTTTCCTCAAGCTCGCCGCGGGCGCCGACGTGGTGGTGCAGAACCTGCGCACGGGCTCGGCGGTGAAACGCGGCATCGGCTACGAAGATGTCAAAGCGGTCAATCCCAATGTGATTTTCTGTTCCATCACCGCCTACGGCAACACCGGGCCCAAGCAGGATCATCCCGCTTATGACAGCGTGATCCAGGCATGGTCCGGACTGATGAGCATCACCGGCACTGAGGAGAGCGCGCCGCTCAAGGTGGGCCCGCCCGTCATTGACTACGCGACGGGCATAGCGGCGGCCTATGCGGTTTCGGCCGCGCTCTACCAGCGCAGCCGCACGGGAGTTGGCCAGCACATTGATCTATCCATGCTCGATACGACGATGATGCTCATGGCCTCGGTCGTCACGGCCTATCTGAATACCGGTGTTGCGCCAAAGCCCGGGGGCAACGATGCGTCGAGCCGGGCGCCGGCGTCGACCACGTTTAACACCGCCGAGGGTCTGCTGGCGCTCGCCATCAACGAAGAACATCAGTACCAGCACCTGTTGCAGGGTCTCGGGTTGGAGGCGCTCAACGGCGATCCGCGTTTTGCCGATCCAGCGGCGCGGCGCGGCCATGTAAAGGAATTGCGCGCCGCGTTGCAGCAGGCGCTGATGATGCGCACCGCGCTGGAATGGGAAACGCTGCTCTGCGAACTGTGCGTGCCGGCGGGCCGCGTGCGCACCATACCGGATTGCCTGGCCGATGAGCAGACCGCCTCGCGCGGGCTGTTTCATACTTTCCCTATGCAGCAGACCGGGCTTACCCGCGACTTCAAGGTGCCGCTGGCGCCGTTTCGATTCGAGCACGACGGACCGCAGGCGGACACGCCGCCGCGGCCGGTCGGCGCCGACACCGAAGCTGTGCTGGGGGAGGCTGGCTATAGCGCCGAGGCGATAAGCATCCTGCGCGAGCGCGGGGTAATTTGACTGGTGCTTAGAATCAAAAAGAGCATTAACGCAAAGGGCGCAAAGGTTCGCTAAGGAAAAACAAATCAAATGATAATTAAAACCTCGCACCTTTAATTATGATTGCACTATTTCAGGTAATTTCTGTTCTTGTCTTACTTTGCGAACCTTTGCGTTAATGCTCTTTGTGAACTTCAATTCTGAGCAGTTTCGGCACGCGCTCCAGCCGCCAGTTCTCCAGCGCCCACTGCCATAGCGCACGTGTGCTGGAGGAAGCCATGTCTGATGGCGGTTGCTGTCCCAGGAAAACCAGTGCTTGCACCAGATGCGGTAATGGTCGATCTGCATCGATGGGACTGGCCAGCGTCTGTTTGCTGAGTTTCTCGCCGTCCGCATTTACCGCGACCGGCAGATGGGCATAACGTGGCGCGGGCAGGCCGAGCAACCGCTGCAGGTAGATCTGGCGCGCGGTGGAATCGATCAGGTCGGCGCCGCGCACCACGTGAGTGATGCCCTGTTCCGCGTCGTCCACGACCACGGCAAGCTGGTAGGCGAAAACCCGGTCAGCCCGGTACAGCACGAAATCGCCGATTTCGGTTTCCAGGTTCTGTGCCATGCGGCCCTGCACGGCATCGTCGAATTCGATGGCGGCGCCGCGCGTGTCGACACGCAGCGCGCGCGCGACCTTGCCCGGGGGCAAACCGGTGCGGCAGGTGCCGGGATACACGTAGCCTTCGATGCCGGAGATTGCGGAATCGGCGATCTCGCGCCGGCTGCATGCGCACGGATAGATCCGGTTGAGTTGGCGTAACTCATGCAGAGCGGCATGATAGGCGTCGCCGCGCGTGCCTTGATAAACGACAGCCCCATCCCAGGTCATGCCGCAGGCTACGAGCGTGCGCAGAATGTCGTCGGCGGCGCCCGGCACCTCGCGCGGCGGATCGAGATCCTCGATGCGCACCAGCCAGTCGCCACCGCGGGTTTTTGCTTCGAGATAGCTGCCGACCGCAGCCACCAGAGAGCCGAAGTGCAGCGGCCCGGTGGGCGAGGGTGCGAAGCGGCCGCGATACGGTTTCATGCGCTACAGTGTAATGCTAAAAGATATTTAGCCACAGAGATCACAGAGGACACAGAGAAAACCAAAAACTACAACCGGGATAAAACCGTGTGCGGCAAGGACAATTTTTTTCAATCGTTGCGCAGCACATGGCATAAGCACTTCTGCCGCAGACTCGGAAAATCCGGTATGTTTTTCTCTGTGTCCTCTGTGATCTCTGTGGCTAATATAGAATTGGCTTTTTTAAGTTTTTTTGGAGGGAGGAATGAAAGTCAAAGCCGCTGTTGCACACAAAGCCGGTGCGCCGCTGACCATTGAAACCGTCGACCTCGAAGGGCCGAAAGCGGGCGAGGTGCTGGTCGAGATCAAAGCCACGGGCATTTGCCATACCGATGACTTCACGCTCTCGGGCGCCGACCCGGAAGGGCTGTTCCCGGCGATCCTCGGCCACGAGGGCGCCGGCGTGGTCGTCGATATCGGCCCGGGCGTGACGACGCTCAGGAAAGGCGATCACGTCATCCCGCTGTATGTGCCGGAGTGCCGCCAGTGCGAATACTGCATTTCGGGCAAGACCAATTTGTGCCAGGCGATACGCGTGACCCAGGGCCAGGGGGTGATGCCCGACGGCAGCAGCCGTTTTTCTTTGGCAGGAAAAAAACTACTGCACTACATGGGTACCTCTACCTTTTCAAATTTCACGGTCGTGCCTGATATCGCGCTGGCAAAAATCCGCGAGGACGCGCCGTTCGACAAGGTGTGTTACATCGGCTGCGGCGTGACCACGGGCATAGGCGCGGTGATCAATACCGCGAAAGTCGAGCCGGGGGCCAATGTCGTGGTGTTCGGTCTGGGTGGAATCGGGCTGAACGTGGTCCAGGGTGCGCGACTGGCCGGTGCCAACATGATCGTCGGGGTCGACATCAATCCGGCGCGCAAGGCGCTTGCGGAGAAGTTCGGCATGACGCATTTCGTCAATCCGCAGGATGTCGAAGGCGATCTGGTGCCTTATCTCGTAAGTCTGACCAAGGGCGGCGCGGATTACAGTTTCGAGTGCATAGGCAACGTCGATCTCATGCGCCAGGCGCTGGAGTGCTGTCACAAGGGGTGGGGCGTGTCGGTGATCATCGGGGTCGCCGGCGCAGGGCAGGAAATCAAAACGCGCCCGTTCCAGTGGGTCACCGGGCGCGTGTGGAAGGGCACGGCGTTTGGCGGCGCGAAAGGCCGGCGCGACGTGCCGAAGATCGTCGACTGGTACATGGACGGCAGGATCAACATCGACGACCTGATCACGCACCATCTCAAACTCGAAGACATCAACCGGGGATTCGAGCTGATGCACAGCGGTGAATCGATACGCAGCGTGGTGGTGTACTAAACACGCAACCCGGGCCGAGCACTGCGTACCTCTGGTGAAATCACATAAGTATATGATTATATTAATTAATTAGTTTTTCCTTCGTGCCCGACCCTCTCTCCCGACCTCTCTCCCAAGGGAGAGAGGAGGCAACTGTTTTCCCTCTCCCCGCGGGGAGAGGGATCAAGGGAGAGGGATGGCGTTCATGCTTTTTTTGAACTTGGAAGCACCTGATAAAATTACATATGCCCACGCCCCTGCTGACTGAACTTCCTTATCACGCCGACAGCGCCGCGCTGTTCGAGTCCGTCGTCGATCTGCCGTGGGCGGTGTTTCTCGACAGCGGCCGGCATCACCCGGGCCAGTCGCGTTACGACATTCTCGCCGCGCAGCCGTACATGCGCCTCATCACGCGCGGCAACCTGACTGAGATTTACACCGACGGCATCGAACTCTCGCGCGAGGATCCGTTTGTGCTGCTCAGGCGCCATCTGGACATGGATGCCGCATGCAGTCCGGCCGATGTGGATCTGCCGTTTTGCGGCGGTGCGATTGGATATATCAGCTACGACCTCGGGCGCCGCCTGGAACACCTGCCTGCGCTGGCCGAGGATGCCGAGAAGCTGCCCGAGATGGCGATCGGCATTTACGACTGGGCGCTGGTGGTCGATCACCAGGAGCGCAGGAGCTGGCTCATCGGGCAGGGGCGCGATCCCGACACCGACATCAAATGGAACAGTCTGGTTCAGCGTTTCAGCGCACCGGTGAAGGAAAAGCAGCGCGCGCCGTTCCGGGTCACCTCGCCGGTGGCGTCCAACATGACGCGCGAATTTTACGGCCGCGCCTTCGAACGCATCCACGAATTCATCCGCAACGGCGATTGCTATCAGGTCAATCTCGCGCAGCGCTTTGCGGCGGCGGCAAGCGGCGACCCGTGGCTCGCCTATCAGGCACTGCGGGTCATCAACCCGGCGCCGTTCTCGGCTTATCTGAGCACGCCGAACGCCCAAATCCTGTCGGCGTCGCCGGAGCGGTTCCTTAAAGTGCAGGGCGGCCGGGTGGAGACGCGGCCGATCAAGGGCACGCGGCCGCGCGCCGGGCATCCGCGGCTGGACGCTGAACTCGTGGAAGAACTGCGCAACAGCGCGAAAGACCGCGCCGAGAATGTCATGATCGTTGATCTGCTGCGCAACGATTTATCGAAGAACTGCGCGCTGAACTCGATCCGGGTGCCGAAGCTGTTCGAGGTCGAGAGTTTTGCCACAGTGCATCACCTGGTGAGCACGGTGACCGGGACGCTTGCGCGCGGACACGATGCGCTCGATCTGCTGCGCGGATGTTTTCCCGGCGGCTCGATCACCGGCGCGCCCAAGCTGCGCGCGATGCAGATCATCGAGGAACTTGAACCGAACCGCCGCGGCGTCTACTGCGGCGCGATCGGCTACCTCGGCTTCGACGGCAACATGGACACCAGCATCGCGATCCGCACGCTGGTCAATTCAGGCGGCGTGATCCGCTTCTGGGCCGGCGGCGGCATCGTCGCCGACTCGCGGCTCGAGGACGAGTATCAGGAAACCTTCGACAAGGCCGCGGCGATGCTCAAGCTGCTGCAGCAGAGCGCGGCCAGTCAGGCGGGGGCCTGACTGGAACGATGAATGATGAACGATGAATGATGAATGATGAACGAAAAGCGAAAACCGGATCGGCGGTGCAGGATTTAGCCAAGCGTACGAAATTGTTTGCGCTCATCGTTCATAATTCCTCGTTCATAGTTCCAGCTTGATTCCCGCCTGCTTCACCACCTTGACCCATTTGGCGAGGTCGTCGCGGATGAATGCCGCCAGTGCCTCGCTGGTGCTCGGTTGCGCTTCGGCGCCGAGCGCAACAAATTTCTCTTTGACTGCCGCGGTGCCGAGCACTTTGACCAGCGTGGCATTGAGTTTTGCCACGATGTCTTTCGGCGTGCCCGCGGGCGCGAGGATGCCGGTGACGGTGCTCGCCTCGAATCCCGGCACGCCCGATTCGGCGAGCGTCGGCACTTCGGGCAGCATCGCCGCGCGCCTGGCGGTGGTGACGGCGACGGCGCGCGCGCGGCCCGACTTGATGTAGGGCAGGGCCGAGGAGAGTTGGTCGACGTGGGCATGAACGTGGCCGGCGATGAGATCGACCAGCGCCGGGCCGCTGCCTTTGTACGGCACCAGCGTCATGCGCGTGTTGGTCGAGATCATGAACAGTTCGGCGATCAGGTGGTTGGTCGTGCCGACGCCGGCGTTGGCCATCAGCAGTTGGCCGTCCATTTTCTTCGCCAGCGCGATCAGGTCTTTGGTCGTTTTTACCGGGACCGAGGGGTGGACGACGATCACCAGCGGCACCACCGCAATGCGGCCTATGGGCACGAAGCTCTTCTGGATGTCATAGGGCAGCTTGGGATACAGCGCCGGGCCGTTGGTCATGACGCTGCTGGAGGCGATCAGTATCGTGTAGCCGTCGGGCGCGGCTTTGGCGACCACGTCCGCGCCTACAGTGCCGCCTGCCCCCGGCCGGCTTTCCACCAGGATCTGGTATCCGAGCGCTTCGGCCATCGGCGCCGATATCGTGCGCGCAGTGATGTCCACGTTGCCGCCCGGCGCAAAGGGCACGATCATGCGTATGGGTTTGACGGGATAGTTTTGGGCATGAGCTTGCAGACTAAGGGCTGCGAGCGTGGCGGCGGCGATGACCGCGGTCTTGATGCGCATTGTGGTTCTCCTCGTGTGGTATAGGCCAATTCTATTGCATTTCCGCGCTGCGCACATAACGACTATGAGTGATGCCATTTCGTCATTGCGGCGTTATCTGGAATCAGGGGGCAACTCTTTTTGATTGGCCTTGATGATAAAATTAAGGGCATCGGTTTGCTGGCACGGCTTGCTGGGACAGCTAGAAAATAAAACCCCTCTCCCCCAATTTTGGGGGAGAGGGCAGGGTGAGGGGAGAGGGAGTTTTTTTAAGATACGCTGTAGATCAGGAGAAAGATGGCATGGCAACAGTAGAATTAACCAAGGACAATTTTGAAGACGTGGTGACCAAGAATGATATGGTGATTGTCGACTTCTGGGCACCGTGGTGCGGCCCCTGCAAAGGCTTCGCCCCGATTTTCGAGTCGGCATCCGACAAACACCAGGACGTCGTGTTTGCCAAGGTCAATACCGACATCGAGCAGGAACTGGCGGGACATTTCAGCATCCGTTCGATCCCCACGCTGATGATGTTCCGGGAAAAAGTGGTTTTGCTGTCGCAGGCGGGGGCGCTGCCGGCCGCGGGGCTCGACAGCGTGATCGCGCAGGCCCGGGCGCTCGACATGGCGCAGGTGCACAAGGACATTGCCGAACAGCAGGCGCAACAACAGCAGCAGTAAGCTTATGTCAGGAGATCCGTGATGGATGCGACAATCGAACTGATCAAGGACGGGCCGCTGGTGGTGAAAGGCGTGACCCAGTTCCACAATTCGCGCGGCGAACCGTTGAAGGTGGAGGAGACCTTGTACCTGTGCCGGTGCGGGGGCTCGAAAAACAAGCCGTTCTGCGACGGCACGCACAAGAAAATCGGCTTTAGCGACGATAAGAACTAGAAATATTTGCCACAGAGATCACAGAGACCACTCTGTGGCTATATTCGTAGCGCTGTGTCCAGCCAGCCCGGTTCCTGCAAGCGTTTCACAAACCATTGCAACGCCTTGCCTTTGTGCTCGGTACGCCAGGTGAGGAACAGCGGCGCGCTGATTTTCGGCTCCTCGGTCTGCTTGATGACCAGCCTGCCCGCGGCCGCTTCGCGCTCCGCCAGGTAGCGCGGCAGGTTGCCCACACCCAGCCCCATGCGCTGCGCCATGACTTTGGCGGCAAGATCATGGACAGCAAGGGTTTCCTGGCCGGACAGCAGTCCCGCGGTGCGCGGCGGCAGATTGCGCGAACTGTCGGCAACCGATACCGCGCGGTGGCTCTGAATGTCCGCCGCGGCAAGCGGGCCGGGTAGTTTGGCGAGCGGATGCCCGGGTGCGATTGCGAACACCCATTCGACCGCGCCCAGCGCGCGTGTCGTGTACCCGCCGCCTGCAGGCCCGTCGCCGGGCGCGCCGATCACCAGGTCAGCGCGCCGCGACACCAGCGCATCCCAGCAACCGCCCAGCACTTCGGCGAAAATTCGCAGACGCGTGCCACACTGCTGTTCATAAAACGCCGCTGCAAGATCGAGCAGCGGCTGCTTCGGTATGATGCCGTCGTAAGCGATCCGCAACTCGGTTTCCCAGCCGGTGGCAACGCGTCTGATGCGCGATTCCAGTTCGGCGGCCGCGCGCAGCAGATGGCGTCCCTCGTCCAGCAGTTCGCGGCCTGCTGCGGTGAGTTTGGCGCGGTGTCCGCGGCGATCGAACAGCGGCACGTCGAGGTCATGTTCGAGTTTCTGCACGGTATAGGTGACCGCCGAAGGCACACGGTGCAGCTCGGCGGCCGCGGCGGCGAAGCTGCCTTTGCGGTCGATGGCATCCAGCACCAGCAGCGCGTCGAGTGAGAGTCGCATTTTCAAAATTCCTGACAGACCGTTACAGGTGTGGTTGTTCTCTATCTATACTACAGGCACAAATTCAGGAAAGTAGGGCCCTGCTTGCTTGTCATGCACCTAAAGATGGACTAGACTGTCCAGTCCAGTTAAGACAGAGGCCATCATGTCTCACCCTGAAACGCCTGTTGCCGCCGATACTCGCCACCGTCTGCTGCAGGCGGCCAGAGAGGCTTTCATGAAAGAAGGCTACCGGGCGAGCGTGGACAATATTGCCGCTCGCGCGGGTGTGGCGAAGCAAACGCTCTACAATCATTTTCCCAGCAAGGATGAGTTGTTCAGCGAAACGGCTACCCTGTCTTCGGCTGCCATTGCCGTTACGCTGGATGGGCAGACGGAAGATGTGCGCGCATCGCTGATCCGCTTCGCCACGACTTTCCGCGAAAAAATTCTGGGTGACGAAGGGCTGGCCATGTTTCGCGCCCTGACCGCCGAGACTACCCGTTTCCCGGGCCTGGCCCAGGCCTTTTTCGCCAAAGGCCCGGCCCAGACCATTGCCCGGCTGGCGGATTTTCTCGGTCGTGCCATGGCCGATAACCGGCTGCGCCAGGACGACCCGCGCCTCGCCGCGGAGATGCTGGTGGGCATGCTGGGGGGGTTCGAACATGCGAGCCGCCTCTGCGGCGCCGCTACGCCCGCGGTTGTGGAGAAGACCCGGATCGAACAGATCGTGGATTGCTTTCTGCGCGCTTATGCGCCAAATCATTAAGGAACCGAACATGAAGCGCGAAATCTTCCTGCTGATGTTTCTGTTGACTGCCGTGCTTGCGGGTTGCGGAGCAGAAGGCGACAAAAAGGGTGCCGGCGGTCCCGGCGGTCCCGGCGCAGCGGCCATGCCGCCGCCGGAAGTCGAAGTCGTCACTGTCGCGCCAGGCTCGGCAACGATCACCCAGGAATTGCCGGGTCGTTTGCAGGCATTCCGCTCCGCTCAGGTGAGGGCGCGAGTGGAGGGTATCGTTGAAAAGCGCCTGTTTGCCGAAGGCACCGATGTCAAAGAAGGGGCCACGCTGTTCCGCATCGATCCGCGCAATTATCAGGCAGCCTTCGACTCCGCCAAGGCGGATCTTGCAGTCGCGCGCCTGACGCTGGAGCGTTACCGGCCGCTGCTCGAGATCAAGGCGGTGAGCCAGCAGGAGGTGGACCTGGCGGACGCCAAAGTGAAACAGGCCGAAGCCGCGGTGACTCGCGCCCGCATCGATTTGGAAAATACGGCCGTGCCAGCGCCGATTTCAGGCCGCATCGGACGCACGCTGGTCACCGAGGGTGCGCTCGTCGGGCGCGGAGAGGCGACCCATCTCGCTACCATCGAGCAGATCGATCCCATTTACGCCAACTTCACCCAACCGGGTGCCGACCTGCTGCGGTTGAGGCAGGCGGTGAAGGCGGGCAGGATCAAGCAGGCGGAGCGCGCCAAAGTCGAGCTTATCCTGGAAGACGGCAGCATCTATCCGCAGCCGGGGAAATTGCTGTTCTCCGATCTGGCCGTCGATCCTGCCACAGGCAGCGTCTCATTGCGTGCCGTGTTTCCCAACGCCAGGCATGAGTTGCTGCCCGGCACTTTCGTGCGTGTCCGTTTTCCAGAAGCGATTGCCGACACAGTCCTGCGAATTCCCCAGCGTGCGGTGCAGGCCGGGCCGCAGGGCCAGTTCGTGATGATAGTGGACGCTGAGGGCAAGGCAGCGCCCCGGCCGGTGAAAACCGGCGGCATGAGCGGTGACGATTTCATCATCGCCGAAGGCCTGAAGAGCGGAGAGCAGGTGATCGTCAACGGTCTGCAGAAGGTGCGTCCCGGCGCGCCGGTGAAGTCCGTGCCGTTCAGTCCGGACGCCGCGCCCGTCACGCAGCCGCCGGCCGCCAGCAAGAAACAGGGGTAAAGCATGTTCGCCAAATTTTTCATCGACCGCCCGGTATTTGCATGGGTGATTGCACTGGTGATTCTGCTCGCCGGCGCGCTGGCGTTCAGAACCCTGCCGGTCTCCCAGTATCCGGCGGTCGCGCCGCCGTCCATCGCGTTCAACATCGTCTATCCTGGCGCGTCAGCCAAGGTCGTCGAAAGCACCGTCACCGCTCTGATCGAGCAGGAGATGAACGGAATCGAGCATTTGCTTTACATGGAGTCGGCCTCGGAATTGGGAACAGGCACGGTGACCCTGACCTTTCAGCCCGGCACGAATATCGATATCGCCTCGGTGGAGGCGCAAAACCGCTACAAACGCATAGAGGCGCGGTTGCCGGACGATGTGCGGCGGGTGGGCGTGCCGGTGACCAAGCCGTCGCGCAATTACGTGATGTTCGTTGCCATCCACTCGCCTGATAACAGTCTTTCGGCCGTGGACCTTGGCAGTTTCGCCGCCGCCGGTGTGCTCGACCCGCTCAGGCGAGTCAAGGGCGTAGGCGAGGCGATCCTGTTCGGTACCGAATATTCCATGCGTCTGTGGCTGCGGCCGGAAAAACTTCATGCCTACAATCTCTCGCCCGCCGACGTGACCCGCGCGGTGCGCGCCCAGAACGTCGAGCTTGCCACCGGCGAGCTGGGCCAGACGCCGGCCGCGGCGGGCCAGCAGATCAATGCGGTCATCGTCACGCGCAGCCGGTTGGCCACGCCCGAAGAATTCGGCAACATCCTCGTGCGCACCCAGCCGGACGGCTCCGCGGTGCGGGTGAAGGACGTGGCCCGGGTGGAACTGGGCTCCCAGAGCTACGATATTTTCGCCCGCCTCAATGGGCAGCCGACGGCAGCCATCGCCATTCGCGTCGCGCCCGATGGCAATGCGCTTGAAGTGGTCAAGGCGGTGCGCGCCAAGATGGAGGAGATGGCGCCCTATTTCCCCAAAGGGATCGCCTGGGATGTGCCCTACGATACCTCGCGGTTTGTCGATATTTCCATCAAGGAAGTCCTGAAGACGCTGGCCGAAGCCATGCTGCTGGTATTCCTGGTGATCTATCTGTTTCTGGGGAATTTCCGCGCCACCATTATTCCAGCCATCGTGGTGCCGGTGTCCCTGATCGGGGCGCTGGCCGGGCTTTATGTGTTCGGCTACTCGATCAACGTGCTCACCCTGTTTGCCATGGTGCTCGCGGTCGGCATCGTGGTGGATGATGCCATCGTGGTGGTGGAGGCGGTCGAGCGCATCATGAGCGAGGAAGGGCTGGCGCCGCGGGAAGCCGCGCGCAAGGCGATGGACCAGATATTTAACGCCATCATCGGCATCACCCTGGTGCTGGCGGCGGTGTTCGCGCCCATGCTTTTCTTCGGCGGCTCCGTGGGCGTCATCTATCGCCAGTTTGCGATGACGCTGCTGCTCGCCATGGGCTTCTCCATCCTGATGGCGCTGACGCTGACCCCGGCGCTGTGCGCCGTGCTGCTCAAACACAAGCCGGGCACGGAAGTGATGCCCACCACGGGTTTTTTCGGGTGGTTCAACCGCTTGTTCAACCGAACCCGGGATGGTTATCGCTCGTGGGTCGGCCGGATGCTTCCCAAACCTGGGCGCTATCTGCTGCTGTACGCGGCCATCATCGGCGCCACCGGCTGGCTGTTCACGCACCTGCCCGGCAGCTTCCTGCCCGATGAAGACCAGGGTTATTTCATCAGCATGGTGCAATTGCCGCCGGGGGCCTCGCAAGAGCGCACGATAGAAGTGCTGAACCAGGTCGAGCAGTATTTCCTCAAGCAACCCGAGGTTGCCAAAGTCATCGGCGTGGTCGGCTTCTCGTTTTTTGGCCGGGGCCAGAACGCAGCGCTCGCATTTGTCCGGCTCAAGGAATGGGATGAGCGCCCCGGCCCCGAGCATTCCTCGGCCGCGCTGGTGCAGCGGGCCAACATGGCGCTGTTCCAGATCAAGCAGGCCATGATCTTCGCCATCAATCCGCCGCCCATTCCGGAACTTGCCTCGACCGGCGGTTTTGACTTCCGCCTGCAGGACCGCGGCGGCCACGGCCGCGAAAAACTGTATGAGGCACGCTCTTTGGTGCTGGGCATGGCCGGCCAGAATCCGGCGCTGGCCGGCGTGCGACCGGAAGGCCAGGAAGCCGCGCCGCAACTGCTGCTCGATATCGACCGGCGCAAGACTGAAACTCTGGGAGTAAGCATCGCCGATCTCAACGAGACGCTGCAATCCACCATGGGTGTGGCCTATATCAACGACTTTGAGCGGCAGGGCCGGATTCTGCGCGTGCAGATGCAGGCGGAAGCCGACATGCGCACCACGCCGGACATGCTGCTGAGCATGTCGGTCAGAAACCGGGCCGGTGCCATGGTGCCGCTGTCCGAACTGGTGACGCCGCGCTGGATCGTCGGCTCGCCCAAACTCGATCGCTACAACGGCCTGCCGGCGATGAAAATCTCCGGTGGCCCGGCGCCCGGCCACAGCACCGGCGAGGCCATGCAAACCATGGAGGAGTTGTCCCGGCAATTGCCGCCGGGGTTCGGCTTCGAGTGGTCCGGCACCTCGTTCGAGGAAAAACTCTCGGGCAGCCAGGCGCCGCTGCTCTTTGCGTTGGCGCTGCTGGTGGCTTTCCTGGCGCTGGCGGCGCTGTATGAAAGCTGGTCCATTCCTTTTGCGGTGATGCTGGTGGTGCCGCTGGGCATTTTTGGCGCGACGCTGGCGGTGACGCTGCGCGGATTGCCCGACGACGTCTATTTCAAGGTCGGCCTCATCGCCATCATCGGGTTGTCGAGCAAGAACGCCATCCTGATCATCGAGTTCGCGCGCGAATTGCAGGAGCGCGGCATGAGTCTGGCCGAGGCGACGCTCGAAGCCTGCCGCCTGCGTTTTCGCCCGATCCTGATGACCTCTTTTGCGTTTATCCTCGGCGTGCTGCCGCTGGCGATTTCCACCGGCGCCGGCGCCAACAGCAGGCACGCCATCGGCACCGGAGTCATCGGCGGCATGCTCGCGGCGACATTGCTGGCGATATTCCTGGTGCCGGTGTTTTTCGTCGTGGTGCGAAAAATATTTCCCGGTCGCGCGCGCCGACACAAGGATGCCGACCATGCATAAACTTTCCGTCATAGTCCTCGGCGCGGCCCTGGCGGGTTGCTCGCTGATGCCCGATTATCGGCGGCCCGAGCCGCCCGTCCCCGCGCAATGGCCGCAAACCGCCCAAGCCGATGGCGCGCGCGAGGCGATCGCACTCGAATGGCGTGACTTCTTCCCCGATCCCCGGTTGCAAAATCTGATTGCCACGGCGCTCGAACACAACCGGGACATGAGAATAGCCGCAGCCCGGGTCGGGGAAGCCCGCGCCCTCTATGGTATCGCCCGTGCTGACCGGTTACCCGGCATCGATGCCGCAGCCGGCGCCGCCTCGTCGCGCACGCCGGGGGACCTTTCCTCCACGGGACGCCCGCTTACCAGCCATCGCTACGATGCCGGGTTCTCCCTGCTGGCGTTTGAGCTGGATTTCTGGGGCCGGGTGAAAAGTCTTAATGAAGCGGCGCTGTCGAGCTATCTCGCGAGCGAGGAAGCCCGGCGCGCTTTGCGCCTGTCGCTCATTGCCGAAGTTGCCAACGCCTATTTCACCCATTTGGAACTGGAGGAACGCGCGCGGCTGGCGGTGGACACGCTGAACAGCCGCGGGGAAACCCGCATGATGGTAAACCGCCGCAGAGAAGTGGGACTGGCCGGCGACCTCGATTTCCTAGCCGCGGACGGGGCTTATCAGCTGACGCGGGCGGAGCTTGCCAACCTGGAACGTCAGCGCGCCGCTGCCATCAATGCGCTGACGCTGCTGGTCGGCCGGGAGCCGGCCGATTTGACTGGCGGACGCAAGCTAGCCGATCAGGGCGTTGTGCCGGATTTGGCCGCCGGGTTGCCCTCCGAGGTGTTACTCAAACGCCCCGATGTGCTGGCCGCCGAAAACAGGCTGATTGCCGCCAACGCCAATATTGGCGCTGCCCGCGCCGCCTTCCTGCCGCGCATCACCCTGACTGCCGGACTGGGCACGGCGAGCAGCGCCCTGACCGGGCTGTTCGATGCCGGCAGCGGCAGCTGGAATTTCCAGCCCGCGTTGCGCTTTCCGCTATTCGATGCCGGACGCGCCGCTGCCGGTGTCGATCTTGCCGAAGCGCGCAAGATAGTCGCCGTGGCCGAGTACGAAAAAGCAATTCAGCAGGCGTTCCGCGAAGTTGCCGACCTTCTTGCCGCCCGCACCTATCTGGTCGAGCAGTTGCGCGCCCAGCAATCCGCCGAAACGAGCCAGCAGCAGCGGCTGCGGCTGGCGGATGCCCGTTATAAGGCGGGTATCTCCAGTTATCTGGAAGTGCTGGATGCGCAACGGGAACTCTTTTCCGCCCAGCAGGGCACGGTGCAAACCCGGCGCGCACGGTTTTCTGTCGCAGCCCAACTCTACAAAGCGCTGGGCGGAGGCGGGGAGCGCTGAGCAACTCGGCCGCTGGCCATCCGCTATTGTTCAATATATTTGATTAATTTAATCAGAATATTCCGATTTCAATAATGTAAGTCACCTAATATCATGGAGATAGATATTCAATTAATGTCATAAATTAAATTAGAAGGACTGCGCCATGCTCATCCTGCGTAAAAGCGAACAGCGCGGCCATGCCCATCACGGCTGGCTCGACACGTATCACACGTTCTCGTTCGCAGATTACTACGACCCTGATGAAATGGGATTCGGCGCACTTCGCGTGATCAACGAGGACAGGGTCGAGCCCGGCATGGGTTTTGGCACCCACGGTCATCGCGACATGGAGATCGTCACCTACATCCTGGCCGGCGCGCTCGAGCACAAGGACAGCATGGGCAACGGCTCTGTGATCCGCCGCGGCGACGCGCAGCGCATGAGCGCGGGGCGCGGCGTCCGGCACAGCGAGTTCAATCCCTCATCCCGCGAGCCGGTGCACCTGCTGCAAATCTGGATCGCACCCGATGTGACCGGCATAGCACCAAGTTATGAAGAGAAGCGCTTTGCCGACTCCGACAAGCAAGGGCGCTTGCGGCTGATCGCCTCGCCCGACGGCCGCGACGGCTCGGTCACCATCCACCAGGACGCTTATCTCTACGCAACGCTGCTCGACAAAGGCGATGCATTGAAGCATGAACTCGCGCCGGGCCGCAAAGCCTATGTGCATGTCGCGCTGGGCGCGCTCAAAGTCAACGGCACGACGCTCAAGGCCGGCGACGGCATGAAAATCAGCGACGAGACCCGTATTGCGCTTGCCGAAGCCGATGACGCCGAAGTGCTGCTGTTCGATCTGGCGTGAGCCACGCATAACTTATTTAACACACAGGAGAACGCAATGACGACCAAAATTCAGGTGGTGTTTTACAGTACTTATGGGCATATCCATACCATGGCCGAGGAAATCGCCGCCGGCGCGCGCGAGGTAAAGGACACTGAAGTGGCGCTTTATCAGGTGCCCGAACTGATGCCGGACGAGGCGCTGGAGAAAAGCGGTGCAAAGGGCGCGCGCGCCGGCTTTGCGAAGGTCCCCTATGCCACGCCCGACTTGCTCGCTGAAGCCGATGCCATCATTTTCGGCACGCCGACGCGCTTCGGCAACATGGCGGCGCAGATGCGCAACTTTCTCGATCAGACCGGCGGCCTGTGGATGAAGGGCGCGCTGATCGGCAAGGTCGGCAGTGTATTTGCCAGCACCGCAACCCAGCACGGCGGGCAGGAGAGCACCATACTATCGTTCCATACCACGCTGCTGCACCAGGGCATGGTGATCGTGGGCGTGCCGTACTCCGAACAACGCCAGATGACCATGACCGAAATCAGCGGTGGCAGTCCCTACGGCGCCACCACCATCGCCGGCGGCGACGGCTCGCGCCAGCCGAGCGCAAATGAACTGGCGATCGCGCGTTTTCAGGGGCGGCATGTCGCGACCATCGCCTCGCAGCTGAAGCGCGGCCGCGGATAGCAGCCTGTCGGACTTGGCCCCATTCACCGGAACGTGTAGTGTTAACGGATCGCTGTTGATCGACGCTTCGGCGACAGGTTGCTTAAGAAAGAAGCTTTGCGTCTCGGAATGCTACCAACGTCACTTGCATGGCGTTCTTCTCGCCTCGTTCTTAAGTTTTTTTAATTTCAGGAGTTTGTCGGGGTTCAGTCCGACAAACTCCTAGGCGATGGACATCTTCGCATTCGGCGGCGATGCAGCATCCGCAAAGACCATCGCCGCGTGAAGGCCTGGGGAGGGGAGAAATCATGCAGGATATGAGCGGTCTGATCGCACAGCATGGGCTGATGCTTGTCTTCGCGAATGTGTTCCTGGCCCAGGTCGGCGTGCCGCTGCCGGCGGTGCCCATGCTGGTCGTGGCCGGCGCCCTGGTGGCACAAGGGGAACTCGCGTGGGCGCCGTTGATTGCGGTGACCATTGCGGCATCGCTGCTTGGCGACACGCCCTGGTATATCGCAGGCCGCCGTTATGGTTACCGCGTGCTGCGCACATTGTGCCGAATCGCCATCGAGCCCGATTCCTGCGTCAAGCAGACCGAGAATATTTTCGAGCGCTGGGGCGCGCAGTCATTGATGATGGCCAAATTCATCCCCGGTTTTTCCACGGTTGCACCGCCGCTTGCCGGCGCCATGAAACTGGGTGTCGCGCGCTTCATGCTCTACAGCGCGGTAAGCGCACTGCTGTGGGCGGGTGTTGCGCTTGCCGCGGGTGCTTTTTTTCATGCCGAAGTCGAGTGGGCGCTGGGATGGCTCGGGGACATGGGTGGCGGCGCGCTGCTGGCCATCGCCGGGGCGATCGTTTTCTATGTCGCCGTCAAGGCGGTCGAGCGCTATTTCCTGATCCGCTTTTTGCGCATGGTCCGCATGAGCGTCGAGGAACTGCATCAATTGATCACACAGGGCGCGCAGCCGGTGATTCTCGACGCGCGGTCATCGTTTTCGCGCCGGCAGGACCCGCGTCATATCCCCGGTTCAATTCCTGTCGACATCGTCGCGCCCGAAGCCCATCTTGGTGCGGTGCCGCCCGACCGCGACGTGGTGGTCTACTGCAGTTGACCCAACGAAGCCAGCGCGGCGCGTGTCGCCCGCCAGTTGATGGCCAAGGGGTTTAGAAAAGTGCGTCCGCTCGACGGCGGCATCGAAGCCTGGATCGCCGCCGGACGAGAGGTGGCGGTGTATGAGGCAGTAACGTAAACAAAGGAGATTTCATGGACAAACTTTGCGAGGCAGTAAAACAATACGGACCGCTGGGCGGCAGAATCCTGATGTCGTTGATGTTCATTATTTCGGGGTGGGGCAAGATCACCGGTTTTGCCGGCACCGCCGGTTTCATGGCAAGCAAGGGCATGCCGTTCCCGGAACTGCTGCTGGCCGGCACGATCATCGTCGAGCTCGGCGGCGGCCTGATGCTGCTGGCCGGATGGCAGGCGCGCATCGCGGCGCTGGCCATCTTTCTCTTCATCATTCCGGCGACGCTCATCTTCCACAATTTCTGGGCCGTGGATCCGGCCCAGGCGCAGGGCCAGATGATCCACTTCATGAAGAATCTCACCATCATGGGCGGCATGCTGTACGTGATGGCGTTCGGCGCCGGGCCGCTGAGCCTGGACGCGCGCAAGCGCTGATCCGGCGTGACGCGGATGTGGTAGTGTCGCAGCGCGTGCAATAATTGCACGAGCAATCAGAATAAACAGCACGTTGACCACGTCCGCTCATCATCCACCGTCGGCGCCGGTTTCGCCGTGGAGCCCGCTCAGGCGGCCGCTCTACCGCGCGCTGTGGATCGCCACCATCTTCTCGAACATCGGCACATGGATGCACGAAGTCGGCGCCGGCTGGCTGATGGTCTCGTTGTCTTCCAACCCGCTGATGGTGGCGCTCATCCAGGCGGCGACCGCGCTGCCATTATTCTTTCTGGCGCTGCCCGCCGGTGCGCTGGCCGACATCGTCGACCGGCGGCGCTTTCTGCTTGGCGCGCAACTATGGATGCTCGTCTGCGCGGCACTGCTCGGCATTATGACACTGGCGGGGCTGACCAACGCCTGGCTGCTGCTGACGCTGACGTTCGCGCTGGGCATAGGCTCGGCCATGATGACGCCGGCGTGGGCGGCGACGGTGCCGGAACTGGTGCCACGAGAGGAACTGCAGCCCGCGATTTCGCTCAACAGCCTGGGCGTCAACGTATCCCGCGCCATCGGTCCGGCGCTGGCCGGCGTGATCGTGGCGGCGGCAGGCCCTGCAGCCGCATTCCTGCTCAACGCGGTGTCTTTTCTCGGAGTGGTGGTGGTGCTGGCACGCTGGAAACGGGAAACCGCGCCGAGCACGCTCCCGGCCGAGCGGTTTTTCAGCGCGATGCGCGCCGGCATGCGCTACGTGCGCCAGGCGCATGCGCTGCAGGCGGTGATGGTGCGCGCAGTGTCGTTCTTCCTGTTTGCAACCGCGCTGTGGGCACTGTTGCCGCTGATCGCCAAGGGCCAGACACAGGGTGGGGCTGCGGCTTACGGCATACTGCTCGCTAGCATCGGCGCGGGCGCTGTCAGCGGCGCGCTGCTGCTGCCGCGCCTTCGCCACAGGCTCGGGCGCAATGTGCTGGTGCGCGCGGCCACCGCGATTTATGCCGCAATGCTGGTCGCTGCGGCCTTGCTCAGTGGCGTCCAACTGCTGGTGCCGGTCATGATCGTATCCGGGGCCATGTGGTTATCGGTGGTCTCCACTTTCCACGTGTCGGCACAAACCGTGGTGCCGGCATGGGTACGGGCCCGGGCGTTGTCGATTTACATGGTGGCGTTTGCAGCCGGCACGGTGGGCGGGGCCACGCTGTGGGGCGCGGTGGCCGCGCGCACCAGCGTCTCCACGGCATTGCTCGCGGCGGCGGCAGGCGCGCTGCTTGCCATCGTCGCCACCCGGCGCTATTCGCTCGATGTGCCAGATGCGCTTGGCGATGCGGCCGCGCACTGGCCGGAACCCATAGCGCATGACGATCTGGATCTCGAGCCCGATCGCGGCCCGGTCATGGTGACGGTCGAATACAGGGTCGATCCCGCCCGCGCACATGACTTCGGCGCAGCGATGCAGGAACTGGCGCGCGTGCGCCGTCGCGACGGTGCGTCATCATGGGGGTTGTTCAAAGACACCGCAGACCCCGAGCGTTATGTCGAATTCTTCCTGGTGGAATCGTGGGCCGAGCATCTGCGGCAGCACCATCGCATTACGCAACCCGATCAGGCTTTGCAGGAGCGCGTGCGCGGGTTTCATACGGGCAGCGAGCTGCCGCGCGTGTCGCACCTGATCGCGGAGATTTTCTAGTATGGGGCTGTAAAAACTAAAAACTATTTGCCACAGAGGTCACAGAGAGCACAGAGAAAAACACTAGAATAATATACAAATTATGCGACCTGGCAGTAAAGCCCTTCTCTGTGCTCTCTGTGACCTCTGTGGCTATAATGTTCTGTTCTTAATCAATATTCATCTAGGAGTCCGGCATGCTGGATAAAAAAGCACTCACTGGCGTACCCATACACGATCTTCTGGCGAGCCGCTGGAGTCCGCGCGCTTTTGAAGCGGGCAAGACGGTAAGCCGCGCGCAGCTTGCCGCGCTGCTCGAAGCGGGGCGCTGGGCGCCGTCATGCAACGGTGATGAGCCGTGGCGCTATCTGGTGTGGGACAAAAGCCGCGATGCGCAGGGCTGGCAGCAGGCATTCGATTGTCTGTCTGAAAATAATCAGAAATGGGTGAAAAATGTGCCGCTGCTGATGCTGTCCTGCGCCGGCAGCATGTTTGGCCATAATGGCAAGCCCAATCGCTGGACGCAGCACGATACCGGCATGGCGAGTCTGTCCATTACGCTACAGGCGGCGGCATTAGGGTTGGCTGCACATCAGATGGGCGGTTTCGATGCCGGGAAGGCGCGCGCGGCATTCGGCATACCCGCCGAGTACACGCCGATGGCCATGATCGCGGTCGGCTACCAGGCCGAGCCCGATGTCCTCGACGAGGAAACCAAGGCGAAGGAAATGCGTCCGCGCGCGAGAAAGCCGCTGGGCCAGTGCTTTTTCGAAGGCGGATGGGGCAAACCGGTCGTGTGACCGGAATCTACACGTCGTTCGGGCTGGCGACATCGGCCGAACTGTGGGCCTTGATTTCGCGCACGGGTTTGTCGCCGCGGACATTGCGCCCAGTGGGCGTCCAGGTGCAGATCGCGGCGCCAGGCGCCCAAATCGTCTTGTATTCACCGGGCACGAAGAACTCGACGAACACCATGTCCCCATCGCCGCTGCTGCGAAGGTAATGCCGTTCGAGGTCTTCGTAGTAGATCACGTCACCTTTTTTCACCGGGAACGGACTCTCGTTGGCATAGGCGGTGCCGCTGCCTTTCAACACGTACATGAAATGCTCCGCGCCCTCGTGATGATGGTTCGAGGCCTCGGTGCCTGCGGGATAGATGATCATTTCGCCCTTGATGGCCTTGGTGCCGAACAGCTTGGGCGTGACCACGTAGATGCGCTTGCGCGCGTCGTGCTCGGAGTCGAGCACCGGCTCGCGCGTCCAGTCGACGATGCGAAAGCCGGGCGGATTTGCCGCAAAACCGGCGTCGAAGCGGCCGGCATCGGGCACTTCGGCGTAAAGCAGCGCAGCGGCCGACTGGCTGCGCAGCGTGCCTTTGAAACCGGGTGGCAGAAACACGATATGGGCGTCGGTCAGGCGTTCTTTGCCCTGCGCGTGCTCGAGCGTGGTTTCGCCCTCGAGCATCTGGAACCAGGCGAGATTGCCGGCGGCTACAGACAGTTCCAGCGCAGCGCCCGGTGCGAGGGTCAGGCGGTCGAGCAGGATATTGGTGTCTTTGATCCGCGCTTCGGTCAGCAGGCGCTGGCGGCTGACGTTGCCGCCGAGGGTTTCTGCCGGAACGGTGCTGTGATTGAACGCGATGGCCATGCGGGTTCTCCCGATAACAGCCTGCACAGGATGCGCCGCTGGTGGATACCGGCGGCCGTGATTATGGTTCGACGGATACTGTAGCCGGGAGCGTGCGGCGGCGCAAATATTTTGGGGGAACATGGTCCGGACGGGTGTTGCCGGGAATAAAAAACAGCATGGACTGTGTCTTGCCAGTATCCGGGATTTGCACTAGGATTTCGCGCACCTTATTTATCCAACACGCCAACCGGAGGAATCATGAACAAAATGATGCGCGAAGATCTGCTTGCGCTGGTCACCAACAAGGAAACCTGGACCCGCCGCGAATTCGTCGCCGGTTCGCTTGCCGCCGGATTTGCGCTGGCGGTGCAACCCGTCTGCGCCCAGACTATGATCACGACGGATACCGCCGGACTCAATGCAGGGGAGGTCAGCATTCCCGTGGGCGGCAGTTCGATCCCGGCCTACGCCGCAATGCCGGCGCAGGGGAAAATGTTCCCGATGATACTGGTGGTTCAGGAAATCTTCGGCGTGCACGAGCACATCAAAGATGTCTGCCGCCGCTTCGCCAAGCTCGGTTACCTGGCGGTCGCCCCCGAACTTTATCATCGCCAGGGCGATGTCTCGCAGCTCAAGGACAACAAGGAAATCTTCGCCAAGGTGGTGAGCAAGGTGCCTGACGCCCAGGTGATGAGCGATCTCGATGCGGTGGTGGCGTGGGCCGAGAAATCGGGTTCCGGCGACGCAAAGCGCCTCGGCGTCACCGGTTTTTGCTGGGGCGGCCGCATTACCTGGCTCTATGCCGCGCACAACCAGAAGGTCAAAGCGGGCGTGGCTTGGTACGGGCGCCTGGTCGGTGATGCCAGCGAGATGACGCCCTTGCATCCGGTCGATCTGGTGGCCCAGATCAATGCGCCGGTGCTGGGGCTGTACGGTGGCGCCGACGCCGGCATACCCAACGACACCGTCGAGCGCATGAACGCCGCGCTTAAGAGCGCGGGCAAGCTGTCCATGATTCACCTCTATCCCGATACCCCGCACGCTTTCCACGCCGACTACCGGCCGAGCTTCCGCAAGGAACAGGCGGCGGACGGCTGGAAGCGCGCCGCCGAGTGGTTCAAGAAGCACGGGGTGGCCTGAGTCTGACGGGGGGTAATTCACAAAGAGCATTTCGCATTCAAGCTGTTAGTCTTCTGGTGTGATAAATAAAAGCCTCCCGCTTGCGCAGCGCGTCCATGACATCGAGCCGTTTCACGTCATGGCGCTGCTGGCGCGCGCGCGCCAACTCGAAGCGCAGGGTCGCTCCATCGTGCACATGGAAATCGGCGAGCCGGATTTCCCGACGCCGCAGGCGATCTGTGATGCCGGCATTGCAGCGCTGCGCACCGGCGAATTGTTTTACACGCCGGCACTCGGCCTGCCGCAGCTGCGCGAGGCCATCGCCGCGTTCTACCGCACGCGCTACGGCGTAGCGGTTTCCCCTGCACGCATCATCATCACCCCCGGCGCATCGGGGGCGCTGCTGCTTGCGGTCGCGGCACTGGTGAATCCGGGTGACCAGGTGCTGGTGTCTGATCCCGGCTATCCATGCAACCGCCATTTCGTGCGGCTGATGGAAGGTGAGCCGATCGGTGTTGCGGTCGGTGTCGACAGCAATTACCAGTTGAACACCGAACTCATGGCGCTGCATTGGGGCAGCCGTACCGTCGCGGCACTGGTCGCATCGCCCGCCAATCCCACCGGCACGCTGATACCAGTTGACCAGATGAAGACGATGATCGAATTTGCGACAGCGCGCCGCGGCACGCTGATCGTAGACGAGATTTACCATGGGCTGGTTTACGATGGCGAGGCGACAACGGCGCTTGCGCTGTCTGACGAGGTCTTCGTCATCAACAGCTTCTCGAAATACTTTCAGATGACCGGCTGGCGCCTGGGATGGATGGTGGCGCCCGAGGCGTACGTGAAGGAAATAGACAAGCTGTCTCAGAACATATTTCTCGCGGCGCCCACGCCCTCGCAATACGCGGCGCTGGCGGCGTTCGAGCCACAGACACTGGCGCTGCTTGATGTGCGCCGGGAAGAATTCAGAGCGCGTCGCGACTATCTGGTGCCGGCGCTGCGCGAACTGGGTTTCGATATACCCAACATGCCGCAGGGCGCTTTCTACATCTACGCCGGTTGTGCGCCACTGGCCACCGACAGTTTTGCTTTCGCGCATGACCTGCTGGAACAGGCAGGTGTCGCGATCACCCCGGGGATCGATTTCGGCCACCATGCGCCGGAGCGCCATGTGCGCTTCGCCTATACGCGCCCCGTCGCGGAGCTTGCCGAGGGCGTGCGCCGCATCGCGGGCTTTCTCGGCCGCTAGTTCAAAGTAAAAGAACGAAAAAGCAATGACACGAAGGACACAAAGGACACGAAGGAAGGACAAATATCTTCATTAATATTTTGCCCCTGCGGAATATTGAATATCATGGGCTTCCCCAATATTATTCGGTTTTAATTCTTGAAGGTTTTCCTTTGTGTCCTTCGTGTCTACGCTTTTGACTTAGATTTCGTTCTAGGACTGTAACGCCCGCAGCAGCAACGACACGCCGCTCGCCATCAGCAGCCCGCCTATGACCCGGATCAGGGTGTTGCGCGACAGGTTCAGATGCAGCCGGTGCCCTAAATAAAGCCCGAAGAACATCACAGGCAGCAGGGCCGCTGCATAACCCAGTATTTGCCATGAAAACAGTCCCGCCGCGGTATACAGCGAAATGCGGCCTATGGTGGTGAATATGAAAATCACCGGCACCGTGGCGCGGATCTGGTCCGGTGTTGCGCCGCGTCCCGCCAGATACATCACGTAGATCGGCCCGCCGACACCGAACAGCGAGGAACAGGTTCCCGCCACCAGTCCGATCGGCGCCGTGGCCCAGCGCGCAATCTTGAGTTGCGCCCCGCGATTGAGCGCATACATCGTGCCGTAGAACAAGGCGAATGCACCCAGACTGGCGATCAGCACTTCACCGGGCAGGCGCAGCAACAGCAGGACCCCGACGACCATGCCCGCCAGCAGGAACGGCAGCAGCGGCAGAAATTCGCGTTTATTTATGTCGGCGCGCAGGCGCAGGCCCATGCTGAGCGAACCCACACAATCGAGTACCGCCACCATCGGCAGCACGGCCTGCAGCGGAAACAGGTGCGCGAGCAGCGGTATCGAAACCAGCGTCGACCCGAAACCCGCCATGCCGAAAGTGACATAGGCCAGAAGCACGATCAGCGGCGCGAACACAAGAATTTCGGTGCTGGGCATTGCCTGACCCGGATGGATAGGAATGTCGAGTATAGCGGAAGCGAGGGGAGTGATGCCGCAGCCGGCGTTTACCTTACAATATCGCTTTTGAGGGAAGCGGGTGATTAAGCCATGGACAATCAGGGTAATACAAAAGCATAGACACAGAGGACACAGAGGACACAGAGAAAGAACGAAGATAAGGATCAAGTAATAGTTGTCGGCGTTCTGAATGGGCTAAGAATTCCATATCAGCGCGTGCATGCTAGTGAAGTTCTTTATTCATTCTAGTTTTTCCTCCGTGTCCTCTGTGTCACCGCTTTTGATTTTAGGAGCTTTGCATTGAAATTTAACAAGGAAGCAAATTGACCCAGCTGATACTTGTACGCCACGGCGAGACGCTGTGGAATCGCGAGCGGCGCATGCAGGGCCAGCGGGACAGCCCGTTGTCGGACACGGGTAAGCACCAGGCACGCCGGCTCGGGCAGCGCCTCGCCGACCTGTCGTTCAGCGTGCTCTATAGCAGCGATCTCGGGCGTGCGTATGAGACCGCGCGCAGCGTGGCCGCAGTGACGGGCCACGAGATTGCCGTCGATACGCGTTTGCGCGAGCGTCATTTTGGCGTATTCGAAGGCCTGACCAGCGACGAGATAGAGTCCGGCTTTCCTGCCGAATTTGATTGCTTTAAAAGCCGCAATCCGGCCTACGTGATCCCTGGCGGCGAGAGCGCGCAACAATTCCGCGATCGCTGTCTCTCTGTTCTTGAGGAGATTGCCGAACGCCACCTTGGCGCGACGGTAGTGGTGGTGACTCACGGATTGGTGCTGGATGTTGCGTATCGCGAGGCGCACGCCATTGCGCTCGGAGAGCCGCGGCCGGTGCCGCTGCTCAACGCGAGCCTGAATGTGTTTCATTATGGCAACCGGCACTGGCGTTGCGAAACCTGGGGAGATGTATCCCATCTGCAGGGCGGCACTGTCACGCACTTTGAAAGCGGCAGCGTCTAAAGTCTGTAACAAAATCAAAAAATTAACCGCCGATGCACGCCGATGCACGCCGATAAAAATCTAAACCTTCTAATTGCGAGCACACGAGTCTATTCTATAGCGCATTGTTTTTAATTGTTATTATTCTTAATTTGCAGTAAAAACTTTTGACGTTAGCTCGATCGGCGTTCGAACCCTCTCCCCCGACCCCTCTCCCGCAAGCGGGAGAGGGGAGGCATTTGTTTCCCTTCTCCACTGGGGGACTCGGTATAGCACCCCCTTGAGGGGTGGAAGGGTCAGGGATGAGGGGCGGGCGGTTTCATTAGTTTGGGTTTTTGAAATGTGCTTTTAGTCACCCTCATGAGCAAACAGGAAAAAGTGATTCTGGTGCATGGGCTGTGGATGCACGGCATCGTCATGGCGCTGATGCGCCACCGCATCGAGCGCTGCGGATACCATGTGCTGAGCTACTCCTATCCCTCGATGGACCTGTCGCTGGCAGAAAATGCCGAGCGCCTTTCGCGCTTTTGCATCGAGCAGGGTGCCGGGCGCCTGCACTTCGTCGGTCACAGTCTCGGCGGACCCGTGATTCTGACCCTGCTTGAGAACGCAGCGGCTCTGGATATCGGGCGCATCGTGCTCGCCGGACCGCCCTACGCCGGCAGCTTTGCTGCGCGCCGCTTCGAACAACTGCCCGGCGGGCACAAAGCACTCGGATGCAGCATCCGGCAATGGCTGGACCATGGCCGCGCAGCGGATTACGCCCGATACGAGATCGGGGTGATCGCAGGCAGTTCCAACATAGGACTCGGCTCGCTGATTGCACCTGACTTGCCGCGGCCCAATGATGGCGTGGTCACCGTGGAGGAAACCCGGGTGCCGGGCGCACGCGATCATATCGTGCTCCGCGCCAGTCATTCTTCCATGCTGGTGTCGGCGGAAGTGGCGCGGCAGCTCTGCGCGTTCCTGCGCACCGGAGCGTTTTCCAGAGGGATGAAGGAAGAGGGATGAGGGGCAAGAACCGGTTACTATTCACTGAACATTGAACATTGAACATTGAACACTGAACACTCGATGCTCATCGTGCTGCGCATCCCTGCCATTATTCTGCTGCTGGCGCTCTCGGGCTGCACTCACGTTGCTTACTACATGCAGTCGGTAACCGGGCAGATCGGCGTCTGGCAACGCGAGCGTCCAATAGACGGGATCATTGCCGATCCGGCGACACCGGAAGCGCTCAGGGAGAAGCTCGCAGCGGTGCTGCGCATACGCGAGTTCGCAAGCCGCGAGCTGGGCCTGCCGGATAATACGAGCTACCTGCGCTACGCCGATCTCGGGCGGCCGTACGTGGTATGGAACGTGTTCGCGACGCCCGAATTCTCGACGCAGCCAGTGCAGTGGTGCTTCCCGGTCGCCGGCTGCGTCGGCTATCGCGGCTACTTTTCCAAAGCGCAGGCTGATGAGTTTGCAGCACAGATGAACGCCGCGGGCCACGATGTCTTCGTCAGCGGGGTTCCTGCCTATTCGACGCTGGGCTGGTTTGCCGATCCGGTGCTTAACACGTTCATCCGGTATCCCGATCCCGGCATCGCGCGGCTGATTTTTCATGAACTCGCGCACCAGGTCGTCTATGTCCGCGACGATTCCGTGTTCAACGAGTCTTTTGCCGTCACGGTGGAACAGGAGAGCGTCGGCCGCTGGTTAGCGCGTCACGGCAGCTCCAAGGATAAAGAGATCTATGAGCGCATGCGGCGGCATCGCGACGGTTTTGTGCGGCTGGTCGCGGCTTATCGGGTGCGCCTCGAAGCGCTGTATGCAAGCGGGCTGGAGGTGGAACTGATGCGCGAGCGCAAAAATCAGCTTTTCGCAGCCATGGCACTCGATTACCAGCAGCTCAAAACCGCATGGGACGGATTCAAAGGGTACGATCCATGGTTTGCGCAGCAACCTAATAATGCCAACCTGGCCTCGGTGGCGATTTATACCCGCAAGGTGCCGGCGTTCCAGGCGCTGCTGGCGCGCGAAGGCGGGGACCTGCCGCGTTTTTACGATGCCGTTATAGCGCTTGCGAGGATCGAGAAGCGGGAGCGTGACGAACTGATGCTGAAACTGGCGCCGGATGCGGATAAGCCGGGCAGCGCGAAATAGCCGCGGCACTGTATAATTTTCAGGAACACAAGCACAGGAGGACGACCATGAAGCTGACGAGCAGCAGTTTCGGCGACAACCAGCCCATCCCGGTGGAGTTCGCGTTTTGCGCCCCCGATCCCCAAAACCATGTCACGCTCTCCGGCAATCGCAATCCCGACCTGTCATGGAGCGATCTGCCGGACGGTACCCTGTCGCTGGCGCTGATCTGTCACGATCCTGATGTGCCGTCCAAGCCCGATGACGTCAACCAGGAAGGGCGCAGCGTTCCGGCGTCATTGCCGCGGATAGATTTTTATCACTGGTTGCTGGTGGATCTTGACCCTAAATCCGGGTCGCTCAAGGCCGGTGAATTTTCAGACGGCATCACTACGCGCGGCAAGGGCGGACCCACCGGGCCGCGCGGCACGCGCCAGGGCATCAACGATTACAGTGTATGGTTCAGCGGCGACAAGGACATGTCCGGAGACTATTTCGGTTACGACGGCCCTTGCCCGCCGTGGAACGACACCATCCCGCATCATTACGTGTTTACGCTCTACGCGCTCGATGTGGAAAGTTGTCCGGTGATCGGCAACTTCAAGGGCGCAGACGTGCTCGTCGCGATCCAGGGCCATGTGCTCGGCCAGGCGAAGCTGACCGGCGTCTACAGCCTGAACCCTGATGTCAAAGTCTGACGGTTTAGCTTGACCGCCAAGTAAAATCTTAATAAAGCTTAGACACAGAGGACACAGAGGACACAGAGGAAAAGCAAAGAAAATACATTTAGTATTAGGCAAAATAAAACAAGAAAAATTTGAGACCTTGCCGCTTGCCATCTTGATAACATCTTTATTGTTATTGTATTTGAATTCCTCTGTGTCCTCTGTGTCCTCTGTGTCGATGTTTTTTTGGTCTAGATCTCGTGCACATAACTGCCGGGCGCGGGACCCAGCACAGGGTAGTCCCTGCTGCCGGGCGTGCGCGCGGGGACTTTCTCGCCGCAGTGCCCGCCCAGCCACGCTGACCAATCTTCCCACCAGCTGCCCTCTATCCGGTGCTGGCCTTTGAGCCATTCCTCAGGAGGGGCCGAGCTGGTCGCGCCGCTCCAGTAGCTGCGCTTGGGCGGCTGGACCGGCGGATTGATGATGCCCAGGATGTGGCCCGAGCTCGACAGCGTATAGCGCACCGGCGCCTTGATCCTGCCGGCGATCTTGAACGCCGCTTTCCACGGCGCGATGTGGTCTTCTTCGCAGCCCACGGCATAAAGCGGCTGGCGTATCCGGCCCAGATCGATGGGGTGGCCGGCCAGTTGCAGCGCATCCTTTTTGATGAGCTTGTTGTTGAGGTAAAACTCGCGCAGATAGAAGCTGTGCATCGCACGCGGCATGCGGGTCACGTCGGTGTTCCAGTACAGCACATCGAATGGCGGCGGCGTTTCGCCATAAAGATAGTTATGCACGAAATAATGCCAGATGAGGCTGTTCGAACGCAGCATGCGGAATGAGCGGCCCATGTCCTTGCCGTCGAGATAACCCTGATGCGCCATCATCTCTTCCAGCGTGTCTATGGTTTTCTCGTCGATGAATACTTCTATGCCACCGGGGCGCGAGAAATCGACCAGGGTGGTGAGCAGCGACCAGTGCGACACCGGAACCTGCGCGGCGTCGGGAAACTCGCGATTGAACCACCCCATCATGGCCGCGAGCGCGGTGCCGCCGATACAGTAGCCCGCCGCGTGCACGTGGGGCGTGCCGCAGATGCCGCGCGCAACCTCGATCGCCTGCCGCAACCCGGTCATCAGGTAGTCGTCGAAAGTGGTGTCCGACTGAAGCGCGGTGGGGTTCTTCCAGCTGACGACGAACACCGTGTAGCCCTGGCTGACCAGGTAGCGCAGCAGGCTTTTCTTTTCGTTGAGATCGAGGATGTAATACTTGTTGATCCAGGGCGGGACGATGACCAGCGGCACCGTATGCACTTCGGCGGTCGCCGGTGCGTACTGGATGAGTTCGATCAGTTCGTTGCGATAGACCACCGAACCCGGCGTGGTGGCGATATTCTGGCCGACCTTGAACGCCGAGGCATCGACCATGCGCACATCGCCTGCGCGCATATCTTCCAGCCACAGCTTGAGGCCGGCGGTGAGGCTCTGGCCGCCGGACTCCCAGAACTTGCGGATGGCGACGGGATTGGTCAGAAAAAAATTTGTCGGCGCCACGGCGTTCAGCCACTGGCGCGCCCAGAACGTAGCGCGGCGTCTGTCTTCTTGCGGCACGCCTGGCGTTTCGAACAGCGCCTCCTGCGACCAGTGGGTGTAGAGCAGGTAGTACTGTTTGATGATGGAGAGCGCCGGCACCTCGGACCACGCCGGGTCGGTAAAGCGTTCATCGTCGGCAGCGGCAGCGCTGTGCGGCCGCTTTTGCAGGCCGGCCGCAGCCTGCCACTCGTCCAACTGCATTTTCTGGAGTTCGCGTGTGAAATCGGCAAGCGCAACCGCCAGTTCCGTGGGATGCGTAAGCCAACCCTGGGAGACTTTGGTCATCGAAGCACCGATGCCAAACGGGTCTACCGACCGGTTGAGTCGGGCCAGCTGATCGGCCCACTGTTCGAAACCGGCCTGCCATCCAGCGGCGGATGGGTCTGGAGTTGGCTTATTCATGAGATGGCTCTATCATTGCGCCCTGCAAGCCGCGGCGGGGCTGCTCAACGCGGTGTGGCTCACAGATATGATACCCCGATCCCGCCGCGTTGCCAGTGCCCTGCTTCATATCCCGAAATTTCATAAGGGCGTAAATAAGTCCAAAGCATAGACACAGAGGACACAGAGGATTCTTTTCAATACCCGCTTGACGGGTACACGAAGTAGAACAATATCAACAAACCCTTTCTTATATACGCGGAACCATTAGACGACTGTAATATTATTTTTGAAATTTGATCAGTCTTTTGATTTTCCTCTGCGTCCTCTGCGTCCTCTGCGTCCTCTGTGTCTATGCTTTTAAAAAGTATTTAATTGAAAATTGATCCCGAACAGCGCCTGCGCAATCTGCCGCAGCCGACTTATCCTGAAGAACTGCCCGTCGTCGCCCGGCGCGAGGAGATAGCGCGCGCCATCACGGCGAACCAGGTCGTCATCGTCTGCGGCGAGACCGGCTCGGGCAAGACCACTCAGCTGCCCAAGATCTGCCTTGAGCTCAAACGCGGCGTCACCGGCCTGATCGGCCATACCCAGCCGCGGCGCATTGCCGCGCGCACCGTCGCCGCGCGCATCGCGCAGGAATTGAAATCCCCGCTCGGCCACGCCGTGGGCTACAAAGTCCGGTTTTCCGACAAGCTGTCGGCCCATACCTACATCAAGCTCATGACCGACGGCATTCTGCTTGCCGAAACCCAGGGCGACCGGTTGCTGCAAGCGTACGACACGCTGATCATCGACGAAGCGCACGAACGCAGCCTCAATATCGATTTCCTGCTCGGTTATGTGAAGCGCATCCTGCCGCGGCGTCCCGACCTGAAACTGATCGTGACCTCGGCCACCATTGATGCTGAACGCTTCTCGCAACATTTCAACGGTGCACCGGTCATCGAGGTCTCGGGCCGCACCTATGCGGTGGAAACGCGCTACCGTCCGCTTGCTGCTGCCCTCTCCCCCGACCCCTCTCCCGCAAACGGGAGAGGGGAAACAATGGTTTCCCTTCCCCCTAACCGGGGGAAAGGAAAAGCATTCGGGATGGACAAGGAAGAACAGGACATGGAGCAGGCGATACTCGACGCGGCGGATGAACTCGCGCGCGATCGCGCCGGCGGCGATATTCTGGTTTTTTTGCCCGGCGAACGCGAGATTCGCGATACCGCGGAACTGCTGCGCAAGCACCATCCGCCGGGCACTGAAATCCTGCCGCTCTACGCTCGGCTGTCGTACGAGGAGCAGGCGCGCGTGTTCAAGCCCGGCGGTTCGAGAAGAATCGTGCTTGCCACCAACGTCGCTGAAACCTCGCTTACCGTGCCCGGCATTCATTACGTGATCGACACCGGGGTCGCGCGGGTCAACCGCTACAGCTGGCGCAACAAGGTCACGCAGTTGCAGATAGAGAAAATCTCACGCGCCTCAGCCAACCAGCGCGCCGGGCGCTGCGGGCGGGTGGCGGCGGGTGTGTGCATACGGCTTTATGCGGAGGAAGATTACGCGGCGCGCCCCGAGTACACCGAGCCCGAAATCCTGCGCTCATCGCTGGCAGCGGTGATATTGCGCATGAAGTCGCTGAAGATCGGCGAGATCGAAGACTTTCCGTTCATCGAGCCGCCGACCCCGCGCATGATCGCCGACGGTTATCAGCTGCTGGCCGAACTCGGCGCGGTCGATGAAAAAAACCAGCTGACGCAGGTGGGCTGGCAGCTTGCGAAATTTCCGATCGACCCGCGGATCGCGCGTATGATCGTCGCCGCGAAGCAGGAAAATTGTCTCACCGAAGTGTTGATCATTGCGGCCGCGCTCACGGTGCAGGACCCGCGCGAGCGGCCGTACGAGCGCGCCGAGGCCGCTGATCGTGCCCACCAGGCCTTCCAGGACGAGCGCTCTGACTTTCTCGCCTATCTCAAGCTGTGGGCGTTCTTCGAGGACGCGATAAAACACAAGAAGTCGAACCGCAAGCTTGTGGAATTGCTGCACACGAACTTTCTGTCGCATCAGCGCATGCGCGAATGGCGCGACATCCACGGCCAGCTCGCAGCGCACACGGGAGAACTCGGCATGCTCGCCAATCAGACGCCCGCGAGTTTCGAGCAGATTCACCGCGCGCTGCTTGCCGGACTGCTCGGCAACATCGGTTTCAAGAACGAGGAGGGCGAGTACCTGGGCGCGCGCGCGATCAAGTTCGCGATCTTCCCCGGTTCGGTGCTGCGCAAAGCGCAACCCAAGTGGGTGATGGCCGCGGAACTGGCCGAGACCGCGCGGCTGTATGCGCGCTGTGTCGCGAAAATCGATCCGGAATGGATAGAGCCGGTGGCGCAAGCGCTGGTCAAAAAGCATTACTTCGATCCGCACTGGGAAAAAGAGCGCGCGATGGTGGTGGCGTTCGAGCGCGTCACGCTTTACGGTCTGACCATCGTCTCCAAGCGCCGCGTGCACTACGGGCCAATTGATCCGAAAGGCGCGCGTGAGATTTTTATCCGCCGCGCGCTCGCTGCGGGGGACTACGAGACACGGGCAAAATATTATGAATATAATCAACAACTTATAAAAGATGTGCAAGAACTTGAACACAAGGCGCGGCGGCGCGACGTGCTGGTAGACGAGCAGGTGATTTTCGAGTTCTACGATGCGCTGATCCCGCCGGACATTTACAACGGCGCAGCGTTCGAGAAATGGCGGCGTGAGGCCGAGTCGCAGAATCCGAAGCTCCTCTACCTCACGCGCGACTACCTGATGCGCCACGCCGCATCCGACATCACCGAAGCGCAGTTCCCCGAGACGCTCGCCGCGGGCGGCGCCGAGTTCAAGCTCACTTACCGTTTCGATCCCGGCCATGCGCTCGACGGCGTCACTGCCACCGTGCCTCTGGCGTTGCTCAACACACTGGATGCCGCGGACTTCGACTGGCTGGTGCCGGGTCTGATACGAGACAAGATTACGTTTGCATTCAAGGCGCTGCCAAAAACGATCCGCAGAAACCTGGTGCCGGTGCCGGAACAGGTCACTGTATTCCTGACGGAGTGCGCAAAGAGTGATGCGGGAGGCGGGGGGCGTGACCCGCTGGTTACGACGCTTGCGGCGTTCGTGCAGCGCGCGGCCGGTGTGCCGGTGGCGGGCGAAGTGCTGGAAGCAATCGCCTATCCGCCGCATTTGTGCATGAATTACCGCGTGACCGACGATGCCGGGCGCGAATTGGCGGGCGGGCGCGATCTTGCCGCACTAAAAACGCAGCTCGGTCAGGCGGCGCAACTCACGTTCGGCAAAGCCGAGCCCGGCATCGAGCGCGAGAATATTCGCAGCTGGGACTTCGGCGACCTGCCGCAGGAGATTGCATTTACCCGCGGCGGCCGCAAGCTTACCGGCTATCCGGCGCTGGTCGATGAGGGCGACAGTGTGGCGATCCGGTTGTTCGACGTCAGACAGTCGGCGCAGGCGGCGATGCGCACTGGCGTCACGCGCCTGATGCGCCTTGCACTCACGGAGCAGATGAAACAGTTGACCAAGAACCTGCGCGGCTTCGAACAGGCGGCGCTGCAGCTGCGCAACGTCGTAGGCGCCGACGCACTGCGCGACGACCTGCTCGCCGCGATTACCGACCGTGCGTTCATCGGCGAGGACGAGCTTCCGCGAACCCTGAAGGAATACGAAGCGCAGCTCAAGCGCGCACGCACGCGGCTGCCGGCGGTGTCCGAAGCGGCGTGCCGTTTGTTTACAGCGGTCGCCGCTGAACATCACAATGTGTCTCTGAAACTCGGCGTCAGTGGCGGGGTGCTGGCACGCGCCGCCGCCGACATCCGCGCTCAGCTGGCGCGTCTCATCTGCAAAGGCTTTTTCAGCGCCACGCCGTGGGAGCAGCTCGCGCATCTGCCGCGTTACCTGAAAGCGATGCAACTGCGTCTGGAAAAATATCCGCGCGACCCTGATCGCGATGCGAAACACGCGCACAGCATCGCCGAGCTGTGGAAACGCTATGAGGAAAGACTGGATAAGCAGCGCAAAGCCGGTGCGGTGGATTCGCGGCTGGAAGAATTCCGCTGGTTGCTGGAGGAACTGCGGGTGTCGCTTTACGCGCAGGAACTGAAGACGCCGATCCCGGTGTCCTACAAGCGGCTGGACAAACTCTGGAACGCGATGCGTTAGGCAATTTCAATGACGTGAAAAGCGGAGACACAGAGGACACAGAGGACACAGAGGGAAAACATATCGAATTGAACCTGCATAATCAGCACCCTGTACTCTATTGAATTAGCCGCGCGTTAAAGACTTGAGATAAGAACATGGGGCGAATATGGATGAGGTGAAGGTAAGCGGTCACGTTATCGATGCGGCGCTAAGGGTCCATACGGTGCTGGGTGCCGGATTGCTGGAGAATGTCTACGAAGCTTGTCTTGAGCATGAGCTCTCAAAAAGAAAGCTGTGCGTCAAAAGACAGATTCCGATGCCGGTCCGCTACGAGGACGTGGTTCTCGATATCGGATATCGCCTGGATTTGCTGGTAGAGGACAAGATAGTTGTTGAAGTCGAAGCTGTGGAAAAACTGTTGCCGCTGCACAGGGCTCAACTGCTGACGTACTTGAAACTGGGCGGATACAGGGTTGGGTTGTTATTAAATTTCAACTCCGTGCATATGCGGGAAGGGATAAATCGAGTTATCAACGGCTGATGGCGCCCATTCCAGTCTTGAATAGGTATTATTGTTTTTCCTCTGTGTCCTCTGTGTCCTCCGTGTCAATGCTTTAATGGTTTTAAGCTACTCCCGCACCAGCCAATCCACCTTCACCCCGCCCGCGCCATCGACTGAAAGCGCGCGCCACAGCCAGTCCA
The DNA here is from genome assembly GCA_030683105.1 of Burkholderiales bacterium. GTDB lineage: Bacteria > Pseudomonadota > Gammaproteobacteria > Burkholderiales > SG8-41 > CAKKQX01. Next base: position 50,441 of record JAUXMZ010000056.1, on the reverse strand, counting down.
GCAGCGGCTTCGCTTCGTCCTTGAACTGATACGGCGGGTTGATCACCAGCATGCCGCAGCCGGGGGTAAAAGCGGATTCATCGGGCATGACCGAGAACTCCAGCTTCAGTATCTTGCGTATGCCCGAACTCTCGATCTCGCGCGCGAAGCCAAGCATGGCGCCCGGTTCCATCAGCGGATACCACACCGCATACATGCCAGTGGGCCAGCGCGCATGCGCTTCCTTGAGCGCGGTGGCGATGCGCATGAATTCCTTTGCGCGGTCGAACGACGAATCGAGCAGCACCAAGCCGCGCCGCTCCGCAGGCGGCAGAAAGGCCTTCAGTCCCTGATAGCCGTCGAGCAGGTGTGCTGCGACCTGCTTGTCGCCGGCGAACTGCAACTTGAGTTCGGCGTAATCCTCCTTGTTGAGCTCGGTGAGTATCATGCGGTCGCCGGGGCGGATCAGGTGGCGCGCGATGACCGGCGAGCCCGGATAAAACCGCAGGTTGGGATACGGATTGGCCGCCTTGACCGCGGCCATGTACGACGCGAGCGCCTCGGGGATGTCCTCGCGCCCCCACAGCCGGGCGATGCCGTTGTCATACTCGCGCGCTTTCTGCGCCCACGGGTGCATCAGGTCGTAGCGGCCGATCCCGGCGTGCGTGTCGTGATAGCAGTACGGCTTGTCCTTGTGGCCGAGCGCGAGCAGCAGCCGCGTGAGCAGCGCGTGCTTGAAGACGTCGGCGTAATTGCCGGCGTGGTACATGTGGCGGTAAGAAAGCATGTTTTCTTTAATTAAAATCTCATAAAAGCATAGACACAGAGGACACAGAGGATTCTTTTCAATACCCGCTTGACGGGTACACGAAGTAGAGCGATATCAAAAAACCATTCCAAGACTATCGGAGATTATTTATTGATTGCTAATACTATTATGAATATTGAAGTTTAAGTATTTTCGTTTTTCCTCTGTGTCCTCTGTGTCCTCTGTGTCCTCTGTGTCCTCTGTGTCTATGCTTTTGACCTAGGCTTTAAAGCTTGTTGTACTTCGTCGCAAGCCCCCGGGATTTCTCCACCGGGTATTTTTTGGCATTGAGCTTCAGTTTTTTCTCTGCCGCCGCCGCCAGGTCGATTCCGAGCTTGTCGCACAGCCGCACCAGAAACAACAGCACGTCAGCACATTCCAATGCCACCTCGTCGCGCGCGGCTTGCGGCAGGTTCGCCGCCTGATCCGGCGTAAGCCACTGGAAATGCTCGATGAGTTCACCCGCCTCGCCCGCCATCGCCATCGCCAGGTTCTTGGGATTGTGGAACTGGTCCCAGTCACGCTCTGTGGCGAACTGCGCCAGCCGCTCACGCAAGGTTTCCAGGCTGTCCGTGTGTTTTGTCATGTTTTGCCTTTGATGCGCTTGTTAGTGCCAGCCCCATTTTATACCGTGCTTCCGGGCTGCCCGCTGAGAGCGGACGATGGCTGTGTTTAATGTTGTAAATCAACTGCAACAGGAACCGCGATGCATTGAAAACAGGAAAATCCTTGCGTTAGATCAAAACTGGAGAGGGGGGACACCGTTACATTGGCCCCTGAGGGTTAGCGGGTTCCCAAAAACACTGGGTAATAAGAGTGTCTCACAGCTCGGCCCATCCCCGAAAACTGGTTATCCGACACCCTGCTTAACAGGAATAACTATGCCGCTGGAAAAAGAAGGAAACAGGTTTGAAATATTAAAACGGGAAGATTTCTCGGACGTTACCTACCTGCTGGAAGTTCACCACCCCATGATGGCCAAGGCCGCCCGGCCGGGCCAGTTCGTCATCGTCATGGAGCACGAACACGGCGAACGCATCCCGCTTACCATCGCTGACTACGACCGCGATAAGGGCACCATCACGCTGGTGGTGCAGGCGGTCGGCAAGACGACCCGGGAAATGCAGCAGAATTGCCGCGAAGGTACCCATCTTTACGCAGTGGTCGGCCCGATGGGCATTCCCAGCCACATTGGCCAGGCGAACAAAGTGGTGTGCGTGGGCGGCGGACTGGGCGTGGCCCCAATCTATCCCCAGGCGCGCGCCTACAAGGAAAGCGGGGCTTACGTGATCGGCGTTGTGGGCTTTCGCAACAAAGATCTCATGTTCTGGGAAGACAAGTTCCGCGCCTGCTGCGATGAGTTGATCGTGTGCACGGACGACGGTTCGGCGGGCATCAAGGGGCTGGTGACCGAAGGCATCAAACAGGCGATTGCGAAGCATTCGGACATCGACGAGGTCGTCGCGATCGGCCCGCCCGTGATGATGAGAGGCTGTGCCGAAACGACGCGGCCGCACAAAATCAAGACACTGGTGAGCCTCAACCCCATCATGGTGGACGGCACCGGCATGTGCGGCGGCTGCCGGGTCAAGATCGGCGACCAGATCAAGTTCGCCTGCGTCGATGGCCCGGATTTCGACGGCCACCGCGTGGACTTCGACGATCTGATGGCCCGCCTCAAGCGCTATACCCCCACTGAGAAAACCGCCCTGAAGCGGTGGGAAGATGGCTGTCGCATGAAGACCCCGATCAGTCCCGCGTTGATATCCTCACTCACAGCGGCGCAGCTCTCGCAACTCGATCCCTCTGAACTTGACCAGCTTGACCCCTATGAGGAAACCAAGGGTGGGTAAAGCACGATAGGGTCAGGGAGCGGGGAGCAGGCATGTCTCGAATGTGTGACTAGATAAGGTTATGTGATGGCAAAAAAGAAAACGATACGGACCATTCCGCAGGAGCGGACCCCCGTCCAGGAACTGGATCCGGTTGAGCGGGTAAAGAATTTCGCGGAAGTGAACTGCGGTTATCGCATCGAGGATGCGGTGAACGAAGCGGAGCGCTGCCTGCTGTGTCCGGATCCGGCCTGCGTCAAGGGCTGCCCGGTCAGCATCGACATCCCGGGTTTCATCATGAAGATCAGCGCCAAGGATTTCCGCGGCGCCTATGATGTCATTACGGATACCAATCTGCTGCCGGCCATCTGCGGCCGGGTCTGCCCGCAGGAAAATCAGTGCGAAGGAGTCTGCCCCGTAGGCGAGACGCTGGAACCGGTTGCCATCGGCCGGATGGAGCGCTGCATCGGGGATCTTGCGATCGCAGAAGGCTGGTCCAACATCCCCTATATCGAGCCCAATGGCTTTAAAGTCGGCATCGTCGGCTCCGGACCCGCCGGCATGGCGTGCGCCGCCGACATGGCCAAGGCCGGGTGCGATGTCACCGTGTACGAGGCTTTTCATCAGGCCGGGGGCGTATTGAAGTACGGCATCCCCGACTTCCGCCTGCCGAACCCGGTGATCGACGCCGAGATCGGGAACCTGACCAAGCTGGGCGTCAAATTCGAGTGCAACACCCTGGTCGGCCGCCTGTTCACGATCGAGCAGATGATCAACGAGATGGGATTCCACGCCGTTTTCATCGGCACCGGCGCCGGTTATCCGACGATGATGGGGGTGCCTGGCGACTCCCTGAACGGGGTACTTTCTGCCAACGAGCTGCTGACGCGCTGCAATCTGATGCGCGCCAAGGAATTTCCCAATTTCGACACCCCGCTGCAACTGGGCAATCGCGTCGCCGTCATCGGCGCCGGCAACACGGCGATGGACGCCACCCGGGTTTGTATCAGGCTGGGCGCGGAGAAGGTGTACTGCGTCTACCGCCGCAGCAAGACGGAGTGCCCGGCGCGGGCCGAAGAAGTCCACCATGCCGAACAGGAAGGCGTGGAGTTCCACTGGCTGACCGCCCCGGTGGAGGTTCTCGGAGACGCAAACAACAACGTACGCGGCATGCGCTGCATCCGCATGGAACTCGGCGAGCCTGACGATTCGGGCCGGCGCCGGCCGGTGCCGGTTGCGGGCAGCGAGTTCGAGTTCGAGACCGACATGGTCGTATTCGCGATCGGCACCAACGCCAACCCGATCATGGGGCAGACCTCCAAGCTCAAGCTCAACAAGTGGGGCTACATCGATACCGATGCCAGCCTCGCCGCATCCATCGCAGGCGTGTTTGCCGGAGGCGATATCGTCACCGGCGCGGCCACTGTGATCGAAGCGATGGGCGCGGGCCGCACGGCTGCGCGCAGCATGAAGGCTTATCTTGGCATCCGCGATACCGATCTTCCCTATCTGAGCGAAGGCTGGGGCAGCGCCGGAAAACTGTTCGGGATCGATCTCAGGGAGAGAAACTTTGCACGCATACGCATCGCCTAGTTCAGTCGGGAGACGGAACAGATTCGATAACACCAAGGCAGATACCATTACATCATGAGCGATACCCCAACACTGAAATCCGGCACACCAGCCTTCAAGAAGGCCCGCCCCCCCGCGGAGAAGAAAACGGTCACTACACTGACGGTTAACGTGATCGAGGTGATCAGCGATTCGGGCGAGGGCGCGCAGCGCTGCGGCCAGTCGCTGGGCGCGATTGCCGCGAAGATGGGTAATGGCGTGTGGACGGAGGAGATCATCCCGGCCGAAATACGGCCGCCGGCACGCAGCGTAGCCGGAGCTAGCGGCAACCGCATACGCCTCGGCTCGCACCGCATCACCAATGGCGGCAACGAGACGGATTTCGTAGTGGCTTTCAATGAACAGGTGCTGATCGGCCGGGTCAAGGCCGGCGAACTCAAGCCCGGCTGTATCATTCTGCTGGAAGCGATATGGCGGGAAAGCGCCGATGCCAAAATAGCAGCGTCGTATGTCCAGACCTACGACAGTCTGGTGGCGGAAGGCTACAAGGTGTACGAGATCCCGATGGAGCGCGAATGCCTCGCCCTCGTAGCCGACGCGAAGCGCGGCAAGAACATGTTTGCGCTGGGCATGATTTGCAATCTCTACAGCCTGGACCTGCAATTGGCCCGGGACCAGATCGCACTGACCTTCAGCAAGAAGGACGAGAGCGTCATCAAAACCAACGTCATGCTGCTCGACGCGGGTTACCAGTGGGCCGAGGACCATTTCGACTTCAAGTTCCGTATTCCTGCGGAAATGCCCACCGAGCCGCAGATCGTGGTCAACGGCAACACGGCGCTGGCGCTGGGCGTGCTGGCGTCGGGCATGGAGATCTGCGCCATGTATCCGATCACGCCCGCCACCTCGGCGTCCCACTATCTGAGCGACGTCTACGAAAAAGTCGGCGGCATGGTCCACCAGGCGGAGGACGAGATTGCGGCCTGCGCGTTCGCGATCGGCGCCTCCTATGCCGGAAAATGCGCGGTCACCATCACTTCCGGTCCCGGTTATTCGCTCAAGCAGGAGGCGATCGGGCTGGCGGTCATGGCTGAAATTCCCCTGGTCGTGATCAATGTCCAGCGCGGCGGCCCCAGCACAGGCCAGCCGACCAAAACCGAGCAGGGCGACCTGATGGCCGCTATTTTCGGCAGTCATGGCGATGCGCCGAAAGTGGTGATGGCGGCCGACACCATCGAGGACTGCTTCTACTCTGTCATCACCGCGCGCAAAATCGCCGAAACGTTCAACATGGTGGTCGTCGTGCTCACGGACGCCGGCCTTGCCTCGTCCCAGCAGCCGTTTCCGCGGCCCAAATTCAGGCCGGACTGGCTGGCGCCACCGGTGGACCAAAGCGTAATTCCTGCGGGCATGAAGCCGTATGACTGGGATCCGGTCACCGGTCTGGCACGCCGCTTCATTCCGGGCCAGCCCAACGGCATGCACACTGTAACCGGCCTGGCTCACGATAGCGCGAGTCATGTCGCCTATGATCCGCAAATCAACGCGCACAGCATACGCATGCGCAGCCTCAAGCTCGCCGCGCTGCAAAAGACACTGAAGACGCCGCCGGTGTTCGGCGGCGAGACAGGCGACCTGTTGATCGTCGGCTGGGGCAGCACCCGCGGTGCGATCGAGGAGGCGGTCGAGTTGATGCGCGCGGAAGGCTGCAAAGTGTCTTCCCTGCATCTGAGGTTCCTGCAGCCCCTGCCCGGGGGGATCAAGGAAATCATGCAACGCTTCAAAAATGTCATGACCATAGAGAGCAACTGGAGCGACCGTCCCGAGGACGAGATCATTGACGAGACCAACCGCCGCTACTCGGCCGTGGCGATCCTGCTGCGGGCGCGCTACCTGATCGATGTCGATTGCTGGAGCGAAGTGCGGGGCCAACCGATAAAACCCGACACCATACGCAGCGTGATCCGCGAAAAGTTAAGGAAAAAATCATGACGACTGCTGCTACCGAGTGCATGCTCCGGATGTATGAGGACCAGCACAAGCTGGAGGACTATCAGAGCGGGGTGCCGCGCTGGTGCAGCGGCTGCGGCGACAATGCCGTTCTCACCGCCGTGCAACGGCTGTGCCGCGACGAAAAATTGCGTCCCGAGAAGACCGTGTTCGTGTCGGGCATCGGCTGCTCGAGCCGCTTTCCCCATTACATGAAGACCTATGGCTTCCATGGCATACACGGGCGGGCGCTGCCGATCGCAGAGGGTGTCAAAATGGCGCGGCCGGATCTTGACGTGTTCGTCAACACCGGCGACGGCGACTGCTGCAGCATAGGCGCTGCCCACTGGATTCACGCCATCCGCTATAACATGAACATCACGGTGTTCCTGCACGACAACCAGATTTACGGTCTGACCAAGATGCAGGCCTCACCGACCTCGCCGAGAGGGACCAAGAGCAACACCACTCCCCGCGGCTCGCATCTGGACGCCCTGAAACCCCTGACCGTGACCCTGGGTGTCCAAAATGTTTCCTTCGTTGCGCAAGCGGTTGACTGGATCCCGGAAGTGCTCTTCGACATCGTCAAGGCCGCTTACCATCACAAGGGATTGTCCTTCGTGCGCATCGTCCAGCGCTGTCCCGAGTGGCTGCCGCATCAGTTCGAACCGTGGATGCAGGATCCGCAGAAAATCCAGTTGCTGCACCACGATCAGGGTTTGCGCATCAGTCCGGCGATGGCCAAGATTTACAAGAATCAGCTGCAGCACGATCCATCGAACATCGACCGCGCGCGTGAAATCGCGTCGTATGACGACCCGCTGCCCGTGGGTATTTTGTATCGCAATCCGGAGGTTCCCTGCTACGAAGACTTGCACAACACCGGGCAGCTGCGCACCAACGAATACATCCAGGCGGGGCTCGAAGCGCAGTTCGACAAGTTCACGATAGAAGGCAGTAAAAAATCCCGCAGCCGGCCTGCGGAGTCCCCGGCACCGTGAAACGGCCGTAACCAGAGAATAAACCGAAACTGACATGGAAGCTGATCTTCAACAGCACGTTGCCTTTTATCTGACGGGGAAAACCCCGGGCACCAGCCTCGACGCGGTCGATGGGCTCAAACTGCGCCCCGTCCTGTTCGCCGGCTACCGGGATCTCACCCGGCTGCGCTACGATTTTCCGCTGGTGTTGCTCGACGGCCCGGATGCGGCGTTCGTGCAGTCTCTCTCCGGTCTCATCGACGGCATCCTGACCCAGGTTGCCGGCGGCGACGATGGTGAACGTGTCACGAAACACGTGCTGCGGCTCGAGCAGGAGATTCGCGCCCTGGTTGCGGCGGGCGAGAGCGGAGCACTGTCGGTGCTCTGGGTCAAGGCGGCTGACAGGCTGGCAGGCACCGACAAGCTGTTCAAGGACAGCCTGGGCCGGGCGCGGGCTGCCCTCAAGACCGACGGCGAGGTCATCGATTGCGGCGCAGCGCTGCCGGTGCGCTTCCTGACCCACGCCTGGAGCAGAATCCAGCAGCAAAAGGCCAGAAAATTCCAGGAACACATCGGCCAGCTGGCGCTGAAGCTGTCAAACATTCTGAAAGCTGATTTTGTGCGCTCCGAAGCGGGGCAGCAGGCGAAAAGCCTCAAGGCGGCAGTCGGGGGCACCTATGATGACGCGTTCGACTTCGAGGTGATGTCCCGTCTGCTGGGCAAGGGGACGCCAAAAAATGCGTTGCCCGAGAGCCGGCGCCGCCGGATCGAGTGGGCGATCTCAGCGCTTGAATCACAGAGATTTTTCCCCCTGCAGAATGGAGCCAAGAAACGCGGCGAGGCCGGCAAGGCGCATTCCTTTGTGTTCGAAAACTGCATCGAAGTGCTCGCGGCGATCCGCAAGCGCCAGCCCGAAATGATAGAACTGGCCAAGGCGGTCGCAATAGCCGAGTTCGAGATCGACAATAAATACGTCGAAGCCAGGCATGACTCGTTCTTCAGGGAATTTAATGAAAATAGCCTGGATGCCAGGGACCTGGCCCAGTTTCCGGATTACCTGGTGTGCCTGAACGCCGATAATATCCAGGCCGCCGAGAATGACAGGTTGATGGAGATTCTGTCCACCGGCATGTCCGTGAAGATTCTGGTGCAAAGTGATGACATTCTCGCGGAGCAGCCGCACCTGGCCCTGGGCAAGCGCAGCAAGCAACTCGCCAACATGGCGATGGGTCTGAATGACGTCTATGTCCTGCAGGCCAGCGGCTCGCACCTGTTCCAGTTCCGGGACCGCATTCTCAAGGGGCTGTCGTATCCCGGGTCCGCGCTGTTCAGCGTGTTCTCGGGTGCATCGTCGCCTGACGCCGACATCACGCCTTACCTGGTCGCGGCGGCCGCGATGGATTCGCGCGCCTTCCCGGCTTATACCTTTGATCCGTCGGCGGGCCCGAACTGGGCGTCGCGCTTTTACCTCGAGGCAAATTCACAGGTGGATCTCGACTGGCCGGTGCAGAGCGTTGCCTATGAGGACGAAGCGCACCAGAGGGTCTCGGAGAAGCTCGCATTTACGCTGATTGATTTCGTGGCCTGCGATCGCCGCTACGCGAAACACCTGGCGCGGGTCCCGAAGGCGAAATGGAACGGTACCATGATCCCGGTCGGCGAGTTTCTGGCCCGCGAACCGATGAGCATTCCCGACAAAGTGCCTTGCCTGTTGATGGTCGATGCTGACAACGTGTTGCAAAAAGTGATCATCGACGACAAGCTGATCCGGGAGGCCAACCGCTGCCGCGAGACCTGGCACAGCCTGCAGGAGCTTGGCGGCATCCATAATTCGCACGCGGAGCGCCTGCTCGCGCGCGAAAGAAAGACCTGGGAAGAACACGAACAACAGCGTGAGGCCAAGGCCGGGCCTGCGGCAGCAGCCCCGGTGGCTGTGCCTGCGGCGACGGCTGCACCGGCTGCAACTGCTGCGACCCCGCAGCCGGCCGCAGCGGAGCCCGAGCCGCCATCCGACGAAGCCTATATCGAGACCCCGCGCTGCACGAGCTGCGACGAGTGCACGCATATCAACAGCAAGATGTTTGCCTACGACGCCAACAAGCAGGCCTATATTGCCAGCAGGGAGGCCGGGACTTATGCGCAGTTGGTGGAGGCGGCCGAGAGTTGCCAGGTATCCATCATTCACCCGGGCAAGCCGTGGAATGCCAATGAGCCGGGTATCGACGAGTTGATCAAGCGCGCCGCAGTGTTCGCATAGCCGTCGGGGGTGCCGGTTCCGGCGCCCCCGATTCGCATCTCCGTTTTCACTTCCTTTCGTTTTTCCGCAGGGCATTCAAGCCCTTCCCCTCGGCGGTTGTATACTGTCGAGTATGGACGCCAATCTGGCGCGGCGGTAAAATAGTAAACAAAAACAATGATATATAAATGATTCTCGCATCAATGCCGTATCGACTGATCGAGGCGTACCCGCTTGGATAGCAAATTAAGCGCAACAAACGATCCCACAGATCTGATTCTGCGCGCAGTGGCGTTCGCCGCACACAAGCATCGCGACCAGCGGCGCAAGGACAAGGGCGCCTCACCCTATATCAATCATCCGATCCAGCTCGCCAAGGTGCTGTGGGAAGATGGCGAAGTGCGCGATCCTGAAGTCATTGCCGCCGCGCTGCTGCACGACACGCTCGAAGACACCGAAACCACCTGGATGGAGTTGCGCGGCGAATTCGGCGAGGACATCGCCGACGTCGTGCTCGAAGTCACCGACACCCAGTGGATCAAGAAGGAATTGCGCAAGCGCCTGCAGGTGGCGCGCGCCCGGCACTCCAGCGAGCAGGCCAAGCTGGTCAAGCTCGCCGACAAGATTTGCAATCTTCGCGACATGTCGGCACACCCGCCTGCGGGCTGGGGGCTGGAGCGCAAGCAGCAATATTTCGACTGGGCGAGGGAAGTGGTCGACAGGCTGCGCGGCACCCACGCCGAGTTGGAGCGAAAATTCGATGAGGTCTATGCGCTCAAACCGTGAGTGATGGCCGTCCCCTGCCGGGACAAACGCCTTATAATTCGGCTGTGGCTGACTGGTGCCGCTTGCGGCCGCGATGAAATACCCATCTATCAAAGGCTCTTATGTTACGAATTGCCACACTGTTTCTGTGCGCCCTGGCGCTGTTCGCAAATGCCGCCGCGGCGCAGCAGGTCAAAATCGGGTTTATCGACGCCGCGCGCATCGAGCGTGAATCCAAAGAGTTGCAGCGTGGCGCTGAAATCCTCAAACAGGAATTCGCCGCGCGCGAGCGTGAGGTCAACGCGCTGTACAACAAGGTAAACACGCTGCGTGCGGAACTGGAAAAGCTCAAGCCCGGCACATCCGCCGCTGGGCAGGGAAAAAAACAGCGCGAGTTCAGTATCGTCGTCCAGCGTCTGGAACAGGCGCGCCGCTCTCTGACGGAAGACGTGGACCTGCGCAAGAACGATGAACTGAAAAAATTCTATGCCAATGTGAACGCCGTTGTGGAAAAAATCGCCAAGGCCATGAACCTCGACCTCGTGTTGCAGGAAGCGACATATGTCTCCAAGGCTCATGACATCACCGATCAGGTGATCAAGACGCTCAACGCAACTGCGGGCGCGAAATAATCAGGACACGTTAAGTCGCGTGGTCCCCGACGAGGTCTGCGACAACATTTGATCCAGGTCAAAACCGCCGCTACTCGGTGGAGTATGGTTGTTTTGTAAACGCATCAACGCCAGCACTTCGTTCCTTCTCGACCAGGTACCATGACAATCCGACTGCCCATCGACGTTGCAACGCGCGTCAGCGCCGAACTCTCGAACATCCTGGAAAAATTCGTCAATGATCCGGATCGAGAGGAGTATCCAACTCTGGACGAGGTGCGTGCCATGGTTGAGGATGAAGATGTCGGTGCAACCGAGCTGGGGTTGCTGCATCCGCAGGAAAAAACTTCCGTGCTTTCCGAACTTGACGGGCTGATCGAGGAGTTCGGCGGTGAAGTGCTGGCCAGCGATTTTGTTATCAGCAAGGCCAGCGAAGGCTTGTCGCGGATCATTGAAACGGCGATGAGCGACCTCAACATGCACCGCCGGCCGACGCTGGACATGGTGCGCGAAGCAATGGCGGACGGTCTTACGACGCAGTTGGTGGGCGACGGCACTCTGGATCCCGACGAGGAAGGCACGCTGCTCGCCGAAATCGACAACCTGATCGAGCATTTTGGCGCCGATGCGATGGCGGAGGATTTCGTCCGCTTCGAGTAGAGATTGAGTCTGGCGCGCAGCTCGGGTTGCAGCGCGTTGCGGATCAGCAATGTGATCTTGCCATTGACTAGGGCCTGTTAACAATCACCGCATGAGTGCGACGGAGGCGATTTGGGCTCAGGGCTAGGAGCGCCGAGCGCGGTTTGCCCCGTGGCAAATAAGCGAAGGTGCGACAACGCCATGAGCCAAAATCGTCCCGTCCCTTCGGGTTGTGGCCAAAATCGTCGCTGGCTTCGTTGCTCGTCTTGCCTATATTCGCGATATGGGCTGCGACAAGCGCCTTGCCATCAAAAATTTTGGCCACAACGCATCTCACGTGGTGAATGTTAACAGGCCCTAGTCCGGGACACGCCTTGACAAAAATTAAGACGGACTTTAGTTTGATAGATATTGAAATATAAGTAAATTCTAATATATTGATGCAAGTCAAAAAAGAGCGCAGCCGATGTCTATAGACTACGAATCGGAGGAGTAACAAGCGGACACCACGCAACAAACAAATCAAGCGGGTGCCCCGAATTGCAGCAGAGGTTGCGATGAACTTACCTCCTGGCACCACGTGGCTAAAAGTGGCCGTGACAATCATGCTGGCAACAGCATTCACCGCAATGCCCGCGGCAGGGGCGTCGAAATCAACTGCTGACCACAGCAAGTTCAAGGAACTTCAGCAGAATTTCCAGTCCGGTCCGGAGGTCACCAAAGCCTGTCTGAGCTGCCACACCGAGGCGGCCAAGCAGGTTCAGAAAACCAAGCACTGGACCTGGGAATACCTCAATCCGGAGAACAAGCAGCGCCTGGGTAAAAAGAACGTCATCAATAATTTCTGCATTGCGGTGCCGTCAAATTATGCCGCCTGCACCGCCTGCCATATTGGGTATGGCTGGAAGGATGATAAATTCGATTTCACCGTCGAAACCAATGTTGATTGCCTCGCCTGCCATGACACCACCGGCAGCTATCTCAAGCTGGCCGGCATGGCCGGTCATGTGCCCTACAAGGATATGGAGTATCCGCCCGGTTCGGGCTCGTTCGTCAAGGCTACTGATCTCAAGAAAGTAGCGCAGAAGGTAGGCAAGACCAGCCGCGATACCTGCGGCGCCTGCCACTTCAATGGCGGCGGCGGCAATGCGGTCAAGCACGGCGATCTTGACACTTCGCTCGAGGCTCCGGACAAAGAACTCGACGTGCACATGGATTCGCTCGGGCTCAACTTCACCTGCGCCACCTGCCACAAGACCGGCGGTCACGACGTGGCCGGCAGCCGTTATGCGCCCACCGCGGTGGACCGCAAGGGCGCCCAGGTGCGTGGCAGCGAAGACCGTAAAAATCCGGCCACCTGCCAGTCCTGTCATGGCCAGGCGCCCCATACCAAAACCGCAAAGCTCAACGATCACACCAGTAAGCTGGCCTGCCAAACCTGCCACGTGCCCAGTTTTGCGCGCGGTGGCATCGCCACCAAGATGTCGTGGGACTGGTCGACCGCGGGAAAAATGGGACCGGACGGCAAGCCGATGACCGTAAAAGACGACAAGAAGCATGTCATCTACGACTCCAAGAAAGGCGATTTCGTGCTGGCTGAAAACGTGACGCCCGAATACATCTGGTTCAACGGCAGCGTCCAGTACACGCTGCGCGGCGACCCGGTGGAAAAAAGCGACCAGCCCACCCGGATCAACCGCTTCGAAGGCAGCCCGCACGACGGCAAGTCGGTGATCTGGCCGGTCAAGGTGTTCCGCGGCCAGCAGCCCTATGACACGGTCAGCAAGTCGCTGGTGATTCTGCACACCACCGGCAACGATGACGCCTCCTACTGGAAGCACTTCAATTGGGAGAAAGCCATCGCCGCCGGCATGGCCAGCGTCGGGGATACGTTCTCGGGCAAGTACGACTTCGTCAAGACCGAAATGACCTGGCCGATTACCCACATGGTGGCGCCCAAGGACAAGGCCGTCGGCTGCGTCGAATGCCATAAGGCCGGCGGGCGGCTGGAGAAGATCGAAGGCGTCTATATCCCGGGTCGTTCACGCGACCACCTGGGCCTGCTTGACACCGCAGGCTGGAGTCTCGCCGCGCTGACCCTGTTCGGGGTCGTCGTGCACGGATCACTGCGCATCGCCACCCGCAAGAAAAAGGATTAATGGAGCAAAAAAATGACCACGCAACGCGTATACATCTTCAAACGCTTTGAGCGCTTCTGGCACTGGACTCAGGCCGCGCTGATCATATTCATGATGCTGACCGGCTTCGAGGTGCACGGCACGTACACGCTGCTGGGCTGGGCCAAGGCGGCGCAACTGCACACCAATGCGGCGTGGGCGCTGGTCGCCCTGTGGGTATTCGCCATCTTCTGGCATTTCACCACCGGCGAATGGAAGCAGTACATCCCGACCATGGAAAAGGTCGATGTCATGGTGAAATACTACGTCACCGGGATTTTTACCGATGCGCCTCATCCGTTTCGCACGACGCCGTTAATCAAGCACAATCCGCTGCAAAGACTGGCCTATCTGTTCGTGAAACTGCTGATCAATCCACTGATCTGGATCAGCGGGTTCGCTTACCTGTTCTACCGCGATCTCGGCGCCATCGGTCTTGGCGGGCTGCCACTGGCTCCGATCGCCCTCGTGCACACCGCCGCTGCCTTCCTGATGCTGATTTTCTTCATTGCCCATATTTACCTTGCTACCGCAGGCCACACGCCGACTGCGCACATCAAGGCGATGATCATCGGCTACGAGGATGTTGAGGATCACGGGGCTGCGCCGGCAGGGAAATCAGCAGGTTAATTTTTCAAGGAGACTGAAATGAGGATGACTAAACAATTGCTGATGGGTGCCGTGCTCGGCATCGTGATGGTCGGCACTGCTGGCGCCTACGACGGCGACTGGAAACGGGGCCGGGTGTATTACCGGCAGGTCTGCACGGACTGTCACCAGTCGATGGCGAAAAAAACCATCTCGCCCAACGAAAAGACCAAGGCCGAGTGGACCGCCTATATCACCGCCGACAAGCACGATGCGACGAAGAAAAGCAATCCCTCGCTCAAGTACGCGACCAGCCGCGCCTACCGTGACAGCATCAAGACCAAGAACAAGGCCGCGGAGAAGTTTCTCGAGGTGCCGGATGCCGAACTGCAGGCCGATATCAAGGCCTGGGTGCTGTATGGCGCGAAGGATTCGGACAACCCGTCACGTTGCCAATAAGGCAGAGAAGGGCCTGTCGTGAGTGCGAATTGGGTGAACGGCCTGCGCAAGGATTACGAAGCGCTGTTCGTCGAGCAGTGGTCGCCCTATGTCGGCGCGATCCTGATGGTGCTGATCATCGTCGGATTGATGGTGAGCGGGCTGTTCTGGGGTATCTATGGCGGGCTCAAGTTATGGGGCGACTGGCTCAATCACGCCATCGGCCTGGGGCCGCTGCTCAACATCAAGCCCAATCTCGAATCGCCGTTGCTGCACCGCATGTCGCTGATGAACATGACGCTGATACTGGGCGCGGTCGCTGCCGCCATGATGTCGCGCCAGTTCGGCCTGATCCGGGCGCCCAGGCTCGAATACGTCTGGGGCGCAGTGGGCGGCACCCTGATGGGCATAGGCGCATCACTTGCCGGCGGCTGCACGACCGGCGGCTTCTTCACCCCGCTGATGCACGCTTCACCCGCCGGCTGGGCGATGGGGGCCGGACTGCTGGCAGGTGCGGTGATCGGGCTTAAATTGCTGTTATGGACGATGGAACATATCGAGTGGGGCATGCAGGCGCCCAAGGTCGCTGTTTCGGCGCCGTTGCGCAGCTGGTATCCGCTGTTCGGGGTGCTGCTGCTCGCAGCCGTCGGCCTGTGGGCGGCACAGTGGGCGGCTGCCGACGACGACAAGCTGGCGGCGCGCGCGATCATTATTCTGGCCGGTCTTGCCATGGGATTCGTGCTGCACCGCTCGCGCATCTGCTTTGCGCGGGCGTTTCGCGAGCCGTTCATGACGGCCGAGGGCGAGATGTCTAAAGCCATCATTCTCGCGCTGGCACTGGGGATAGTAGCCGGATCGCTGTTGTTCCAGAACAAGGTGATCGATCCGTATGTGGCCATCCCGGCGGCGTTCTGGATCGGTTCGCTCGGCGGCGGATTCATCTTCGGCACCGGCATGATCTTCGCCGGCGGCTGCGCCTCGGGCGCGCTGTGGCGCATGGGAGAAGGGCATCTGAAACTGTGGGTAGCCGGGTTTTTCTTCGCGTGGGCCGGTTCCACCTTCTCCGGCATCGCCCAGTACTGGCAGCTGCTTACCCCCGACATGAATCTCGATCTGGTCGAATTCACCAAGGTCGGAGTCCAGGCCTACCTGCCGAATCTGCTCGGCGGATGGGGGCTCACCTACCTGCTTTGTTTCGGCATCCTGCTCATCTGGTATCTGGCGGTGCGCTACAACGAGTCTACCGAAAAATTCACAGTGCTATAAAAAGGAGCCATCATGAAAACGAAACTTATCGTCCAAATCATGTCAGTTTCGGTCCTAGCGTTGCCGCTGGCAACCCTGGTTGCGCCGCCCGGGTTTATTGAATCGGCGCAGGCGCAGGTACAGATGAAAGAGGGCTATTACAAGAACCTCGTCGGCACCGATTTCGTCAAGCAGTATGTCGACATTCCGCCGCGCAAGGATGTGGTGCTCATCGATGCGCGGCCGGCGGCACGTCAATACGACAACGGCCATCTGCCGGGCGCGGTCAACATTCCCGATTCGCAGTTCGACAAGATGACGAATCGGCTGCCCGCCGACAAGAACATGCTGGTGATCGTATACTGCGGCGGGCTCGAATGCATGCTGAGCCACAATGTCGCGCACAAGATGGAAAAGCTCGGCTACACCAACATCAAGGTGTACGCCGAAGGCAATCCGGCGTGGAGCAAGGCCGGGCTGCCGCTGTCGGTCAGCACCGTCTTCGTGAAAAAACTGTTCGATGACAAGGAAAAGTTCATGCTGATCGACTCCCGGCCGAAGCGTGTTTTCGGGCAGGGCGCCATACCGGGCGCGGTCAATATCCCGGACAGCGAGTTCGATAAAAACGTCAGCCAGCTGCCGGCTGACAAGTCGACCTTTCTGGTGTTTTACTGCGGCGGCCTGGAGTGCAATCTCTCAGACAAGTCCGCGGACAAGGCGCGCGCGCTCGGGTACACCAACGTCAAGACCTATGCCGAGGGCTATCCCGGATGGGGCAAGGCGTATCCGGAGATGAAAACCGCGGCTGCTGCAGACGCCGGACCGGCTCCTGTCGCAGCGAAACAGGCTGTGGACATTGTTCCCGGCAAGGAGAAGGGCAGCATTACCAATGCCTCGTTCGAAAAGCTGGTCAAGGAAACGCCCAATGCGGTGCTGTTCGTCGATGTGCGCGATGCCAAGGAGTTTGCGCGGGGACACCTCAAAGGCGCGGTCAACATCCCGATCGGTGAACTGGATAAAAAACTGGCCTCCCTGCCCACCGACAAACCGGTCATCTTTCTGTGTTCGACCGGCGGCCGGTCCGGCGAAGCCTACGACACGGTCAAGCTGCTGCGCGCCGAAGTCCAGGCCTATTTCGTCGACGCCGAAATTACTTTCGCCGCTGACGGCAGTTACCAGCTCAAGGGCAAGTCATAGGCAGTCTGTCGCTACCTCCCTCGGCAGGGGGAGGGACTTGCTATTGGCAGCCCCGGGCGGCTCACGGGCCATTTAAATTTTTGAAAGGACGGGCTGTGAGCAAAAGCTACCGGGACATCACGAAAAGCGTGTCGGCTTCGCTGGCGAAACTGCGGGCGGATATACCGGATACGACCAAGGGCTTCAGCATGATGGCCCAGGCCGCATTGCGCGACGGGGCGCTCGACAAGAAAACCAAGGAACTGATTGCGCTGGCGCTGGGTGTGGCCGCGCACTGCGATGCCTGCATCGGATTCCATGTCGAAGCGCTGATCAAGCTTGGCGTGACGCGCGCACAACTCGAAGAAGCGCTGGGCATGGCCGTGTACATGGGCGGGGGCCCGTCGCTGATGTACGCTGCCGAAGCGCTCAGCGCTTACGAGGAGATGTCGGCCAGCTGACCGGGTCCGCCCTGCCCGCTAAATATATCTGCCCTTCGGCGCTTATCTATAAATATGTAATATAAACAAATAGTTGCATTATTATCTCGACACCGTGATTGTCGCGTGCCCGTCAACGCTTATTCCGCTGAGGCGTTAAATAGGATAGCCCACGCATAGTCGGTCAAATCTATCCCCATAACTCTCTTAGTCAGGAATGAAAATGAACAAATTAATCCCCGCTCTCGTTGTAGTCCTGTTTGGCCTGGGTTCGGCTTCGGTTTTTGCCGCTGACGCCGCGAAAAAAGACGAAGTGAAGAAAGAAGAAAAAGCGAAAGTTACCGTTGATGCGAAAGCAGAAAAAGCGAAAGTAGCCGTTGACGCGAAAGCAGAAAAAAAGGAAGTAGCCGTTGATGCGAAGGCCGAAAAAGCGAAGGCCGCAGCTGATGCGAAAGAAGCGAAAGCGAAAGCCGCCGCCGAAGCGAAGGCAGCAAAAGCGAAAGCCGCAGCTGATGCCAAAGAAGCAAAAGCAGCGAAGAAAGAACCGGCGAAAGAGAAAGCCGAAATGAAGAAAGACGATACCAAAAAGTAATCTCCGTTTTTATTCGAGAAGGGCAGGGTTTTTACCCTGCCTTTTTTATTGGGGAACGGTCTTGCTGCATTCTACGATGCACTCATGGCCGGGACCCTCCACGCTTCACCGCTCAACGCACTGATATCGGAATAGAATGGTCACCGAACCGGGCAAAACCGGTTGTCCAGCGCATCACGCGTTTCGTCAGGGACTCTAAAGAGCCTTTCAGTTGCAGAGCATACAGATTGACCGTTACGGCGGCCCTGAGGTACTCATCCGGCGCCGCATTCCCGTTCCCGTCGCCGGTCCCGGCGAGGTCCTGATACGCATCAGCCATTCGGGCATTAATTTCATGGACATACACACGCGGGAGGGGAAATACGCGACCTCGCGCACATATCCGGTAATGCTGCCGTGCACGCTCGGCATGGAAGGCGCGGGACAGGTGGTTGCCACAGGGGAAGGGGTCACAACACTGTTACCCGGCGATCGTGTTGCTTATTGCATCGTGTGGGGCAGTTACGCCGAATATGCGGTGGTGGCGGCCTGGCGCGTGGTGAGAGTGCCCGCGGCCCTGCCGTTGAAAATGGCGGCGGCAGCGCTGTTTCATGGATTCACGGCGCATTATCTTGCGCATGACGTGGCACGGCTTGAGCCTGGAACGACATGCCTGATTCATGCCGCATCGGGAGGTATCGGTCAGATCCTGATCCAGTTGGCCCGGCGCTGCGGCGCGCGGGTCTACGCCACGACGAGCACGCCCGAGAAAGCGGAAGTGGCTCGGGCGCGGGGCGCCGACCAGGTGGTGTTGTACGAGAACGGGCGCTTTGCCGACGCCATCCGCGAAGCCACCGGCGGGCACGGTGTCGATGTGGTCTTCGATTCCATAGGCAAGGCAACCTTGCGGGACAGTTTTCGCGCAACGCGCCGGCGCGGTCTGGTTGTCAATTACGGCACGGTTTCGGGCCCGGTCCAGGATCTGGACCCGATAGAACTCGGCGAGGCGGGCTCGCTGTTCCTGACCCGGCCGCGTCTTGCCGATCATCTGCCTGATGCGCAAACGATACAGCGGCGCGCGGACGCCATCTTTGGCGCCTTGCTTGACGGCTCCCTCAAGATCACCATCGCCAGGCAGTACTCGCTCGATAACGTGGCCGAAGCGCATGCCGTACTGGAGACGAGACAAATGGTGGGCAAGCCCATACTCACCGTTTCTGCTTCGGCGTGATCTGAGCGTAATGAGCTGAAGAAGGAAGGTGAGAGGGGCGGGTAGGGGGCCAGTATTGAAGATATCATCTCAGATTCTCGGTTGACTGGAGTAAAGTAGCGAAGGGGTCTGGGCCTTTTTTGTGGAGAAGGGCAAATGCATGACTTTCGATGGCCGGCGTTGATCACTCTGGGAGTAGTCTTGTTGTTATTCGCCGTCGCGGGGAATGTGGGCAGGGCGCGCGGCAAATACAAAGTCAGAGCGCCCGCGACGACGGGCGACCCGGCATTCGAGCGCGCGTTCCGCGTGCAGATGAACACGCTGGAAAGCGCGGTGGCGTTCCTGCCGGTGCTATGGCTGTTCGCGGCGTATGTAAGCGGGCTGTGGTCGGCCGTGCTGGGAGCGGTGTGGCTCGCTGCGCGGGTGTGGTATGCAATAACCTACCAGCAGAACGCAGCCAAGCGCGGGCCGGCTTTCGGGCTGGCGTTTCTCGTATTCGCGGTGCTTGCGTTGGGCGCGGCGTGGGGCGTGGTCAAGGCCTTCATATAGCGCGCATCGCAGTTTGCAGACGGCACTCTAAAATATTAAATAAAACAATGGCATACATTCATTTTCGGGTTCGGCTACAACCCCCCGGGGCTACCCCCTTGGCACTGGACTGAGCGCTATGCGTCGCACTGATTCTCCTTCCAGGCATTTCACGATGATACGCGAGTTTCACCTGGCCGATTTTTTCACGCTGGCCAACGCCGCCTGCGGGGTGGCGGCAGTCTTTTGCGCCATGGCCTACATGGGTCATCCGTCGAAAGCGCAGTTCCTGACCGCAGCAGCCCTGGTGTGGGTCGCCGTAATATTTGATGTGCTCGATGGCCGCATAGCGCGTTGGCGGCATACGCATTCGGCGCTCGGGCGCGAGTTGGATTCGCTGGCGGACATCATTTCATTCGGGGTCGCTCCCGCGGTAATTGGATTTGCTGCCGGCTTGCGCGGGGGCTGGGATTGGGTGGCGCTGATCTACTTCGTGTGTTGCGGGGTCAGCCGGCTGGCCCGGTTCAACGTCACCGCCGAGAGCCTTTCACAGGGCGGGGACAAAGTCGCCTACTTCGAAGGCACGCCCATCCCCACCAGCGCGCTGCTGGCCGGTGTGCTGGCCTGGGCCGCGTGGCAGGACAGGCTGGGCGGGAATATTTACTGGGGCGCCTGGGCGCTGGGGCCCTGGGAACTGCACCCGCTGGCCCTGATTTTCGTCGTGTCCGGGACTTTGATGATCAGCAAAACGCTGCGCATCCCCAAATTCTAAATACCGGCTAGCGAAGACCGAACAACGTAAATCCGAAATTGCCCACCAGTATCAGGGTGGTAAGCATGAATATCACGCCGGTAGTGCGGGGAAATGCCGCGACCCAATTGTCGAGCGTCAGATTCATCTTGTCCGAGCCTTTGACAACCCGCCGTTCCGAATACCACTTGCTGCCACGGGTCTCGACAGTGGTTAGTGCAAGGGGGAAAAAGCCGAGCATGATGCCGACTGCAATCGCAGCCAGGTTTCCGACGATCAGGATCCACCTGGCGCTTGCGACGAGCCAGTCCGCGACCGGGGCGCGCAGAGTATCAAGATTCAACGCGGAAATGGCCGCGCGAGCGTCAAACTTCATGGAGAGGACGTATAACGAAAAGACGGCGCCGACGATAAAGAACACCGCGAGCCAGCGCCGGTATTTTTGGACGGTCTGGGTGGTATCACGGGGAATCTCGAGCGGTTTGGAGGTGCTGCGCATGGACACCCAGCGATTCAGGGAATTGAAAAACCGCAGCGTTCGTTCGCCGTTAAAGATCAGACTTGCGCCAGCCGCGAGCCCGACGATTCCGCCGACAAAGAACAGAATGGTTAAAAAGTGCATGGCCCACTGCCGGAATGCTAGGCTGCCAAAGAATTCCATATGGTCTCCACTGTCGGTAAGAAATAAATGAAACTAAATTAGTTGGCAAATAAAGTTTGACAAGCATACACCATTCGGTTTTCCGGTTGCCCCCGTCTGACCGGATCGAAAGACGGTTTTTGCAGGCCGTTCATGGATCGCATACGTGTCTTGATCGCGGGTTGTCCAGATTGCCGGGGCAATGTACA
Source organism: Burkholderiales bacterium (assembly GCA_030683105.1). GTDB lineage: Bacteria > Pseudomonadota > Gammaproteobacteria > Burkholderiales > SG8-41 > CAKKQX01. Next base: position 29,057 of record JAUXMZ010000056.1, on the reverse strand, counting down.
GGATTTAATATCGGTTGTACAGTGCAGGCGTGGGCGGGTGTGCCGCCGGTCCTAAGAGCGGTCAGTAGTGTCTGAAACACAACCAGCAGTTCCGCGCCGGCCTGAAACTCACTTCTGCAGGACCGCTTCTTCGATCAGCACTTTATACGAATAGCCGGACCCCAGATCCTTGTCGGTGTGCACGACGCCCTTGGCAACCACGACATCCCCGATCTTGGCCTGATCTTTGGTGGTCACCAGCACGTCATGCGTATTGTCCTTGGCCGAGCCCGATCCATCCTGCAGATGGACCCAGTTTTTCCCGAGTATGTCCGGCGTGAACTTCACGACCTTGCCGCGCACCAGGACGGTCTTGTTCTTGAGATCGCCTTTTTGGGTAACGATTTCCGCAACGGTCCGCGCATTCGGCCCGGTGGCCTTGGCGACCTTTACATTGCCCACGTCCGTTGCCTTTGCGACGCCTGAGTGCGGCGAGACCGCCGGGCCTGCCGCCGCGCCTCCCAGCGAGCCAAAGACAATTTTCTCGAATTTTCTCTTGAGCGATTTGCTCTCGAAATTGGTCATGACCATCACGTTGTCGATCGTGACTTCAGCGCCCTTTTTAACCGGGGTCCTGGCAACCGCGGCCCACGTCTCGCCGTCTTTGGTCTTGAGGCGAAGGTAGGTGTAGCTTTCGACCTCCTTCGCTTCGAGGACCGTGCCGCTGACCGATGCCGCCGGGTTATCCGCCGCCCAGCTCACGCTGATGCAAAGCATCGCAAGTGCAACCCAAAGTAATTTCATAATTTGCTTCTCCTTTCAAGAGGGATTCTTGCGCGGGCTTTCAGGTGCAGGCAACCTGTCCGCCAATAAAAAAAGCCGGGCATGCCGCCCGGCTTTTTTGTCAATCCAGAGTCGCTATTAAGCGGCCTGAATGTTGCTTGCTTGCTTCTTGCCTTTGTTGCCATCGGTGATATCGAAGCTAACTTTCTGGCCTTCCTGCAGGCTCTTGAATCCCGGCATGTTAATAGCCGAGAAGTGAGCGAAAAGATCTTCGCCGCCGCCGTCCGGGGTGATGAAACCAAAGCCCTTCGCGTCGTTAAACCATTTAACAGTACCTGTTGCCATTGTGCACGTTCCTTAAAAACTATATTGAGAATAACGGGAGTAACCCCGACCAATGTTTAAATCTCAAAGCTCCCAAAGAACGAACATCCAACAACAACTGAAAATCCAGCCCTCAAGCACTTGGAAACTAAACACCAGCGGCATTATACACGGTTCCAGCGAAGAAGGTCGCTATTTTCATTGATATTTTTGCAACATGGCCACCATGGTCTGTCGCTTCAGCCCGGGCCGGAGTGCGGGAACGATTCCGGTCTATACGATCCGGACCGGTTTGCCGCTGGCGGCCGACGCCACGACCGCCTCCAGCACAGCGATGCCGTTGACCGCCTGCTCGGAGGGCACCATAAAGGGCTTTTTGGCGGCTACGGTATCGGCGAACGCCTCCAGCGTCGCCTGCTCCCGGTCTATCGTAGGCAGCATAACGCGCTCCGGCTTGCCTTCAAGCGCGCATGCCACGAGATCAGAGTCGCCCCGCATCTCGAGCCAGCCTTTGGTGCCGAACACATGCACCCGCCACAATTCGCTGGTGACAAACACCGTGGCCAGGTAGCCGGTGACGCCGCCTGCAAAGGTCAGCAGCATGGAAGTCGTGTCGTCCATATCGATATCCGCGGGCATCTTGCGTTTGCCGCTGTGGGCATACACCGAACTCACCAGGCCGGCGATATGGATCATGGAGTCAAGGGTATGAATGCCCCGCGCCGTCATGCCGCCGGCGGGGGACTCGGTCTGGTTTGCCCGCCAATCGCCGGCCTTGAGCCGGTAGCCGGTGGGGCCGGAATGCTGTCCCTCGATGTGCAGTACTTCGCCGATTTCCCCGGCGCTTATTCTGCGCGTCATTTCCAAAAACGCCGGTGTATAGCGGCGGTTGAAGCCCAGTCCCAGCGTCACACCCGCCGCGCGGCAGGCGGCCACCGCCGCCTCGGCGGTAGCGCGCGTCAGGGTAAGCGGTTTCTCGCAGAACACATGCTTGCCGGCCTTGGCCGCGGCCACGATATGCTCGTGGTGCAGCGAGTGTGGCGTGGCAAGCACAACGGCGTCGATCTGCGGGTCTTTGAGCACGTCCGCATAGGAGGAAACGATGGGCATTCCGGTTTTTGCGGAGAATTCACTGTGCTTGTCAGGATTGCGGGAAATCCCCTTGACGATGCGGATCTTGTCGCTGGCTTTGACTGAATCGATCAGCCGTGCGCCCCAGCGCCCCATGCCGTAAATTGCAGCTTTCAACATTCCCGTCTCCTGCTAAAAGTTGTGATCAACATATACGAAATATCAGACTGCGCGACACCGCTCCCGGATCATATGTTGCGTGGCGATGTACGACGCGTGATGATGCACCGCTGCGGCGGGATTCGCAACCCGGCGGATATTGACTTCCGTGTGGGTGCGCGTCATGCTCTTTCCAGTCTGAGAAAATTCATAAAACTGATAATTCATACCGGATCCAGAAACCATCAGGAGGAGTTCCATGAGTAGCCAAATAGCACGTCGTCTGGCATTGTTGACGGGAGCGGCATTCTGCGCATTGACCGCGGGGTTTGCTGCGGGCCAGGCGGCCTATCCTTCCAAACCGATCCGGCTCATCGCGCCATTCCCGCCCGGTGGCTCTTCCGATACCATTGCGCGCATCCTGGGTCAGAAGCTGGCCGAAGACTGGAAACAGCGCGTCGTGGTGGACAATCGTCCGGGCGCCAGCGGCAGCATAGGCACGGGTATCGCAGCCGCTGCTGCGGCGGATGGCTATACCTTGGTGGTCGGCAGCGTCGCCCCGATCGTGCTCAATCCGCTGTTCTACAAGACACCCTATAATTCTCTGCGCGACTTTGTGCCGGTATCGATTGTCGCCTCCGCGCCGCAACTCATCGTGGTCAAATCAACGTTTCCGGTCAAGTCGATGCAGGATTTGATCGCGCTTGCAAAATCGAAACCCGGAGCGCTCAACTTCGGCAGCAGCGGCTCCGGCACGCTTCCTCAGCTTGGCGGCCTGATGTTCAACACGGTAACCGGGGCGAAGATTACGGAGATTCCCTACAAGGGCCAGGCGCCCGCCCTGGTGGATCTCATGGGCGGGCAGGTGCAGGTAGTATTTTCCGACATGCCGGTTTCCCTGCCCTACGTCAAATCAGGCGCGTTTCGCGCGATCGCGGTGGCAGGATCGAAGCCGTTCCCGCTCACGCCGGGTGTGCCGACTGCAATCGAAGCCGGCCTTCCGGGTTTTGTGCTGGATAACTGGTGGGGACTGTTGATCCCGAAAGGGGCGCCGAAGAGTATCGTCGACAGGATCAATGCCGGGATCGTCAAGGCGCTGAAGCAGCCGGATGTGGTAGAACGCTATACAGCGCTGGGCATCGAGTCGGTGACGAGCACGCCGCAGGAATTCACCAGCATCATCAAGTCCGATCAGGTGAAATATGTGAAGGTTATCAAGGATGCCGGGATCGTAATGGAACCTTGAGCGACAGGAATAATAGTTATAATAATCAAATACTTGGAGATACGGCACTATGAAGGCGAAGAAGAAAGTGGCAACAAAAGCAAAAGCGAACAAGAAAGTGGCAGTGAAGGCCAAAGCGAAAAAAAGCGCGGCAACGAAGCGCAAAGCTGTAAAGCGCGCAGCCGCCCCGCGCTACGATCACACGTTCAGGGCGATCTACGACCGCGATATTCCGTGGGAGAACGACGACGTGCGCGGCATCCTCAAGCTGCCGCCCGGCGTGCAGGTCAAGGTCCTGAACTACGACCCGGTGATGAACCGCATCGATATGAAGCAGCGATTCCCGGCTGGATACGTCGAGCCCAAACATACCCACAAGAGCTGGCATTCCATTCTGGTCACCAAAGGGCGCATGTGCGTGGCCGGCAAGGACCTGCATCCCGGCGATTACGTGTTCGGCTGGGATATACCCCACGGCCCGTACGAGTATCCGGACGGCTGCGAGGTATTCATCGTCTACATGGGTGACGCGACCCATGTCTGGGAAAAACAGGATCTGCTCAAGCACCGGAACATCTGGAATCCGGAAACCGAGGAGGGCAAGCAGGGCGTTGTAGCACACATCAAGAAGCGCTCGTCGGACGTATCTAAAGCGAAGTAAGATCGTCGGCCTGAAAGTTCCGCTGTCCGGGAGCAGGTGATGAAAGGATTCGTGTCCCGACTGTTCCATCTGCCGCCTTTCTTGCTGCGGCGCATGAAAACGGTCGTGATCGAGTCTGCGAAAGCCTGGGTCGATCATCGTGCCGCCAGCAAGGGCGCGGCGCTGGCCTTTTATACCCTGTTCTCCATGACGCCCATTCTGATGCTGGCCATCGCGGTCGCCGGTTACTTCTTCGGCGCCGAGGCGGCCCAGGGAGAAATCATCCTCCAGGTGCAAGGGCTGACAGGGCCGAACGGGGCGCAGGCGATCCAGGCATTGCTGGCGGCCGCGCAGGATCCGGTGTCCGGGCTGGTGGCGACCCTCGTGGCGAGCGCCCTGTTGCTGGTCGGCGCCACCAGCGTCTTCGCGGAGCTCAAGGCCAGTCTGGATGACCTGTGGGGGATCAAACCCTCCCGCCGGTCGGGTTTCAGCATACTCATGAGAACCCGGCTCCTGTCCTTCGGGCTGGTGCTCGTGCTGGCTTTCCTGCTGCTCATTTCGCTGGTGGTCAGCGCCACGCTTGCCGTGCTCGAGCGTTACGCGGGCGGCATGTGGGGCGGTTCCGCCACCGTTCTCGCGGCAATCTCCTCGCTGATTTCGTTCGGCGTCATCGCCTGCCTGTTTGCGGTCATCTACAAGATGCTGCCCGACGTGAGGCTCTCATGGAACGATGTCTGGACCGGCGCCATTTTCACGGCGGGATTGTTCAGTCTTGGAAAATATGCGATCGGGCTCTACCTGGGCAACAGCGGCGTGGCCTCCAGCTTTGGCGCCGCCGGATCCGTCGTCGCATTGCTGGTATGGGTCTATTACTCGGCGCTGATGTTTTTTTTTGGCGCGGAGTTCACCAGGCAATATGCACTGTGGTTCGGCAGCCTTCAGCATGAAAGGCGGCGCTTGCTGGCTGCAAAAAACGCGGCCGACGGCAGCGCTTAGTGCCCGCCGGCCGGGAGCCAATGTACGTCACCGTACCGATCACGTTCAGCGCTCCTGATAGTCTTTGCAAAGGTGGCCGGGATCAGTGAGACCATGCCCGACACCGCCAACCTGCCACATAATGGAGAGTGCGATGTCCCATTCACATACCGAAGCAATCAAGCAAGAGCTCCTCGCCGATTTCAATGCGGTAGTGACCGAAGCCTAGCAATTGTTGAAATTCGTGACCGACGAGGGCGGCGACAAGGCCAGCGCTTTGCGCGCCAAGGTGGAAAAAAAACTTAATGCTGCCAAGGAGCGGCTGCGCGGTCTGGAAGAAACGGTGGTGGATAAGTCCAGGGCCGCTGCGCGGGCCACCGATGAATACGTGCACGAGAACCCCTGGCAGAGCATTGGTGTGGCCGCGGGTGTCGGAGCCGCTCTGGGCGTCGTGATCGGCGTGCTGCTTTCCCGCCGTTAAGCCGGCGATCTATCCGGTGGGGTCGGTTTCTCGCGCATAGCGATATACCAGCCTTATGTTAGCTGGCGTACAGAGCGTCTCGGCGGAGTAGGGGATGATTCAGACAGGTGTTCAGGTTTTTCCTCCCTGATGGGCACCTGCAGTATTAGGCCCGGCAACGGTAATGCCGTTCCGGGCCTTTTTTACGGGCATCCCTTTAATCTATCGCCAGCAATTCCACCTCGAACACCAGCGTCGCATTGGGTGGAATGACGCTGCCTGCGCCGCGCGCGCCATAGCCGAGCGCGGGCGGGATAGTAAGTTTGCGCGTGCCGCCGATTTTCATGCCCTGCACGCCTTCGTCCCAGCCCTTGATGACGCGGCCCCCGCCAAGCGGGAACCCGAACGGATCGCCGCGATCTTTGCTTGAATCAAATTTTTTGCCATCAGTAAGCCAGCCGGTGTAATGGACAGAGACATTCTGTCCGGCCGTGGCCTCGGCGCCTGCGCCGACGACGACTTCCTCGATGATCAGGCCGCTGGTCGTTGTGGTGGTAGACATAAAAAATCCTTTTAATTAATGAAGTCACATTATGACGGCAGATGGCGGCGCGCGAAAGCCGCTTACTGCAGGCGGCCCGGGAAAGTTTATGGATTCTGCGCCGGTTTGTGTAGAATTGCGCCGTCTAAACCATGGAAAAGAAGGGGCGAAGCAGTGGGCGTGATTGCAGATTTGATTAAAGAAATTCCGGCGGCGGCAAAGTACAAGTCCGGGCTGGACGCAATGGAAAAGGAAAATGCGTTTCTGAAGGCGGAGAACGCGGAGCTTCAGGAGGAACTGGCGCAGTACATCCAGCGCTGGTACACGCTGGATGGCGACGCTGTGAAATCGCTGGTCTATCTCTCGCAGAACGAAAACGGCCATGCGGGAGAGATCGCGCAGGCCTGTCAATTGAATGTTCAGATGGTGGAGATGTACCTGGGCACCCTGGTGCAGGATGACTATGTGCATGCGCCTCTAAACGGGGCGGAGTTGCGCTATGCGCTGGCGCATAAAGGCCGGCGCTACCTGAAAGAGCGCGGGTTGCTCAAGTAAGGCTGCGCGGCTGCCCGTCGCCGATATTTTCAAGTCCCTCGCCCTGCGGCGATAGTCCCACGGCGGCACCGGGCTGGCATCCTGCCACAGACCTGCGAGTTTAATCCTGGCAGCAAGTTCGGCGGCTGCATAGCTCGTGCGCTCCCCGGCTTCCTGCTCACGCTGGTATTGTTTGTAGTGCCAGGCCAGACCAGTGTGCAACTGGGCAAGGCCGGCGTCCAGAGTGCCGGGGCAGGCGTTGTTCGCGCATTTCGCGATGAGCACCTTGCCGATGATGCGGCCGTAGCGGTCGTGCTTGTTCCAGATCACGATGACGTCTTTACCCTGGGCCAGTGCCGTCAGATGCTGCCTCGAGCGCGTGCCGAAAGCCTGATGTTTTTCGGGGGCATCGATACCCGAGAGCCGCACCTTGTGCCGTACATGGGCGCTGTCGAGCACGGTGACGGTGTCGCCATCGGCTACATTGATGACGGTGCCGCGGAGTTCTTCTGCAGTGGCAAGCCCGGCCGCAAACAGCAGCACATACAAGAGCAGCAGGCGGCGTAAACCAGGTAGAAATGCGCGTGAAGCTGTGAGTCGGCCGGTAATGACGGGCTTGGGGGGGAATGCTATCAATTGAATGCAGTGATTGATTGGCCCATCAGCTATTATTGCAATTGCTGCTGCGAAGTACAAGCCCTAACATCGCTGCGGGAGGAAAGCATGTCCGACGATCTCAACAAGCCCGCGCTGGATGTGTTCGAGGCGGCACGCACGCGCCGCTCCATCCGCGCCTACAAGCGCGATCCGGTGCCTCTCGTAACCCTGCGCGAGATCATCGCGCTTGGACGCCACGCCCCGAGCGGCTCGAATATCCAGCCCTGGCGCGTGCATGTAATGACCGGCGCAACGCTCGTGCGCCTGGGCAACGCGATCCGGCAGGCTTTCCTCAATGACGAACCCGGGCACCAGCGCGACTACGATTACTACACCGACCCGATTCTTGAACCCTATCTTGCGAGGCGGCGCCAGTGCGGCTGGGGTTTGTATGGCACCCTGGGCATAGGGCGCGGCGATCACGAGAAATCCCGGGCCTACCGGGCAACGAACTATGATTTTTTCGGTGCACCCGCAGGACTGGTCTTCACCATCGACCGCCGGCTCGAGAAGGGCAGCTGGCTCGATTACGGGATGTTCCTGCAGACGATCATGCTCGCGGCGCGTGCGCGCGGGCTGCATACCTGCGCGGAAGCTTCGATCGCGAACTATCCGGATATCGTGCGGCGCGAGCTGGGTATCAGCGACGAGTGGATTGTGATCTGCGGCATGGCGATGGGCTACGCTGACCCCGGCGCCATCATCAATACCTTCCGGCCGCCGCGGATTGCAGTGGACGAGTACGCGGTGTTCCTGGATTGATGCCGGACCGCAGCAGGAAGTATCATAACGCTATGATTAAAAACATAAATTCAGATATCCCGGCAAGTGCCAGGGAAGAGCAGATCATCGAGCTGATGGCGCACGAAGGCATCAGGATCGAGCGCATCGTGTCCAATGGGCAAGCGAGTCCGCCGGGGTACTGGTACGAGCAGCCGCAAGCCGAGTGGGTGTTGTTGCTGCAGGGCGAGGCGCAGTTGCGTTTCGAAGATGAAGCGGCGCCCCGCGTGCTAAAACCCGGGGACTTCGTAGAGATCGCGCCGCGACGCCGGCACCGGGTTGAGTTCACACATCCGCAACTGCCGACAGTATGGCTCGCGGTGCACTATGGCTGAATGAGCAGACAGGGACGATGAAAAACCTGCTGATCGTGTTTCATTCCAGGACCGGCGGCTCGCGTCAGATGGCGCAGGCGGTGCTGCGCGGCGCGTCACAGGAGCGCGAGGTGCAGGTGCGCCTGCTGCACGCCGCCGAAGCCGGGGCTGAAGATGTGCTGCAGGCAGACGGCTATGTATTCGTGGCGCCGGAGAATCTTGCCGCGATCGCCGGGGTCATGAAGGAGTTTTTTGACCGTACCTATTACGCAGTGCTCGAGCGCATCAATGGCCGGCCCTGTGCGACGCTGGTATGCGCGGGCAGCGATGGCCACAATGCCGTGCGCCAGATCGAGCGTATCTGCACCGGCTGGCGCCTGAAGCAGGTTGCCGAGCCGATCATCGTCTGTACCCGCGCACAAACGCCGGAAGCAATACTTGCGCCCAAGACCATCGCGGCGGATGAGTTGCGCCGCTGCGAGGAGCTGGGAGCTACGATTGCAGCCGGACTTGCGCTCGGCATCTTCTAGCGGCGAACCTGAAAATCGTTCAGAATCGTTTGGATGAACGCGATCTTGCCGAAACGGACATTCTTCAGTGCAAGTGCGGGCCTGCGGCTGTGCCGTTTGGTTGTGTCTCTTGCCGTGCTCGCCATTGCCGGCTGCGCGCCGCTGCTGCCGTCACGAACCAGCCTGCCGGTTGAAGTGCGGCCCTCGCCCAACTTCAATGAGCGGCGGCCGAACTTCGTGATTCTTCACCACACCAGCAACGACACTGCGGCACGCGCGCTGGGCACGCTGACAGACGCAGCGCGCGCAGTGAGCGCTCATTATCTGATAAGCCGCGATGGCCGGATCTATTACCTGGTGGATGAGCTGGCGCGCGCGTGGCACGCCGGCGAATCGTATTGGGGCGGCAACAGCGACCTTAATTCCGCCTCCATCGGCATCGAGCTCGACAACAACGGCGACGAACCCTTTGCCGATGACCAGATTGCAGCACTGCTGGCGCTGCTGGCCGACCTCAAACAGCGCTATGGCATTCCGACCGCGAATTTTCTTGGCCATGGCGATGTCGCGCCGGGGCGCAAGGTCGATCCCAGTCGCTGGTTTCCCTGGGAGAGGCTCGCCGGGCAGGGTTTCGGTTTGTGGTGTGCGCCGGGCGTTTTTCCGGCGCCGCCGGATCAGGACGACGCGACGCTGCTTGCCACATTCGGTTACGATGTGTCCGATTATTTTGCGGCGGTCGGCGCATTCAAGCGCCGCTTCACCCCCGACGATTTGTCGCGGCAGCTGACGGAGCATGATCGCGCGCTGTTACAGTGCCTGGTGTCTAAAAAGCAGGAGAGGTAGGGCGAGACCCGAATTGAAATGAGCTGGCTCGATAAAATTCCGCTGGTGGTGTTTGTGCTGTTTGCCGTGTTGCTGGGCCTTGCGCCGTTCATGCCGGAGCCGCATCTGTGGGAGAAGCTGAAGATGCTGTTCGCCGGCACGCTGACGCGGCCGATCGATATATTCGATCTGCTGTGGCACGCGACGCCGGTCGTCCTGCTGGTGCTGAAGCTGATCCGCATGGCGGGTGTGCGGGATGCCGGCTGAAGCCATGCCGGCCTGGAACGTCTACATGGTGCGCTGCGCCGATGGCAGTCTCTACACCGGAATTGCGCGAGATGTCGCGCGTCGCGTCGTAGAGCACAATACGAACAATGCACTGGCCGCCAATTACACGCGCAGCCGGCGGCCGGTAACGCTGGTGTATAGTGAATCGGTGGCAACGCGTTCTGCTGCGGCCAGCCGGGAGTATCAGCTCAAGCAGTTGAACCGGCAGGAAAAAGAAGCGCTGTTCGCCGACAGCGGAAATATGTAAACAGCATAGAAGTTCATCGGCAGATACCAATTATCTTCCGCATATTGGAGTAAAATTGGCGCAGGCCTGCGCCGCTGCAGCAGGATTCGTTGATCAATCCACCAATCCACCACAAAAGAGAATCGCCATGTTCAAACACATCATGTTGCCCATAGACGGCTCCAAACTATCGATGAAGGCTGTCAAGGAAGGCATTGCGCTTGCCAAATCGACCGGGGCGAAGATCACCGTACTCCATGTCATTTCGCATTTTCACATCAATGTCGAAATGGGGCTGGGTTCAAAAGCACTCAAGACCATCGAAAAGGAACACGAAGAGGTGGCGAGGACAGGCGCTCAGAAAGTACTGGATCAGGTCGGCGCTGCGGCAAAAAAGGAAGGTGTGGAATGCAAAGGCATGGTGGTGGTGGGCGATCATCCGTATCAGGAGATCATCGATAACGCCGCGAAAGGCAAGTGCGACCTGGTGGTAATGGCCTCGCATGGCCGCAGGGGGCTGGAAAGTCTGCTGCTCGGCAGCGTCACCGCCAAGGTGCTGACCCACTCCAAAATACCGGTTCTGGTGGTGCGCTGATCGGATGGTCATTCTCCTGTATTGTTTTTCAAGGGGAAATTAAATGGCAACGCCTGGTTAGCCGTCCGCTTGCCGGCGCTTGCGCAATTCAGAATCATTCGCATAGCTTCCGGCCGTTTCGGCCGGTCTGCCCCAGCGTCTCCCGGGATGGCGTGTTCATGGCGGGTGTCCGTTGCGGAAAACTTGCGTTAGATCAATGCGGCGTGTGCTCTGCAGGGCGTAGCTTTATAACGTGGAGGGCGAATAAAGCTATTCTCCAGGGGAGATCAGGCGCCCAAGCAGACCGGCTCCCCGCCCTCTCAAGTAGAAGAGGAGGTGTCATGACTTTCCTTACTGCTTTGGTTCTGTTGGCCACTTTAGCCACTGTCGCCGCGCTCGCTACCGGAATTGTCTCAATGGCAAACGATAGTGAGATCGCGCATCGCAACAGCGCGCAGTGGATGGTATGGCGGGTTGCGTTACAGGGTCTGGCATTCGTATTGATCCTGTTGGCTGTCCTGGGCTGGGAATAAGCCGGTAACAGCCCGGTGTGGCCGCACTGCGGTCAGACACGCGTAAGCGCTGATGATGGCGTTGAACGCGGAGGGGGGTGCGCGATCAAAGCAACGGCCCCTCGACGTGACGACAGGGCCGCGCTATCCAGTGGCCGACGCAGTGCGGGCGACCAACCGCCCTTTGATCCGTTCCTGAATAAATCCCGATGACCCACACCGTGTCCGCGCGGCCCGGACAAGCCGCATGCGGCGTGCTGCAGCCTGCCCGGGGACGCGGGCCGGAATTCGGCTATGATCTCCTCTGCATATTGCTTTAATGTCATTCATCCATTCAACAACGGGTAAGAAAATGAGTCATTGGTTCGAGTATTTCCCCGGCAATCACATGTGGTCACAGGGCATGATGTTCGGCATCGAGATGCAGACCTGGGGCGCGGCGGCGCTGGGTGAAATCGATCAGATCGGACAAAAACTCAAACCGCATGCCGGCGACAACGAGAAGTGGTGGCAGGAATGGACGGCCATGGCGCAGCGCGTTGAAGGCTTCGCAGAAGCCGAGGAACAGCAGGGCCATCAATTGAGCGCAGGCAGCTACTATCTGCGGGCCGCCATCTATTATTTTTGCGGAGAGCGTTTCATCGCACCGTCGGAGCGCAAGTGGGAGACGTATCGCAGCTGTCTGCGCTGTTTCCGTAAAGGCATAGCGCGGCGTTATCCCAATATCGAGCGGGTCGAGGTGCCGTACGAGAGCGCGCCGGAGCGTGGAGCAGGGGCCCCCGATTCCGGGGGATGGGACCGCAAAGGCGCGCATAAGCTCACGGTTCGAGATTCCGGCGCTTCACTGCCCACTTCCGGGTCGCATCCCGCAAGCGGGAACCCTGCTCCGCCGTCCGTGGGCACGACACTGCCGGCGTGGTTGCTCAAAGCGGATGTCGCAGGGCCTGCACCGGCGGTGGTGATGTTTGACGGCCTCGACAATGCCAAGGAGATGAGCGTGTTGTTCGGCGGCGTCGAAATCGCGCGTCGCGGCATCCACGTGCTGGCGATCGACGGGCCGGGGCAGGGCGAAGCCTTGCGTCTGCAGGGCATCCCCAGCCGCCATGATTACGAGGTGCCGGGCCGTGCCGCCTACGACTATATTGCAGCGCGGCCCGAGGTTGATGCGGCGCGCGTGGCGGTAATGGGTTTTAGCATGGGCGGTTATTACGCGCCGCGCGCAGCGGCGATGGAGCCGCGCTTTGCGGCGTGCGTGGCGTGGGGCGGCCATTTCGATTATCACGAAGCGTGGATGAGGCGGCGCAAAATCATGGAGTCGGGCGGCACCAAACTTTCCGCGCCGCCGTTCCAGCTGCCGTGGGTGCTCGGCATGCCGGACATGGATGCGTGCATGAAAAAGCTCGAGGGCTACCGGCTGGCGGGTGTTGCCGAGAAAATCAAGTGTCCGTTCTACTGCATTCACGGTGAAAACGACAACATTGTGCCTCTGGAATTCGCGCAGCGCCTCTACGAAATCGTGGGATCAAAGGACAAGACGCTGAAAATCCTCACCGCGCACGATGGCGGCAGCGATCATTGCCAGGAAGACAACCGCCAGGTTGGTGTCAACCTGGTGGCTGACTGGCTGGCCGAGCGGCTCGGCGGCAAGCTTGCCTGACAAGAGCGCGGCGCCGCGTGAAGCCGCCGGTTAAACAGGCATAACCCGCGGAGAGGCTGATCCCCGTGGCTGAAGCTGTGGAGAGGCGATCCGCGGTTACCGCGGCTCGAAGCCGATTCCCTTGACGAGTTTGCCGTACTTGACGAGATCGCTTTTGATCAGTTCCCCGAAAGATTCGGGCGATTCGTTGGCCGGGATCAGGCCTGCCACAGTGAGCTTCTCATGCACGTCCGGCATCGCCATTGCTTCGTTGATGGCCTTGTTGAGAATGGCAATGATTTTCTTCGGTGTATTGGCGGGGGCGACAAAGCCGAACCAGCCGCCCGAGGAATAGCCCGGCACCGATTCCGCGACCGCGGGCGAATCCGGGAACAGCGACACGCGCTTCGGACTGGTCACGCCGAGCAGCCGCATCCTGCCGCCGCGGATGTAGGGCGCCATGCCGGTGATGCCGTCGACCGCGATCTGCACCTGCCCGCCCATCAGTTCCGTCGCGATCTGCGCGGAACCCTTGTAGGGCACATGCAGGTACTTGAAGTCCGCCATCATGCGCAGATCCTCGAATATCAGGTGCGGGAATCCGCCTTCGCCGTTGGTCGCGACCGTGAGCTTGCCGGGATTGGCCTTGGCATAACGCACCATGTCGCCGGCGTTCTTGAAAGGCGAGTCGGGATGGGTGGCGAGCACGAGAAAATTGGTGGCAATCAGCGCGACCGGTGCGAAGTCCTTCACCGGATCGTAGGGAATTTTCTTGTAAGTGTGCGGGGCGACGACCATGTTGCCGCCCTGGCCGACGGCAATGGTGTAGCCGTCAGGCGTGGCGCGGGCGGCAATATCGAGTCCGAGCTGGCCGCTCGCACCCGGGCGGTTGTCCACGATCATCTGCTGGCCGAAGCGCTCGGTGAGTTTTTGCCCGATCAGGCGCGCGCTGATATCCGCGGTGTTGCCCGCCGGGTAGGGGATGATCACGCGTATCGGTTTGTTTGGATAGGGCTGGCTCTGTGCCGCAAGCGGCAGCGCTGCTGCCAATAGCACAAGAAAACAATACGCAGATCGGTGCATGACGGTCTCCCTTTGATGTAAGTCGATAGCTTGCGCAATTGCCGTGTCGCCAGCCTCTTGCTGTTTATTGGAGCTTGATGAAAAGCTTACTGCATTAGTCTGAATTGATCAAAGGCCGGCCGGTTGCAGCGCTCACAGCTGACAGTAGAAATTCCGGAAATAACGAAATAGGGTTGAATCGCACCAAAGCGTGCAAAACAGGGGGTGCTTCTGTATGCTTTTGCAATATATAACAAATCGAGACGAGGCTGATTGACATGATTTCCTATGGCATTGTTATTAAAGCAATATTTTTGTCTGCCGTGGCGTTGGCTCCGGTTGCCGCGTACGCCGCCGATAATTATCCCAGCCGGCCGATACGCTTCATTATCCCGGCCGCACCGGGCGGCACGACCGACGGGTTGGGCCGGATCTTCGGCGCGCGGATGAGCGAGGTGCTCGGCCAGCAGGTGGTGGTGGACAACCGGCCCAGTTCTTCGGGCGTACTTGCCGGCGAAGTGACCAAGAACTCGGCACCCGACGGTTACACGATCTTTCTGCCTTATCATCAGCATACGGTGAATGCAGCATTGAATAAAAAGCTGCCGTACCATCCGGTCAACGATTTCACAGCCATCACCCAGCTCACCGAAGCGGGATTATTGCTGGTCGTCAATCCTTCTTCTCCGCCGAAGACCCCCAGGGAGTTCGTCGAGTGGACCAGGAACTACAAGGGCGCGCTCAACTTCGGCTCGGCGGGCATCGGCAGCGGCGGGCACCTCGCGGGTGAACTCTACAATCTGATGGCCGGGGTCAAGGCGCAGCACATCCCGTACAAGGGAACGGGCCCGGCGCTGACCGATCTGATGGGCGGACAGTACCATTACAACTTTGCCGGGCTGCTGGGCACGGTGCCGCTGGCGCGTGCCGGCAAGCTGCGTGGGATCGCGGTCACGACACCCAGGCGCGTGCCCGGACTGGACGAATTTCCCGCCATGGCGGAGAGCCTGCCGGGATTCTCGGTGGTGGGCTGGTATGGCGTGATGGCGCCGCCCAAGCTGCCGGCACCGCTGCTGAAGAAGCTGCATGATGTGATCGTCAAGATCATGCGCGAACCGGAAACGAACAAGCGCATGGTGGCGGCGGGCGGAACCCCGGTGGGCAGTTCGCCGGAGGACTTCCGCAAGTTCCTGCTCGCCGACATGGCAAAGTGGGCGGACGTCGTGAAGCGGAGCGGCGCGAAGCTGAACTGAAACTGGTGAGGCGTGAGGAGTGAGGCGTGAGGGGAAATCCCCGCTTCTCCTGACCGAGAGATGATCAGGGAGGTTTTTCCGAAACTGCCCTTGTGGTCGTGGTGCAGGCGGGTTTGTGGGATAATTCGGCCCCTGTTGTTACGGCACGCCGACTACCGCCGCACCTTATCCCCATGATTCAATTCAAAAATCTTATTCTTGCCCGCGGGGCCCGGCGCCTGATCGAAGATGCGTCGATGCAGATCCACCCGGGCTGGCGCGTCGGTCTGGTGGGCGCCAATGGCAGCGGCAAGTCCAGCCTGTTTGCACTGCTGCGCGGCGAACTGCACGCGGACGGCGGCGACTGCGAAATCCCCGCGGTCTGGCGCATCGCCACGGTGGCGCAGGAGACGCCCGCGCTCGAGATGCCGGCGATCGACTACGTGCTCGACGGCGACACCGAACTGCGCGCGATAGAGCGCGAGCTCGCCGCCGCGGAAACCTCGTCCGAGGCCGATCACGACGGCCACCGCGTCGGCGAACTGCACGCGAGACTGCACGAAATCGAAGGCTATAGCGCGCGGGCGCGTGCCGCGGCGCTGCTCTCGGGGCTGGGGTTTGCCGATGCCGAGTTCGAGAACCCGGTGTCGTCTTTTTCCGGCGGCTGGCGCATGCGCCTGAACCTGGCGCAGGCGCTGATCAGCCGCTCGGACCTGCTGCTGCTCGACGAACCGACCAACCACCTCGATCTCGATGCCGTGGTGTGGCTGGAGAAATGGCTTACCACCTATCGCGGCACGCTGTTGCTGGTGTCGCACGATCGCGATTTCCTCGATGCCTGTGTCACGCACATCGCCCATATCTATACCCAGCGCCTGACGCTTTACACCGGCAACTACACCGCGTTTGAAGAGGCCCGCGCCGCGCAACTCGCGGGGCAGCAGTCGATGTACGAGAAACAGCAGCGCACCATTGCGCATCTGGAAAGCTATATCCGGCGCTTCCGTGCCCAGGCCACCAAGGCGCGCCAGGCGCAGAGCCGGTTGAAGGCGCTTGACCGCATGGAGCACATCGCCGCGGCCCACGTCGATGCGCCGTTCGATTTCGAGTTCCCGGCGCCGGCACGGGCGCCCGATCCGCTGCTCACGCTGGACGAGGTAGCGGCGGGTTACGCCGGCAAGACGGTGCTGGAGCACGTGAAGCTGACGCTGCGCCCCGGCGCGCGTCTCGGATTGCTCGGCCCCAACGGCGCGGGCAAATCGACGCTGATCAAGCTGCTCTCGGGCGAACTGGCCCCGCTCACCGGCCAGCGTCACGAGGGCAAGGGACTGGCCATCGGCTACTTCGCCCAGCACCAGCTCGAACAACTGCGGCCGGACGAATCGCCGCTGTGGCACATGATCCACCAGGAGCCGCGCACCAAGGAGCAACTGCTGCGCGATTACCTCGGCGGCTTCGATTTCCGCGGCAAAATGGCCGACACGCCGACCGCGCCGTTTTCCGGCGGCGAGAAATCACGCCTGGCGCTGGCGCTGCTGGTGCGCCGCCGCCCCAATTTAATGCTGCTCGACGAGCCGACGAATCATCTCGACCTCGATATGCGCCACGCGCTGACCAAGGCGCTCGCCGAGTACGAGGGCAGCATGGTGCTGGTGTCGCACGACCGCTCGCTGCTGCGCACGGTATGCGATGCTTTCCTGCTGGTGGTCGATGGGCGCGCCACGGAATTCGACGGTGATCTCGACGACTATCTCGAGTGGCTGGAAGCGCGCCGCAGAACTCAGAATACGGTTGTGGCTGACGACGACCGCGTGGCCAGGAAAGTGTCGCGCCGCGAAGAGCGCGACAGCGCCGGGACGCGGCAGGGAAAGACCGGGCGACGCCGGCCGCTGGCCAAGGAAGCGGAGCAGCTGGAACGCAAAATCGCCGAGTGGCAGAAAGAGAAATTCAGGATAGACCAGCAGCTCGCCGACCCGGCGTTTTACACGAGTCCCGATGCTGCGCTGTTGAAACGCACCACGCTGCGGCAACAGGAAGTTACGCGCCAGATCGAAGATGCGGAGCAGCGCTGGCTGGAAGTGCACGCGGAACTCGAGGTCATCGGCGAGATTTAAATAGTAACAATATCAAATACTTATGTATTATTTTTCCAGTCCGCACAGGGTCTGCCCGTCCGTCATTCCGGCGCAGGCTTCGCCGGGACGACGATAGCTGGAAAGAAGGATGTCACGAAACATGGAAAGTGCAATCAGTTAGAATACTGAAAGTCAGCATTTTTTTTGATTAAAATCCCATGCACAAATTTATATTTTGTTCGATCAGTTGTTTCGCCGTCCTGCTCGGCTCTTTTGCGATGCCGGGAAAGGCGCATGCCCAGGAGGGTGCCCGGTGGCTGCTGCAAACGAGTATTTATACTACTCATTTCAGCTCCAATCCCGAGCACAACAACAACCAGAATCTGATCAACCTCGAGTACCAGCGGCCCGACAGGTCGGTCTTTGGTGCTGCTTTCTTCGACAGTTCTTTCAGCCAGCCTTCGCAGTATGTGTATTACGGCAGGATATGGCGACCGCTAGAGTCTGCACCGCTGGTGCACGTCAAGCTCACCGGGGGGCTGATACATGGCTATAAGGACAAGTATCGCGACAAGATCCCTCTGAATGGCAGCGGGATTGCACCGGCGATCGTTCCCATGATCGGATTGTCGGGGAAGCGTATCAGCGGTGAAGTGGTTCTGTTCGGCACGGCCGGGGCTATGGTAACCCTCGGTGTTTTATTCTGAACAGCCTGAGCGGCGCTTTGAGTGCCGGCCTGAATCGACCAGACCCCGCTGCGGCGGGGTTTGTTTTTTATGGTTCGCCTTGTGATGTCGCTGGGGTCTTAGGAGTCTGACTCCGGAAGAACTACAACAAGGAGTCTGACCCCGGAAGAACTACACGAAGTGCTGCTCAGGCAATCGGCAACAGATAATTAGGCGCCTATTATTTACCCGGCTCGGGAACGACGATCTTCGAATCATCTCTATTCCCCCATTCTCCCCAGGACGAGACATAGTTGCGGACGCGCGGATAGCCCAGGGACTTGAGGGCGAGGAAGGTGTTGGCCGAGCGGTAGCCGCCCTGGCAGACGGGAATGATGGTCTTGCCCGGCGTCACCCCTCGTGAAGCGTAAAGATCGCGGATTTCTTCCGCCGGCCGAAACGCGCCTTTATCGTCAAGGTGCTCGCGCCAGAAAATGTGCACGGCGCCGGGTATGGTTCCAGCGCGCCGGGCCCGCTTTTCCGTGCCACGATACTCGGACTCCCGCCTGACATCGACGATGACCGTCTGTGCATCATCGATGGCGCGATGGACGTCGAACCGGGTCGCCAGCAGATCGGGATTCAACGTTGCTTTGAAAGGCGGAGACGTCGGCGGCGCTTTTGCCGGATCGACGGGCGGGGGTGCTTCCGTCAGACGTGTGAGTCGACGGTCGGACTCAACCCACGCCCGGGTGCCACCCTCAAGAATTCTGACGTCCGGGTGGCCTAAAACGGCTAGAAGCCAGACTGCCCGCGCCGCGCGCTCGCCGGTCTCGTGGTCGTATATGACCACCGGCTTGTCTCGAGTGACACCGCGGGAGCCGAACAGGTTCCTGAAAATGGACAGAAAGGCGTTCAGCGGGCCTTCAGCAGAGTCGTTCAGGCTGACGCCGTAGATGTCGAGATGCCTGCTGCCCTCGATATGGCCAATCGCGAAATCCTCCGCCGGACGCAGGTCGATCAGTGTGACCGCATCCAGTCGCTCGCCCAGTTCGCGCGCATCGATCAGATATTTCGAGTCCGGGAAATCACGGATAGTCATAGGGACGGCTCCTGCGGTGGACGTTCTAAAAGCTCATAACAAAATAAAAGAAATTAACCGCCGATGAACGCCGATAGATTCATTTTAATACCCGCTCGACGGGTACGCCGATACACATTAAAAACTCCAAATACGACAGGGTGCAGTGGCGTCATACAACATATTGTTATTATTAATTATTATTGACGTTCTCTGGAACAAAAGTCATCGGAGTTGGTTTGATCGGCGTACCCGTCGAGCGGGTATTAAAAAGAATCTATCGGCGGTAACATCGATCTTGGTCTTTTTGAAATGCGCTCTAAGTAACAGCGCTGTGTATGGGGTGTTCAGGTCTAGCATCATGGCATTCCTCCAGCCCCTCTCACGATCCTCCCCACCGTCGTGAAGTGTATGCCGACGTGATCCGTGCTACTTTGCTAGACCCCGTACTCCCCTCTCGAACACGCGGTTAGTCGTCACCGCTTGCACGCCACGTTGCGGCGGTAAGCCGCTCGATTGCGGCATAGTATCGGGCATGGGCGGTCTCGGGAGGGTCGTGCTCTTTGAGAAGATCATACACTTCCTCAGCGACCAAAGAACCAATGGCGTGAACCGCGTCGTGCCTCGACAGGCCCTCTTTCATGAGGCGAACGAGCGCGCGAACAACGGGTTCGTCGTTCGCCGCCAATTGGTTCTCCACGATTACATGCATGCAAGCGTGGAGTCTTCGTGTGCGCTTGGGCAAAGCAATCCGCGCGTCTCGATGATACTCTTCAACGAGTTGGATTCTTTCGCCTTCATCAGTCTCCAGCCATTCCTCAGCGGAGAGTGTCATTTCGGGGTCGTAACGTTCCATTGTCCCGTTGCCTCTGGTGACGACTAATCGAATTGTGCGGCGCCGACAGGCGTCAGCACCAATGAGCGGTTAAGCGCCGACGTGGCTGACAAGTGGGAATCTTTCGGGATGCCGAATGGAATCAACGGCCAAATCGACATCGAGATCGGGCCAGTAAAGATGGCCTGAAGATGGAAGTTCGACGTTCAAAATCTTGCCGACCGGCACATCTTGAAACCACGGGAATTCCGAAAACGGCAGGAACAGCTCTTCATCTTCAAGCAATAGCCAGAAGCCATGCTTGGAAATGTTCGTTACTTCAGCCGGGGAAGTGCTTATGCCAGGCGTTGCGGATGTCATTTTGATGCTCCTGAACTACTTGAAGTGCCTCGTTGATTTCGCGCTGTGAGAGGC
Organism: Burkholderiales bacterium; assembly: GCA_030683105.1. Lineage (GTDB taxonomy): Bacteria > Pseudomonadota > Gammaproteobacteria > Burkholderiales > SG8-41 > CAKKQX01. Next base: position 8,684 of record JAUXMZ010000056.1, on the reverse strand, counting down.
CAGCATATTGGGCAAACTCAATTGTGGGTTCAAGCAAAACTTGGCCTCCCCGTTTTGACCCTGAGCATGCACATGCATTCTCGATTCCTCCCGTGAGAAGAAGTAGAAACGAAACCCACCTTCGCGAAAAACAGTCGGACTCATAGCAAAATGATACGCGCAGTGGCTGTCTGAGGGAAAAGGCGCTTAACGATCAGGCTTTGTACCGATCAAGCGGCCGATTGTTGGCTAATTTCAACTTGGGTCACGTTCGTAAGTGCGATGTGATTACCCACGAAAACTCCGTGTACCCCTCGAGGGGGGGCATTGAAATGAATCCTCCGTGAACTCCGTGTCCTCCGTGCGAAACAGGGTGTGCACGAAGAACTGTTCCGGCACCCGGCAGCTCAATCCCCGCGTGCAGAATCGTAACATATTGTTTGTATTATATTAATCGTCGTGTCGGCTTTTGATCTTATCGGCGTACCCCTCAAGGGGGTATTGAAAAGAATTTATCTGCGTTCATCGGCGGCTAATTTTTTGGGCCTGGTCGTAAGCCTTGGCAAGGCGCGCATCGAGCGTGACGAGGGGCGCTTTACGTGCCAGCGCGAGCTGCAGGTAAGCCGCGTCGTAAGCGCTGATCGCCCATTGCCGGGCCAGGACCGGCAGCGCATCCCAATCGGGTTCGGCCAATTCGATGTCCAACTTGGCCAATAGACGGTAACGGGAGAGGATCAACTGCGCGCGCCCGGGTTCGCGCTGCAGTTTGGTGGCGCAAACGCTGGCCAGTTCATAACGCAGCAGGCTTGGCGCAATTAACGCGTCGCCGACACTCGCAATAACGGGCGCGCCCTCCGGTTCGTCGAACACGACGGCCGCGATCGCCGAGGCATCAATGACCGTGACGCTCATCCCGCAGTGTCCTGATGATCGCAGTGGATTCGCTCTTCGAGCGGGGACCGAGGCGGCTCGAGCGCTCCCACAGTTCGCTCAACGTGAGGCGCTTGCCGTGGGCCGCAACACGGCCGGAGGCGGCGGTTTTCGCTGCGCGCGTGCGCTTCGCAACGTAAGGCGCCGTTTCAGGTTCCCTGGCTTCTGCCGCGCCCTGGAGCACGGCTTCTTCCAGGATCGCCATCAGCTCCCCCTGCAACGACCGATGACTTGCCGACGCCCGCGAGCGCAGTTTCTGCGCAACGCGGTCGGGGACTTGCTTGATGGTAAGCGTGACGGGCATGATGGTTGTTCCGGTGTCGGGAAGATTCATTATGCATCCATTATGGATGCGCCGCAAGCTCACGGGGCTGGAGGAAATGATCGAGGCTTGAAAGTCAAAAGCGGGAACGCGAAGGGCGCGAAGGGTCGCGAAGCAAAGCAAGGTAAAGCATAGACACAGAGGACACAGAGGACACGAAGGAAGATCAGAGTTCATATCAATAAGACTCGGTGGCCTCAGTGTGCTCCGTGCGAAACAGGGAATGTACTAAGAAGTGTTCGGGTGTTCTTTAGCCCAGTCCTTCATGCATAGAATCACACCGCGTTGTTTTTATTATATTTTTATCCTCTGTGTCCTCTGTGTCATCGCTTTTCAGATCTTCAGCAACTCACAACGCCTTAGCCCGCGTTACTGGGATCAGCCGCCCCGGCGCCGGCCAGATGCCGCGCTCGAGCGCGCGGCTGCCGTCGAATACGAGATAGCTTTGCGCGCCGTAATGCGGCAGCGGCCGCAGCAGGGCGGTGATCGAGGCTGCGTCGCGCACTGAAACCACGGCGATGGGGGCGCTGTCCATTTTATTTTGGACAGTCCATACCTGTGCCGAGCCGCGTGAAGCAAGCTGCGCCGGGCGCGGCGGCAGTCCCAGTCTTGCGAGCGCGGCATCCACCTCGTGGTGCAGCCCGATGAGCAGCACGGGTTCGTGGTTCTGCGCGATCTGTTCGGAATCGATCGCTTGTGGCGGAACTTCAAACAGGCGTTGGGCCAGCGCCTGCGCTGCGCTCGCTGCACCGGGTTCTGACGATTCAATCAATAGCCGCGGCGCGCGCGCGATGACCCACTGGCGCAGGATGGGCGGCTGTTGTTCGCGGTCGAGCACGCGCCAGACGCGCAGATCGGGATCGAGGCGCACGCCATCGGGAAGGGCATCAACGTCGAGCGTGATGACTTGCCGTTCCCGGTCGAGATCCACCCAGCGCGTCTCCATATGGTTGCCGGTCACGATTTCCACCGGTACGCGCAGCGCATAGGGCGGCGTCGTCTGCGTCAGCGTCAGAGCGAGTTTTGTATTGCCATCGACGGACTGCACTTTTGCTTCTGCGATCGCCGGCACCGGCCCGCCGGCGCGCTGCAACCACTGGTCAAAGAACGGTTTGAGCGGCCGGCCCGCAGCACGCTCGAACGCGGCGCGCAGGTCGTCCCACGATGCGACCTTGAATTTGTTACGCTCCCAGAACAGGCGGATGCCGCGGCTGAACGCATCTTCGCCGATCACGTCGCGCAGCATGAAAAACACCATCGCCGCCTTGCCGTAGCCGACTGCCGCCGCAGCGCCGTGGGAGCGCGAACGGAACGCCGCGAGCGCCTGGTGTTCGCCGGCAGGCACGGCGGCGAAATCGCGCAGCCAGCCCAGGCGCATCTCGCTCGCCGCCGCGGGCGAGTCGCGTTCCTTGTAGAAATAATCGGCCATGAAGGTGGTCAGGCCTTCGCTCCAGTTGCCCGATGCGTAATCGGGATAAACGCCGTTGCCCCACCAGTTATGCAGCACTTCGTGACCGAGCGAGGTGGCGCGGATGAACGGCAGCTTCAGCACTTGCGCGCCGATATAGGTCAGCGTGGGCATGCCGAAACCGGTGGGCAGCGGACTTGCCACCACCGAGAACCCGGTAAACGGATAGGCGCCGATCTGCCCCGAATACAGTTCGATATAGCGGCGCGTGTCTTCAAGATAAGCTTCAGCGAGCGGATCGAGGCTGCGATAGAAATAGGTGCGCAGGCGCAGTGGCGGCGCATCGCGCTGCGGCACCAGTTTCTCACGCACGGTATAAGGCCCGGTCATCAGATCGATGCCGTCGGCGGGCTGTGTGAACTCGAAGGTGGCGCGGTAAGGGATAGAGGCGTCGCGCGGCACTTCTTCCGCGGCGAGGCGCCCGGCGACCAGTCCGCGCTGCGCCGCGGGCAGCGACAAGCTGACGCGGTAGCTGAAGAGCGCCGCGGGCCGCGGATACCAGCCGCTGCCCGAGTGCAGAAAGCTGCCTTCTGCATCGGCCATCGGCGGCATGGCGCCGAGCACGCCGCGGTGGCCGAGCGCGCGGTCAAGTGCAGGCAGCGTGCCGCTATATTCGATGCGCAGAGCCGCACCGGGCGGAGCGGACACGCGCCATTCCCGGCGGTTGCCGCCATGGCGGGCGGGAACGAGAGTGACCGGTCTGCCGGATACGGTGGCGGCGGTAACGGTGAGCGACTCGTGCAACGAGAAGCGGAATTCCCCGGGCGCGGCAAATTCGGCGATGACCCCGAGGCGCCGCGACTGCGTATCGAGCGTGACGTCGAGGTCGAGGTGTGGAACTGCGGGGGTAGCCGCGCAGGCAAGCGCTGCGGCGAGCACGCCTGCTGGCAGCGCGAGCAGACGCGGCAGCACGTTCATTTTTGCGGCGGGAACTTGATCACGTACTCCCGCGTTTCAGTGCCGCGCCGAACCTCGATTGGCAGCCAGGTGCCGGCGGGCTGCAGTCGGACCGCGGCGACCACGCTGATTATTTTGGTAACCGGCGTGCCGGCGATCGAAATGATTTGATCTCCGATCCTGAGTCCGGTTTTTTCCGCGAGACTGCCGGGGGTGACGTTCAGTAGCTTCACGCTCTTGTCCGCTAATTCCAGCTGCACGCCCAGGCGCGGCGGTGGCGGCTTGTCGGCCGGCGTTGCAGGCAGGGCGAACACGGCATGGGCAAGACCCGGTTTGAGTTCATCACAGTCCTGGTCAGCATCCACCGGCAGCAGCGTGCCGATATTGCTTATGCCCAGATCACGCAACTGGTGCGGTACGCCATAACCGTGGCGTACATGCCCGCCACCCATGATGCCCACCACCAGCGGGCGCTGTGCTCCTTGTCCGGGTCCAACGCGGCTGGCGAGCGCTTCGGCCATGGCGCGATCCCAGGTCGTCTGGGATTCGACAAAAAACCGGAATTCATTGCTGTTCTTGTCTGGCGCCCGGGCACCCTTGTCGGCAACGCGCGGGTGCTGCTGGAACGTTTTGTACAGGAATTCCGTGTAGGCATCGGAGGCCGGCGCAGGACGTGACACGCCTTCTTTTTGTTCTGGCGGCACGGTATCCCAGCCGGTTTTGGTAATGGCCGCCGTCAAACTCTGCTCGATGTTTAATGCGATCATCGGAATGCGGTTGATGCGCGCGAACTGAAATAACGGCACATAGAGTTCGGACGGGAATCGCCAGACCTTGTCCCACCCGGATTGTTCGAGAAACTGCTTTACCGTGAGTTCTCCCGCAACCCATTTGTCGAGCACTGGCTGCACCCGCCGCGGGAAGGATTCGAAGCCGATGATCATCGGCCGCTTCTGAAGATGGAGCGCCGCAAGCGTCTGCAGCTGCCAGCGATGATGATCGGCGTCATCGTGCTGTTCGCCCAGCAGCACCACATCACGCCTGGCCATGGCCTCGAGCAGTACGGGACCGGACGAAGCCTGCGCCTGGCCGCCGGCCAGCGTATACCATGCTGCGGGCGCGAGGCAGGCTCTGGCGGGGGCAGGATGCCCGTGCGGCATCTGGGCGTGCGCGGGGGCAGCGCTGACGAGGAGGGTTGCGGCGAGGAGCGTGGCTGTTTTCGGGTTCATGGCGGGATCGGATTTATTTTTGGGGGGTGCGAACGGCGCTGCGATCTGAGTGGTCTCAAGACAATGCTAGACTGGCAAAAACTGTGTGGCAAAAAGAGTTCGGCTGCAATAGCATTGCTTTATCTTACCGGATACCGGAGAGCCATGTCCTTCATGTTATCCACTAAGCTGTTTACAAAATCGGCAATGCTGGCCATTGCGATATTCGCCGCCGCCGTTTCTAACGCTGCCGCGCAGAACCGAGTTGTTCAATCGGAAAAACAGGCGTTCCGCATCGTGTCGCTGGTCGAAGGCCTTGACCATCCGTGGTCTATGGCATTCCTGCCGGACGGGCGCATGCTGGTCACCGAACGCCCGGGGCGCCTGCGTGTCGTATCCCGGGATTTCAGGCTGGATCCCCGGCCCATTGCGGGCGTGCCGCCGGTTGCGGCAGTGGGGCAGGGCGGGTTGTTCGATGTCGTGCTGCATCCCGAGTATGCCGGGAATGGCTGGATTTACCTTGCCTATAACGGTCCCGGTGCCGGCGGCCACGGCACGGAGCTGATGCGCGCCAGGCTCGATGGGCACAGGCTGGTGCAGGCGCAGGTGCTGTTCCGGCTCGAACCCAAGACCTCCGCGGGCCAGCATTTCGGCGGGCGCATCGTGTTCGACCGCAAGGGCCATGTCTATCTGACGCTCGGCGACCGCGGCGACAAGGACCGCGCGCAGCGGCTTGACGATCACGCTGGCTCGGTGATCCGGCTGCACGACGACGGGCGCGTGCCGGCGGACAATCCCTTTGTGAAGCGCGCCGGCGCCAAGCCGGAGAAATTCACGCTCGGCAACCGCAACATGCAGGGCGCGGCGCTGCATCCGGTGACCGGCGAACTGTGGACGCACGAGCACGGGCCGCAGGGCGGCGACGAAATCAACGTGATGCGCGCCGGGCGCAACTATGGCTGGCCGGTGATCACTTACGGCGCCAATTACGGCTTCGGCACCCGCATCGGCGAAGGCACGCACAAACCCGGCATGGAACAGCCGCTCTACAAATGGGTGCCGTCGATTGCGCCTTCGGGCATGGCGTTTTACGACGGCGACAAATTTCCCAACTGGCGCGGCAATCTGCTCGTGGGCGCGCTGCGGGACCAGATGCTGGTGCGCCTGGAACTCGACGGCGAGAAAGTAGTGAAGGAAGAGCGGCTCATCAAGAACAACATCGGCCGCATCCGCGACGTGCGCGTCGGCCCCGACGGCTACGTCTATCTGCTCAGTGACGAGTCGGACGGCGTGCTGGCGCGGCTGGAGCCGGTGAAGTAATCACAACTCTCAAAGCCTTTAGCCACAGAGGACACAGAGATCACAGAGGCCCCTCATAAACCTGATGGGCGTTGCATTGCGGTTTCTTCTCTGTGGCCTCTGTGGCCTCTGTGGCTTATTCTTGTTCTTTTAGAACAGCGCATGCTGCAAGATGCGCAGTGGCAGGATGCTAGAATCACGCTCCCGCTGAATTTCCGAAATAATCCGTGCCGAATCCAGCTTGTTTCCACAGCCGTTGCGAGCCCATCGTCGTAGATGACGCTAATCCGGCATGAAATCGCTGACCATTGCGCTGCTGGCAACACTCGCCTGCCAGTCGTTGGCGTCGGTGGCCGTGTTCACGCCCGCGGTCCTGGCGCCGGTTGCAAGTGGCGATATCGGTGTCGCTGCCACCGCCATCGGTATATTTTCCGCGATCATCTATTTGCTCGCATCGCTGTCGGCGCCGATCGGCGGCACCTTCGTGTCCCGCTACGGCGCGGTGCGGGTGAGCCAGTTCGCCATGGTGCTGACGGGCGCCGGACTGGCATTGTGTACGCTGGCGCATCCCGCGGCGGTGATCGCCGGGGCGGTGTTGATCGGCATGGGCTACGGTCCGATCACGCCCGCGAGTTCAGTGCTGCTCATTGAACGCACGCCTGACCGCCTGCGCAATCTGATCATGTCGATACGCCAGACCGGCGTGCCGGTCGGCGGTGCGCTCGCGGGCGCCGTGGTGCCCTGGCTCGTCATCTCGGTCGGATGGCGCGGCGCCGTGCTGGCCATGAGTGGTTTGATTCTGCTGCTGGTCGTCGCGCTGCAGGCAATCCGCGCCGATTACGATCAGGCGCGCGTGATGACCGCGGCGCGGCGGCCGCCGCTGGCGAGCATGTACCGGATGGTGATGAATCATGAGGAGCTGAGGCGCGTTTCCCTGGCTTCATTTACCTACTCCGGCGTGCAAATGTGCTTTGCAAGCTATCTCGTTGTTTTTCTTGCTGAAAATATCGGTTTCAGCGTGATCGATGCAGGTGTTGCCTTATCCGCAGCGATGATTGCCGGCATTGCAGGCCGGTTGCTGTGGGGGCTTGCCGCAGACTGGTGCGGCAACGCCCGCGCGATTCTTGCGCTGCTGGGGGGCGTGATGACAGTGTGCGCGCTGCTGATGGCGCTGGTCACGCAAGCCTGGCCGTTTGGCGCGGTGCTGTTGGTGTGCGCGGTGTACGGCGCCTCCGTCATAGGCTGGAACGGTGTATATATCGCGGAGATCGCGCGCGTGGCGCCCGAGGGCAACGTGGCGATCGCGACCGGCGCCTCGCTCGCCGTGACTTATCTGGGCGCGGTGGTCAGTCCCTTTTTGTTTTGGCTTATCGTGTCACAGACCGGCAGCTACGCGGCGGCATTTGGTCTGGCGGCGTTGGCGACACTGGCGGCGGCGGTAACCCTCATGCGCAAACCGCCGGGCCTGCCGGCAGCCACCGGTTGAGCGTTTCATAATGAATGGCAGTCGAAACGCTCAATCCCTCTCCCCGACCCTCTCCCCTGGTGGAGAGGGTGAGTACGGAACTAACACGCGGTTGCGAGTTAGTGAAAGATAAAGAGGTGCTTATGCCTTCATTGATCCATGCCACCATTACCGTTTCAGGCGACGAGTCGCAGCTCGACGCGTGCAATGCGCGCATCAGGCTGTTGCTTGCCGACCAGGACATCGACGGTGAGATCGACGAGCATCACGGCGCCGGCGCATTGTGTTACGACATGAAAGTGAAGGGGGGCATTCCGTTTCCGGCGTTCGCCCAGGCTTCGCAGGAATTTCCCGCCCTGAAGATGGTAGTGGAATGGGTCAATATCGACGCCGGCGAGCGCGGGGAGGCGACCCTCGTCGAAGGCAAGCTCACTGAGCACAACGTCCACAAGCTCGCCATGGCGACCGGCAGCGCCCGGCCGGTTCATGTTGCGGTCGCTGCCAACGGCAAACTGGATCTCGCGCTTACTTTTTTCCGTTTAAATCGCGAGGAGTGGATGGGTTACGCGCTCACCGCCGACCGCGATGCGTTATTGCGCGTGGTGCGCGCGCCGGAAAGCGATGCGGTAGAACTGTATGCGACCGAGGGCAGTCCTGAATGGAGCATGCGCTGGCGTGCCAGCCTGGCGCAATCCGGGTGCGATTTCGAGGTCATGGCCGAACCGCAGGAAATTGACGGGGCAATGTATAGCGAATTGGAACAGATGGCGCGTGAATTCGTCGACGAATGGATATGGTTCGCATCAGGCGCGCAGGATGAAATCGCGATCGAGAAGGAGCGTTACGAGACCGCCGGGCATGCGATTCATGCCGCCAATGTGAAAGCGTCGCGGCTGCACAAGATGGCGGCCGGGACCGCCAGGCCGGATGGCACGCGCCAGTTGAGCACGCTGAGCGGGGATGATGCCTGGGTGAGGGACTTCGTCGCACGTACCTGGCTGGGGGCGGTAAGCGGTAAGCGGGTAAGTCTCACCGATCGCAGAACAGTTTTTTGACGTTAACGTTACCAAGTCTCAGCGATCGCAGAACAGTCATAGTGCACCATAAAATGGTTTA
>JAUXMZ010000027.1 GCA_030683105.1 Burkholderiales bacterium | reverse complement strand
GCGCTACGCGCTCGCGGGCCTTATTCTCGCCCATAATGCGTCCCGTCCCTTCGGGTTGAGGCCAAAATCGCCGCTGGCTTCGTTGCTCGTCTTGCCAATATTCGCGATATTGACGGCGACAAGCGCCTCGCCATCGACAATTTTGGCCACAACGCATCTCACGCGGTAATGGTTAACAGGCCCTAGTTATTATTCATTCACATATTATGCGAGAACGCCGTCGAGGGAAAGCTCGATTACTGCACGGCCGGGGCGCCACGCCGTGCACGGTTACTTAAAATCCCCCCACAGCATCTGCATCGCGCTCAATGCCGCCAGAGCCGCCGTTTCGGTCCGCAGTGTCCGCGGGCCGAGTTTAACCGCCGTAAACCCCGTGCTCCGCGCATCCTGCTGTTCCTGCGGCGACAGCCCGCCCTCGGGCCCGGCAAGCAGGGTCACCTTGCCTGACGGCCGCGATAACCCTCCCAGAGTCACCTGCGCTTCCGGCGACAGCAGTACCCGCAGCGCCGCCGCCTGCCGCGCCTCGTGCGCCAGCCAGCCGGTAAAATCCATGACCGGGAGTACTTGCGGTACCGTGTTGCGGCCGCATTGCTCGCATGCGGCAATGGCGACGGCCTGCCAGTGCGCGGCGCGTTTTAACGCGCGCGCAGCGTCCAGTCGCACCACGCTGCGGTGGCTTGCCAGCGGCCGGATCGCCACGACGCCCAGTTCGACGGCTTTCTGGATAGTAAAGTCCATACGATCGCCACTCGATATTCCCTGCGCCAACGTCACCGCGAGCGGCGATTCCCGGTCAACGGCGCGCGACTCGCCGACCTGCAGCGTGACCCTGGCTTTGGCAATATGCTTGATGACCGCGCTATGCTCGCTGCCGCGACCGTCGAACAGCACCACCGCTTCGCCCACAGCCAGACGCAGCACGCGTGCCACATGGTGCGCCTGGTCAGGCGCTAAAACACACTCGCCGTGGGCCAGGATCTCACCAGGAAAATATATTCGGGTCAAAGACTTGCCATTCATCATCGTGTTAAAATTATGCCATATGGCAGGAGTTTGTCGGACCTGGCCCCGACAAACTCCTAAAATGAAAAACCAAAGAGCGGGGCGAAAAGAACACCGTGAAAGTGCTGTTTGATCCGGTTAGCATTGGGTTTCGACACGCAAAGCTTCTTTTAAGCAGCCTGTCGCCCCGGTCTGCGTCAGGAACCCATCCGGTATCGTTACTCACAACTTCAAACGGCTCAAGTTTGACAGGCTGCTGGCCTGTTGCACGCAAGCGGCATAGAATCGCGGTTTTTGCGGGAAGACCCACTTGAAAATAGTAATTCTGGGTGCAGGACAGGTCGGATCTTCGGTCGCCGAAAGTCTGGTGTCCGAGGCCAACGACATTACCGTCGTCGACATCAACACGGCGCAACTCAGAAAACTGCAGGACAGGCTGGACCTGCGCACCGTGACCGGCAACGCTGCCCATCCCGCGGTCCTGGAGCAGGCCGGCGCACGCGATGCCGACATGATTCTCGCCGTCACCCAGAGCGACGAGACCAATATGGTCGCCTGCAAGCTGGCGGCGACGATGTTCAACATCCCGACCAAGATCGCGCGCATACGGTCCGCAGATTATCTTTCGCATCCGGAGATTTTTTCGGCGGAAAACTTTTCGGTCGATTTCTCGATCTGCCCCGAGCAGGTCATGACCGATTACATCGGCAAGCTGATCGAATTTCCGGAGGCCCTGCAGGTGGTCGAGTTTGCCGAGGGCAAAGTCAGCCTGGTCGCGGTGCGCGCGTTCCACGGCGGTCCGCTGGTCGGCAAGGAACTGCAATTTCTGCGCACCCACATGCCGCAGATCGACACCCGGGTGGCGGCCATCTTCCGCCAGGACAGTCCGATCATCCCCGAAGGCAATACGGTGATCGAGGCGGGCGACGAGGTTTTTTTCATTGCCGCGACCGAAAATATCCGCGGCGTGATGCGCGAGCTGCGGCGCATGGACAAACCCGTCAAGCGCGTCATGATCGGCGGCGGCGGCAACATCGGACGCCGGCTGGCCACGGCACTCGAGCGCAAATATGAAGTCAAGATCATCGAATTCAGCAAACCCGGCGCAGAACGCCTGGCCGCGGAACTCGATAAAACCCTGGTGCTCTCAGGTGACGTCACCGACGAAGATCTGCTCGAAACAGAAAACATCGCCGAAATGGATGTGTACTGCGCGCTCACCAACGATGACGAGACCAACATCATGTCCGCGCTGCTCGCCAAGCGCATGGGCGCGCGCAAGGTCATCGCCCTCATCAATCGCGGTTCTTATGTAAACCTGGTGCAAAGCGGCCAGATCGACATTGCAATCTCGCCGGCTCAGGCGACGATCGGCACCCTGCTCGCGCATGTGCGCCGCGGCGACTGCGTAGCCGTGCACTCGCTGCGGCGCGGCGCGGCCGAATCCTTGGAACTGGTGGTCCACGGTGACCCCAAGTCCTCCAAGGTGGTCGGGCGGCGCATCGAGCAAATCGATCTGCCGAAAGGCACGACCATCGGCGCCATCATGCGCCGGCATGCGCGGGCCGCCCCGAAAAACAGCGATGCCGAACCGGTCTATGACTATCAGGTGATCATTGCGCACCACGACACCATCATCGAAGCCGAGGATCATGTGATCGTATTTGTCGTCAACAAGCGCATGGTCGCCAAGGTCGAAAAACTGTTCCAGGTCGACCTCGGTTTCTTCTAGGCGAGCCCACAGCCCGCTGCCCACCCGCGCCATAAATCCACCGTCCGGCCTGCATGCAGCGCGTCGCCGTCGTCGTCCACGTCCTGAGCCTGATCGTCGTGATCTTCGGCATCACGATGCTGTTGCCGCTCGGCGTCTCGCTGTGGTACTGGGATGCGGCCACTTTCGCTTATGATGAATCGCTGGCCATCACGCTGAGCTGCGGCGGCGTGATGTGGCTGGCCACGCACCGCCATAAAGGCGAACTGCAGATTCGCGACGGCTTCCTCCTGGTAACACTGGTATGGTCCGTGCTGCCCGCTTTCGCCGCGTTGCCGTTGATGTTTCACATGCCGCACCTGTCCTTCACCGATGCCTATTTCGAATGCATGGCCGGCCTGACCACAACGGGCTCTACCGTGCTGTCCGGACTCGACACCCTGCCGCCTTCCATCAATTTCTGGCGCGCCCTGCTGCAGTGGCTGGGCGGCATGGGCATCATCGTCCTGGCCGTGGCCATCCTCCCGCTGCTGGGCGTAGGCGGCCGGCAACTCTACAAGGCCGAGACGCCCGGCCCGATGAAGGACAACAAGCTCACGCCGCGCATCACCGAAACCGCCAAGGGTTTATGGATGATCTACGCGAGCATTACGCTGGCCTGCGCGCTGGGGTACTGGGCGGCGGGCATGACGGCCTTCGATGCGGTAATCCACAGTTTCAGCACCATGAGCCTCGGCGGTTTTTCTTCCCACGACGCGAGTTACGGTTATTTCAACTCGCCGCTGATCGAAGCCATCGCCATCGCCTTCATGCTGATTGCGGGCATCAACTTCGGGGCGCACTTCATGGCCTGGCGCGAGAAAAGCCTGACCCCTCTCAGACGCGACGCCGAGGCGCTGCCATTTGTCATCATTACACTTGCGAGTTGCGTGATGCTTGCCCTGTTTTTGTGGCTGAACGACATATATCCGGATTTCACCACCGCGCTGCGCTATGCCAGTTTCAACACCGTGTCGATTGCAACCACCACCGGCTACGCCAGTACGGATTTCAACCTGTGGCCGATATTCGCGCCGCTGTGGATGTTGTTTCTGTGCTGCTTTGTATCGTGTTCGGGCTCGACCGGCGGCGGCATCAAAATGATCCGCGCCCAGCTGCTGTTTCTGCAGGGTCTGCGCGAAATGGTCAGGCTGATCCACCCGCAGGCGCAGGTGCCCGTGAAAGTGAGCGCCCAGGTGGTGCCGAACCGGATCGTATTCGCGGTGCTTGCGTTCATGTCACTCTACGGCGCAAGCGTGACCGTGATGACTTTTCTGCTGCTGGTTTCAGGACTCGATCTGGTCACGGCACTCACGGCGGTGATCGCCTGCATCAACAACACCGGGCCGGGTCTGAATCAGGTCGGCCCCGCGACCACGTTCGAGTCGCTCACCGATTTCCAGATCTGGATATGCTCGGCCGCGATGCTGGTCGGCCGGCTCGAGCTGTTCACTGTGTTCGTGATATTCACGCCGGCGTTCTGGCGCAAGTAATAAACCAGATGCGCCCGACCCTTAGCCTCTGGTAAAGTTTGCCGCACGCCCGCCAAAGCGTGCAAATTAGAACAACCGGCCCGGGATCCATTCAGAATGAGTTGGCTGCTTGCCGTTTTTCCCATACTCGGCATCATTGCCATGGCAATGAGCCTGTCCCATCTGCTGCCCATAGCGATTTCAGTGATTTTCGCCGATGGCAGCACCCAGAATTTCGCATTGTCGATGGCGATCAACTTCACGGTCGGGGTCGTGCTGTGGTTGGCCACGCGCCGCCATCAGCGCGAACTCAGCCTGCGCGAAGGAATCCTGCTGGTGGTGCTGGTGTGGACCGGCGGCGCATTGTTCGCCGCCATACCCTTGATGCTTACGCTGCCGGGGCTGTCGTTCACCGACGCCTACTTCGAGGCCGTATCCGGTCTCACGGCCACCGGCGCCACCGTTCTTCACGGGCTCGACAACCTGCCGCCGTCGATCAATGTCTGGCGCGCCGAGCTGCAGTGGGTGGGCGGTATGGGCGTAATCGTGCTGGTGGTGGCGATACTGCCCATGCTCGGCGTCGGTGGCCGCCAGATCTCAAAGTCGGAAATCCCCGGCCCGATGAAAGAAGATCAGCTCACCCCGCGCCTGACCCAGACCGCCAAAGGACTATGGCTGATTTATGCGGGGCTGACGCTGGCATGCCTGCTGAGTTACCACCTTGCAGGCATGAGCTGGCTCGATGCGCTGATACACAGTTTCACCACGCTGTCCCTGGGCGGATTCTCCTCGCACGATGCCAGCTTCGGCTACTTTAATTCTGCAGTCATCGAAACCGTTGCGATTGTATTCATGCTGATTGCGGGCATGAGCTTCGCCACCCATTTCCTGGCTTTGCGGAAGGTGCGCCTCACCCCTTACCTGCGCGACACGGAAGTGCGCTACTTTGGCCTCGTGGTGGGCACCAGCGTTTTGGGCATCGCCCTGTTCTTGTGGCTGGCCGGCGATTATCCGAAGTTCACGACAGCGCTGCGTTATGCCGCGTTCAACATCGTATCGGTTGGCACCACCACCGGCTATTCCACTTCGGATTACAGCCTGTGGCCGGTTTTCGCCCCCATGTGGGTGCTGTTCCTTGGCACTTTCCTTAGCTGCTCCGGATCCACCGGTGGCGGTATCAAGATGATGCGCGCCATCATCCTGTATCGTCAGGTCTACCGCGAGTTCAAAAAACTCGCCCATCCCAATGCCATGGTGCCGTTAAAAGTCGCCGGCCAGGTGGTTCCCAATCAGGTGGTGTTCGGGGTGCTGGCTTTCTTCTTTATGTGGGTGGCGATGCTCGTGAGCATGACCCTGATCCTCGGCTCATCGGGTCTCGATGTCCTGACCGCGTTTTCGGCCGTGGTCGCCTCGCTCAACAACATCGGCCCAGGCCTGCACCAGGTCGGGCCGGCCACCAATTTCGCGATATTGACCGATTTCCAGACCTGGGTGTGCACCTTTGCGATGCTGCTCGGACGGCTCGAACTATTCACCTTTCTCATCATATTTACGCCGGCTTTCTGGCGCAAGTGACCCAAGTGCGTGAAGCCGTGAGCGGAAAAAATATAACCGTTTACTGCTCACGGCTAACCCTCTTACTGCTTACCGCTCCTGTAAAACTCGAGTGCGCGCAAACGCGCCGCCGCGTGATCCACCACTGGCAAGGGATAGTCACGGCCCAGGGTCACGCCGGATTTTTTCTGCTGCTCCGGCGTCATCAGCCAGGGGGCATGGATGGATTTGTCATCGCAGCCCGCAAGCTCCGGCACGAACTCGCGGATGAAGCGGCCTTGCGGATCGAATTTCTGCGACTGGGTGACCGGGTTGAAAATGCGAAAGTAGGGTTGCGCATCGCAGCCGGTGGACGCCGCCCACTGCCAGCCGCCGTTGTTGGCGGCAAGATCGAAATCATTGAGATGATCGGCGAAATAACGTTCGCCCCAGCGCCAGTCTATGAGCAGGTCTTTGACCAGAAAACAGGCCGTTACCATGCGCAGCCGGTTGTGCATGGCGCCGGTGCGGTTGATCTGGCGCATCGCGGCGTCGATGAGCGGGTAGCCGGTGCGCGCCTCGCGCCACGCCGCAAACAGCCTTTCATCGTTGGGAAATTCGAGCCCGTCGTATTCGCGGCGAAAAGCGTGCTCCACCACGTGCGGATGATGATGCAGGATCATGAAATAAAAATCCCGCCACACCAGCTCGTTGAGCCACGCCTGCGCACCGGCACTGGCGTCGAGGTACGCCGCGCGCGCGAGTTCTCGCACCGAAATCGTGCCAAAGCGCAGATGGGGCGACAGGCCCGATGTGCCCTGCAATGCAGGGTAATCGCGCCGCTCATGGTAATCGGCCATGCCCGCCTGGAAAGCCTCGAACCGATGGCGCGCGCCCGATATGCCGGGCTGCATGCCCAGCTGCAGCAGATCGGTCTTTTCGAATCCAAGGTCCGCCAACGCCGGCAGTGGGGAAGCCAGTGGCACAGCCAGGCGCGCGCGGTATTGGTCCACCGGGTAGGGCTTGAGAAAGAACGGCTCGAGCTTTTTCAGCCACGCGTTCTTGTACGGCGTGAACACCGTGAACGGCCTGCCGCCCTGGGTCAGGATTTCATCTTTTTCGAAAATGACCTGGTCCTTGCGGGTCAGGAACGCGATGTCCCGTTCCCCGAGCGCGCGCTCGACGGCCCGGTCGCGCGCTATCGCCGCCGGCTCGTAGTCGTGGTTGGCAAACACGGCGTCGGCCTTGAACTGCGCCGCGAGCCGCGGGATTTCGTCGCGCGCGCGCCCATGGCTCACGACCAGCCCCCCGCCCATCGCCTCAAGCGCCTGTTTAAGCTCGGCAATACTGTGCCAGATGAACTCCACGCGGCGGTCGCGCCGGGCCGGGAGCTTGTCGAGGATTTCGGTGTCAAAAATGAAACCGCAGTACACGCGGCGAGCCGTTTTTAACGCCGTATACAGCGCGGCATGGTCCTGGGTGCGCAGATCACGGCGGAACCAGACCAGCGCGGTTGCATATTGCGTCACTTGTCTGGCCTCGCGTAAATGGGCAGGACGGTCGTGATTTCAATTGTGGCGGGGATATTCCGCATTTACAATATCCTATGCAAAAAGTAAACCTCACCCAGCACTTTCTCATCGCCATGCCCAACATGGTGGACCCGCATTTTGCCAAGTCGCTCACGTTTGTTTGCGAGCACAACGATCAGGGCGCTCTGGGCATCGTGGTGAACCGGCCTATCGATATGAGTCTGAACAGCCTGCTCGAGCAGGTCGGCATCACGGCCGCTACGGGTGCTTTGGGCTCACTGCCGATCCATTTTGGCGGCCCGGTCCAGACCGACCGTGGTTTTGTGCTGCACACGCCGCTGGGTCAATGGCAGTCGACGCTGGCCGTAGGAACGGATATCGGCCTGACTACGTCGAAGGACATACTGCAGGCAGCGGCCCGCGGCGAAGCCCCGAGGCAAATGCTGGTCACCCTCGGCTATGCCGGCTGGGCGCCGGGCCAGATCGAACACGAGCTCGCCAACAATGCCTGGCTCACGGTGCAGGCCAGCCTTGAGATATTGTTTGAACTGCCGGCCGAGGAAAGGCTGGCGGCGGCGATGGGCCTGCTTGGCGTCGACTTCGCCAATCTGTCGGAAGAAGCGGGGCATGCTTGACGCCAGTGATGAGTGATGAGTGATGAGTGATGAGTGATGAGTTAAAACCCCGGGGCCCGAAAACCGCTCAAAACTTAACACTCAAAACTCAACACTCCGCCAAAACCGGGACGGTTTTGGCGTTCGACTTCGGCGAAAAGCGCATCGGCGTTGCGGTCGGCGACACCCAGACCGCCCTTGCCCACCCGCTCTCCACCATCGCCGCCGAGGACAATCGTGTACGCTTTGCCGCTATTGGCGCCCTGATTGCGGAATGGCAGCCGGTTTGCCTGGTCGTCGGGTTGCCGGCGCACGCCGACGGCACCGAGCACGAAATCAGCCGGCTGTGCCGCCGCTTTGCCCAGCGCCTCGAAGGCCGGTTCGGCATCCCGGTACAGTTGGTGGATGAGCGGCTGACCTCATGGGCTGCCGAAGCCGCGCTGCGCGATGCGGGAGTCCGCGGCGCCAGGCTCAAGGGCGCGCTTGATCAGGCTGCGGCGCGCGAGATTCTCGCAGCCTATTTTTCAACCCCCAAAAAATAATCATCGCGCCGGCGCCCGGGACCTCTTAAGCTTGACGCCCAGATGTGTTACCCTAGCGGCCGCAAACAAACCATACCTCATGCCGGGAAAATCGCTACCCGACGCCGAGCAGTTGCTCCAGGCGCTCACCGACAAAATGCGGCCCGAAGTCGGGCCCGAGACCGGCTTGATTGGCATTCATACCGGCGGCGTCTGGATTGCCGAGCGATTGCACCGCGATCTCAAGCTCAAAGTCCCCCTCGGCACGCTCGATGTCTCGTTCTACCGGGACGATTACGAAAAAATCGGGCTGCATCGCGACGTCAAAACCTCTTCCGTCCCATTCGAAGTCGAAGGCCGTCATCTGATCCTGGTCGACGATGTTCTGTATACCGGGCGCACGATACGTGCCGCGATGAACGAACTGTTCGATTACGGACGCGCCGCAAGCATCCGCCTGGCGGCGCTGGTTGACCGTGGCGGGCGCGAGTTGCCGGTCGCCGCCCAGTTTGCGGGCGCCACCATTGCCGCCGCACCCAACCAGACCATCGAGCTCAGACGCGACAGCAACGGGCGCCTGGAGCTGGTCATGCGCGAGAATTGACCGGCCATGTGGCTTAACCCTTCCAACCCGCAACTCAACAAAAACGGTGAGTTGCATCACCTGCTCACGCTGGAAGGTCTGCCTGAGGCCATCCTATGGCAAATCCTCGACACTGCCAAGTCCTTCGTTGGCGTGACCCAGCGCGAAGTAAAAAAAGTGCCGCTGTTGCGTGGCAAAGCGGTATTCAACCTGTTCTTCGAGCCCAGCACGCGCACCCGCACCACATTCGAGATCGCTGCAAAGCGCCTGTCGGCCGATGTCATCAACCTGGCCATCAACCAGTCGTCGCAATCCAAGGGCGAGAGCGTACTCGATACGGTGGCGAATCTTGCGGCCATGCAGGCCGATATGTTCATCGTGCGCCACGCCGCGAGCGGCGCCCCGCACCTGATTTCGCGCCACGTCGCCCCGGAAATCCATATCATCAATGCCGGTGACGGGCGCCATGCGCATCCGACGCAGGGCCTGCTCGACATGTTTACGATCCGCCACTACAAGCAGGATTTTTCCTCTCTTCGGGTGGCGATCATCGGCGACATTCTGCATTCCCGCGTCGCACGCTCGCAGATCCACGCGCTGACGACCCTGGGGTGCCCGGAAATCCGCGTCATCGGGCCGAAAACCCTGCTGCCCAGCCACGTCGAGAAGCTCGGGGTGCACGTCTATCATGATATGCGTAATGGGCTTAAAGACGTTGACGTGGTCATGATGCTCAGGCTGCAGAGCGAGCGCATGCAGGGCGCACTGTTGCCCTCGGCCCAGGAATTCTACAAGTATTACGGCCTCACCGAGGACAAGCTCGCGCTGGCCCGGCCTGATGCCATCGTGCTGCATCCGGGCCCGATGAACCGCGGCGTCGAAATTGATTCCAGCGTGGCCGACGGCGGACAGTCGGTGATCCTGCCGCAGGTCACCTTCGGCATCGGCATCCGCATGGCGGTGATGAGCATACTCGCTGGAAACTGATATCGTGAAGATACACATCAAAAACGGCCGGCTGATCGACCCCAAAAACGGCATTGACGCACAACAGGATGTGTTTATTGCCGCCGGCAAGATCGTGGCGGTGGGCAGCGCGCCCAACGGCTTCTCCGCCAATCGTATGATCGACGCCTCCTCGATGATCGTATGTCCGGGACTGGTCGATCTCTCCGCGCGACTGCGTGAACCCGGTTTCGAGTACATGGCCACGCTGGAATCGGAGATGGTTGCGGCCATCGCCGGCGGCGTCACCAGTCTGGCCTGCCCGCCCGACACCGACCCGCCGCTGGATGAGCCCGGGCTCGTCGAAATGCTCAAATTCCGCGCGAGGAACCTGCACCAGGCGCATGTCTATCCGGTCGGGGCGCTGACGCAGGCGCTCAAGGGCGAGCGCCTGACCGAGATGGCGGAACTGGTCGACGCCGGCTGCGTGGCGTTTTCGCAAGCGGATGCCCCCATCAGCGACAACAATGTGCTGCTGTGCGGCCTGCAATATGCGGCGACTTTCGGATTCACGGTCTGGCTGCGCGCACAGGATGCGACGCTGGCGCGTAACGGCGTCGCCCACGACGGCCAGGTTGCGACGCGGCTCGGCCTGCCGGCGATACCGGTCTGCGCAGAAACCACCGCGCTGGCCACGTTCCTGCTGCTGGCGCGCGAAACCGGCGCCAAAATCCACATCTGCCGGCTCTCGAGTGCCGAAGGCGTCGACATGGTGCGACAGGCCAAGCGGCTGGGCATCCCCGTGACCTGCGACATCGCCGTTCATCACGCGCATCTCTCCGAGAT
The DNA here is from genome assembly GCA_030683105.1 of Burkholderiales bacterium. Classification (GTDB taxonomy): domain Bacteria; phylum Pseudomonadota; class Gammaproteobacteria; order Burkholderiales; family SG8-41; genus CAKKQX01. Next base: position 85,936 of record JAUXMZ010000027.1, on the reverse strand, counting down.
GGACATCGGCTACTTCGATCCCAACTGTCACCTGACGCCGCCGCTGCGGAGCGGGCGCGACCGCGACGCACTGCGCCTCGCGCTGGCCGATGGCACGGTCGATGCGATCTGCTCGGATCACACGCCGATAGACGAAGACGTCAAGCAACTGCCTTTCGCCGAGGCCGAAAGCGGCGCCACCGGGCTCGAACTGTTGCTTCCGCTTACCCTGAAGTGGGCCGAAGAGAGCAACATCCCGCTGCCGGCAGCGCTGGCGAAAATCACCTCGGATGCGGCGCGCATCCTGAATATCGATGCCGGTCACTTGTCCGCCGGCAGCGCTGCCGACATTTGCGTCTTCGACCCCGAACGCTGCTGGAAAGTCGAACCGGCCGCCCTGAAAAGCCAGGGTAAAAACACGCCTTACCTCGGCCTCGAGCTCAAGGGCAAGGTCAAACAAACGCTGGTCGAAGGTCTGATCGTCTACGAAGCTAAATAGCCCCCGGCTATTTAGCTTAATTCACAGAAGTTGAGATAGTTCTGATCCGCAACTGGAACTCCGCCTCAGTTCCAGTATCCTACCGAATCCCGAATCCCGAATCCCGAATCCCGAATCCCGAATCCCGAATCCTATTCTCATGAACCCTTTGCTCAATTTTTCGGGGCTGCCCCGTTTCGCTGATTTCACGCCCGAGCATGTTACGCCGGCCATCGACACGCTGTTGCAGGAGAACCGCGACCTGATCGAACGCCAGATGAATACTGACGTGCCGCCGACCTGGCGCGATTTGATTGAGCCGATCGAAAATGCCAATGAGAAACTGGAGCGCGCCTGGGGCCAGGTCGGCCATCTCAACGCCGTCCAGAACAGCCCGGCGCTGCGCGAGGCTTATAACGCCAATCTGCCGAAAATCACCCAGTATTACAGCGAGCTGTCCCTGCACCAGGGCCTGTTCAAGAAAATAGCGGCGCTGCACGCCGGTGCCGAGTTCGCAACGCTGGCCGCAGCGCAGCGCAAGATCATCGAGAATGACCTGCGCGATTTTCGCCGCGGCGGCGTCGATCTGCCGGAATCGAAACAACCCCGTTTCAAGGCCATCAAGGAACGGCTGTCGGAGCTGGAATCAAAATTCAACGATAACCTGCTCGATGCCACCAACGCCTTTGCCCAATATGTCACCGCGGAGCGGGATCTCGCCGGTATTCCGCAGGATGTATTGCAGACGGCACGGGAGGCGGCGCAGGCGGAGGGTAAACCCGGCTGGAAGTTCACCTTGCACGCGCCGTCCTACCTGCCGGTGCTGCAGTACGCGGACAACCGTACGCTGCGTGCACTCATGTATCGCGCCTATGTTACGCGCGCCTCGGAATTCGGGGTGCCTGCGAACGGACAGCGGAGATCTGCAAAGCGTGGAGCAGGCACCGCATCCGTCTCCAGGGTCACATCCCCCAAGTACCCGTCGAGCGGGTATTGTGAAGAAGGGGCCCCTGTTCCGCCCTCCGACGGCGCCATCGAGTGGGACAACACCCCCCTCATCGCCGAGATCGTCAGGTTGCGCTGCGAAATGGCGCAACTGCTGGGGTTCAAGAATTATGCCGAGTACTCACTCGAGCCGAAAATGGCCGAGTCTCCAATGCAGGTTATTGATTTTATTACACAATTTTCGGATCGCGCCAAGCCGTATGCACGCCAGGATGCGGACGAGATCAACGCCTATGCCCGTGAGTCGCTAGGCATAGCCCGGCCCGAATCGTGGGATATCGCCTACGCATCGGAGAAGCTGCGTCTCGCCCGTTTTGCCTTTTCCGACCAGGAAGTGAAACAGTATTTTCCGGAAACGACCGTGCTGCCAGGCATGTTCAAGCTGGTCGAAACACTTTACGGCCTGACCATCAAGGCAACCGAGGCGCCAACCTGGCATCCCGACGTGCGCTTTTTCTCCATCCACGACCGCGAGCATAATCTCGTCGGTCAATTTTATATCGACCTTTATGCCCGGCCCTCGAAACGCGGCGGCGCGTGGATGGACGTGGCCATCACGCGCAGGCGCAGGGACAACCGCATCCAGACGCCGGTCGCTTATCTCAACTGCAATTTCTCGGCGCCGGTCGGCGGCAAACCGGCGCTGTTCACGCATGATGAAGTCATCACGTTGTTTCATGAATTCGGTCATGGCCTGCATCACCTGCTGACCCGCGTCGATTACCTGGGCGTGTCTGGAATCAACGGCGTCGAATGGGACGCCGTCGAACTGCCGAGCCAGTTCATGGAGAACTTCTGCTGGGAATGGGAGGTGCTGGCGCCGATGACACGGCATGTCGACACTGCCGCGTCTTTGCCCCGCGCGCTGTTCGACAAAATGCTCGCCGCCAAGAATTTCCAGAGCGGGCTGGCCACCGTGCGCCAGATCGAATTTTCGCTGTTCGACCTGCACCTGCATTACGACTTTGATCCGGATAGCGCCAAGACCGCGCTGCAGTTGCTCGATGAAGTGCGCGCGCAGGTCGCGGTATTGTTCCCGCCTCCCTACAACCGCTTTCCCAACAACTTTTCGCATATTTTTGGCGGCGGCTATGCGGCGGGTTACTACAGCTACAAATGGGCGGAGGTTCTGTCGGCTGACGCCTACAGCCTGTTCGAGGAAAACGGTGTGCTCGATCCGGCGACCGGCAGTCGATTCTGGAACGAGATTCTCGGCGTGGGCGGCAGCCGGCCCGCGCTCGAATCGTTTGTCGCCTTCCGCGGCAGGGAACCGCAGATCGACGCGCTGCTTAGGCATAGCGGCATGAGCGGCGGAGCAGGGGCCCCAACGCTTTAGCGTTGGGGATGCGACCGCGGAGACGCGCAAAGCAGCCGACATTCGGGAGTTCGTATCTTGCTGCCAGTTGTTCGGAGGCTGCGCGCCGGGCCGCCGACATCGCGGCGCTGGTCCCGTGATGACCTGTCCAGAGGCGGCGGCATGGTCGAAGCGTAATTTTCCACGGCTAATTTTGCGCGGCGCCGCGCGAAATGCTAGAGTCAGCAGCGCCATCCCCGGAGGTGTCCCTATGAACAAAGTCGTGACCGTGACTATGATGATTTCGATTCTGGCAGTGCCGGCATCCGCCGCTCAACTGTACCGCTGGGTTGACGACTCAGGCCGGGTCGAATGGCGCGACACCCCGCCTCCGCCCAACGCCAAATCGGTCGAGCAGCGTAAAATCGGCGGCAACACGATCCAGACCTCATCACTACCCTACAGCGTACAGCTGGCGGCAAAGAATTTTCCGGTCACGCTGTGGGCAAACAATTGCGGCGAAGGCTGCGACAAGGCGCGCGCCCACCTCAATCGCCGCGGTGTGCCCTATTCCGAAAAGGATCCGCAAGCCGATCTCGGTGCCTTCAAGAAAGTGTCGGGGGGCGATCTGGGAGTACCGCTGTTGTTCGTCGGCAACACGAAGCTCCGCGGTTATCTCGAAAGCGACTGGGACGATGCGCTCGACATTGCGGGCTACCCGAAGACCGCGCTGGTCCCGGTGAGACCGGCAGCAAAGCCGGTTGTTCCAGCCAGCAAACCTGAGCCACAACCGCCCTCACCCACCGCCAATGGCTACCCTGCGCCGGCGCAATGAAGCTGGCGACATGGAACGTCAATTCGCTTAAAGTCCGGCTGCCGCAAGTACTCGACTGGCTCGCGTTGCACCAACCGGATGCACTGTGCCTGCAGGAAACCAAGCTTGAAGACGTTAATTTTCCGGTCAGCACCATAAACGAGGCCGGCTATCAAGTTTTGTTCAGCGGCCAGAAGACCTACAACGGCGTAGCGATTCTGAGCCGCGCAACGGCAAGCGACGCCGTTACCGCGATCCCTGCTTTCGACGATCCCCAGAAACGCGTACTGGCCGCAACCGTGGACGGCGTGCGTGTCATCTGCATTTACGTGCCGAACGGCCAGAGCGTCGACTCGGAGAAATATCAATACAAGCTCAGGTGGCTGGCAGCCCTCACGGCATGGCTCAAGGATGAGGCCAGCCGTTTTCCCCGGCTCGCCGTGCTCGGTGATTTCAATATCGCCCCTGAAGAGCGCGACGTGCACGATCCCGCCGCATGGGAAGGAAAAGTACTCTTCAGCAAGCCCGAGCGTGACGCATTTAACTTGATGCTGGCAGCGGGATTAAAGGACGCATTCCGGCTGTTCGAACAACCCGAGAGATCCTTTACGTGGTGGGATTACCGCATGTATGCGTTCCGCCGCAAGATGGGTCTGCGCATCGATCATATCCTGCTCTCTGCGGAACTGGCGAAAAGCTGCGCATCATGCTCCATCGACATCGAACCGCGCAGGGCGGAACGCCCGTCAGACCACGCACCTGTCATCGCCACGCTCACGCTCTAACCGCCCCTGGTGGTCAGACCGGATTTGACCCCGGCTTCCAGAACGTAAATGCCGGCGTAGAATGAATCGTTCACCCGACCGTGCGCCGCCTTATGGAACCCGCAGAGAGCATCGTCAGACTCGGCTTCAGCCGCTGGTACGAACGCCAGCTCATCGAGAGCCACGCCTATCTCGTGACCGGTTTTCTGTGCCTGATCGTGGTACTGGCCAGCCTCGAAGACTTCAGTCTGCGCGGACCGGGATACCAACCTCTCGCGATGCTGATGCTCATCATAGTCGCGGGGCTGGTCTGTTGTATCTCGTGCAGGCGTTATCTCACCATCCTCGCCTACGCCGAACATATCGCCGAGATGTCGACCTGCGAAAAATGCCGGGCATACGCTGCGTTCAGCGTGACCGGTTCCAGTGCCGCCCGACAGGCGCTATCCGTTGAAGCCGATCAGGGTGCAAACGCATGGTTCGCCGTCAGGTGCAGGAAATGCGGTCACGAGTGGACTATCAGTTAGGCCTGCCTGCTTCTCGGCGTGCGCATCGTGACGAATTCCTCCGCGCCTGTCGGATGGATGCCGACGGTGGCATCGAACTGCGCTTTGGTGGCGCCGCATTTGAGCGCCACCGCGAATCCCTGAATCACCTCGCCCGCATCGGTGCCCACCATGTGCACGCCCAGCACGCGGTCGGTTGTGCGGTCGACGACGAGCTTCATGAATACGCGCTCGGTGCTGCCGGAGAGCGTCCCCTTGAGCGGCCGGAAGTGCGCGACATACACCTCGACCTCCCCATGGCGCTCGCGTGCCTGCTTTTCGCTGAGCCCGACAGTGGCAACGTTGGGATGGCTGAATACCGCGGTCGGCACATTGCCGTAATCCATGCGGCGCGGCAGGTTATTGAACAACGTATTGGCCAGCGCAGTACCTTCCGCAATCGCCACCGGCGTAAGCTGAATGCGGTCGATTACGTCGCCGATGGCGCAAATCGACGGCACGCTGCTGCGAAAAAATTCATCAACCTTGATCGCCCCATTGGCGGCAAGCGCTACGCCCGCCGCTTCAAGTCCGAGGCCGTGGGTAAGGGGCGCTCGACCCGTCGCATACAGCACGAGGTCGGTTTCGCGTGTCTCTCCAGATACGAACCGCAAGGCGAGCGCCGCGCCCTTGCGTTCGATGCGCTCGATGTTCGAGTCCAGCAGAATCTCCACCCCTTTTTGCGCCATCTCTTCGGCCAGCACCCGGCCCAGATCCTGGTCGAAGCCTCGCAGCAACTGGCTGCCGCGGTAAACCAGCGTCGTCCTTACCCCCAACCCTTTGAATATGGAAGAAAATTCAACGGCAACGTAACCGCCACCGACCACCACGACGCGCTCCGGCAACCGCGCCAGATGAAACGCTTCGTTGGAGGTAATGGCAAGCTCCGCGCCCGGGATCGGTGGCACCACCGGCCAGCCGCCGGTCGCGACCAGGATGTGTTGTGCCGTCAGCGTCCGTTCGCCGGCCTGCACCGTGTGGGCATCGATAAGTCTGCCACGCGCCTCGATCACCGTGACGCCGGCGTCATTCAGCAGCTTCGCGTATACGCCGTTGAGCCGCGAAATTTCACGGTTTTTGTTGGCGATGAGCCGCGCCCAGTCGAAATCGTGTGACGCTACGCTCCATCCGAAACCGGCTGAGTCGGCAAAATCGCCGGCATAGTGCGCTGCGTACGACAACAGCTTCTTGGGTATGCAACCGACGTTGACGCAAGTGCCGCCGAGCTGGCGCTCTTCGATCAGCGCAACCCGCGCGCCAAAGTTGGCCGACATACGGCTGGCGCGCACCCCGCCCGAGCCACCGCCAATCGTGATGAGATCGTAGTCGTAGCGTGGCATCGCTTCTCCGCGGGCATAGTAAAAGGAACAATTTTAAACCACGCCGGACTGACGACCACGTCAATAATTGACAGGATTAACAGGATGGAAAACGGGATTTACAGAATTTTTACCTTAATTACTCCTGTTCATCCTGAAGAATCCTGTAAATCCTGTCTATTCGCAGTTACCTACTCTGCCAGATCCGCTTCTTTTCCCGATTCTTTTTCTGCATCTATCCCGAGTTCCTGGATCTTGCGGGTCAGGGTATTGCGGCCCAGTCCCAGCAACTGCGAGGCTTCGATGCGCCGCCCGCCGGTATGCGCGAGCGCTTTCACGATCAATGCCTTCTCGAAACGGCGCGTCAGATCACCCATGATGCCGGTATCGCCGCGATTCAGGCGCACGTCAGCTTCGTGTTCCAGCGCCGCAACCCAGTTCTGCGCCGCCGGTGCCGCCTCCATCTTGAGTTCCGGAGGCAGGTCGGTGACCTCGATCGTGACACTCGGTGCCATGACCGTGAGCCAATGGCACAGGTTTTCGAGTTGGCGCACATTGCCCTGAAAATCCTGCGCACAAAGATATTTCAGCGTGGCCTCCGACAGGCGCTTGGTCTCGACGCCGAGTTCCTGAGCGCTTTTCTGCAGGAAATGCCTGGCAAGCAGAGGAATATCTTCACGGCGCTCCCGCAGCGACGGCAACCGGAGCCGTATCACGTTGATCCGGTGAAACAGGTCTTCACGGAACAGTCCCTGTTTGACGCGCGCTTCGAGATCCTGGTGAGTCGCGGCGATAATGCGCACGCTGGCCTTGATCGGCTGGTGTCCGCCGACCCGGTAAAAATTTCCGTCCGACAACACCCGCAGCAGGCGCGTCTGCAACTCCGGCGGCATGTCGCCGATCTCGTCCAGGAACAGCGTGCCGCCCTCGGCCTGCTCGAAACGGCCGCGGCGCATGCTCTGGGCCCCGGTGAACGAGCCGCGCTCATGTCCAAACAACTCGGATTCAAGCAACTCCTTCGGAATCGCCGCGGTATTGATGGCGATGAAGGGCCTGGCAGCACGCGGACTGTGCCGATGCAGCGCGCTCGCCACCAGTTCCTTCCCGGTTCCCGACTCGCCGGTAATCAGCACCGTTGCGTGAGATTGCGCGAGCCGTCCGATTGCGCGAAACACTTCCTGCATCGCCGGCGCCTGCCCGAGGATCTCCGGTGCGGGCTCGCTGACTTCGGCGATACTCTCCTGCCGCATGCTCTCTTCCATCGCGCGCCGGATCAGTTCGACGGCATGATCCACATCAAACGGCTTGGGCAGGTATTCGTAAGCCCCGCCCTGAAACGCACTTACCGCGCTATCGAGATCGGAGTATGCCGTCATGATGATGACAGGCAGATCCGGAAAACGCTGCTTCACCTTTTGCAGCAGCTCCAGGCCTGATTCACCGGGCATGCGGATGTCGCTCACCATGACATGCGGCGTTTCCTCGTCCAGAGCGTGCTGCGCCTCCTGTGCCGAGGAAAACACCTTGAACGGGATGTTCTCTCGCGCCAGCGCCTTCTCGAGCACCCAGCGGATTGAACGGTCGTCGTCGATAATCCAGACAGATTTCATAAAATCAGTAACTGGTGATTAGTGCATAGTGAAAAGAAAAAACGTCCATGTTGCATTCATTCCTCATTTACGATGCATTCCTTGCAATGCCCCCCCGGTGGGTGCCGTTCACGCTTTCATCTACAGGAAGCAGGATAGTGAAGCAGGTGCTGCCCGGCTCGCTTTCGAAGGTGATCGTGCCGAGATGCTGCGAAATAAAGTTTTGAGCGAGCGTCAGGCCCAGGCCACTTCCGCCGTCACGCCCCGACACCAGCGGATAAAAAATTCGCTCGCGTATTTCATCCGCAATCCCAGGCCCATTGTCGCAAACCGTCAGCGCCAGCGCATGACGGTAACGTTTGCGTGCGAGGGTCACCTGCCGTGCGATGCGCGTCCCGAGCCTGATCTCCCCCCTTCCCGTTAGCGCCTGCGCCGCATTGCGCACAATGTTGAGCGCAGCCTGAATCAGCTGTTCCTTGTCGCCTTTCAACAACGGCAGGCTGGTATCGTAATCGCGGCGGATCACGATGTCAGGATATTCCGCAAGGATCACGCTGCGCACGCGCTCCAGCACTTCGTGTATGTTGACAAGCGCTGGTTGCGGCAGACGGTGCGGCGTAAGCAGGCGGTCCATCAACTGTTGCAGCCGGTCGGCCTCTTTTATGATCACCTGCGTATATTCGTGCAGATTCGGACGCTCAAGCTCGCGATCCAGGAGTTGGGCCGCGCCGCGAATTCCGCCCAACGGGTTCTTGATCTCATGCGCGAGATTGCGTATCAGCTCGCGATTGGCCCGGCTCTGGTCGAGCAGGCGCTCTTCGCGCGCGATTTTGAGTTGTTGCTCGGTGTGCTGGAATTCCATAAGAAAATTTTCGCCGCTTATGTGCTCCTCCAGCCCGACCGGGGTTACGGTACACGATAAATGAAGTTTCCGGCCGGCGATGCCCAGCTCCAGAGCGTGCTCGGTATTACTGCAATTGTGGTCGCGCGCGTAATTAATCGCCGCAGAAAGCGCTGCCGTATCGTCAAACAGATCAGCAAGCGCCAGACCGGCGACATTCTTGATATTAAGTTCAAACAGATTTTCGGCTGACGGATTCATGTAATGCACAATCAGTTTCTGATCCACCAGCACCACGGCTGCCGCGAGCAATTCGAGACCGGTAAGCGCGGTGGGTGTCATTTTTCCACTCTAGATGGATATGGAGCGAGCAAGAACCGCGCCAGGACACGGGGACGCCAAACATGCCGATCCGGTATTCGCATGGCCATGTCGCGCTGCCAGTTCCGGAAAAATCCCGGCCATCTGTCTACCGGGTGTTCGCCAGTTCTTTCTTGAGACTGGCAATGTTGTCTTCGTGCAGCTTGACCTTTTTCTTGAACGGTTCAAGCCGGTCGAGCACGCGCTGATAATTACGCTCGCTGCCAAGACGGATAACTTCCTGTTCGGCGAGATCTTTTTGCGCCTGTTCCAGGAGCTTTTGCTCGCTGGCTAGTTCCTGCTCGAGAATGCGGCGGCGGTCGGTATCGCGCTGCTTTTGCGTCTGTGCATCGACGCTGGGGAAATTGGCGGGCGCCCCCTTGGCCGGGGGCTTGGACGGTGCGGCCGCTTTGGGCGGCGGCGCGATATTCATCGGTTTGCAGCCCTTGGCATCCGAGGGAATGTTGGTAAACCGCTTGTTTCCGCTCTGATCGATGCACTCATAGATCTCGGCGCGTACCGCAAATGTGACGAACGTCAGCGACAAAGCCAAAACCAGGGTACGCATGCGTTTCTCCTGCCGGATTATCTTTACTTTAACTGCCCACCGGCTGCCGAGGTTGACATAACCGGGTGAATTTATGTGCCTAAGTCTATGTCAGGAAAAAAGAATTAGCAATGCACCCATATGGTGCGCCAGGAATTTGTCAGATAGTAGCCTGACAAATTCCTTAAATGATAAGCACCAAAGAATAGGGTGAAAAGAACACTACGCAAGGGTTTCTTGCCGCAGCCCCCAGCAGGACGGGGGTAGTGTTAATGGATCGCCGTTGATAAGTAATTTGCCGGACCCAAGTCCGGCGAATTCCTACAGGCTGTAGTACAGCTGAAACTCGAGCGGATGGGTGGTCATGCGGAATGCGGTGACCTCTTCCATCTTAAGCTCAATATACGCATCGATCATATCGTTGGAGAACACCCCGCCGCGGGTCAGGAACTCGCGATCCTTGTCCAAGTGTTCGAGCGCCATGTCGAGCGAGGAGCACACATTGGGCACTTTCTTCGCTTCTTCGGGCGGCAGATCATAAAGGTTCTTGTCGATGGGATCGCCGGGATGGATCTTGTTCTGGATGCCGTCGAGTCCCGCCATCAACATCGCGGTGAATGCGAGATAGGGATTGGCGGTCGGATCCGGAAAGCGCACTTCAATGCGCCGTGCTTTCGGGCTCATGACGTGGGGAATGCGTATTGAAGCCGAGCGGTTGCGGGCCGAGTAGGCAAGATTGATCGGCGCCTCAAAGCCGGGAACCAGTCGCTTGTAAGAGTTGGTTCCAGGATTGGTGATGGCGTTGAGCGCCTTGGCATGCTTGATGACGCCGCCGATGTAGTAAAGCGCAAGTTCGGACAGCCCGGCATAACCGTTGCCGCTGAACAGGTTCTTGTCACCCTTCCAGACCGACTGGTGCACGTGCATGCCCGAACCGTTATCACCGACGATGGGCTTGGGCATGAAAGTCGCCGTCTTGCCGTAAGAGTGCGCAACGTTATGCACGGTGTACTTGAGGATCTGATTCCAGTCCGCGCGTTTCACGAGCCTTTCGAACTTGGTGCCGATTTCGCACTGGCCAGCGGTCGCCACCTCATGGTGGTGAACCTCCACTTCGACGCCCTGCTCTTCAAGCGCCATGCACATCGCAGAGCGGATATCCTGCAGCGAGTCGACCGGCGCCACCGGGAAATAGCCGCCCTTCACTATCGGGCGATGTCCCATGTTGCCGCCTTCAAAGTCCTCGCTCGACGCCCAGGCCGCTTCTTCTGATTTGATTTTCACAAACGAGCCGGACATATCAATGTTCCAGGTCACCGAGTCGAAAACGAAGAACTCGGGCTCGGGGCCGAAGTAAGCCGTGTCGCCGATGCCGGTTGATTTGAGGTACGCCTCGGCACGCTTGGCAATGGAACGCGGGTCGCGGTCATAGCCCTTGCCATCGGTCGGCTCGACCACGTCACAAGTCAGAATCAGCGTCGGCTCGTCGGTAAAAGGGTCCATGCGCACTGAATCCGGGTCCGGCATCAACAGCATGTCGGAGGCCTGTATGCCCTTCCAGCCGGCGATCGAAGAACCATCGAAAGCATGACCATCCGTGAATTTATCATCAGTAAACGCTTTGGCCGGCACCGATACGTGCTGCTCCTTGCCACGGGTATCGGTGAAGCGAAAATCAACGAACCTGACTTCGTTGTCTTTAACCATTTTCATTACATCAGCGGCGGATACCATCAAATTCTCCTAAACAGTGAGTAATAACGATAAAAATGAAATGCAAAAAACTAGATTTAGCACAAAATGTGCCAGCAATTTTTGTAAGGAAGGCATTGTGCCATAAGGGATTTGAGCTAAGCACTAAAAATCATCGGCACTGTAATGGTGCAATCCGGCCTCGGCTTGCACCATTATAGCGCTCCAACCGCTCTGGTTGGGCTCAGGTAAAATAACGCCTTGTTTTGATGCCGGAACCGTTTTGGCGCCCGTCATGATACCCGCACCCTGCTCGACCTAAAGGAGCCAATTTGACCATCGATGACATTTTGAAAACCGCCCGCGACCGGGCGCGGCAAATGGGACTGCCGTACGAAGGGGCGCTGTTGCCCGGCGAGGCGTATCAGATCTGGAAAGAGGCGCCTAACGCCGCGCTGGTCGATGTGCGCACGCACGCCGAATGGTACTGGGTCGGCCGCATACCCGGTGCAGTGGAAATCGAATTCCTCACCTATCCCGGCAATCAGTTGAATGCGGCTTTTCTCTCCGAGCTCGAGCAGATGGTCAGCAAGGATGCGCTGGTGATGTTCATTTGCCGCAGCGGCGGCCGCTCGCATAATACTGCGACACTGGCAACCCAGGCCGGCTACGCCAAAAGCTTCAACGTGCTCGAAGGTTTCGAGGGCGACAAGGACGCTGCCGGCCACCGCAACAGCAAAGGCGGCTGGCGCGCGGCAGGCCTGCCTTGGGTGCAAAGCTGAACTGGTGATGGGTGACGGGACAAGAGTTTATCTCAGTACTCTTTACCCAAATCCTTGCGACCAGCTGACCACGCCCGTATAGCCAGTGGCCAGTATGATCACCCCGAAAATGATACGGTACCAGGCGAACACGCTGAAGTCATGGTGGCTGATGTAGCGCAGCAGCCCGCGCACCGCAAGAAACGCGCTTACAAAAGCCGCCACGGAACCGACGGCAAACACCCCGGCATCGTCCATGCTCAGCAAAGCATGGTTTTTGTAAACATCATAGAACACTGCGGCAAACATCGTCGGCACGGCGAGAAAAAACGAAAACTCGGTCGCGGCCTTGCGCGACATGCCGAAATACAGTCCGCCGATGATGGTCGCACCCGCGCGCGAAGTGCCGGGGATCAGCGCCAGCGCCTGGGCACAACCGACTTTGAGCGCATCGCGCCAGCGCATGTCATCGACCTCCTGTATCGTCACCGTATGCTGCCTGCGCTCGACCCACAGAATCAGGATGCCGCCGACGATCAGCGCCAGCGCCACCGGCACCGGATAAAACAGCACTTTCTTGATCGCGCCGTGGAACAGGAAGCCAAGGATCGCGGCGGGCATGAATGCAATCGCCAGGTTGGAGACGAAGCGCCGCGCCGGCTCCTGGGTGGCGTAGCCGCGGATCACCCCGGCAAAGCGCGCCCGGTACTCCCAGCACACCGCCAGTATCGCGGCCAACTGGATGACGATCTCGAACACCTTGCCCTTGTCGTCATTGAAATCGAGCAGGTCGCCGACGACGATCAGATGTCCGGTACTGGAAACCGGCAGGAATTCGGTCAGACCTTCGACGATGCCGAGGATCAGGGCTTTGAGATAGAGGGCTATGTCCATGGGGAAGGCGGTATTCTACGCGTAAAAGACAGTGATTTAGTGATTCAGTGATTGGGTGATTGACCCAAACCCTCGCGCCGCGGGCGGTGGTTCACTCAATCACTTAATTACTTAATCACCGAATCACTCATAACGCAACGCTTCTATCGGCAGCAGGCGCGAAGCCTTGCGTGCCGGATAAAAACCGAAGAAGACGCCGATGACGGCAGCAAAGCCGACCGCAAGCACGACGGCATGGATATTGATCAGGATGCGCCAACCGGCAAAGTGTCCGATCGCATACGAGCCCGCTACACCCAGCAGGATGCCGCACAGGCCGCCGATGAGCGCCAGCGTCACCGCTTCCACCAGGAACTGGGAAAGGATGTCCCGCCCGCGCGCGCCCACCGCCATCCTGAGGCCGATCTCGCGCGTGCGCTCGGTAACTGAAACCAGCATGATGTTCATGATGCCGATGCCGCCCACCAGCAGCGAGACTGAAGCCACCGCAGCCAGCAGCAGCGTCATGATGCGGCTCGACTCCTCGCGCGCGCCCAGAATCTCCGACAAGTTGCGCAGGCTGAAGTCATCCTCCTGGCCAAACTGCAGCCGGTGGCGCTGACGCAGCAGTTGCCTGATCTCACTCTCCGTTTCGGCCATGTTGGCGCCCTCGCGTATCTTGACCGAAATTGAGCCCACTGCGCGCTGTTTCGCGGTGTTGCCGCCCAGCACGCGGTTGCGGGCGGTGGAGATGGGCATCAGGATGACGTCATCCTGGTCCTGGCCCATCATGCTCTGCCCTTTGCGCTCGAGCGTGCCAATGACCTGCATCGGCACCTTGCGCACGCGCACGGTCTGTCCTACGGGATCGGTGTCGCCGAACAGATTGCGGGCCACGGTCTCGCCGAGCAGCACCACCTTTCCCGATCCGCTTAAATCAGCAGCATCGAATCCCTTGCCGCTGGCGATCACCCAATTGCGTGCCTCGAAGTACTCCGGTGTCACGCCGTAAAACACGGTGGACCAGTTGGCACTCCCGGCCACCACCTGACCGGTGCCGCGCAGGTTGGGCGCCGCTGCCTGCACCTCCGCAATCTCGCGCTGCAAGGCGTAACCGTCGTCTTCCGTCAGAGAAGCACGCGAGCCCGCGCCCATGCGCACGCCGCCCGAGGTGACCGAACCCGGGAGCACGATGATGAGGTTGGACCCCAGGCTCTTGATCTGCTCTTCGATCTGGGCCTGCGCGCCGGCGCCCACGGCGATCATGGTGATCACGGCGCCCACACCGATGATGATGCCGAGCATGGTCAGCATGCTGCGCAGCTTGTTCACACGCAGCGCCCGCAAGGCGATGCGCATGCTGGCGAGCCAGGTCATGCCGCCGCCTCCGATCGGCCGCTGGTATATCGTGCACTTTGGTGTCGGCGGCAGGCAGCAATGGCCCGCGGACGGCGGAGCAGTGCCTGCCGGCTTGCCCGGTAGGTGCGACCCGGGAGCGAGCCAAGGCGCGCTGATACAAATCCACGGGCCTGTGCACGCCTGCGCGGTCGCATCCCGCAAGCGGGCCCCTGCTCCACGCTCCAGCGCGCCTTTGCCGTCGATCCCCTAAAGGGGCGCGCCGGAGGGCGGAAGAGGGACCCTCTGGGATCTGACCCCGCAGGCGCGCATGGGGACGAAATTGAGCGCGCCCTTGACTCGCTGCACGGTCGCATCCCCATGAATGGGGCCCCTGCTCCGCGCTCCGCTCGTCCCCTCGCCGGATAGCTCATACTGCCACCTCCGCGCTCTCATCCAGCTCGCGCAGCATCCGCTGCGCATCGACCGGATCGGCGACCAGCTGATCATCCACCACGCGGCCATCTCGGAAGTTCACCACGCGCGAGGCAAATGCCGCGATGTCGTGTTCGTGAGTCACCAGCACCACGGTCATGCCCTGACGGTTCAATTGCTGCAGCAGGCCCATGACTTCGCAACTGGTCCGGGAATCAAGTGCGCCGGTCGGCTCGTCGGCCAGGATCAACACCGGATTGTTGACCAGCGCGCGCGCAATCGCCACCCGCTGTTGCTGCCCGCCGGAGAGTTGTGCGGGGTGGTGGTCTGCGCGCTCAGCCAGTCCGACATCGGCAAGCTTGGCAAGCGCCCGGCTGCGCCGCTCCTGAGCCGAGATGTGCGCGTAGAGCAGCGGCAGTTCGACGTTCTCCAGCGCTGACGTGCGGGGCAGCAGATTGAAATTCTGGAACACGAAGCCGATTCTGCGATTGCGTACAGCCGCGAGCGCGTCGCCCGAAAGCTCGGAAGCTTTCTCGCCGGCCAGACAATATTCGCCGCTCGAAGGCGTATCGAGGCAGCCCAGCAGATTCATGAAGGTTGATTTGCCTGAACCGGACGGACCCATCACCGCCACGAATTCTCCCGCCCCGATTTCGACCGACACTCCCTGCAGCGCTGTCACGGTGTAACTTTCCATGCGGTACACCTTGGCGAGGCTGCGGGTGACGATCAGGGGTTCGGCCATGTTTGAGTGATTCAGTGATTCAGTGATTCAGTGATTCAGTGATTCAGTGATTAGGCAACTGCCAAGCCAGTAGTTTCTTGCGAATTGCTTAGAGCGCGTCTCAAACATACACCCTCGCTCCGTGACGGCGTGGAGGGTGTTGGTGAAAGCGGATTTCAAGATGCGTTTTAATCACTCAATCACTCAATCACCTAATCACCGCCCTTAGAATCCAAAGCGCGGGCCGGGAGCCGGTTGACCTTGCTTCTTGCCGCTGTCGGCGCTGCCGATAATCACCTGCGCACCCGCGGCCAGCCCGCCTGAAACCAGCTCGGTGTAAGAGCCGTCGGTCAGCCCTGTGCGCACGGCGACCATTTTTGGCTTGTCCTGGTCCTGGATCCATACCCTGCCGCCGGACACGCCCCCCGCTGCGCGCGAAGCGTTCATTTCCGCGTAGCGTGAGCGCTGCTCGGGATCGAGGACCTCGGCGATGCGCGTACGCGAATCGGCACGCAGCTTCTCGGACAGGCGGCGGCGCTCGTTCTGGTCCTCGGTGGCGATGGCCCGGATCTTGTCTCGCGTCTCGTTAAATATCGTCTCTACTTTCGCCTGCTGTTCAGCGCTGAGGTTAAGCTCCTTGGTCAACCGCTCGCGCGCCTGCCCCGCCTGCTGACCGCCCCCACCCTTGGCCGGCGGCTCGGCCGCCTGGCGCGTGTCCGCCACGCCCGGCGGGCGGTAACGCAGCGCGGCATTGGGAATTTTAAGCACGTTTTCGCGGGTGTCGACCACGATGCGCACATTGGCGGTCATTCCCGGAAACAGGCTGAGATCGGCATTGGAGGCGCCAATAACGGCAATGTAGGTAACGACATTCTGCACCACCTGGGCCGCCTTGCGTACCTGCGACACCGTGCCGCGGAAAGTGCGCCCGGGGAAGGAATCAACAGTAAAGCTTGCGCTTTGGCCGACTTGCACGCGGCCGATCTCAGCCTCGTCGATCGAGGCCTCGACTTGCATTTCGCGCAAGTCCTGCGCGATCACGAAAAGTTCGGGTGACTGCAAGCTCGCTGCAACGGTCTGTCCCGGCTCTACCGATTTCTTGACCACGATGCCGTTCACCGGCGCGCGTATCAGGGTGCGGTCAAGATCTACTTTTGCCTGGGCCAACTGGGATTCGCGCTGTTTTACCAGCGCTTCGCCGTTGCGTATCTGTGCCTCGCCCACGCCCACCTGCGCCCGGGAGGTATTGACCTGTTCTCGCGCAATTTCGAACGCGGTCTGCGATTTGTCGCGCGCCGCGGCGGACACGAAGTTCTTCTCATACAACATTTTGTTGCGCTCGTATTCACGCTCGGCGTCCGCCAGACCCGCTTTGGTGCGCGAAACTTCAGCCTGAAGCGCGGCGATATTGGCCCGCTGTGTGAGGACGGTAGCGCGAGCCGCCTCCACATCCGCCATCGCCTGACTCACGCGCAATGCAAACGACTCCGGGTCGATGCGCGCGATGAGCTGGCCTTTTTTGACCTGTGAGTTGTAGTCGACGAGTATTTCTTTCAACTGCCCCGAGACCTGGGAGCCGACTTGCACCGACACTACGGGATTGAGGGTTCCGGTTGCGGATACCGCCGCCGTGATGCCGCCGCTTTCGATCTTGGCAAAACGATAGGCAGCTTCCGGTTTGGCCGACCCCCAGAACGCATAGCCCGCGGCACCCCCCGCGGCAAGCAGAAGCAAGAGGCCGGCAACATAGTAACGACGTCGGGTCATATCAGAATTAGGAAAATGCCATGTAAAGCAGGCATTCTACAGGGCGCCGTGTAAAGCGGGGTACGCGGTTTGTAAGAAGACGTAACCGAGCCCCCCGCATCGAAACCCCCACGATAGATCACATCTTGGTATAAATTTCGGCACCCTGTTCGACGAACTCGTGCGCTTTTTCCTGCATGCCTTTGGTGAGCGCTTCCTGCTCGGACACGCCCTGTTTTGCAGCATATTCGCGCACATCCTGCGTGATTTTCATCGAGCAGAAATGCGGGCCGCACATCGAGCAGAAATGCGCGACCTTGGCGCTGTCCTTGGGCAGGGTCTCGTCGTGAAACTCGCGCGCCTTGTCCGGATCGAGGCCGAGGTTGAACTGGTCCTCCCAGCGGAATTCGAAACGCGCCTTGGACAGTGCGTTATCGCGAATCTGCGCTCCCGGGTGCCCCTTGGCGAGATCCGCGGCATGGGCGGCCAGCTTGTAGGTGATGATGCCGTCCTTGACGTCGGCCTTGTTGGGCAGCCCCAGGTGTTCCTTGGGCGTGACGTAGCACAGCATCGCCGTGCCATACCAGCCTATCATCGCAGCGCCTATGCCCGAGGTGATGTGGTCATAGCCGGGGGCGATGTCGGTGGTCAGCGGCCCCAGGGTGTAAAACGGCGCTTCATGGCACTCCTTTAACTGAATGTCCATGTTTTCCTTGATCAGGTGCATGGGCACATGACCAGGGCCTTCGATCATCACCTGAACATCATGCTTCCAGGCGATCTTGGTCAGCTCACCCAAGGTGCGCAACTCACCCAGCTGCGCCTCGTCGTTGGCATCGTAAATCGAGCCCGGGCGCAGGCCGTCGCCCAGCGAGAAGGCAACGTCGTAAGCCTTCATGATCTCGCAGGTCTCCTCGAAATGCGTATAGAGGAAACTTTCCTTGTGATGCGCCAAGCACCATTTCGCCATGATGGAGCCGCCCCGGCTGACAATGCCGGTCATGCGCTTTGCCGTCAGCGGCACGTATCGCAGCAGCACCCCGGCGTGTATGGTGAAGTAGTCCACGCCCTGCTCGGCCTGTTCGATCAGCGTGTCACGGAAGATCTCCCAGGTCAGATCCTCGGCTTTGCCATCAACTTTTTCCAGCGCCTGGTAAATGGGCACGGTTCCGATCGGCACCGGCGAGTTGCGGATGATCCATTCCCGCGTCTCGTGAATGTGCTTGCCGGTCGACAGATCCATTACCGTGTCGCCGCCCCAGCGGATCGCCCAGGTCATCTTTTCCACTTCCTCGCCGATCGAGGAACCGAGCGCCGAGTTGCCGATATTGGCGTTGATCTTGACCAGGAAATTGCGGCCGATGATCATCGGTTCGGTTTCGGGATGGTTGATATTGGCCGGTATGATGGCGCGGCCGCGCGCAACCTCGTCGCGCACGAATTCGGGAGTAATCTCAGCGGGGATGGCCGCGCCGAAGGACTGCCCGGGATGCTGACGCAGCATCAGTTCGGCGAGCTTGACGCCGTTCGGGCCCGAAGCCTTGAGCGATGCCATGTATTCCCGGCGGCACAGATTCTCGCGGATGGCGATGAATTCCATCTCAGGGGTGACCAGGCCTTTTCTCGCATAGTGCATCTGGCTGACATTCATGCCCGCCTTGGCGCGGCGCGGTTTTCGTTTCAGATTGAACCGCAGTTCAGCCAGCCTGGCATCGTTCAGCCGCTCCACGCCGTAACGTGACGTGGGTCCCGCGAGTTCCTCGGTGTCGCCACGTTCCTCGATCCATTTCGCGCGCAGCGCAGACAGGCCGTTGCGTACGTCGATGGCTGCGTGAGGATCGGTGTACGGTCCGGAAGTGTCATAAACCCAGACCGGCGGGTTTTTCTCCTCGCCCATGGACGCCGGGGTGTCGCTCTGGCTGATCGCGCGCATCGGCACCTGGATATCGGGACGCGAGCCCGGGATATAGGTCTTTTGCGAGTTGGGTAAGGGCTGCACCGCTGCTGCATCGACGTGCGCGGTCGCGCTCAGAAACTTGGGATTGGCATTCATGGTTGCGCTCCTGGGAGTCGCCGGAGGAGCAATGGTGGGGGCTGCCGCACCACGCTTCCCTACGACGGCATTACCCGTATCAGGTTATAAGGGTCTTTCTCACCCCGCAGCACCTGCCGCGAGGACCCCTAACGTGTTACGCAAAAACTAATCCAATTGTGGGATAATTGCAAGCAGTAACGCGCCGAGGCCCGGAGTAGATATCCGCACCTCCCTCACCCCCGGCCGCTTAACCCAATTATTACTTTCCGGAACCGACTCATATGACCACCCCCCAATTGGACTTTGAGCGCGCACGCTTCAATATGGTCGAACAGCAAATCAGGCCATGGGATGTTCTCGACCAGCAGGTGCTGGACCTGCTGCTCCGCGTACATCGCGAAGATTACGTGCCCGAGCAGTACCGCGCGCTGGCTTTCTCCGACATGGAAATTCCGCTGGGCCATGGCGAAAAGATGCTCCCGCCCAAGATCGAAGCGCGCATGCTGCAGGAACTTGGCCTCGAGAGTTCCGACCGCATACTCGAAGTCGGCACCGGCAGCGGCTATATGACGGCGCTGCTCGCCAGCCTGGGAAACCACGTTTACAGTGTAGACATCATTTCCGAGTTCACTCAGTCGGCTGCCGCCAAGCTCGCGGCACACGGCATTATCAACGTCACGCTCGAAACCGGCGACGCGGCCCGTGGCTGGGACAAACACGGGCCCTATGATGTGATCGTGCTGACCGGATCGGTGCCGGTGTTGCCGGAAGCGTTTCAGAAAAACCTCAAGCCAGGCGGGCGGCTGCTCGCGGTGGTTGGAGAGTCGCCGGTCATGGAAGCGCGGTTGATCACCTGTGTCTCGGCCGGGGTCTATAATTCGGTCGTCCTGTTTGAGACCTGCATTACGTCGCTCAAAAACGCGCCGCAGCCGGAACGGTTTGTATTCTAGTGATTTAGTGATTTAGTAAATAATGCTTAGCGAGACCCATCTAATGCCTGATCACTCAATCACTCCATCACTCCATCACTTGAGCATGATGCGCATCCTCACCCCCCTTACGCTTGCGTTGGCGCTTGCCGTGACACCCGCGGTAAATTCCTATGCCGCTGATTTAATTGATATTTACAAAGAAGCGCGAAGCTCGGACGCAGTGTATGCCTCAGCGCGTGCGGCATGGACCGCAGGTCAGGAAAAACTGCCTCAGGGGCGCGCCGGACTATTGCCCCAACTCAACCTATCGGCGTCTACCCAGCATAACGACCGCGAAATCAATTTTCGAAACCCGGCTATACCCGGTTCGGTGGGCCAGTTCAACTCCAACGCCGTAACGCTGTCATTGACCCAGCCGCTGTTTCGGGCACAAAACTATACGCAGTACGAGCAGGCTAAAACCCAGGTGGCGCAGACCGACGTGCAGCTTGCGCTGGTAGCCCAGGATTTGATCGTCCGGGCAGCGCAGGCTTACTTCGACATACTGCTGGCGCAGGACAACGTGGCCTTCGCCGGCGCACAAAAAACAGCCATAGCCGAACAACTGGCCCAGGCCAAGCGCAACTTCGAGGTGGGCACCGCCACCATCACCGATCAGCACGATGCCCAGGCGCGCTACGATCTGACGGTATCGCAGGAAATTGCCGCAAACAACGATCTGGAAATCAAGTACCGCGCCCTGGAGCAACTCATAGGCAAACCGGCGCCGGTGCTCTCACTTCTGGGCAAGCAGTTTTCGCTGATGCTGCCCGAGCCCAACCGCATGGATGACTGGGTGCAGGATGCGGCCCGCGCCAATCTGCAGGTGCAACTCAGCCAGTTTGGATTGACCTTCGCAACCCAGGAGGTCAAACGCAATCGCGGCGGTCATCTGCCCACGCTCGATGCCGTGGCCTCGTACAGCGAGTCAGGTTCCGGCTCCGGTTTGCAGGGGGGTGCCGGCACGGACACCACGTCCCGCGTGATCGGACTGCAACTGTCCGTGCCGATTTACCAGGGTGGCTTGACCAGTTCCCGTGTGCGCGAGGCGCTGGCCAACGAGGACAAGGCGCGCCAGGATCTGGATAATGCCCGGCGCACGGCCGAACTCGGCACACGCCAGGCATTTTTGGGCGTGGCGAATGGTGCCGCGCAGATCAAAGCGCTGCAAGCAGCGCTGGTGTCCAGCCAAAGCAGTCTCGCCTCCACCCGCCTGGGGCTGGAAGTCGGCGTCAGAACCCAGGTCGACGTGCTCAATGCGCAACAGCAGCTGTTCTCGACCCGGCGTGATCTGGCGCAGGCGACCTACAACTACATCCTGTCCATGCTGAAACTCAAGGCCGCTGTGGGACGACTCGCGGAAGATGACCTCACCCAGGTCAATGCGTGGCTGGCGGTCAAGTAAGGCGTAAAGCAGTGATTAAGTGATTGGGTGACTGGGTGATTAACAGCAGCCTAGGCTGCTGTTGTGACTGCCAAAATCACTCAATCACTCAATTACTTAATTACTCAATCACCGATCTACTCGTTAGAACCGCAGCAATTCCAATACGCGCTGTGTGGCCCCCTGATGTGCCCTGCTGAACGCGAGCGCGGCACCCGCCATGCGCGTCACCTCAGCCCGGTCCATCAGCAAGCGCCGCACAACTTGCGTGAGTTCACCGATGTCCCTGACGCGAATTGCGGCACCCGCCGCGATCGCCAGCTCGGTTGCTTCCGAAAAATTATAGGTGTGCGGCCCGACCAGCACCGGCTTGCCCGCCGCGCACGCTTCGATCAGATTCTGTCCGCCGTATGGCAGCAGGCTGCCACCGATGAAAGCGACATCGCACGCCGCATAGTAGGCGAACATCTCGCCCATGCTGTCGCCCAGCAGGACCCGGGTTTCCGCCGCAATGGCCGCTTCGCTGCTGCGGCGCTGAAAACAGATGCCGCGACGCGCCATCAATGCCGCGACCTGATCGAAGCGCTGCGGATGACGGGGCACGACCACGGTCAGCAGTGACGGTACGGCAAGCTGTTCCAGCGCGTCCAGCAGCATGTCCTCCTCCCCATCACGCGTGCTGGCGGCGAGCAATACCGGCCGGCCCTCGCCGTAGCCTGTGCGCCAGACGCGGCCCAGTTCCAGTTGCGCGGCTGGCGGCACGATGTCGAATTTGATGTTGCCGGCAACGGTCACGTTCGCGGCACCCAACTCCGACAAGCGCCCGGCATCATCGCGAGTTTGGGCTGCAACCGCACTCAGTTCCCCCAGGCTCTTGCGTGCCAGCACGGCGAACCGCCGGTAGCGGGCGAACGACTTCTCCGATAAACGGGCATTGACGAGATACAGCGGGATCTGCCGCTGGCTGCAACCGTGGATCAGGTTGGCCCAGATCTCGGTTTCCATCAGCACCCCGGCCTTGGGTTTAAAGTATTCAAGAAAGCGCGCAACCGCCCCCGGATAGTCGTACGGCAAATAACACCGCAAGACATCGGTGCCGAATATCGCCTCTCCCGTCTCGCGACCCGTCGGGGTCATGTGGGTCAGCAAAATCTGGTGCCCGGGATATCGATCCTGCAGCGCCGTGATCAGCGGCGCCACCGCCCGGGTCTCCCCGACCGACACCGCATGCAGCCAGACCAGCGGCCGCGTCGCCTGTTGCCGGTAAAAACCAAAGCGTTCGGGGATGTACCTGAGGTAAGCAGGCTGGCGCCGCGCGCGCCACACCAGGCGTAGCAATACTAGCGGCAGCAGAGCGTACAGCAGCAGCGTATATCCGAAACGCGATCTGATCATGCGAGGATATGCTCCAACGCCGCGATGACCTCATTAGCCGCAGGCGGCTTCCCGGCGCCCCCCAGATTGAGTCCTCGCTGACAGGCATAGATGCCGGTGGCCCCGGGATCCGTCGCGCAATAGATGCCTATCGTAGGCACGCCCAGGGCTGCGGCGAGGTGCAGCAGCCCGGTGTCGACACCGGCTGCAGCATTCGCGCCAGCCAACAATACCGCCAAATCACCCAACTCCAGGGCCGGGGGCACGATTGCCCCGGAAATCTGCGACACGAGCCTGAGGCCGCGCGCGCGCTCGGCACTATTGCCCCACGGCAATACGCAGGTAATGCCCCGGTTCATGAAATAGCGGCCCAGATCGATCCAGTTCGCCTCCTGCCACAACTTGCGGTCGGCACTGGTGGCGTGCAGCAGCACGGCATAGCGATCCGCCGTCATCCAGGAAAATTTCCCCGGCATGGCGCGCGCGCCATAATTGACCTGCGCCGGAAGTGCATAGCCCAGCGCCTGCGCGGCAAGCGCGCGATTGCGCTCCACGGCATGCAGGGTCCAGGGCACGTTGAAGTTCTGGTCATAAAACCACGCGAGCGGTTCACGTGCGCTCGCCCAATCCAGGCCAAAACGCCTGCCCCTGGCCGCACGGGCAACCAACGCGCTTTTCAGCAGTCCCTGGGTATCGATTACGGCGTCATAGGCCTGCTCGCGCAACTGCCGCAGAAACTCCCGGATTTCGTCCCTGGTCTGCCGGCGCCACAGGCTCTTGCGCCAGCGCCGCACCGCCACCGGGATCACCCGCTCGACGGCGGCATGCAGACGCGGGATGGCCGCAAACGGCTCCTCCACGACCCAGTCTATGCGCGCGTCCGGGATCGAGAATCGAATATCGCTGGCAACAGGCAGATTGTGGACCACATCCCCCATGGACGACGTTTTGACGAGCAGGATTTTTTTCATTTCGTCAGCATATTTTACCGTGACGCGCCGCCGGCATTAGCCTACACGCAAACTGCACTTGCGCATAGAATACGGGGTATTTCTCCCGCCCGAATCGGGATGCGGCATAGGCGTGTCTGCCATGGCAGCGTCGAGGCCCCAGGCCACCGCAGCCAGGGCGGGCGATTATCATCGAAAGGGAGCGACAGCACGTGATTCTGGTTACCGGCGGAGCGGGATTCATTGGTTCGAATTTTGTCCTGGACTGGATCGCAGCCGAAGCCTCGCCGGTCGTGACTCTCGACAAGCTCACCTATGCCGGCAACCCCGGCAATCTGGCAAGCCTGAAGGACGATGCGCGGCACATTTTCGTAAAAGGCGACATCTGCGACCGTGCGCTCGTCGCCCGGTTGCTCGAGCATCACCAGCCTGAAGCTATCGTCCATTTCGCGGCGGAAAGCCATGTTGACCGCTCGATCCACGGACCCGCTGAATTTGTGCAGACCAACGTCGTCGGCACCTTCAGCCTGCTGGAAGAAGCCCGCGCCTACTGGTCGCAGCTTGCGGAACCGGCAAAAAGCCGCTTCCGCTTCCTGCACGTCTCGACCGACGAAGTCTATGGCTCGCTCGGGCGTGACGATCCGGCCTTCGTGGAAACCACCCCTTACGCGCCCAACAGCCCTTATGCAGCATCCAAGGCGGGATCCGACCACCTGGTGCGTGCTTATCACCACACGTACGGTCTGCCGACCATCACCACCAATTGCTCCAACAACTACGGTCCGCTGCAGTTTCCCGAAAAGCTGATCCCGCTGGTCATCCTGAACGCCGTCCACGGCAAGCCATTGCCGGTCTATGGCGACGGCCTCAATGTGCGCGACTGGCTTTATGTCGGCGATCACTGCACGGCGATCCGGCTGGTGCTGCAACAGGGCCGCCTGGGGGAAACATACAATATCGGCGGCAACAGCGAGAAGACCAATCTTGATGTGGTCAGGACGATCTGCACCATAATCGACGGACAGCGGGCAAACTCGGCGCCGCATTCCAAACTGATCTCTTACGTGAAGGACCGTCCGGGCCACGATCGGCGCTACGCGATCGACACGGCGAAAATTGAGTCAGAACTCGGCTGGAAACCGCGCGAGGCCTTCGATACCGGGCTGCGCAAAACCGTGCAATGGTACTTCGATCACATGGACTGGGTGGCGTCTGTTCAAACGGGAGATTACCGGAAATGGATCGAAACGCATTATTCGGCCAGGCAATAGGTCATAAAGTAATTAAGTGATTGAGTGATTAGGAAAACGCCGCGTGACCAGACCACATTACAATCTTGAAGCGTGGAAGGCTGCGATGGTATTGGTCAAAAGCATTTATGAAACCACACGAACGTTTCCTCGTGAAGAAATATACGGCCTCACCGCTCAGATGCAACGCGCGGCGATTTCCATTCCCAGCAACCTCGCTGAAGGCGCGGCCAGAACGGGACGGAAAAAGTTCGCACAATTCCTGAGTATCGCCAAAGGTTCATTAAGCGAATTGGAAACACAACTATTGATTTCAGTGGAACTGGGTTATCTTGACCAGAAGCACGGGGTTTTCCAGTTAGTGGAGGAGGTATCGCGATTGCTTTCCGGCCTTCACAGAAACGTAACCCAGTAAACCACCCCATCACTCCATCACCCAATCACTTAATCACCCAAAACCATGAAAGGCATCATCCTCGCCGGCGGCTCCGGCACCCGCCTCTACCCCGCGACCCAGGTCGTCTCCAAGCAGCTGCTGCCAGTCTACGACAAGCCGATGATTTACTATCCGCTGTCGACTTTGATGCTCGCTGGCATCCGCGATATCCTGCTGATCTCGACGCCGCAGGATACGCCGCGCTTCGAACAACTTCTCGGCGACGGGCGCCGCTGGGGCCTTAATCTGTCCTACGCGGTGCAGCAGGAGCCCAAAGGCTTGCCACAAGCCTTTACAATCGGCGCCGATTTTATCGGAGATGGGCCGTGCACACTGATCCTTGGCGACAACATCTTTTACGGCCATGACCTGACCACCGACATGCAGGCCGCAACCGAAAAGACGACAGGTGCGACGATCTTCGCCTATCAGGTGCAGGACCCGGAGCGCTCCGGCGTCGTCGAGTTCGACAAGAACCGGAAAGTGATCTCGATCGAGGAGAAACCCAAGCACCCCAAATCAAAATTTGCGGTCACTGGATTCTTCGTCTATGACAACAAAGTCATCGACATCGCCCGCGCCCTGAAACCTTCCGCGCGCGGCGAACTCGAGATCACCGACATCAGCAATGAGTATCTGCGCCGCGGCGAGCTGAATGTCGTCCTGCTGGGCCGCGGCGTCGCCTGGCTCGATACTGGCACTCATGCCTCCTTGCTCGAAGCATCGCTATTCATCGAGACCATCGAAAAACGCCAGGGCCTGAAAATCGCCTGCCCCGAGGAAATCGCCTACCGCATGGGATATATCACCGCCGGCGAGCTGGAAACAATCGCCGCCTCGATGAGCAACAACAATCCCTATGCGCATTACCTGCGCAATATTCTTCAAGAACCGTGATTCGTTAATCGTAATTCGTGAATCGTTAATGGCAAGGCCACATCAAAATCTAGATGCATGGCAGCAAGCCATGCGCCTTGTGAAGATGACCTGCCTAGTCACACAAGCGTTTTCCAAAGAGGCGCTATATGGACTGACGGCCCAGATGCGGCGTGCCGCAATATCGATGCCGAGCACCCTCGCGGAAGGCGCTGCACGATCGTCGAAGAAAGAATTTGCTCAGTTCATTAGCATCTCCAAGGGCTCTCTCAGCGAATTGGAAACGCAGATGCTTATCGCAGCAGAGTTAGAATATATGTCGCTGGAGCACGAGATATTCACCCACCTTGATCGCGTAGGACAATTACTCTCCGGGCTGCATAGAAACGTCAAGATATGAGAAATGACTTACGATTCACCATTCACGATTTACGGCTCACGAGGTTCCCGGTTAACGATTCACGATTCACGATCAACGGCTTCCAATGAACGTCATCCAGACCAGCATCCCCGAGGCACTGATCCTCGAACCCAAAGTCTTTGGCGACGAACGCGGTTTTTTTTACGAGAGCTACAACGAGCGCGAGTTCAGCAAATATACCGGAGTCAATGTTCGTTTCGTGCAGGACAATCATTCGCGCTCGGCAAAAAACGTGCTGCGCGGCCTGCATTATCAGATCCAGCAACCCCAGGGCAAGCTCGTGCGCGTGACCGTTGGAGAGGTATACGACGTGGCCGTTGACATACGCCGAAGCTCGCCCACCTTCGGAAAGTGGACCGCCACCGTTCTGTCGGATCAAAACAAGCGCATGTTATGGGTCCCGCCCGGCTTTGCGCACGGCTTTCTCGTCACCAGCGATTACGCTGAATTCATATACAAAACAACAGATTACTGGGCGCCTGCGTTCGAGCGTTGCATCGCCTGGAACGATCCGGAGCTGGCCATCCCCTGGCCGCTCCAGGGCGAACCAGCTCTGTCCAACAAGGATAGAAACGGACTGCCGTTCAAGACTTCCGAAGTCTTCCCGTGAACGCCTGACACATAACTTACCCATTATTCGTTACTCATCACTTAAATGCCCCGCATTCTCCTCTTCGGCAAAACCGGCCAGGTCGGCTGGGAGCTACAACGCAGCCTTGTGCCGCTCGGACGCGTTATCGCGCCCGATCGAACGCAAACGGATTTGACCAATGCCGATTCAATCAGACAGGCCATTCGTGATGCTGCGCCCGACATCATCGTCAATGCCGCAGGCTATACCGCGGTAGACAAGGCGGAATCAGAACCCGATCTCGCCATGCAGATCAACGCAGTCGCGCCCGAAGTGATGGCGGAGGAAGCGAAACGCCTGAATGCGCTTCTCGTCCACTATTCCACGGACTACGTTTTTGACGGTACCAAGGGCACACCCTATGTCGAAGCCGACGCGCCGAATCCGCTCAATGCCTATGGAGAATCCAAGCTGGAGGGCGAGTGGGCGATCGCTGCAACCGGCTGCGCTCACCTGATTCTGAGGGCGAGCTGGATTTACAGCAGTCGCGGCACGAACTTCGTGCTGACCGTGCTTAAGCTCGCCCGAGAGCGGGAAGAGCTTGCCGTGGTCGACGATCAGATCGGTTCCCCATCCTGGGCGCGAGCGCTTGCCCAAACCAGCGCGGAACTGCTCGGCAAGGTCCGGCGCACCAAAGAAGAAACGGGCATCTATCACTTGTCAGCCTCGGGCTATACCTCGCGCTACGACTTCGCGAAGAAAATCGTCGAGATCGCACGAGAACTTTCCGGCGAAAAAGAAGGCTGGGCCACAGTGCGCCCGATAAAAAATGCAGAGTATCCGCTGCCCGCGAAAAGACCGCTGAACGCCGCAACCAGCAAGGAGAAGATAAAGCGGGTTTTCGGTATCGAAATGCCGGTGTGGACGGAACAACTGTATTCATATCTTCACGAATCGGCGGCCGTCCAGTCAAACTCTCGGCGTGCGGCAATTTAAACGTGGTCCGCGTCAAAACCAACGTCATCGCCAATCTGATCGGGCAAGGCTGGACGGCGCTGCTCCAGATTGCGCTCGTCCCGTTTTATCTGCATTTTCTCGGCGTTGAATCGTATGCGCTCATCGGCTTCTACGTAATGCTGATCACGAGTGTTCAGATCTTCGATCTGGGGCTGGCCCAGACACTGAACCGGGAGATGGCCCGCCTTTCCATAGACCCGCAAGGCGCATCCGAGATGCGCGATCTCGTGCGCACCATGGAAGTCGTCTACTGGGGCGTGGTCATTGCAGTGTGTGCGGTGCTTGCTTTGCTTATGCACCTGATCGCCCGCCATGTCTTGAACCCGAATCAGATTGACCCGGATTCGCTGCGTCAAGTGCTGTACATGATGGTCATTGTGATCATGCTGAACTGGCCGGCCAACCTGTATTTCAGCGGCCTGATGGGACTGCAAAAGCAGGTACTCGTGAACAAGCTCAGGATTCTTCTTTCCACAGCGAACGGCTTGGGCGCCCTGCTCGTGTTGTGGCTAGTTTCGCCCACCATCCTGGCGTTTTTCAGCTGGCAGATCATGGCAGGATTGCTGGCCCTGATTGTAATGGTTGCCGCCTTGCGCACAGGCCTGCCGGCCGCGAGTGGGCATCCAAGGTTCCGCCCGGAACTTCTCTCTCGCGTCTGGCGCTTCGCTGCGGGGGTGAGCGGCCTTACCATTTCCGGATTGGTGCTTACTCAACTCGACAAGTGGATACTGATTAATTTCCTGACTCTTGAGGCCTTTGGCTATTTTAGCCTCGCGGTTACCGTAGCCGGCGCTCTCAATCTTTTCGCAACACCGGTCTTTAGCGCCGTCTACCCTAGATTCTCCGTGCTGATTGCCGAGGGCAAGCATGCAGTCCTCGAGCAGGTTTATCACATTTCCACCCAAGTCGTAGCAGCTACAGTGGTGCCGGCAGCACTGTTCCTGTCGTTCTATTCGCACGAAGTGTTGCTGTTATGGACGCGCAACGAAAATGTCGCGAGCCACGCGGGTCCCATATTGAGCCTGTTCGCGATCGGCACAGCCCTCAATGGCCTCATGAACGTCCCCTATGCCCGGGAGCTGGCACGCGGCAGGACGAGAATATTCCTTATTTTCAATCTGGCAGCAATCGCCGTACTCGGTCCGGCCATATGGTATCTTGCGCCTCGGATCGGCGCGATTAGCTCGGCCATCGCATGGATAACGCTAAATGCCGCTTATTTAATAATTGAGATACCCCTGGTTCATTCCGACATGAGGCGAGGCGAGCAACTCAGATGGTATCTGCGCGACATCATGGCGCCCGCAGTAGCAGCCATTTTCGTATTGGGTGCCGGACGCATACTCCTGCCGGAAGGGCTGCATCCGATCGGACTTCTTGCCGCGCTGGCCGTGATTCTCGGCCTGGCTGTTGCCGCAGCTGGTCTCGCAGCGCCCGAATTGCGTAACACCATCAAAGCCAGCGCGCTCAAATGGCTCGGCAGAACAGACACGGCGGATTGACGACTATAAGTTCATCTGTTCCCGCCAAGAGCTTGGCAAACATACTTGATTGACCGGACACGGCTCACGGCACGCTCGAGCAAGTCGGCGGCAACCACCGCCGGCAGCAGCGCATAGAACCACACCGGCGGCAAAAACCCGGATATTCTCTGGCCCGGCGTATCTCCGGCTGCGCCTTTCCAGGCGTTGTAGGCGGTACGCAGCTGCCACAGAAACACCCGCAGCGCGGTCTTTCGCACGTACGGCTTGGCGATATATGCAGAGAAAATTCTTTTCTTGTCCTCCATCAATTGCCCGGTGCGCCGGTTGTCCTGTGTTATCTGGTTTTTATGCTGACGGATATACGTCAGTGGCTCGGGGATGCAGGCCAGCCTTCCCTGTTCCAGCAAATGAAACCACATTGCCATATCGAGCAAGTGCGGGTAGTTCTCATCAAATCCCGCTGCCGCCTGCTGGCGCCTGAACATCACTGCCGAGGGCTCGCCCACGTAATTGGTTCCAAAAAGGCAGCGGTCGATCACCTTGGTTCCGTCTACGCTCCCCTGCTTCGAGCAATAGCTTATGTAGCCAACCGGCCGGAGCCGATAATTCACCAGCAGGCGACCCGTGGTAACCAGACTCACTGCGGGGTTGGATTGGATAAGTGCAAGCGATCTCTCCAAGGCGGACGGAGCAAGCAGGTCATCGGCGCACAGGATTTTGACGTAATCCGCGGCAGCGTATCCGAGTGCGCGATTGAAGTTCTGAACGATGCCGACATTCTCGGCGTTCCGATAAAAACTGATCCGCGGATCGGAACGCACAAAGGTTTCCATGAGTTCCACTGTCGCATCGGTCGAAGCATTGTCGACCACAATCAACTCAAAATCGGAAAGCGACTGGGACAGAACTGATCGAATCACCTCAGGGAGGAATCGCCCATAGTTAAACGTTGGAATGCAGATGCTAACAAGTGGGCTGGGATGCATACTAAATGTTGTATCCTCGTACCGCCTCAAGCATATTGCGGTATGCCACTGTAGTCCTCTGAATATCGAATCGGGGTGTGGCACTAAACACAAAATGTAATGCGCTTTGCGCCTTTCGCCGTAATCTGGGCGGGAATAAATAGGCCACAGCATAGAGAATCGCAATAGGGGCGTAAATAGCCATTTCCCACAGACGCATATGCCGCAACATGATAGGAATGCCACGCCAAGACTTCGTCCTCAATATCGCATAATACTGCAGCAGACGGTATCGCCGATAATTAACCCGCAACCCCCGCCGATCGGGAAAATTTCGAACAAGAGTCTCCATGGCACAAAGCCAGGAATCATTCATGTTGGTGCCCGGTACAAGGACGACTCGACGCCGTTCTGGTAATTCTCCGGTTGCGGTGTTTTGCAGAAAATCCACTCCTTCATTTTCCCGCTGATTAAAGTAGAAATAGCCAAACGACTTCGGACTGATGCCGATCATGATCAATGGTCTGGGGTTAGCCACTACTGATTTCGCTGCCAGTAGAATCGCGTTCGCGGCATAGTAGTCAGGATAGGGCGACTGGAAAAAAGGACCTATGTTACCGAGTGTCTTTACCAGTCTCCGGCTAATGATAAAGTGTTGCATGTTAAAGCCATACCAGAGACGGAAGCTCAATGCACTTTGCACCATTTCCTGTGCGGTCTCACGGGGAAGCAGGAAAGGCTGCTGCGCTCCCCTCAGGAAGGCGTTGTAAGCAGTTTGGATAAACCCTTTTTGTTGGCCTGGAATCACACCTGGGTAGGCAAACTGCAGAGCTTGAGTGTATATGGCATCAGGACACTCCCAGTCGTCAATCATCTTGCGGACAGCCGTGAGGCAACCCCGCATCAAGCCATCATCGTCGCCCAGCATGATCAGATAATCACCGCTGCTACGTTCAAGGGCCGCATTCCAGTTTTCCGTAACAGGCAACAGGCACTCCGTGCGGAAATAGCGAATTCTATCGTCTTCGCAGGAGGCGGCAAACCTGGCAACATCCTCGGTTGATGCATTGTCCGATATAATGATTTCCCAGTCATGATAGTCTTGGAGTCGAACCGATTCCACCGCATACCGAAGTAGATCGAGCCGATTGCGGGTGGGCAGCAGTATCGAGAACTTCATCGGCTCGCAACGGGCTTGCGGAAAATAGCCGTATACGCGCTACCTGCGCCCTCCCGACGTTCAATCGGGGAAAACAGCAGCGCAGTAACGCGGCCAATAAGCCGCAACACTCGCTTCAACATACGGATCTCGGTGAGATTTGCAAGGGAAAAGGCCCATCCAAAGGCATTCCATCCCAGGCTCCCAGCATCCCGGGTGGTAAGCAGCAATTCCTCGAGTCCAAGCGCCCTGAGTTTTGCACGCATCAATTCAATAGGAATAAGATGAACATGCCGTGGGGCGTCCACATGGGTCCAAAAGCGACCGATAATCCCGAACTGAAAGGCCGCGGGATTGGGAGTAGCTACCACCATGATGCCACCAGGAACGAGACGTTCGGTGGCCCGCTCGAGCAACGGCCACGGGTCTCGCAGATGTTCGATCACATGCCACATGGCGATCACATCCGGCGGAGACACTTCAGCCAGCGAGGCAACTTCGTCCGCGCTATGTATCGCTTTGATTCCAAGCTTTGAAGTGAGAAAACCGCAACATTCACGGTCCATTTCGATTGCCTCGACGGAAAAACCCGCCCTTTTGGCAAGCAAGCAGAATGCTCCCCACGAGGGTCCAATTTCCAGCAGGCGCCCCGTCTTTGCAAAGCGCCGCACCAACTCGATCTTGTATTGCTCGTGACGCAAACTTTGCTCTATCACTCTTTCTGAGGCGGGAAGAAGATAGTAGCCCGGCGAGTAGTATCTCTCCAAGTCATCCGGAATATTGACTAGTGAAATGAGCCCGCAGCCCAAACAACGGCCGTAGCAAAATTCCCGTTGTGATACACCACGGTTGTAATCACGCGCGCGGAAAAATAGTGCCATGCGATTCCCGCAGGCCCCGCAGGAGACAGGAAGCATTTCGGCTTCCGGCAAGCTGGCCTGCATTGTATTTTTCCCTTTATTCATCAAGCCGGCCGGGAAAACCGACCCCAAGCACGCTTAGACAACATCGCCCGGTCTGCCGCGTTCGCCGCGAGGTAAGCATCCGTCTGGTTGTCTGCGATCAGGAGATTTTGCTGCCGTGACTGGCGAAACGTATCAGAAACATGCCACTGTTCCTTCTCAAACGATTCGCCGGTGCGCGCAACAACCAGCGGTCTCAATCCAAGATGCGTCACTTGGTTGGTGAGGCTATTCAGGCCGCTTTCCATGGCATAGGCCGCCCACTTGAATACTGTCAAACCGACATGAATCTGCGAGAGTATCTGGCGCGATGACATGAAGGCATTGGTCCGAATATGGAAATTTGGAAATGATGGAAAGTTTTCCTTAGGATTTTTCAAACCAATACTTTCCGCCAGCCAAACTAATGCACGTCGCGTGATGACTCGTGGATTGGGGTCGCTGGATAAGTGCCCTAACCTCCAGCGCAATTTTTCCACCCACCCAACTTTCGCCAGCATGTTTGCGCGCTCTGCGCGATTTTCAGAAAAACTTTCATAAGACCCGGCAACCCCAACAAGCCCAACGCCCTCAACAGTTATCCAGCGGTAAAGTTTCGCCAGCCAATTGGCGTCCAGAATTCTGCTGAAAGAGTTCAAGAAACAGAAGTACCGATAGTCAAATTGCTCTACCGCCTTAAAATATGGCCGCAAATCGAATCCGTAATCGGCTAGGTACATCCTGCGGTGCGGCATATCGGCAAGCAGTCGATCATAATCCTGAGTACCGAGACCGAACGGAAAACCCTTGAAGATAAGCACCAAATCATGCGGCATGCCCGCCGGATATTCGAGGTAGGAGGCGAGGAAACGCTCGAACGGCGCGAGGCCGTTCCGGCGGCGGATCAGGTGAACAACGCCGATTTCTGGAATGCCCGCCCGCTTAGTTCCGGCTATATCCATCAAACTTCTGGAAATTTATCATGCAGATAGTCGGAAAGCGCGTCTCGCCACGGACGCAGTGTAATGCCAAGCTTCCGTGCATGCGTGTTGGCCAACACGGAATAAATCGGCCGTCGCATGCCACCGGTGAGCCCGCCACGGTCGACCGGCGCGACCTCGGTGTTAAGACCGAGAGTCTCGACGATCGCACGTGTAAGCTCATACCAAGAGCACTCACCCTCGTTGACCAGGTGATAGATGCCTGGCGCCAGTCGCGGATGCTCGATCAGTTCAAGCACGGCACGGCTAAGGTCATCCGTCGAAGTCGGCGCCACGATCTGCTCGGACGCCATCTCGATGCGTCGTCCGGCACGGGCATCAGCGACACGCCCATCGACGAAATTGCCGCCCTTGGACCGGGCGCCCGAGCGGCCGTAAAGACCGCAGGTGCGGATAACGACGGCACGCTGGGGCGCCGCGGCCAGGGCCGCATGCTCACCGGCCAGCCGTGTGATGCCGTATATTTGCAGGGGCGCGGGACGATCTTCCTCGAGATACGGCGTGCGCTTGCCGTCGCCGCCAAACACATAATCGCTGCTGAAGGTTACAAACCAGGCCCCGGCCTCCGCGGAAAGTGCGGCAAGATTGCGAACGGCAACACAATTGGTGAGGAAGGCCTGGTCCGGTTGCTCCTCGCATAACGGCACATTATGAAACGCAGCGCAGTTGAGGATCACATCGGGCTTTTGCCGCCGTACGACGGCGGCGGCCTGGTCAGGACGCGCGAGATCGAGCTCATCGCGTCCAGGCGCGTAGATTTCATGCCCGGTATTGTTGCGCAGCAGGTCTCCGCCCAACTGGCCGGTTGCGCCGATCAGCAGGAGCTTCATGAGGCCCCGCGCTCGAGCAGCGGGTACGACCTGTCACGCGGCGAAAGCACCGGGTTATCGACGGGCCAGGTGATGCCGATCACCGGATCATCCCACCGCACGCCGCGCGCCGATTCGGGGTGATAGAACTCGGACATCTGATAGAACACTTCACTATTGTCAGTAAGGGTCTGAAAACCGTGCGCAAGCCCGCGCGGGATATACAGCGCCTGGCGGTTTTCTGCCGTAAGTTCGGCCGCGAACCAGCGGTACCGGGTTGGCGAATTTTCACGCAAATCAACGATCACATCCCAGATGGCGCCTTGCGTGCAGCGCACAAGCTTTGCTTCTTCGTGCGGCTTGACCTGATAATGCAATCCGCGCAGCGTGCCGCGGCGGTGATTGAATGAGATATTGCATTGGACAACGGCCGGGTCCAATCCATGCGCCACAAATTCATCCCGGCAAAACGATCGCGCGAAGCAGCCCCGCTCGTCCTCGAGCAATTCCGGCTCGACGACAAATGCCCCCTCGAAAGAAGTGGGAACAAACTTCAATCCAGCACCTTCACTTGCGGAATCGGCACCACGAATTTCCCGCCCCAGCTGCGCACCTCGGCCATCTGTTCCACGATTTCATTCTTGAGGTTCCATGGCAGGATCAGCACGTAATCAGGGCGCGTCTCGCGAATTTTCTCTGGCGCATACACCGGGATGTGGGTCCCCGGCAGGAAATGCCCCTGTTTATGCGGGCTGCGGTCAACCGTATACTCAAGCAGGTCGGTGCGAACCCCGCAATAATTAAGCAGCGTGTTGCCTTTGGCCGGCGCGCCGTAGCCCACAACATGCTTTCCGGCCTCGCGCGCATCGATCAAAAAACGCAACAGCAAGCGCTTGGTGGCTTTCACCCTCTCGGCGAATGCGCGGTAGGTGTCGGCGTGGTCCAACCCTGCCGCCTGCTCGCGCCGCCGCAAAGCGGAAACCCGTTCGGCTACCGGCAAGGCGCTGTTTGAGGCACGCTTTGCGAAAATCCTCAGCG
This sequence comes from Burkholderiales bacterium, assembly GCA_030683105.1. Taxonomy (GTDB): domain Bacteria; phylum Pseudomonadota; class Gammaproteobacteria; order Burkholderiales; family SG8-41; genus CAKKQX01. The sequence continues at coordinate 50,153 of JAUXMZ010000027.1, read as the reverse complement.
AACCGCCATGAGTAGGTATTTCCTCCATATCAAAAATGGTGAGCCCATGTTTCGCAAACACCCGCTCAACCACCAGGAACGAGAAGTACGAAAAGTGTTCATGGTAAATGGTATCGAACTGGTTCTCTTCCATCAACCGCAACAGATGCGGGAATTCCATACTGATCACACCACCCGGCTTGAGCAGAATTTCCATCCCCGCGACAAAGTCATTCAGGCCGGGAACATGGGCTAATACATTGTTCCCGATAAGCAGATCAACCTGCTTGCCGGCTGCCTTGAGGTCAAGCGCCGTCCGGGTGCCGAAAAATTTGACCAGCGTCGGCACGCCCTTGCGTTCGGCCTCTGCCGCGACATTGGCCGCCGGCTCAATGCCGAGAACAGGCACGCCTCGCGAGACAAAATACTGCAGCAGATATCCGTCATTGCTCGCGATTTCAACCACAAAACTCGATGCGTCTAGCGCAAACCGTTTGGCAACCTGATCAGTAAACCGCCGGGCATGATCGAGCCAGGAATCAGAAAATGACGAAAAATAGGCGTAGTCACTGAAAATGTGTTCAGGGCTTTCGAACTCCTCCAGTTGCACGAGAAAGCAGGACTCGCACACCCAGGCGTGTAACGGGTAGAACGGCTCCATTTTGCTGAGTTGCCCGGGCTTCAGATAGGCGTTCGACAGCGGCGACATGCCCAAATCGGCGAACGACAGCGACAGCGGCGAACCGCAAAAGCGGCATTGACGGTGTTGCGTCATTGGCGGGCAAGCTCCTCGTAGGACTCAATCTGTTTCAGACACAAAGTCCGCGCGTCCGCATCATCCGTCACGCCCTTGTACCACTCTACAGTCCAGGCCAGCGCGGTCTGCAGATCAAGGCGCGGCTGCCAGCGCAACTGGCTCCGCGATTTGGAACTGTCCAGCTTGAGATAATGGGCTTCATGCGGGTGCGGGCCAGGATCTGCAGCCCAGCCCGCCGGCGCGCCCCACAGCGATACCAGCGTCGATACCACTTTCTCGACAGGCACAGCGTCCTCATCCGCGGGGCCGAAATTCCAGCCGCCCGCATGCGCGGGCCCCTCGTCCCACAGCATTTCCGCGAGCGACAGGTAGCCATACAGCGGTTCCAGCACATGCTGCCATGGGCGGGTAGCCTTGGGGTTGCGAATCCGGACCTGCAGGCCACGCCGCGTTGCGCGCACAAAATCCGGCACCAACCGGTCCGCGGCCCAGTCGCCGCCCCCAATGACGTTGCCAGCGCGCACCGAGGCCAGCGCGGTGCTGTCTGCATCCTTGGAAAAAAATGAACTGCGATAAGCTGCCGTAACCAGTTCTGCACAGCCCTTGCTGCTGCTATACGGGTCCCGGCCGCCCATCGGGTCGTCTTCCCGGTAGCCGCGGGTCCACTCATGGTTCTCGTAGCACTTGTCGCTGGTGACGTTCAACGCCACGCGCACGCCCGGTGTTTTGCGTACAGCCTCCAGTAAATGGACGGTGCCCATGACATTGGTTGCGTAAGTGGCCACCGGATCCTGGTAAGAGGGGCGAACTAAAGACTGTGCGGCGAGGTGAAACACGACATCAGGCCGTATCTGCGCAAACACCTGCGCCAGCGCGGGAAAATCCCGGATATCGGCAACGTGACTGCCAATCTCGCCCTCCAGGCCGAGCTGCCGCCACAACGAGGGATCGGTCGGCGGCTCAAGGGCGTAGCCGGACACCTTAGCCCCCAGCGCCCTCAGCCAGAGGGTAAGCCAGCTGCCTTTGAATCCGGTATGGCCCGTGACAAGAACCCGCTTGCCGGCCCAGAAGTCACGCCTGATCACCATATTTTCCAAGGCGCATTACCACGGGCCCAGAGATCCTCAAGATGATTTTTGTCGCGCAGCGTATCCATGGGCTGCCAAAAACCGCTGTGAAAATAAGCGGCAAGCTGGCGGTCACGCGCAAGGTGCTCCAGCGGTTCGCGCTCCCAGACAGTGTCGTCACCGCCGATATATTCAATCACGTCAGGGGAAAGCACGAAGAATCCGCCATTAATCCAACCGCCGTCTCCCTTGGGTTTTTCCTGAAAGCTGGTGATGTATGCGTCCTCCAAAACCAAGGCACCGAAACGTCCCGGCGGCTGCACAGCGGTAAGGGTGGCCTTGGCTTTTTTTGACTTGTGAAACGCAACCAATTCGCGGACATTAACATCCGCCACACCATCGCCATAGGTAAAGCAAAAATCTTCCTCGCCTAGGTAATGTGCCACCCGCTTGAGGCGCCCGCCAGTCTGGGTTGCCTCGCCGGTCTCGACGAGAGTTACCCGCCACGGCTCGGCGCTTTTTTGGTGTACCTGCATGCTGTTATCGGACATGTCTATCGTCACGTCAGACATATGCAGGAAGTAATTGGCGAAATACTCCTTGACCACGTAGCCTTTGTAGCCGAGGCATACGACGAAATCGTTAATACCGTGCGCCGAATAGATTTTCATAATGTGCCAGATGATCGGCTTGCCGCCAATCTCGATCATGGGCTTGGGCTTTAGATACGACTCCTCGCTAATGCGGGTACCCAACCCTCCTGCTAATATCACGCATTTCATGCAGCAGTCCGATTCTCGATAAATAATTACGTATATTCTCGCAGAAATCGCTCATTCCCGACAATTATCGCAGCCTGACAGGCTTGGCAATGAAGCCGCTAGCTCGCTGAGACTACCCGTTAACTCGGGTTCCTTGTCCTGCCGGACTGCCAGTTTACTTCTGGTAGTTCTCAACTCCGCTTCGCAGAAGCACGATTACCTTCAGTTACTAATCTTACGCGGTCTCTCACCGTGTTTTGCGCGCCTTCGGGCGCATAGACTACCAGCCAAGCGTTTACCCCACAGAATTTTCAATGGTTGCGCTCCCCCTTGAAGCCACCAACCCTGTTCACGATACTCAAAACCGTGAGTTCGCGATACGCTCCATAATTACCCATCCAGCGGACCTACGCACTTCGCGGTATGAGACCAAGAGTGAAAGATAATATTGGATTTGCCGGCTGTGTTCAGGCACAGCCCGCGCTATGTCATAGCTTGGATCGTCTGCAAGGATGTATTTTGGGCCTCGCGTTTCGATCCAATTAACAATTCCCTCGACTTCCTGCTGGCGAACAACCTCCATCGGGTCGTACCAAGGAAACCCGTCATTGAAACCGCGCAAACGAGCATAGGTCGACATGCCGGACAAAACTATGGTTTCAGCAGGATAGTTCCCCTCAGTCAAGGCATTCATTTGCAACTCGAATTTGGAGCCGCGAAACCACGGCAGGCACTTCCCGTCAAGAACAACACCCTCGCCACAACCCAGATGCTGCCATCTAAGCCACTCGGCCGCTTGGTATGCAAACTGGGACGAAGAGGACGTTACCTGGCCACCAATCAAGCAAGCGACAATCATCGAGAACGTTACCCCGAGCCTTAAAGGCTTCCTGAACAGCTGTTGCCAACGGTTTAGAGCAATGCGCGGCGCAATCATTGCCATAAGTAACACCGGCTGGAACCACAAGTTCCATTCGGCCATCCGGTTCACGTAGTACATTAGCCAAACCAGCATGATAGTTCCGACTGCTGCTTCGTAAGCATCAACCGATAATAAAACGCCGCAACGCGCACGACAGACCGCGCGCAGAACCGAAGTAGTGGCTATTAAAAATAGAAGGGTCGCCATCAAGCTTGGCTTGTCAACCAAGCCGCCGTAGCTGGATGTGGTAAATAAAACCATAAACTGGAACAGCCCATCTGATGAATTTTTTAAGATCGACTCGACGATAAGCGCTGATCCGACAAGCATTGTGACGGCAAAAAAAGCCCCGTACTGCACAACGGTTTCGGCGACACTGGTGATGGGGCTCTTAGGGTTATACTTTTTAAGCACTGCGGCAACCATATATCCCGCTGTCGTAGCCAAGCCCGTCTCTGGATTCATGATGACGAAAATCGCTGAAGCGGGTGCAAGTAGCCATATGCGCAACTGTGTCCTGCGCAATTCCAGCACCAACACCACCAAAGAAACAAGAATAGGGATATATCGGATTCCAGACTGGTTCGGGTAACTTACCGCAATACCGACATTACTTAATGTGAACGCCGTCATACCAAGCGCTAACGCCATGACGTAAGGAAAGTATTTTCTATTCGCGAGAAAGCTCAGGATGCAAATCAACAATACGGCAATTAGTTGATTCAACTTAACACTTTGCACCAGAGCCGTATCGGGCAACCCAAGAAATGAAAATACACCAAGAGCCCACGCAGTAAAAAGGGGAATCCCCAGCCCATAATTTGCGCGTTCTATCTTCCCAACCTCGGAGCAACAGATAAAATCGAAGCCCGGAAGCACAGAAACTGCGTAATGCCCCTCTATTCTTGGCAACTCAACTGCCCTCTGGACCAATAACGGAGTTGTCATTGGCGCTATCAGAAAAACAGCGATGTAAATAAACACGAGGCCAATCAGCAACCAAAATAAAATACCAGCCCATGGCAGCTTCTGTACAAAACTCGATCGCGTCCAAATAATCGAAATTGGAGCGGACCCGCGTGTACGCGAAAAGATTATAAGCGCTGCGACAAAAAAGAACCCGAAAAAGAATTGCCACGACCAGGACCCAAGAAAAATTGCGGCGATAACAACTGCAACCACAAGCACTTGCTCTGCCCGATCCATACTGGGAATGATTTTTGCGTTGGGCCGCAGGAGTATAGCCGCACAGATTGCGGCAAATAGCCCAAGCAGTGTCACATAATAAATAGACTGTGCCCGGGTCGACTCCAAATTAAGCAAGCGTACTTGCGTGTCGAGTAATGACGGGTCCAACGGAAACTTAAAAAAACGCAAAAGGAATAATCCTATCGCAAAGGTGATGGAAAAAATCGCTGTCACGGTGCGCAGGCTTCTTTCCGAAACGTTTGTCATTATTTCAGCTTTCCGTTTCACCGCTTGCTCCCCTTGCGTCCATATTGCTTACTCAGTTTCTCGGCAATTGAATTTTTTTGCAAACTCTACTATCCCAACTGTTGGGACAACTCGTAGAGACGATCTTGCATGTCATCCGACATCCAGATCAGTTATACAAACGCTCACCATTCACCTGTCCAAACCTTTCCCTGGTAGTTGACTATGTAATTGAACGTTGTTTAAGACTGCGCCAACTCCAGTCAGACTATAATTGATGCGCCCTCCAAGGGGGCGCATCAATTTCGCACCGAACCTCTTCGTAATGCCCCAGTCCGATAGTTTTCTTGGGGTAATTGCGACCGATCGCAATTTTCTCCAATAACACAGAGCAAATTGTTTACCTGGGGGTCACGTCACGGACATACTTGTAAAATTGTCGCCTATACAGGTAGCGCAACAGGCTGGTGGCGTGTATGCGGAGATACCGCAAATTGCGGTGACTACGCCTGCGGGCGTCGTGGATCGCCGAAACCTGCGGCAGCAATACCACCTCATAACCGGCATGCCGCAGACGCATGCACAGATCGACGTCCTCGTAGTAAAGAAAATAACGCTCGTCAAAACCGCCCAATGCCCTGAATACCCCGACCCGGAAGATCATGAACATGCCGGCAATCCAGTCCGGGAAAAGCGGCGCACCCGTTATCTCGAGTTCCTGCTTGTTACGACGCAGGAGTGCCTTCTTAAATAAGGTGAAAAGCGTGGGAAAGTAGCGTGCGCTGTCCTCGATGCTCCCGGCTGGATTGAGGATGAGTGGGCCAGCCACGCCGACTTTTGGATCAGTCAGTTGTTCGAAAAGCACGGGAAAGGGATCCTGCCCCAGCCGGATATCCGGGTTGAGTACGCAGAAATAATCACCGTGGGCATGCCTGAATGCCGCGTTGTGGTTGGCACCAAAACCCCGAACCCCAGCATTCCTGATCATACGCATCGGTATACGAATATCCTCGGGGCGAAACGGCAGGTCTTCCGGGATGTTTAGGGTAAGGATCACCTCCAAGGGTATGGTGCAATGCCGCTGCAAGTCTCTAAGCAGATGCCCTACCAACTCGCCTTGACCATGGCTGACTATGGAAATGCTAACTCGGATTTTACGGTGCATGGCATGACAGTGTAACGCTAGGCGCAACAATTATCATGTTCCGTTTGCGCACGACCTCACTTGCTTGTTTACCGGCGCGGCGTGGCGTGTCAGCATTACACTCTGGAAAAGAGTCCGTCATACCCATACTGATATGTTTAGGAGTATCCGAGCTTGATACTGATCACTGGAGCAAGCGGTTTTGTCGGACAGGCGCTGTGCGCCTTGCTGGCGCAACGTGGCCAACATGTTCGGCGCGTGCTGCGCGGAGTGCGACCGCCTGATGGTGCCGCAGACAATGTGATAGTCTGCGATATCGACGCAACCACAACCTGGGACGCCGCGTTGCGAGGGGTCGATACTGTCATGCACCTCGCTGCGCGGACTCATTTCATTCTCGAAAAGGGTAAAGACGCGCACGAGGCCTACCGCAAAACCAATGTTGAAGGAACGCGCCAACTGGCGGAACAAGCCTCAAGATTTGGCATCCGTCGCTTCATGTACCTGAGTTCGATCAAGGTCAACGGCGAGCACACAGTTGATCGCCCATTCGCTGAAACAGACACCCCACACCCCGAGGATGCCTATGGGTTGACCAAATGGGAAGCCGAGCAGGCCCTGTGGCAAATTGCAGCGGATACCGGCATGGAAGTGGTCGTACTGCGCCCGCCCCTCGTCTATGGCCCCGGCGTGAAGGGAAATTTTCTGGCCTTGATGAAAGCAATCCGCCGCGGCCTGCCGCTGCCGCTGGCATCTGTTCGCAACCGCCGCAGCCTGATCTACGTCGGCAACCTGGCCGATGCCATCCTCACCTGCATCGAGTCGCCGGCGGCACCGGGAAATACCTACCTCGTCAGCGATGGTGATGATGTGTCCACGCCAGAGTTGCTGCGCTTGCTCGCAGCGGCGCTCGACGTGCCCGCCCGGCTGCTGCCCTGCCCCACGGGATTACTCAGGTTCGGCGGCGCGCTGTTCGGCAAAAGTGGCGAAATCGCGCGCCTTACCGGTTCGCTGCAAATCGACAGTTCCAAAATCAGGCGCGAACTGGGTTGGCGGCCCCGTTTGTCACTGGCCAGCGGGCTTGAACAGACGGCGCGTTGGTACCTGAATACCTTGCAGGGAAAACAATAAAACGATGCATGGGAGTCTGAACGAACGCGGTGAAAGCCGGCGCTTGATGGTATTATTCACAATTCTCTGAAAAGTCAAACACATAACTCCATCGTGCCACAGGCTGCCTGGGTTCCGCTGACGGCTTTCGCCGCCACGCTAGTCACCGTGTGGTGGCTCGTGCGCAGTCGGTTTTCGACGCTCGCGCTCGATCACCCCAATCAGCGCTCTTTGCATCAAACAGCGGTGCCGCGCGCCGGCGGCATCGGGATACATGCGGGGATTCTGTTCGCATGGGCCGTGGCAAAGCCCAATCTGCCGCTTTCGCTGTGGCTTGCGCTGGCGGTGCTGCTTGCGGTCTCTTTTCTGGATGACTTGCGCGGCGTGCCCGCGTTAGGCCGCCTCGCTGCACACTTGCTGGTTGCCGGTGCTTTTGCCACAAGCCTCATGCTCACGGATTATGGGATCATCGGTGTGATCCTCGCCGCATTCGCCATGGCGTGGATGGCCAATCTCTATAATTTCATGGACGGATCAGATGGACTGGCGGGCGGCATGGCCGCGTTCGGCTTCGCTTTCTATGGCATTGCTGCCTGGCTCTCCGGCAGTTCCGCATTCGCCCTGCTCAACTTCAGCGTGGCCGCAGCCGCGGCGGCTTTTCTGGTATTTAATTTCCACCCTGCCCGCATCTTCATGGGCGACGTCGGCTCCGTTCCGCTTGGGTTCCTGGCTGCGGCATTCGGAATTATCGGCTGGCAACAGCATGACTGGACCTGGTGGTTCCCGCTACTTGTGTTCTCGCCGTTTATCATCGATGCCAGCGTGACGCTCGCACGCCGCCTGCTCCGGCGCGAACGGGTGTGGGAAGCGCACCGCGACCATTATTATCAGCGCCTGGTTCAACTGGGCTGGGGGCACCGCCGCACCGCGCTGGCTGAGTACCTGCTGATGTTCCTCTGCGGCATCGCAGCGCTTGCCGCGCTCAGCCTGCCGCTTGCCGGGCAGATTACCGTGCTGCTGGCTTTTGCCGTCGCCTATATCGTGCTGGCCACCGCCATCGAGCGCGCCTGGCGGACCTGGAAAACAGGACTGGTCAATGAACTTTAACTGGCGCGTTTTCCTGGCCTTTGCTCACGATCTCGTCGCCTGCGCCCTGGTCTGGCTGCTTTCATTCGGCCTGCGCTTCAATCTCGAATTGCCGGAACCGCCTTTTGACGAGATTGCGCTCAAGTCGTTGCTTTTGGTCGTGCCGGTGCACGCCGCGCTGTTCATCAGCTTCGGTCTATACCGCAGCATCTGGCGCTTTGCCAGCCTTCCTGACATCAAACGGATCGTTGCCGCGGTGGCAATCGCCGCCATCGTCATTCCAACGGCCCTGCTCATGCTCCAGATCACGGTGCCCTCGGTGCCGCGCTCGGTGCTGATCATGAATCCGGTATTGCTGATCATGGTCATGGGCGGCAGCCGTCTCGCTTATCGCGCCTGGAAAGAGCACAGCCTGAACAGCCTGATCCCGGAAAAGCGTGAACCGGTGTTCGTGCTCGGCGCCGAGGAATCCGCGGTCAATCTCATTCGTGAACTCGTGCGCAGCCCGCAGTGGAAAGTGGTCGGGGTATTCGACAACGACAGCACCAAGCATGGCCGTCAACTGCATGGCGCGAACGTGCTCGGTGGTCTCGACAAGCTTTCGCAATGGAAACAAAAGCTGGGCATCCAGCACGCCATTATTGCCATGCCCGAGGCCACGCATAGCACAAGACGACACGCTGTCGAGTTGTGCCGCAATGCCGGTCTCGACGTGCTGACCGTGCCTTCTTTCGACGATCTGATGAGCGGGCGCGTCACCGTCTCGCAGATCCGGCATGTCGAACTCGACGATCTGCTCGGGCGCGATCCGGTGGTCCTCGATACGGCGGGGCTCAACAGCTGGATCAGCGGCCGGGTCGTGCTGGTCAGCGGCGCCGGCGGCTCGATCGGCTCAGAGTTGTGCCGGCAGCTCGCGCGCTTTGCGCCGCGGCAGCTTGTCCTCTTCGAATTGAACGAATTCGCGCTCTATGCCATAGAGCAGGAGTTCGCCGAGCGCTTTCCCGGGCTGAAAGTGGTGTGCGCCATCGGTGACGTCAAGGACGCGGCGCGCGTTAATCAACTCTTGGCAAGCTACCGTCCCTCGATTGTTTTTCATGCCGCGGCCTACAAGCACGTGCCGCTGATGGAAAACGAGAACGTGTGGCAGGCCGTTCTCAACAACGTCGTTGGCACCCGGGTCATGGCTCAGGCCGCGATTACCCATGGCGTGGAAAAATTCGTGTTCGTCTCGACCGACAAGGCGGTCAATCCGGCCAACGTCATGGGCGCAAGCAAACGGCTGGCCGAGATGGTGTGTCAGGCGCTGCAGCGTCCTGAAGGCACGCGCTTTCTCATGGTGCGCTTTGGCAATGTACTGGGCTCGACTGGCAGCGTTATCCCGAAGTTTCGCGAGCAGATCGCCCGCGGCGGCCCGGTCACGGTCACCCATCCCGAGATCACGCGCTATTTCATGTCGATCCCGGAGGCAGTCCAACTGGTGCTGCAGGCGGGGCTGATGGGCCGGGGCGGAGAGATATTCGTGCTCGACATGGGCGAGCCGGTCAGGATCGCCGATCTCGCGCGCGAACTGATCCGGCTGTCGGGCTTCAGCGAAAACGAGATCAGGATAGCCTATACCGGCTTGCGTCCCGGTGAGAAACTATACGAAGAACTGCTCGCAGCGGACGAAAATACGCTGCCCACACCCCACCCCAAGCTGCGCATCGCCCGGGCGCGGCAGGAAAACGGGGAATGGCTGGCGCATCTGGACCGCTGGCTCGACCGCGGCGACCTGCCCGGAGATGGGGCGGTAAAAGCCGATCTCGCGCACTGGGTGCCTGAGTACAAACGAGTGAACGGTGAATCGTAATGTGTGATTCCTAGATGAGTACCCATCCCCATCCCGGCCTTCCCCTTGAAGGGGAAGGTGAGAAATGTGCCAAGGACGGCAAGGGTTACGATGCGAATCCCCACCCTACCCTTTCCCCCGAAAGGGAAGAGGTTGCCGTGCCAGGGGCCCTGGCCCGTTACGCCGATCACGTCGCGCGCTGGTCGGTCATCGCGCTGGGCTTCTCGATTCCCATTTCGGTGGCACTTGACAATGTATTGCTCGTGCTAATCCTGGCGGGCTGGCTCGCCAGCGGCATGTATAGCCTCAAACTGCAGATACCATTAAATAATCCCGTGGCGCTGACAGCCCTCGCCTTGTTTGCGCTGTTGCTTATCGGGACATTGCATGGGGTGAGCGCAGCCGGTGACGCTGCACATTATCTGGGAAAATACACTGACTTGTTGTTTATCCCGATCTTCCTATTCCTGTTCCGCGATGCCGCCACGCGCCGCAACGCGCTGCATGCATTTGCCGCATCGCTGGCGCTCGTACTGGCGCTGTCGTATCTGATCAAGGCCGGGATCGTGCCGAAAAATCCGCTGATAGTGAGCGACGCGAATTACCCCGTCGTATTCAAGCTGCATCTGACGCACAACATCCTTATGGCCTTTGGCGCCTTCCTCTACGCCTGGCTGGCGCTGACAGCAAAGTCGCTGAAAATCAAAGCGGTGTGGACCCTGCTCGCGCTGCTCGCCGTGATCAACCTCACCATGATGGTGCACGGCGCGACAGGCTATTTCATTTTTCTCGGCCTGGCCCTGCTGCTGGGCTACGACCGCGGTCGCTGGCGCGGGCTGGCCGTGGCTGCCGCCGGAATTGCGGCGCTTGCGGCTGTGCTCGCCATCGTCCCCGGCCCCTTTCAGGAGCGGACAAACTCCATCATCAAGGAAACACAGGGCTGGAAACCGGACCGCCCGGCGCAAAACTCGGCGGAATTCCGTCTTGAGTTCTACCGTAACACTCTGGGCATCATCGCCGATCATCCCCTCATCGGCGTCGGCACCGGCGGCTTTCCCCAGGGCTATGCCGAGAAGGTGCGCGGCACCGGCAAGACTGAAACGCGCAACCCGCATAACGAGTTTCTGCACATCGCGGCGCAGGTGGGCATCGCCGGTCTTGCCGTGCTGTTATGGCTGTTCTGGCTGCAATGGCGTCTTGCAGCGCGGCTCAGCTCACCGCTCGAATGTCAACTTGCACGCGGCCTGGTGCTGACCATGGTGATTGGTTGCATGTTCAATTCCCTGTTGCTCGATCACACCGAGGGATTGCTGTACGCGTGGCTCACAGGCCTGCTTTATAGTGACGTAAAATCTGAGGAAATAGGAAATAGGCAATAGGGAAGGAGTGTGCAAAGCGCTGTTTTTACCATTCCCCATTTACCATTCACCAGCTATGCGCTTCTCCGCCATCATCATCACCAAGAACGCCGGTCGAACGCTCCGCCGCTGCCTGGAATCGGTGGCGTGGGCCGATGAAACCATCGTCGTTGATTCGAACAGCAGTGACGACACCGCCGCCATCTGTCGGGAACTGGGCGCAGCGCTGCACCAAAGCTCCGACTGGCCGGGCTTCGGGCCGCAGAAAAATCGCGCGCTGGACCTTGCCACGGGCGAGTGGGTGTTCTCCATCGATGCGGATGAATGGGTAACCCCCGATCTGCGTGCGGAGATCGAACGCCTGAGCGCAGCCCCCGGCGACAAAGTGGCATTTGCCCTGCCGCGCCGCTCGAGCTTCTGCGGCCGCTACATGCGGCATTCCGGCTGGTGGCCGGACTATGTCGTGCGCTTGTTCCGCCGCGATGCCGCCCGGTTTTCGGACGACAACACGCATGAACGGCTGATCGTCAAAGGCGCCACTGGCAAGCTAAAACAGCCGCTGATGCACCAGGCCATAGATGACCTGGATCAGATGCTCGCCAAGATGAACACCTATTCGACCAATACGGCGCGCATGCTGCACGAGCGCGGCCGCCGCGCTTCGATCTTCACCGCGCTGCTTCATGGCGGGTGGACGTTCGTGCGCACTTATTTTCTGCGCCTGGGCTTTCTTGATGGCCGCGAAGGTTTCATGCTGGCGGTGGCCAATGCCGAGGGGTCCTACTACCGCTATCTGAAGCTGATGCTGCTCTCGGAAAAACATAGTGATTGAGTTATTAAGTAACCAAGTGATTTCTGCTGGCAGATGCCTCACGATTTACTCAATCACTCAATCACTTAATCACTTAATCACTTAATCACTGAATTACTGAATCACCAGAAAAATGCGCATAGCCGTCATCGTCGCCACCTACAACCGTCCCGATGCGCTCGCCGCGCTGCTGAACGGTTACAAAAACCAGGACGATCCCGATTTCGAGGTCATCATTGCCGACGATGGTTCGACCGCCGAAGTACGGCAGCTGGTCGAATCCTATGCGCGCCACACCCCGTTCCCGCTCACCCATCTCTGGCATGAGGATCGCGGGTTTAGGGCTACGGTCATGCGCAACCGCGGACTTGCGGCGACCCGCGCCGATTACGTAATTTACACCGACGCCGATTGTGTGCCGCCGCGCGACTTCGTACGCCAGCACCGGCGTCTGGCCGAACCCGGCTACTTTTTGTCGGGCAACCGAACCCTGTTGAGCGAGCGGTTCACTGCCAGGGTGTTGCGACAGCATCTGCCACTCTATGACTGGGGCCTGCCGCGCTGGCTGGGTGCATGGATGAGCCGCGATATCAACCGCTGGCTGCCTTTGCTCAGATTGCCTGATGGCGCCTGGCGCCGGCGCGAACCCGACCGCTGGAAGGGGGTCAAGACCTGCAACCTTTCTGCGTGGCGCAAGGATTTGATTGCCGTAAACGGCTTCGACGAATCCTATGCCGGCATATGGGGGCTGGAAGATTCTGATCTGGCGATACGCCTGCTGCTCGCGGGCATCAAATACAAAAGTGCGCGCTTTGCGGCCCCGGTATTCCATCTCTGGCACAAAGAGGCCGACCGCAGCGGATTCGCGGAAAACCAGCGCCTGCTGGATGATCTGATCGCGTCACGCCGCACCTACGCAAAACTGGGCGTCGATCAATATCTATGAAGGTGTCGCATCGCAGCGTGCTGGTGGTCGTCACACGCCGCATCGGTGACGTACTGCTGGCCACGCCGCTGATTCGTTCAATCAAACAGGCCTGGCCGGGCGCGCAGATCGATGCGCTGGTATTCGACGGCACCCAGGGCGTGCTTTCCGCCAACCCCGACCTGCGGTCCGTGCATGCGGTGCCGGAGCGCCCCACCCTCACCCAACATCTCGCATTGATCGCACGGTTGTTCAAACGCTACGATCTTGCACTGTCGCTGGTGCCCGGCGACCGCCCTACGCTTTATGCCTGGCTCGCGGGCAAGCGCCGCATCGGCCTTCTGCTCGATGCGCCGGGTCAACGCTGGAAACAGCATTTGCTCGACCACTGGGTGGCGCTAGATGCCGTCAATACGCACATCGTGCGCTCACATCTTGCGCTGACCAAGACGCTGGACATTCCTGCCTGCTCAGACGTTGTCGTCGCCTGGCGCAGCGAAGATGCCGCTGCGGTTGATGCGCTGCTTGGCAAATCCTGTGGTGCTCTGGCGGTGCTGCATCCGTACCCGAAGTTTCGCTACAAGATGTGGCACGAGCAGGGCTGGATCGACGTTGCGCGCTGGCTGCTCGATAACGGCTTTCGCGTCGCGCTGACCGGCAGTCCCGATGCGGGGGAGCGCGCCTACGTCGACACGATCGCCCGGCAGTTGCCGGATACGGTGATCAACGCCGCCGGACGGCTGACGCTCGGCGGCACTGCAGCGCTGCTCGCACGGGCGCAGTTCTACATCGGCCCCGACACCGCGATCACGCACATGGCGGCGGCGGCGGGTGTGCCCACCCTCGCGCTGTTCGGCCCCACCGATCCGGTGAAATGGGGACCGTGGCCGAAGGGGCATCCGGCCAACGCCAATCCGTGGCGCCGGCTCGGTGATCAGCGCGCGGGCAATGTGCAGATCATCCAGGGCCGTGCCGCATGCGCGCCCTGCGGCCATGAAGGCTGCGACCGGCATATCGCGAGCGCCAGCGACTGTCTGCAGGCCCTCGCTGCAGACATTGTAATTAAACGAATAAAATCATATAGTTATGGAATATGACGGTTTGCCCTATATCACCACCTGCCCGGTGGGATGCACGGCCGCGCTGCTCGGCAAGGCACCGCGCGACATCCGCGTTCTTGATGTGGGGTGCTCGCGCGGTCAGTTCATCGCCGCCGCGATTGGTGCCGGTTATAACGCCGAAGGCGTCGAACCGGCGCCGCACATCGCGGAAGCCGCGCGCGCCGGCGGACTGCCCGTGCGCACCGACCTGCTCGAGGAGCAGCATTATGCCGATGGCACATTCGACGCCTTGACGCTGTTCGAAGTCGTCGAGCACCTGCGCGCACCGCTGCCGCTGCTGGCCGAATGCCGGCGCGTTCTCAAACCCGGCGGCATCCTGCTGCTCAGCACGGGCAACGCGGCAAGCTGGACCGCGGCGGTCATGGGCGCGCGCTGGGATTACTTCGACATGGCGCGCGACGGCGGCCATGTCAGCTTTTTCAATCCGCGCTCCATGGCCTTGCTCGCCGCAAACGCCGGATTTGAGATCGAGCACGTGGACACCAGCAGGGTAAAATTCCACGACAAGGAGCACACGCCACACTGGCGTTATGTGCTGGGCAAACTGGCGGCGGAGGCGCTCAACCTGCCGGCGCGCGCCGCCGGCCGCGGCCACGACATGCTGGCTTATTTGCGCAAGCCGTCCGCGGCCTGAGCGGCGCCGCACGCTGCGCCACGACAGAGCAGATACAGATCGTTGCCGCCGAGCGCGTAACGATGGCTGGCCTGCCCCAGCTCCGGGTTGGCGGTATAGGAAAGCACGTAGCCGTTGTCCCATTTTGCAGGCGGCCACAGGATCGGCTTGTCGGGAAAGCGCAGTGTGTCGATATTGGCTGCTACGCTCAGGCCCGATGCGGACACGTCCGTGACGTAGAGCGGAAATCCCCGGGTCTTTTCCAGGATGTCCCGTGCCGTCGCCGCGTAATTGCCGCGGTATTTCTCCTGATAAAGCGGGAACACCCACAGCGCGAGCACATACTTCAGGACAATGGCCGCGGCCAGCCAATGCACTGCAGTCCGCATGCGCAACGCGCCAGCCTGCCATATCATCCAGGCGATGATCAGCGCAATCAGCGGATACAGCGGCATGATGTAGCGGATATGGCTTTGTGGTCCGAGCCAGTAGGGCAGGAAATTGATGGCCGTCATTCCTACCAGTACCACCACAGGGAAAGCGGCTGATGCGGCGACGGGATGTTGCTGCCCGGGCGAGCGGCCGCGATACCAGCACCAGGCGGCAATGACACTGACCGGCAGGAATCGCAGAAAAGTTTCCAGCGGGAACGTCCACAACTGGTTGAGGTAATTGGCAAGGCCCGCAGTTTGTATTTTGAGCACGATGTCCACGACCGTGCCTGAACTCTGGGTGCCACGCGTAAAATAAACATGCCATAAAATAAAAACAGCCGCGCCGGCGACATGCGCCAGAATCGGACTCGGCCGCAACAGCGCGCGGCGATAATCACCGCGGGTCAGAAGCGCAATCAACGCAACACCATAGAAGAGGTAGGCCGTCTGCACCTTGGCGAGAAAACCGCAGGTCAGCGCGGCCATGCCGATCCAGATCAGCCACGTCCTGCCGGTCTGTGCCGCAACCCAGGTGCAGGCAATCGCAGCGAACACGCACAAGGTGAACAGCGAGTCGGCATAGGCGAGCCAGCCCCGGTAGAACAGCACGTCGCCCGACAGATAGACCAGCGCGGCAAACGCCGCCCAGATGCGATTTCCGGTAAGGTTCGCAGTCAGCCATGCCAGCACCAACCCGGTTGCCGCGGTTGATGCGGCCGTGATCAGGCGCGATGCCTGCAGCACGTGCTCCCAGCCGATGAGATTCGCCACCGGAATGACCAGCCAGTTGAGGAACGGCGGCCGGGGATAAAGCGTGCCGTAAAGCGTCGTCAGGAAATACTCGCGGTTCGCCCACATCTCGAGCGTGGTAATGGTGTATACCGCTTCTTCCCCGACATAAGGCAAAGGCAGGGTTGCAAGCAGGCTTGCTGCAGCCAGCGCGTAAAGCCACCACAAGGTTTTAGCGGATGGGGATGAAAGAATAGAAATCATTGAGCCCTGAATATTGGTTTAGCGTGCCAGGCGATGGCGCATATTGTAGACGATCCCTGGCGGCGACACTGCTGGCGCCATAAGCTGGGGTACAATCATGCGTATTGCATATGACCCAACCTTTCCCTCCTGACGAACGCTGCATCTGGATCGGCCTGCCTGCCTATAACGAGGCTGCGACCATTCCTGCGCTGTTTCCGCGGTTCCTGGAATTATTTCCCTCCAAGTCGTTACCGTATCGCATCGTGCTCTACAATGATGGTTGCACAGACGACACCGTTGCAGCCGTTATGGCCTGGCAGCAACGGCTGAACGTCGAAGTGATCGGACTGGAACGCAACATGGGACTGGGCCAGGGACTGCGGTCGCTGGTCGCGCATGCGGCGCAGCACGGCAAGCCGGAGGATGTGCTGTTCATCATGGATTGCGACGACACGCATCACCCCCGCCAGATACCACAGATGTTCGCCGCACTGGAAACCGGGCACGACATCGTCATTGCCTCGCGTTATCGTGCCGGCGCAACCATCGCCGGCGTCGCCCTGCACCGCCGCATTCTGAGCCTGGGCGCGGCAGTGCTCTTCAAAGTTCTGCACCCCTGCCGCGGCGTGCTGGATTACACCTGCGGCTATCGCGGCTACCGCGTAGGCTTGCTGCAGAAAGCGCTAAACCGCTATAGCAGCCATCTGGTGCGGGAACCCGGCTTTGCCTGCATGGTGGAACTGCTGCTCAAGCTTAATCGGGCGGGCGCGCGCATGTGCGAAGTGCCGCTCGCCCTGCGTTACGATCTCAAGCAGAGCGCGAGCAAGATGGATGTCGGCGGCAACACGCTGCGCCTGCTGAGAAAACTGGTCTCCTGGCGCATCCACGGCCTAGAATAGCGTTAATTTCGTTCCCGGGTGCTTGGTGAGTGCGCAACGGAACGCCTCCATAATACAAAAATGACTACGCCATCCCGCAAGCACGTCATCTGCATCATCGGCACCCGCCCCGAAGTTATCAAAATGGCGCCGGTCATCCGCGCGCTGCGCGATGACGGACGATTTCGGCTGACCGTGCTGTGTTCCGGCCAGCACCGTGACCTGCTGGCTCCGCTGCTCAAGTGGTTCGACATCACCGTGGATGACGACCTGGCCGTGATGACTGAAGACCAGTCGCTTGCCATGCTGAGCTCGCGCCTGATGGTCTCGTTCGAGCGCCATTTTTCTGCGGCGCGACCCGATCTGGTGATGGCCCAGGGCGACACCACCACGGTGATGTGCGCTGCGCTCACCAGTTTCTACCAGCGAATTCCATTTGCTCATGTCGAGGCGGGCCTGCGCTCATTCGACCTGGATAATCCGTTTCCCGAAGAACTCAACAGGGTCGTCGCCGGCCGGCTGGCACGCTTTCATTTCTGTCCGACCCAGGGCGCAGCGCAGCATGTGCTGGCCGAAGGCGCGCCACCGGCATCTGTTCACGTCACAGGCAATACCGTCATCGACGCGCTCCATTTCACCACGGCGGCGCTGGAGCGCGACCCGCCGTCTGGCCGCGCACATGAGATACTGCTAACAGCTCACCGCCGAGAAAATTTCGGCGCTCCCCTGGAAAATGTGTTTCGTGCCGTGAGGCAATTGTGCGACGAATTTCCCGAGCTGTCCGTGCTCTACCCGGTGCATCCCAATCCCAACGTCCACAAACCTGCCCATGCCCTTCTCGGCAATCACCCGCAGATCACGCTGACCGAACCATTGAGCTATCCGGAACTGGTGCGCGCGATGCAGGATGCCCGCTTCATCCTCACCGACTCCGGCGGCATTCAGGAAGAAGCGCCGGCGCTGGGCAAACCCGTGCTGGTGCTGCGCTCGGTTACCGAACGTCCGGAGGCGGTGGACATGGGGGTTGCCAAGCTGATCGGATCCGACCTGGACGCGATAGTCACCGAGTCCCGTCGCCTGCTTACCGACGGCGATCACTATAAAACCATGGCACAGGGCGGCTCTCCCTACGGCGACGGGCATGCGGCCGCTCGCATCGTGCGCATACTTAAAGACCAGTTGTAAGCGGCAGGCCATATTAACAATCCAGTCCTGCGATGAAACTGTTAAAAACCCTGGTGAAAATTGCGATATCTCTGGCCATGATCTGGGTCGTGCTTAACGCTTTCGATGTGAAAGGCGTTTATCAGTACCTGCGCCAGATCGATTCAGGGGTAATCGCGGTGGCCGTCATCTGCGCATTATGTGTCGTGCCCCTGCATGCGCTGCGCTGGATGATCGCCGTCGAGGCGAGCGGCAGCCATATGCCGTTCGGCACGGCGCTGCGCATCGTGCTGATCGGCCACTTTTTCAACCAGGCGCTGCCCTCTTCCGTCGGCGGGGACGCAGTACGGATATGGTGTGCTTATCGCGCGGGGCTGGGCGCGGGCGATGCCGCCCGCACCGTGATCATGGATCGTGCAATTTCACTGGTCGGGCTGCTGCTGCTGGCCGGCGCGGGACTACCGTGGTTATTCGATATCGTTACCGACCAGGCAGCGCGCTTTGCGATCGTTGCAGTCATCGCGGTCGGCATCTGTGGTTTTCTGATATTCGTATCGTTGCCGCAGCTTCCGCCGTTTATGTCCAGATGGCGCATCACGCGCGCGCTGGTTGAGCTGGCCATACTCGCACGCCGGCTGACTTTCTCGCCGCGCTACGTGATGCCGATACTGGCTCTCGCCGTCGCCGGATTCGTCATTTTCGTTTTTATCGTCTACTGGCTTGCTGCCGCACTGCACCTGGAGGTAGGTTTTTCCGACTGCCTGCTGCTGGTGCCGCCCGTGCTTCTGATCAGCGTGATCCCGGTTTCGATTGCAGGCTGGGGCGTGCGTGAAGGCGCGATGGTTGTCGCATTTGGATTTATCAACGTTCCCCCGGGTGCAGCATTTGCAGTTTCGGTGCTGTTCGGTCTGGTCATTGCGGCCGCCAGTTTGCCCGGCGCCCTGCTGTGGCTGACCAGCGGCTATACGGCAAAAAGCCTGAGGGAAGCCGCAGAACTGGCCGCGGCGGAGGACGGAAAGACCGGGCGTTAGGACGGGCTAGACGCGACAGGCTGCGCACTGGATTCAAACTGGATGCGATAGAGCCTGGCGTAGATGCCGCTGCGTTCGAGCAACTCGCGGTGGCTGCCGATTTCCGCGATGCGGCCTTTGTCGAGCACGGCGATGCGGCTGGCTTTTTCAATGGTCGACAACCGGTGGGCGATCACCAGGGTGGTGCGCCCCTGCATCAGCACTTCGAGCGCGGCCTGCACATGGCGCTCCGACTCGGAATCCAGCGCCGAGGTCGCTTCATCGAGGATCAGCACCGGCGCATTTTTGAGCAGCGCGCGCGCGATGGCAAGCCGCTGGCGCTGGCCGCCGGAAAGCTTAGCGCCGTTTTCGCCTACCAGCGTCTGCAATCCCTGCGGCAGCAGGCGGATGAACTCCATGGCATGTGCCGCCTCTGCCGCCGCCGCAATCTCGGCCTCGGCCGTGTCTTTCATCGCGCCATACGCGATGTTGGCCGCCACGGTATCGTTGAACAGCACCACATCCTGGCTGACCAGCGCAATGTTGGCGCGCAGGCTTGCAAGCTTCAGGCTGGCGAGATCGTGTCCATCGAGCGTGATGCGCCCGAGTGTCGGGTGATAAAAGCGCGGCACCATGTTGGCTAGCGTGGTTTTGCCGCTGCCCGATGCACCGACCAGCGCCACGGTCTCGCCCGGCGCGATGACAAGATTGATCTGGTCAAGTGCCGTTCGTTCCGCATCGGCATAGAAAAAACTCACATTATCGAAACGAATCTCGCCGCGCGCCCGGGTGAGCATGACGGTTCCCGGATCCGGCTCGCCCGGCTGGTCAATCAACCCGAACACGCTTTCTGCGGCAGCCAGGCCTCTTTGCAGCGGCTCATTGACGCTGGTGATGCGCTTGAGCGGCGCGGTCAGCATCAGCATCGCGGTGACAAATGAAATGAACCCGCCTATGGTGATTTCATCGGCGTGCGACTGCTGCGTGGCGAAATAAATGATGCCGGCAAGCGCCAGCGCGGCCACGAACTGCACGATGGGAACACTCGCGGCGGAGGCGGCCGTCTGCTTCATCATGAAGCGGCGCATGCGATTGACCTGTGCGTCGAAACGGCCAGCCTCGTACTGCTGCCCCCCAAACAGCTTGACCACCTTGTGACCGTCGATCGCTTCTCCCAGCACCTGGGTAATGTCACCCATGGCCTGCTGCGTGTCGCGGCTGGTGCGCCGCAGCCTGACGCTGATCAGACGCACCACGCCGACGATGATCGGCGCCATCACCAGCGCCAGCAGCGTCAGCTTCCAGTTGAGCCACAGCATCCATGCCAGCAGGCCGATGATGGACAGCGTGTCCTTGAATATCACCGTGAGCACGCTGGTAGCGGCGGCCGTCACCTGCGCGACGTCGAATGTCAGCTTGGAGATCAGATTGCCGGTCGGGTGATTGTCGAAATACCGGGTGGGCAGTTGCAGCAACTTGTCGAACATGGCGTTGCGCAAATCCATCACCACTTTGTTCCCCACCCACGTGATCGAGTAATTGGCCACATACTCCGCCAGCCCGCGCACGACAAACAGCCCGATGATGGCGAACGGCATCCAGCGCATGATGGTCACGTCTTTGTCGACGAAAGTACCGTCGATCAGGGGTTTGAAGATCGCCGGCAACGCGGGTTCGGTCGCGGCCACGACCATCATGGCGGCGAGCGCCAGCGCGAATACCCGCCGGTAGGGCGCGACGTATTTCAGCAGGCGCAGATAAAGCTCGGTACTGGTCATGCGGGAACCTATCTTAACCATATCCACGTGATGCGTTGCGGCCAAAACGGGATGGCTGCTAGGCGCACGGCGCAGGCCATATCGCGAATATGGTCAAGCCGGGCAACAACGCAGACGCCTGTTTTGGTCGCAACCCGAAGGGACGGGACGATTTGGGCGCATTTCGTCGTCGCGAGCCCTTGCAATATTCGCGATATTGCTGCGGGCCCTGCTTCTAGAACTGCACCCAAATCGCCTCCGTCGCACACGTGGATATGGTTAAGATAGGTTCCAATCAAGAGGAGAACAATAGCAAACTTTTGATAAAAATGAAAAAAGCCGCGCTATCAGCGCGGCTTTTAATCTTCACGATACGCTCTTTATTGCTCTGTAATCCACGGGGTGTACTACTCCCTATCTGAATGTGTATTGGGCTGAAACAAACACCGTTCGCTCCGGCGCAGGAAATACCCTAACTACACCCAGAAAGTTAACACCCCCCTGAGTGTAATACTTTTTATCCAGCAGGTTTTTTACCCCAGCCGCCAATTTCCAGCCGCCAATCTCGCGAGCATATTTGAGATCAAATACGGCATAAGCGGGAATTTTTACTGCAAGTGTATTGGCTTCATCGTTCAGCATTCTCTGCTCGCCGACATAATGGAGGGTTGCCGCAATCCGGGCTTTAATTCCCGCCTGCCATGATCCGCCAACGGTAAGGGTATTGCGCGGCACCAAAGGCACATCGTTTCCTGACACATCGACAGCGGAGTAGACGCCACTGCGGAAACGCGCCCTGACGTGCGCATAATTTGCAAACAACTCCGCCCTTTCGCCCACGCGCAGATGGGACTCAATCTCCAGGCCCTCGCGGCGCGTCGGCGCAAGGTTGATATTGTCGAACAGAATAGGATTGAATGCGATCTCGTTCTCCAAGTCCATGCGGTACAGTGAAGCGCGCACGCGCGCAGCCACCGCTTGATACTCGACGCCGATTTCCTGGTCACGTGATGTCTGAGGCTCAAGAATCGCCGGCCCGGTGAAATTGAGTTCCTCCACGCTTGGAAACCGGAAACTGCGGCCAACCTTCCCGTATGCAGCCAACGCCGGAGTAACGCGATAGCGCAGCACGGCCTCCGAGGCGTTCACGGCATGCTTCTTTTCAAGGGGCGCAGGCGAAGTAGCCGGATCATTGAGGACCGTTTCCGCGCGTTGTACACGAGCACCCAGAGTCAGGAGAAGACGATCGTTCAATGTGGCGTTGTTCTGCAGATATATTCCCTGCTTTTGCTGTCGCGCCTTGCTGCGCCCGGCGAAGAATGTGCCGGTAACGTTGCGATCCAGGTTGCCCTCTTCGATGTCGATGCCACCAACCAGAATGTGCTTCAGTTCACCCAACTGATGGGGGAGCTTGATCCGGGGCGAAAACGCAACATTATTGGTATCGTTATTGATTTCGGAGGAAAAGGCGCTGAAAAAAGCTTTCGTTTCTTGGGTGCGATAGGCCAGATTCGCGGCGAGATCGACCGTCCCTATTTTGGCACTTCCTCCCACATCGATGCGCGCGCCATCGCGCGAGCTGAAGTCTAGGGGAGTAGCTGTGCCGCGCCGATCAATCGCGACCTCCTCGAGGGTCCGCTGCCCCGGATTGCGCAGGTTCTGCTGATCGATACCGATCTTTGCATAGACGTTTCCCTCCTGAGATAGCGTCCGAAAATCCGCGAGCAGATTGCGCTGCTTGAGGCGATTGTTATCCCGATAATTGTCCGAACGGTACTCCGCAGCATTCACCCTCATGCCGACTGTCTCGCTGGCAAGCGTCAGCGCGCCTTGCAAATCAGTGGTCTGATAGCCCCCGGCACCGATGAATACTTCAGCGGTCCTTTCCCCGGCACGCGGTCGTCGGGTGATGATGTTAATCACGCCGCCGGTTGCTCCACTTCCATAAAGTACCGCACCGCTGCCCGGCAGGATCTCGATGCGCTCTACCGCCGAGAGCGGGATCGAGGACCATTTGATGGTGCTGGTATCGATATCGTTGAATCGCTGGCCGTCTATCAGCACTGTCGTGTTAAGGTCGCCGGTCTGACCGAAGCCGCGCATATCGATCTGCCAGTCCGGACCGCCAGTGCTGTCGCGAACCTGAATACCGGCCTGATGAGAAAGTATTTCGATTACGTTCGTGGCGGTGCTACGATCAATGGCTTCGCGCGGAATCACGCTGATGCCGATCGGAAACTCATCACGCTTCTGCTCGAAGCGTGTCGCTGTAACAATGACTGGTTCGGTTTGGGGAATTGGTTTGTCATCGGCAAATACAGTGCACGCCGCGGCCGACAGCACGGCAATTATTTCCTTCCTGAGTTTCAAGATGTTTTCCTTTGGTCAGACATGCCCACCGCATGTGCATTAATCGAACGAGGAAACACCAAGGAAGGAAGAACGAGAACCGACCGAAACCGGGACCGCCGCCTCCCCGCAGCATTTCCACCACTTTTCGGTTCAGGCCGGTATACGGGCTCGCGAGAACATGACGCGCCGCCTTCCCGGGTGAAAACACCCAGTGGCTTGATGGCGCGCCCACGCTCGCTTACCGTTGCGGGGGCAGCACAGGCTTAGCTGCGGAATTCCCGATTCCTGAATCCTGAATCCTGAATCCTGCTGTCTTACCTGTTTCCCGTTTACCCCGGCCAATAGAACTTGGCGCGGGCACCTGAAACCGCATTTCAGTTAGCGCCCACTTCGGACTCAAGGACGCGCTGAAACATCGTGAATTCTACCTGACGCGCGCCCAATACCCGAATCTTCGCCCCGAAACACCAGATCCTGTCCGTTTTCGGACAAATGCGGCCCACACCGGCAGTCCATCGTATTAGGCCAAGCCAGAGATGGCTATTCTATTGAATATAAATGATTTTAATTATGTGCTCACCGCTGGCAGCGCAGACATTGAGCTGGATTGGGGTTGCCCGGCATTTCCCGCATCACTACAACTTGACCATAATTTGAAGCCCGGAGGGCGTGTTACCGGCTTGACTGATATGCCATATGACTGACCGCTCAAATCTATCAAATCACATTCAAGAATTCTCGTTAGCAGTTGACTTAACAGGATTTTTCCAACTATAGTGCGCGCATGGAAGCCGAACTCAAATCGCTCGAAGAAAAAGTAAATCAGTTCGTGGAATTGTCCCAGCGCCTGCGCAGCGATAATCAGCAACTGCGCCAGAAGCTCGCTTCCGCGCTCAACGAAAACAGGCTGCTCGAAGAAAAAATCAACAATGCAACCACCCGCCTGGAAAACCTGCTGCATCAGATTCCCGAAGAAAACGCATGAGCGCTGATCCCAAAGGCTTGCAGATCAATATCATGGGGCGCGAATTTCGCGTCGCCTGCCCGGAGCCTGAACAGAAGGGCCTGCTCGATGCAGTAGATTATCTGAACCAAAAAATGCATGAGATCAAGGATCACGGAAAACTGATCGGGCTCGAACGCATTGCCATCATGGCAGCGCTGAACATTGCGCACGAATTTCTATCGACAAAAGTCGGCGGCGGTTTTGACATCGCAGAGATAAAGCGTAGAATCAATTCCATGGAGACAGTGCTCGATCAGGCCATATCCGATCAGAGCGAACTGTTCTAAGTTTCCCCTGCGGTGTTTGTTAAGGCTTTAAACTCTTTGAACCAATAGTATCTGTCTGGTTGCCGATTCAGTAAGCGCCGGTGTGCGCGTCCCTAGGGAAGCGCCTGATGGGCTCGAAAGGTGACCACCTTGAACCCTAGGTTCAAGATACGAGTCTGACGGCACAGGCGGGGGATCAATTCAAAAATGCGGCCAAGCCGCATTTTTTTTGCGTCAGTGTTCACCATTTACGATTTACCCTTCACCGATTTATGCGCTACTGGTTAATCAAATCGGAACCCGATGCCTACAGCATCGACAATCTGGCAAAGGATCGGGCTACCGCCTGGACCGGCGTGCGCAATTACCAGGCCCGCAACTTCATGCGTGATCAGATGAGCATTGGCGACCGCGTGTTCTACTATCACTCCAACTGCGACGATCCGGGCATAGTCGGCATGGCCGAAGTGTGCAAGCGCGCCTATCCTGACGCCACGCAGTTTGACAATAAGAGCAAGTACTTCGACCCCAAATCCAGCGCAGACAATCCACGCTGGCTCAATGTTGATGTGAAATTCGTCAAGAAAACGCGCCTCGTCAGCCTTGCCGAATTGCGCCGCCACAAGCCCCTCAAGAGCATGCGCATCCTCGCGCGCGGCAACCGTCTTTCCATCACCCCGGTGGATCCTGCGGAGTGGGAATTCATCGCGGGCTTATTTTGAGCAATGGTTGCCGCAGTCCGGCCCGGTCATCATGACGCTTGCTGATTTATTGCGCGCGCTTGAACAGCAGATGCCCGGGCTGGTCCTGGATGGCGATGCCGCCGTCACACTGGACAAGGCACGCGGCGGGACGCATCCTCATGGGCTGGCGGGCAACATCATCGCCGCCCTGGGCGCCGGACTGCCCGGCACGGAGGCAGCGATCTCCCGCTCCCAGGCCATCACCGCGCTGGGGCCCATACGCCTCGTATGCATGAAAGATGATGCGCCCGTCGAAGATTTCCGGCTGGTGGAGCGCTGGGTGCATGCCATCGACGGTGCCTATAACGACGAGGCACTGCGCAACAAACAGGAAGGCGGCGCAGGGTGATTGAATGGTGGTGGGCGTACCTGCTGCTGGGCGGATTCGTCGGGTTTTTCTCCGGGTTGCTGGGCATAGGCGGCGGCGCAGCCATGGTGCCGGTGCTGGCCTTCATTTTCGCCGCCAAGCAGTTTGCCCCCGACCATGTGGTGCACCTCGCGCTGGGCACCGCCATCACCACTATCGTCTTCACCTCCATGGCGAGCGTGTTGAGTCACCATCGCCACCAGGCGGTGAACTGGCGCATCGTCCTGAGGGTGGCGCCTGGAATATTCATCGGCACGTTTGGCGGGGCACTACTTGCCGGATTTATGGACCTGCGCCTGCTCAGCGTGATATTCACCGTGCTGATCTACTACCTGAGCGCGCAGATGCTGAAGGAACGCAAGCCGGGGCCCATCCTCGAGTTTCCCGGCACAAGCATCGTGTCGCTGGTCGCGGCGGGCATCGGCCTGATTTCCAGCCTGACCGCCACCGGCGGCGCGGCGCTGGTCGTCGCCTTTCTCATCAAGCGCGGCATACGCATACATGAGGCCATAGGCACCGCAGCGGCCGTAGGCTGGCCTCTGGCCGTGGCCGGCGGCGCCGGCTACGTGCTGTCAGGTCTTAGGGTGGAACATCTGCCGGACTACAGCATCGGCTATGTTTACCTGCCCGCGCTGGCCGTTATCGTGCTCTCGAGCATCATCATGGCGCCAATCGGGGCGCGCATCGCCCACCGCACGCCGGGACGAATGTTGAAAAGGATATTCGCCGTTATTCTTTTTGTGCTGGCCACCAGCATGTTGCTGCGGTTTTTCTAGACGATGCCGCCTTCGCGCAAGCGCTCGATGTCGGCCGGGCTCATGTTGAGCATGGTGCGCAGCGTTTCCTCGGTATGCTGGCCCAGGGTGGGCGGCGGATTCAGGTAATCGACCGGCGTTGCGGAAAATCGCATCGGGCTTGCCACCAGCGGCACTTTGCCCGCCGTTGGGTGATCGAGTTCGATTTTCATACCGCGCGCAATGACCTGCGGTTCTTCGAATACCTGCTTGAGGTCGTTGATCGGGCCGTTGGGCACGCCAGCCGCCTCGAGCGCATCCACCCACTCGCGCGTGGTTCGTGTCCTGAACACCGCCTCGAGCAGCGGCGTCAGCGCCACGCGATTCTCGACGCGATTGCCATTGGTCGCGAAGCGCGGGTCCTGCGCCAGATCCTGACATCCGGCCAGCCCGCAGAACTTGTTAAA
Organism: Burkholderiales bacterium; assembly: GCA_030683105.1. GTDB lineage: Bacteria > Pseudomonadota > Gammaproteobacteria > Burkholderiales > SG8-41 > CAKKQX01. The sequence continues at coordinate 23,084 of JAUXMZ010000027.1, read as the reverse complement.
CAGATTATCGTTGCCGCAGGCGAGGATGATATCGCCATCGCTGGTCTTGAATGTCTGATACGGCACGATGTTGGGGTGAGCGTTGCCCAGCCGTCCTGGCACATCGCCGGTGGCAAGATAGTTCATCGCCTGGTTGGCCAGAAACGCCACCTGGGTGTCCAGCAGCGCAAGATCGAGATGCTGGCCGACGCCGCTTTCGGCGCGATGCGCGATCGCCGCACACACCGCGATGCTGGCATACATGCCGGTCATGATATCGACTATGGGCACGCCCACGCGCTGCGGCCCGCCCCCGGGCAGATCGTCACGCTCTCCGGTGATGCTCATCAACCCGCCCATGCCCTGGATCATGAAATCGTAACCGGGGCGCTCACGGTAAGGTCCGGTCTGGCCAAAGCCGGTGACCGAGCAATAGATCAGGCGCGGATTAATTTTTTTGATGTCTTCGTAGCCCAGGCCGTAGCGCGCAAGATCGCCGAACTTGTAATTCTCGAGTAATACGTCGCACTGCCGGGCAAGATCGAGAATGATTTTCTGCCCTTCCGGTTTGGACATATTGACCGTGATCGATTTTTTGCCGCGGTTGGCGGCGGCAAAATATGCGGATTCCCCGGTGTCCTTCCCGTCCGGGCTCTTAAGCCAGGGCGGGCCGAAAGCGCGCGAATCATCACCGTGCTTGGGACGCTCGACCTTAATGACCTCGGCGCCGAGGTCGGCGAGGTTCTGGCCGGCCCATGGCGCAGCCAGCACTCGTGACAGATCAAGAACGCGGATATGGGATAGTGGTCCTGCCATTTTTTTAACTCCTGGAGGGTCGAGTGACCCGGTGATACGGTGATTGAGTGATTGAGTGATTGAGTGATTCAGTGATTCAGTGATTCAGTGATTAATTCGCTCAGAGCGCGACGTTAGATTGGCCAATCACTTAATCACTTAATTACTTAATTACTTAATCACCGTAGTTCAGCGGCCTACGAATTTCGGCTTTTTCTTGTTGATGAACGCATCGTAGCCGATGCGGTAATCCTCGGTGTTGAAATAAGCAAAGTTTTCCTCGATTTCGGCAGCAGTCAGGGGCTCTGTTTGCGGCGTCAACCGCCGCACGAATTGCTTGTGCCAGCGCGCCACCAGCGGCGCGCCGTCCGCAATACGGCGCGCGGTCGCATAAACATCTTGTTCCAGCCCGTCGTCGGGCACGACGCGTGCAACCAACCCCTTGTCCCAGGCTTCCTGCGCCTCCCATACCCGACCCTCGACCAGGATTTCCAGCACAACCGCCCGCCCCACCAGGGGCAGCAGCGCGGACAGTTCATCGTACGCGATGGCAAAGCCCAGCCGGTTGATCGGCACGCCGAAGCGCGCGGAGGCTCCGGCGACCCTGATATCGCACTGGCACGCGATCTCGAGGCCGCCGCCAACGCATGCCCCATGTATCATGGCCACCGTCGGATGCAGGCAATCGCCCACGGCCTTCAGCGCGCCAAAGACGTACTCCCGGTGGTAAACCTTGCCCTGCTCGACATTGTCGCGCTGCTGCGCAAATTCGGCGATGTCGGCGCCGGCGGCGAAAGCGTCCCTGCCGGCGCCACGCAGCACCACGCACCGCAAATCATCGAGCGCCGACAGCTCGTCCATGACGCGCGCCAGGTCGCGCCACATGGACACAGTGAGTGCATTGAGCTTATCGGGATTGCTCAGGCTTACCGTGGCTACGGCGCCATCGTGCTTTACATGGACGCTTCCGTTCATAACTGCCTCAAACCAAAGACCGTCATTTTATACGATCTCAAGTATAGAGCTCTTATATTCCCCGCACATAACCCGCAGCGACAACTACCGCAACACCGGTGATGACGCCCACAAACAGGTTTTTCCGGCTGATATAAAACCCGAGCAGCGCCAGCGCGCAGGCGATCAGCCGGTCGGCGAGCATGCTGGTGGCCAGCATGCCGGTCGGCATCACGATGATCCGCATGATGAGCCCCGCGACCATGGCGTAGGCGACGCACGCGACCCATTGGAAAAGCTCGCTGTCGGTCCGTATGCGCCCGGAAAACAGCACGCCCAGACCGCGCCAGACGTAAGTCGCCGCGGCGCTGGAAAGCACGAGTATCAGAAGCTCAGTGGTGTGACTGTCCATGCAGCCTTTGAATGTAAAACGCCAGCGTCCCGCCGACCAATCCCGCAAGAAGCACACTCCATTGCGGGCTCAACAGGTGAAATAGCGGGCCGGCGACAGCACCGCAGGTCAGCGCCCATGCCGCAAGTACTGTGCGCACGTCACCGATGAGAATCACGAGAAAATATACCGGCGTGAGGAAGACGAAGCCCAGCCGCAATGGCGCAGGAAACCAGCCCGCAAGAAAATAACCCACCGCAGTCGCGGCAATACTGACCGCCCAGCAGGCCGCGGCAAATCCCATGAAATACGGCAGGCGTCTTTCCTGGGGCATCCCCGCGCAACGCTGCATCGCCCATGCCCAGCTGGTCATCGAAATCAGATGCGCAGTCAGATAAACAACAGGCTGCGAGTGGCGTGGATGACGAATCACGGGCATCAGCGACATGGTCATCGGCAGAAACCGGGCCCCGGTCAGCATGACTGCGATCACTGACAAATACCCCGGAGCGCCGTTACTGACCATTTCCAGCAGAACAATCTGCCCCGGCAGCGCCCAGATGCCCGCGGTGCATAACAACGCAAGCCACACATTGAATCCGTACTCGAGTGCGAACGCACCGAACCCTATCATGCCGGCTGCAAGCACCGCGGCCGGCACGCCGGCGGCATCGCGGACGCCGGCAAGACAGGCTGTGCCATCGGGGCTATGTGTCAAGAACATCCTGATCGGGTCACGCGGGCTGAACAACCGCTACTTGCATGGCGGTCTTTTCGCCTCGTCCTTTAGTTTTTTCATTTTAGGAGTTTGGCGGGAAGATAAACTCCTGGGCGCTCGCCTCACCAAGGGTCACGGTCGCCTGCGTTGCAATCGACTTGATCACGGCCTCGAATGCGGCGACGGTATTGACCATGTGCGAGGTCGGGATCGGATAAGGCGTCGTGCCAGTTACAGCATCAGCAAACGCATCGAATTCAGCGCTCAAAGAATCTACAGGCTCGAAATGAGCAGTCCGGGGTTTCTCGCCGGCCCGGTGCAGCACGAGGTCATTTTCGCCCAGCGCTTCGGCCGACCCCTTGTCGCCGAACACATGCACGCGCCAGTAAAACGGTGTCGCCCGGACTGCAGCGAGTGTGCCGCTGATACGATTTTCGAATTCGAACAATACTGACACCGTGTCGAGCGGGTCGGGCTGCGGTTTGCGTGAAATCAGCTGTGCATGCACGCGACGCACCGGCCCGCCAAGGGTGACCACGGCGTCCAGCACATGTATGCCGGATCCGGTCATGCCCCCGCCGGGAGATTCCGCAGGCGAATCGCGCCACGTCGCAAAGTTTTTGTTTGAATTCAGATTCGAGTAATGCGCCTCGATATGCAGGAGTTCCCCCAGCACGCCGCTTGCCACCACCTGCCGCAATTCACGCATCGACGGCCAAAAGCGTTTGTTGGTTCCCAGTCCGAGCACGATGCCGGCCTGCTCGCAGGCCTGAACCGCGCGCAGGGCATCGGCTTTCTTCATCGCCAGCGGTTTTTCACAGAACACCGCTTTGCCCGACTTGGCAACCTCGATCACCTGCGCGGTATGCAGCGTATGCGGAGTTGCCAGTACGACGGCCTGCACGCGCTGATCGGCAAGCACATCTGCAAGCTCGGTAGACAGCTCGAATTTATGCTGCGCGGCAAAGTCGCGCACCGAATCGGGTTCCTTGCTCACGCCGCGGATGAAACGCAGGCGCGTGCTCTTGCCCTGCACCGCATTGACTATGTTTTTCCCCCACCAGCCCAGACCTACGATCGCCGCGTCGATCAATTTAATATCCCCTGAATAAGAACTCATTCAATGCCCCTGCTGCGGGCGCAGCGCTAGTTTACCCGGCTTCAGCGCCACCGTACCATCTGGACATGGCGGTTGACAGCAGTGGGCTCGGGCGTTACCTTGGTGATGTAGGTTCTCTCAATAGAAACATGGAGTCGCGCCGATTTACCGCCTCTGGCGCGCACTTCAGTTTTTAACATCAACGGAGGAAACATGAAACGCCTGTTACCCGCTGTAATCCTGGGATTTATATCTGTTTGCGGCTATGCGCAAGATTACCCCTCACGCGCCGTCAGCATCACCGTGCCGAACCCGCCGGGCGGGATGAATCAAATCCACGCGCTGCCGCTGTCCACTGTGCTGGAGAAGCTTACCAGCCAACCAGCGCCGGTCATCAACCGACCCGGCGGCACGGCGGCAATCGGTACCGCCTACGTGGCCAATCAGACGCCCGACGGCTACAACCTGCTCATCACCACCCCGAATTTGTATCTGGTGATCGAAAAAGACAAGCTGTACGGGATTAAATCCCCCTTCTCGCTGGATCAGATCGCCCCGGTCGCCCTGTTGAGCGCCGACCCTCTGACCATGGTCGTGACGCCTTCATTGCCGGCCAAGAACGTGAAGGAGCTCGTTGCCCTGTCTAAATCCCGTCCGAATGAAATGATTTTCTCGTCTTCCGGCCCGTACGGCATCACCCACACGCCGATGGCTATGTTCATGGACGCCGCGAAACTCAAAATGCGCCATCTGCCGACCACCGGCGGCGGACCGGCGATCACGCAGGTACTGGGCGGTCACGCACAAGTCACCGCGAGCGGACCGGCTGCCGTCTATCCGCATGTCAAAGCCGGCAAGCTGCGCGCGCTCGCTCACTGGGGCGTAAAGCCGCACCCCGCCCTTCCGGGCGTCAAGCCCCTAAAGGATCTCGGTTTTGACGTCGAGGCGTACCTGTGGGTGGGGGTATTTACCACTGCCGGGGCACCGGATGCAGTCATGACCAAGGTTCGCGATACGATCCGCAAGGCGGCAGCCGACCCGTTGTTCGTGCAGTCGCTGGAAAAATCGCATATCGTGCCGGATTATCGCGATGCGCCGGACTTCAAGAAATTCTTTGACGCCGACTACATACGCATGGCGGCCGTCATCAAGAAGATGGGCAAGATCTAACCAGAAGACCGACTGCTTCAATCTGCACGGGTCCGCGCGGTGTTTGCAGCGCGGATCCGTTCGCAATCCCGGACCTGACCGGGGTTCGCATTAGGACCGTGAATCAGAACTTACTTTGCTCTCATCCTCTTCATGAAAATCAAACACGTTGAACCCATCGCTGTCAGCCTGCCGATGGTGAAGCCCGTCAAAATGTCCCTGGAAGAGGTCAGCCGCGCCAACAACGCGCTCGTGCGGATTGAAACCGATGGTGGCGTAGTCGGCTGGGGAGAAGCCGCCTCGGCGCCCACCATGACCGGGGAAACCGTGGCAAGCATGGTGGCGGCCGTGCGCTATCTTGCGCCTTTCCTCGAGGGGCTGCCGGCCGATGACATAGCTGCGGTGATGGGTCGCGCCGACCGTTACCTCTACGGCAACCGGTCCGCCAAATCAATCATCGAAATGGCGCTGCACGACGCGCTCGGCCGCGCCACCGGGAAGCCTGTTTACGAGTTGCTGGGCGGCAAGCGGCGTGATCGCATCCCGGCGCTGCGCATGATAGGCGGTGGCAGCACCGGCACCGACGTGGATGAGGCGGTGCGCAGAAAAGCCGAAGGCTATGTCGCCTACAAGATCAAGGTTGCTGTTGCGGAACCGCTGGTGGACGCGGAGCGCACGCGCAAGGTGTGCGATGTCCTGGGCGGGAACGTACTGATCTGTGCCGACGCCAATCAGGGTTGGTCGGTGGCGCAAGCCATAACCTATGTGCAGGCCGTGGCGGATACCACGCTGGAATTTTTCGAACAACCGGTAGCCGGGGACGATATCGAGGGCATGGCCAGGGTGGCTAAGGCCAGCCGCATCAAGATCGGCTTTGATGAAGGGTTGCACGGCCTGGAGGATCTGAGGCGGCACCACGATGCGGGTGCCGCGCACGGTTGCAGCCTGAAGACCATCAAGCTCGGCGGCATGAAACCGGTTTATGATGCCGCGCTGCTGTGCGAACAGCTCGGCATGAAAGTCAATCTTGCCTGCAAGATCGCCGAGTCCGGCATTGCTGCCGCAGCCATGCTGCATCTGGCGGCGGCCGTCCCTTCGCTGGATTGGGGCGTGAGCATATCGAATCAATATCTTGCCGACGACGTGCTGAAGGAACCGATACCCTTTGCCGCCGGACACTTCGAGGTGCCTGCCGGACCCGGTCTGGGAATAGAAGTCGACGAGGCGAAGGTGCGACGTTACGCGCTAGCAGTCTGTCGGACTTAGCACCGTTCTTAAGTTTTTTATTTTAGGAGTTTGTCGGGGCTCAGTCCGGCAAACTCCTAGAGCTTGATCTTCGGATCCAGCCAATCACGCAGCGAGTCGCCGAACAGATTGAAGGCGAATACCGCCAGGCTGATGGCCAGCCCGGGAAATACGATCATCCACGGTGCCTGTTCATAAAAGTCCGCGGCCGCACCCGACAGCATCAGGCCCCATGACGGCGTGGGTTCCGTCACACCCAATCCGAGGAACGACAGCGAGGCCTCGGCCAGAATCGCCTGCGCCACGAACGCGGTCAACATGATCAGGTAAGGCGCGACCACGTTGGGCAGGATATGGCGGAAAATAATCCGCAGGTGGGAAAACCCCGCGGTGCGCGCGGCATCGATATAAGGCAGTTCGCGGATCGCCAGGGCGGATGAGCGCACCACGCGCGCCACTTTGGGCACCATCGGCAGTCCGATGGCAATGACCAGATTGATGTCGAGCCCGAACACGATATTCTTGCCCAGCACGGCCACCACGGTAATGGCGAGCACGATGATCGGAAATGACAGTATTACATCCATGATGCGCTGGATGACCATATCGGTCTTGCCGCCGAAGTAGGCGGATACCACGCCCACGATGGCGCCTATGGTCGAGCCGATGAAAGAGGCAAGAAACCCGACCGCCAGCGCGGTACGCGCGCCGTAGATGATGCGCGACAATACATCGCGACCGAAGGAATCGGTGCCGAGCCAGTGTTCCGCCGAGGGCCGGGCCAGCATCGCGTTGTAGTTGATGGCCAGCGGATCGTAGGGCGCGACCCACGGCGCGAACATTGCGGCAATCGCCATCAGGACGATGATAATCAGACCGGCGGCACCCAGCGGCTGTTGCGTGATGAACAGCCGCACCGGATGGCGGCGCACGGGGACTTTGTAGGTAATGGTGACGGCGGCGGTATTCATCAGCGGTAGCGTATGCGCGGGTCTAGCAACCCGTACAGCAGGTCTATGAAAAAGTTGATCAGCACGAAAAATACGGCGACCAGCAGCACCAGCCCCTGGATCAGGGTGTAATCCCCGCGCGCCACGGCCTGCACGAACAGCTTGCCGATGCCGTTCAGGTTGAACACCTGCTCGGTCACGACCAGGCCGCCGATCAGGAACGCGAACTCCAGGCCGATCACGGTGACCACCGGCAGCATCGCGTTACGCATCGCATGCCGCGCGATGACCAGTCTTTCATAAACGCCTTTGGCCCGGGCGGTGCGGATGTAGTCCTCCTGCATCACCTCGAGTATCGACGAACGCATCATGCGCGTGGCGACCGACGAATAGCGATAGCCTACCGCGATCGCCGGCCAGATGAGCTGCGACAGATTCAGCCATGGATCCTCAAAAAACGGCGTGAACGTGAGCGGCGGAATCCACGCAAAATTACTGAGCAACAGCAGGATGATGATCATGCCGAGCCAGAACGAAGGCACGGCCAGACCGGCAATGGAGAACATGCGGATCGAATGGTCAATCCAGGTGTCCTTGTAAATCGCGGACAGCGTGCCCAGCGGCAGCGCCAGCAGGATCGCCAGGATGGTTGCCATCACCGCGACCTGCATCGATAATTCCAGCCGGATGCCGATTTCGTAGATAACCGATTTACCCGTCCACATCGAATACCCGAAGTCGCCCTGCATCACCCCGCCGAACCATTTCAGGAACTGCACATACATGGGCTTATCGAGCCCCAGGCGGGCACGTTCCTCTACCAGCACATGCGGCGGCACATTGGCCCCGCCGTCGCCCATCAACATCATGGCCACCGGGTCGCCCGGCATCAGGCGCAACAGGAAAAACACCAGGATGGCGACGCCGAGCAGCGTCGGGATCATCATCAGCAGGCGGTTAAAGGTGTAGCGCAGCATTTCAGAAAATCTTCAGATTTGAGACGTCACTCAGCAGACTGGCGCGGCAGCGCCGCGCCAGTCCCTTCACATCATTGCAGCATTACTGATCAAGCCAGACGTCGGCGAGATCCTGTCCCACATAGTGGCTCGGCGTGATATGCCAGCCTTTGAGCTGTTTATGCGTCACGATGGTGCGGTGCCACCAGATGGTGGGAACGACATAGGCCTGTTCCAGCGTGCGCTTTTCGAACTCGCGCAGCAGGGCATAGCGTTTTTTCTTGTCGAGCTCCCCCGACTGCTTGTCATACAACTCGTCGAGCGCACGGTCGATGTGGCCGGAATAATTGATGCTCGAGCGGTCGTCCGAGATGTACTTCTGCAGCGCCAGATTGGGCTCGTCCATGAAATCGCAGTTGAAGTCGAGTGCGGCGTCATAAGTCGGCTTGTCTTTCTGCATGGCCGCCAGATAGAGCCTGGTTTCCAGTTGCTCGTGCTTGGCATTGACGCCGATCTGACGCCACTGGTCGATCAGGAACACGCCGACTGGCGTGTACGGCATGGCAACGTTGCGATTGGTGAAGGAGAAGCTGAGGTTGGGCACGCCCGCTTCCTGCAGCAGCTTTTTGGCCTGCGCGCGCGAAGCGTTGATGTCCTTGGAGAAGCCCGGATATTGAACCAGCTCTTTCTCCGAAGCCGCCAGGTCGTACCCCGGCCGCATTACCCCCCCGACGTGGCGCACCAAAGCCACCTTGGCCAGCGCCTGGGCGCCGCCCCAGCGATCGATGGACAGGGACAGCGCACGCCTCACCCGCGCATCGTCGAACGGTTTTTTCTTGGTATTGAACGTCACCACCAGGCTGCATACCCAGGGGCTGTCCTGCACTACCGCCTTGTCGCCCAGCGTCTTGACCAGGCGGTCACGGTCGGCCGGCGAATGGCCGCGAAATTCAGCCAGCACCTCGCCGGCAGCCAGGGCATTCACCATCGGCGCACCGCTGATGAATATCGCCATGTAGCCGTTAAGATAGGGTTTGCCTTTCTCGAAATACCCGTCGAACTTGCGTCCGGTCCAGTGCGAGCCGGCCACGTGTTCGACGAAGGTGAAGGGGCCGGTGCCCATGATGTTGCGCTCGGGGAAGCGCGGATCCTGCTTGAGCTTGGCCGCGCTGTACACGCAATCCCAGGGCGATGCGAAATTAGCCAACATGGAGGCATTGGTCTTCTTCAACTTGAACACCACCGTCAGCGGATCGGGGGTGTCGATCGAGGAGATGTCGACATAGGTCCCTTCGCGCAGTGATTTCACACCTGCCGGCGGGTTGCGCAGCCGGTCATAGGTGGCCTTGATGTCAGCCGAGGTAAAAGCCGAGCCGTCATGGAATTTGACGCCCTTGCGCAGCTTGAACGTGTAGGTCAGGCCATCCTTCGACACGGTCCATGAGTCGGCCAAGTCGCCTTTGATCGCCGGATATTTTGCGGCGTCGAACTTGAGCAGCGTCGAATAATGCGGCCGCACGGGATGGATGAAAGCGAACGACGAGTTGGCATGACAATCATAATTGGGTGGCTCGGCGCTTACGGCGAATTTGAGCAGTCCGCCGGTTTTGGGCGAATCCGCCGCCAGGCTACCCCCCGCAGCCGCGAGCATCGCGGCCAGGCTCAGCAATAAAGCAGATATCTTCATCTTGTCTCCTCCTATAATTGGTTTATTCAAAGCTTGATGCATGCGGCGTAGTGCCTGGGACGCACTTCCCGCAATTCGGGAATATTCATCTTACACTCATCATCCGCGAGCGGACACCGCGTGTGAAACACACAGCCGCGCGGCGGATTGAGCGGACTGGGAACCTCGCCGCTGAGCACTTTGTACCTGCGGCTCACTTCCAGCGCCGGATCTGGCACCGGCACCGCATCAAGCAGAGCCTGGGTGTAAGGATGCAAGGGATCGGCGTAGAGCGCGTCGCGGTCTGCAATTTCCATCACCTTGCCCAGATACATGACGACCACGCGGTCCGAGATATGGCGCACGACCGCAAGATCGTGGGCAATGAATAAATAGGTCAGCCCGAATTTTTGCTGCAGGTCTTCGAGCAGATTGATGATTTGGGCCTGTATCGAAACGTCGAGCGCGGATACCGGCTCGTCGCACACGATGAACGAAGGCTTCATCGCCAGCGCGCGCGCGATGCCGACGCGCTGGCGCTGTCCGCCCGACAGCTCATGCGGATAGCGCTCGATCATGTATTCAAACAGCCCGACTTGCGTCAGCAGTTCCGCGGCCTTGGCCTTGGCTGCGGCGCGATTGGGCTGCAGTTTGTACACCAGCATCGGTTCGGCGATGATCTGGCCGATGGTCATGCGCGGGTTCAGCGAGCTGTAGGGGTCCTGGAAGATCACCTGGATCTGCCGCCGGTAACTCTTGAGCGTATCGCCGGATATGGCGGTAACATCCTTGCCGTCAAACATGATCTTGCCGGCTGTCGCGTTCTCCAGCCTGAGCAGCGTGCGCCCGACGGTGGTTTTGCCGCAGCCCGACTCACCAACCAGGCCTACGGTTTCGCCACGCTGTATGTCAAACGAAAGGCCGTCCACCGCCCGCACCACGGCATGCCGCTTGAGGCCGCTCGACACATCGAAGTATGTTTTGAGCCCCTGAACATCAAGCAGCGGCTCGCCCCGGGTCAGCGCCTTGGGCTGCGGTCGCTCGAACGTGGCGCTCTGCAGGCCGAGGCCGGTCGGCCCGACCCGGGCCAGTTCCCTGGCGCGGATGCAGGCCGAATAACGATGCGGCGCGACGAGTTCCAGTTCGGGCAGCACGCGGATGCAGGCGTCCTGCCGTGCCGGGCAGCGCGGCGCAAACCGGCAACCGGGCGGCGCCTCGAGCAAATTGGGTGGGAGGCCTTCGATGGTTTCAAGTCTGCGGCCGCGCGGCTGATCCAGGCGCGGCACCGAACGCAGCAATCCGGTGGTGTACGGGTGCATCGGGCTGGCGAATACATCGGTGGCGCTGCCCTGCTCCGCCATGCGCGCGGCATACATCACGTTGACGCGGTCGGCATAGCGGGCGACAACACCCAGATTGTGCGTAATCACCACCAGCGCGATGTTGAGATCCCGCGACAGGTCCTTCATCAGCTTCAGGATCTGGGCCTGTATCGTCACGTCGAGCGCGGTGGTCGGCTCGTCGGCAATGATGAGCTTGGGATTGCACGCAAGACCGATCGCAATCATCACGCGCTGGCGCATGCCGCCGGAGAACTGTGGGGTATACTGGTCCAACCTGCGCGCGGGATCGGGTAGGCCCACCATTTTCAGGAGCTCGACGGCGCGCCGGCGCGCCGCCTCCATCGTCATGCCGAGGTGGATGAGCAGCGGTTCCGTGATCTGGAATCCTATGGTCAGCACCGGATTGAGCGAGGTCATCGGCTCCTGGAAGATCATCGAAATATCGCGACCGCGGATCTCCCGCATCTGCTCGTCCGGGAGCTCGAGCAGATTACGGCCTTCGAACAGGATGCGGCCGCCGACGACGCGCCCGGCAGGCTTGGCCAGCAGGCGCATGATGGCAAGCGAAGACACCGACTTGCCGCAACCCGATTCGCCGACCAGCGCCACGACCTCGCCGGCTTTGACCTTGTATGAAATGCCCTCCACCGCGCGCACCACGCCGCTCGAGGTCACGAAATGAACATGCAGATCCTCGACCTCCAGCAGCCAGGGGCTGGAGGTTGCGAGTGACGGTGCAACGGGGGTAGCGACGGGTAGGTCCATCCTCTCGATACTTTTCTAGTTATATATTAGGTTCAGGCTATTGAGCCCCGGCAAGCTTGTCAAGCACGCAGGTCAATAAACCGGAACGCATGCCAGTCATGCGAGCGCCGAGTGCAGCACGCGCGCGACATGCAGCGCATCGCGCTGCGACGACGATGGCGCATCGCCCCCGGCGCACAAGCCGTCGTGTATCTGATGGCGGCAGCTCGTGCCGTCAGCGATAATCAGCGTGTCGGTGCCGGCGCGACGCAGCGCCGGCAACAGCGCAAGCTCGGCCATTTTCATCGACACATCGTAGTGTTCGGCATCGAAGCCGAAGCTGCCCGCCATGCCGCAGCAACTCGATTCGATGAGCTCGACTTTCAGTTCGGGGATCAGCCCCAGCACGCGCTGCACTGCGGGCATCGCCGCAAACGCCTTTTGATGACAATGGCCGTGCAACAGCGCTTTTTTCTGCGGCAGGGCCTTGAGCTTCAGCTTGAGCCGCCCCGCATCCTGTTCGCGCGCGAGAAACTCCTCGAACAACATGGCATTGAGCGCAAGCTGTGAAGATTCTGCACCGGGCACCAACGACAGAAATTCGTCGCGCAAGCCGAGCAGGCACGACGGCTCGAGGCCGACGACGGGTATGCCGCGTTCAACAAAAGGCCTGAGTGTTGCCAGGGTGCGACGCGCTTCGGCTTTCGCTTCGGCCACCAGCCCGCTGGCGAGAAACGTGCGGCCGCAACACAGCGGCCTGGGGCTGTCCGCGGCCCGCGGCAAATGCACGCGGTAACCCGCCGCTTCCAGAACGGCGAAGGCGGCGTGCGCATTCTCGGATTCGAAATAATTGTTGAACGTATCGACCAGCAGCACGACCTCATTGCCTGAAGCCCCACCCCTTCCGGAGGCCGGGCCGGGCGCATGGGTTGCAAAAAACGTATCACTGCGCCATTGCGGCAGGGTGCGCTTGGCACTCAAGCCGATGAGTTTTTCGCTCAACGCGGCAACGCCGGGAATGCGGTCGCGCAGGTTCATCAGCCATGACAATTTTGCCGCCCATGGCGCGTAGCGCGGCAGATATGCGATGAGGCGGTCTTTCAGACGCAGGCCGTGGCGCTCGCGGTAGTGATGCAGAAACTCGATCTTCATTTTGGCCATGTCCACGCCGGTCGGGCATTCCCGCTTGCAGCCCTTGCACGACACGCATAGGTCCATGGTGGCGCGCAGCTCATCGGAGGTCAGCGCCCCTGCGCCGAGTTGTCCCGACAGTGCCAGGCGCAGCGTATTGGCGCGGCCGCGCGTCAGGTGCTTCTCATCGCGCGTGACACGATACGACGGGCACATGGCGCCGGCATCGAACTTGCGGCAGTGACCGTTGTTGTTGCACATCTCGATCGCCTTGTCGAACCCGCCCCACTCCGACCAGTCCAGCGCGGTGTCGATTTTCTCCGCGCGGTAGCCGGGCTTGAAGCGGAACAGCGCGCGATCATCCTGTTTGGACGGCCGCACGATCTTGCCCGGATTCATCAGCCCTTTCGGATCAAAGATGTCCTTGATCTCTTCGAAAGCGCTGGTCAGCCTGGGTCCGAAGAACGGCGCGATCCATTCCGACCGCACCAGGCCATCGCCATGCTCGCCCGAATATGAGCCTTTATATTGCCTGACCAGTTCAGCGGCCTCTTCGGCGATGGCGCGCATTTTCTGCGCGCCGTCATCACGCATGTTGAGGATGGGCCGCACATGCAAGCAGCCGACCGAGGCATGCGCGTACCAGGTGCCTTTGGTGCCGTGTTTTTCGAACACGCCGGTCAGACGATCGGTGTATTCGGCAAGGTGTTCCAGCGGCACGGCGCAATCCTCGATGAAGGACACCGGCTTGCCGTCGCCTTTCATCGACATCATGATGTTCAGCCCCGCCTTGCGCACTTCCCACACGTCGCGCTGCAGCACCGGGTCGGTGATTTCAACCACCCCGCCCGGGAAACCGAGATCGCCCATCAGTTCGACCAGTTGTTTCAGTTTTGCCAGCTGCTCGTCTTTGTCATCGCCGGCAAATTCGACCAGCAGGATTGCATCGGGATCGCCCGTGATGAATTTCTCGACCGTGGCCCTGAACGCAGAATTGTCGCGGGCCAGGGCGATCATGGTGCGGTCGACCAGTTCGACCGCGACGGGCTTGAGTTTGACGAGATGCTGCGCCGACTCCATTGCCTTGAAAAAAACCGGGAAATGGCAGACACCGAGAGTCTTGTGCTGCGGCAAGGGCGACAGGTTCAGATGCAGACGTTGCGAGTAGGCGAGCGTGCCTTCCGAACCCACCAGCAGGTGCGCCATGTTCAAAGGCGCTTGCGCCATCATGTCGAGGTTATAACCGCCAACTTTGCGCAGCAGCTTGGGATAACGGTGCTCGATCTCCCCGGCCTCTCGCGCGGCAATGTCCCGGATTTTCCTGACCAGATCGACGTAGCGCTGCGGCCCCGCCAGCCGCGACAAATCTGCGGGCACCGCGCCGAAACTGCAGCGGGTGCCGTCGGCCAGCACCGCCTCGACACTGCGCACGTTATGCACCATGTTGCCGTAGAAAATCGAGCGCGAGCCGCAGGAATTGTTGCCCGCCATGCCGCCCAGCGTCGCCTGCGCGCTGGTCGAGACGTCGACCGGATACCACAGCCCGTGCGGCTTCAGATAGGCATTGAGCTGGTCGAGCACCACGCCGGGTTGCACGACTACGGTCCGCGCGTCCTTGTCGAAAGCGATGATCTGATTCAGGTGCTTGCTGTTATCGATCACGAGCGCCGCACCGACCGTCTGACCGCACTGCGACGTGCCGCCGCCGCGCGCGAGCACCGGTACGCTCTCGTCCACCGCGATCTGCAGCGCGATCAGCGCATCCTGCTCGGTTAACGGTACTACCACGCCGACCGGCTCAATCTGGTAAATCGAGGCATCTGTCGAGTAGCGTCCGCGCGAGGCGGCGTCGAACAGCACTTCGCCCTGGATTTCGCGCTGCAGACGCTGCGCGAGTGCGCTGCGGTCTAAAGTCAAAGGCATATTGGCGGCAAATAAGTTTTTGACTTTAACTTGCCTTCATCGGCGGCTTATTCGCATTAAGCGCCTCCATCACCAGCACCAGTTTTTTTGCCAGATGATCGCGCAGCAGTGCCTGAAGCCGCGCGCTGTCGCGGGCGGTGAGCGCGGCCAGAATTTCCTCGTGCTCCCCGACTGCTGCATCCCAGCGTTCATGCGAAAGATTGGCCATGTAGCGCGCGCGCCGGACATGGGCGTTGAGGCCGCGATAGACCTGTGCAAGCGTGGCGTTGCCCGCACATTCGACGAGCCTGATGTGGATTTGCTGGTTGTAGCGGAAATAGGGCGCAAGCTCGCCGCGCGCATGATGCGCCACCATCTGATAATGCAGCGCGCGGATCTCGGCGATGTCGGCATCGGTCGCGTTGCGGCACACGAGCTCGCCTGCCAGGGCTTCCAGCGCGCCGAGCACCACAAAAATTTCCTTCACTTTCCCCGGCTTGAGCGGAGCCACCACCGCACCGCGGTTAGGCAGCAGTTCAACCAGCCCTTCCGAGGCCAGATACTTGAAGGCTTCGCGCAGCGGTGTACGCGATATGCCGAGTTGCGCGGCGAGCACGCGCTCGTTCAATTTGGTCTCGGGCGCCAGCTCGCCCTGCACGATCATGTCGCGCAGCCGGTCGATCACCTCTTCGTGCAGCAGGCGGCGTTCTACCAGCGATGTCACCCCCCCCGATTCTGCGGCGCGAGCTTGTATGGATTCCATCCCGACCTGCCAAAAATTAAGTTGTATGCATAATACGCGGCTGGGGCGCCAACGGCAACTTAAAATATATGAATATAAACATAAAGTTACATAACTACCTCGGTCTTCGCGATATTTGTTCGTTTTTTGCATACAAAACCATGTTGTAAGGTCTACCGCACTGGGTTACCATCGACACTAGTTATTACTAGGAGAGCCGAGTATGGCGCATCTTGCCGGCCGACATTTTCTGCAAATTCCCGGGCCCACCAACGTTCCCGATCGCGTGTTGCGCGCCATCAACAGCGCAACCATAGACCACCGCGGCCCCGAGTTTCAACGACTCGGCCTCGACGTGCTCGCGGGCATGAAACAGGTATTCAAAACCAAGGGGGCGGTGGTGATTTTTCCCGCCTCCGGCACCGGCGCCTGGGAAGCGGCCCTGGTCAACACGCTGTCCCCCGGGGACAAAGTGCTGATGTATGAAACCGGCCAGTTTGCAACCCTGTGGCTTAACATGGCGAATAAACTTGGGATCGTGCCCGAGTTCATCAAGGGCGACTGGCGGCATGGCGCCGATCCCGCGGCAATCGAAACCAGGCTCGCCGAGGACCGCAAGCACGAGATCAAGGCCGTGTGCGTCGTGCACAACGAAACATCCACCGGCGTCACTTCGCGCATCGGCGAAGTGCGCAAGGCCATAGATCGCGCCAGGCACCCGGCGCTGTTCATGGTCGACACCATCTCCTCGCTCGCCTCCATCGACTACCGTCACGACGAATGGGGCGTGGATGTCACGGTTGCCGGCTCGCAAAAAGGCCTGATGCTGCCGCCGGGATTGTCGTTCAACGCGGTCGGCGACAAGGCGCTTGCGGCGACGAAATCAGCCAGACTGCCGCGCTCCTACTGGTCGTGGGACGAAATGATCACCGCCAATAAGAACGGCTTCTTTCCTTATACGCCAGCGACCAATCTGCTGTACGGCCTGCGCGAGGCGCTCAAAATGCTGGTCGAGGAGGAAGGGCTGGACAATGTATTCAAACGCCACGACCGCCACGCTGAGGCGACGCGCCGCGCAGTCCGAACCTGGGGCCTGGAAATCCTGTGTCTGAACCCGGCGGAATATTCCAGCGCGCTCACGGCTGTGCTGATGCCGGAGGGTCACAACGAAGTCGAATTCCGCAAGGTGGTGCTGGAGAACTTCAACATGTCTCTCGGCAGCGGGCTGGGCAAGATTGCGAACAAAGTGTTCCGCATCGGTCACCTGGGCGATTTCAACGATCTCACGCTGTGCGGCACCCTGTGCGGCGTCGAGATGGGCTTGGGCCTTGCCGGCGTACCTCACAAGAAGGGCGGCGTTGCCTCGGCCATGGACTATCTGGCGGGCGGTAATGCGCAGATGCAACAAAGACCCGCCGCGAAACTTGGCGTCGCCTGAAATCAAAATACGGAACCGGCAAACAAGAACCAAATAATCGATAAGTGCAGCTAACGCTTCACAGATAAACCTAGCGCACAAAATCCTGAATCGCCCGGACGCAAAATAAAACGCGATTACCGCGAAACGGCCGGTGTTACAGCCTTGACAGGAGGAGACAAAATGCGGCATCTGGCCTTTACTGTGGCTCTCGCGGCAACCTTCGTTGCGCTGCCGGCCCAGTCTGCCTTCGGGCAGACTTATCCGGCCAAGCCGATCCGCTTCATCGTGCCGTTCGCGCCAGGCGGCGGCTCGGACATCGTCGCGCGCCTCGCCGGTCAGTCGCTGAACGAAGCGCTGGGACAGCCGGTGGTCATCGATAATCGCGGCGGCGCCGGCAGCACATTGGGCACCGATCTCGCCGCCAAGGCGCCGGCCGACGGCTACACGTTACTGCTGGGCAATATCAGCCTCGCCTTCAACGCGACGCTCTACAAGAAACTGCCCTACAACGCCATCCGGGACCTTGCTCCGGTATCACTGGTCGCCATTCAGCCGAACATCGTTGTGATCCATCCGGCAGTGCCCGCGAAATCGCTGAAGGAATTCATCGACCTTGCGCGTTCGCAGCCCGGTAAACTGACCTTTGCTTCCGCGGGCACCGGCGCCGGCACCCACCTTGCCGTGGAACTGCTGAAGCTGCGCCTCAAGATCGACTTGCTGCACGTGCCTTACAAGGGCACCGGCCCGGCTTTGACCGACCTGATAGGCGGCCAGGTGCAGATGATGTTTTCGACGTTTGCCTCCGCGTTGCCTCACGTCAAAAGCGGCCGGCTGCGGGCGCTCGGCGTCTCCAGCATCAAGCGCTCGCCGGCGGCCCCGGAGGTTCCGACGTTCGGCGAGGCCGGCGTTCCCGATTTCGAATACAACACCTGGTACGGGATACTGGCGCCGGCGGGAACGCCGCGCGCGGTGGTCGGCAAGCTCAGTCAGACCATGCGCAAAGCACTCGCGGCGGATGACACGAAACGCAAATTCGATGTGCAGGGGCTGGAGCCGCTGGGCAACACCCCCGCCGAATTCACAGCCTACCTCAAAGCGGAAACCGAGAAATGGGGTAAAGTGGTGCGCGCAGCGAACATCCCGCCCCAATAGTAGTCGCATCGGCTGGCGTCGCTGCAAACCGACAAAAGGCGCCGGTTCAAATTTGTCACATAACCAAAGGAGGCAAGTCATGAAAATAATCGTCAAACTGCTGTCGCTGCTGGCCGGCGCGTTGCTCGCAACCACTGCCGCCGCGCAAACCGAAATCAAGTTCGGGCATGTCGGCGAGCCCGGCTCGCTCTTCGCAGCCTCCGCCGAGGAGTTCGCGAAGCGGGCCAACGCCAAGCTGGGCAACAAGGCGAAGGTCATCGTCTTCGGCTCCAGCCAGCTGGGCGGCGACAAGGAACTTGTCCAGAAGTTGAAGCTCGGCACGGTGGACATCGCCCTGCCCTCGACCGTCATGTCCTCGGAAGCCGACCTCTTCGGCGTCTTCGAGATGCCCTACCTGGTCAAGGACCGCAAGCACATGGGCCTCATCGAGAAGGAAGTCTTCTGGCCCCTGATCGCCCCGGCCGCCGAGAAGAAGGGGCTCAAGGTCATCGCCGTGTGGGAGAACGGCTACCGCCACATCACCAACAACAAGCGCCCGATCAACACGCCCGAGGACCTCAAGGGGATCAAGCTGCGCGTTCCCGAGGGCAAGTGGCGCGTGAAGATGTTCCAGACCTACGGCGCCAACCCCAGCCCGATGAAGTTCTCCGAGGTGTTCACGGCGCTGCAGACGGGCGTCATGGACGGCCAGGAAAACCCGTTCACACAGATCACCAGCGCCAAGTTCCAGGAAGTGCAGAAGTTCATCTCGCTGACCGGCCACGTCTACACGCCCGCTTACGCCACCGTCGGCGCGAAGAAGTGGGCGACCCTCCCCCCGGACGTGCGCAAGATCCTCGAGGACACCGCCAAGGAGACCCAGGCGTACGTCTACCAGGTCGCCGAGAAGGCCGAGACCGAGCTGCTGGGCACGATCACCGCGGCGGGCGTGAAGTCCAACGTCCCCAACAAGGACGCCTTCGTCGCGGCCTCCAGGCCGGTCTACGAGGAGTTCGCCAGTGAGGTCGCCGGCTCCAAGGCCGTGATCGACAAAGCCATCGCCCTGGGCAAGTAGGGGATGACGCTTCAGTCGTTCCGCCGGGGATACGAGCGCTTCCTCGAGTGGATCTGCATCGTGCTCATGGCCGCGCTAGCCGCCGAGGTGGTGGCGGGCGTGGTCTTCCGCTACTCGGGCCATTCCCTCGTCTGGTATGACGAGGTCGCCACCATCCTCCTCGCCTGGGTGACGTTCTACGGCTCGGCGCTGGCGGTCCTCAAGCACGCGCACATGGGCGTGCCCGAGATCGTGAGGATGCTGCCGGCCGGCCCGCGGGTCGCCGTCACCGTCGTGGCGCAGCTGTGCACGATGGCCTTCTTCGTGCTGCTCGCCTGGGTGGGCTATACGATCCTCGAGATCCTTGCGATGGACCAGCTCGTTTCCCTGCCGGAAGTCTCGGTGGCGTATGCGAACTCGGTGATCCCTATCAGCGCCGTCATGTTCATCGTGGGCCAGCTGCTGGTCTTTCCCGAAGTGCTGCGCGAAGCGCGCCGCGAGCACGGCGCCGCCGGGGGGCACGCATGACCGGGTTCCTCGTCCTGCTGTGCGTCGTCGCGCTGGTGCTGATCAACGTCCCTATCGCGGTGGCGCTTTGCATCGCGTCGGTCGTGGCGATGCTCACGACGCAGGGAGTCGGGAGCCTGCCCAACGTGCCGCTCGCGCTCTATCAGGGCGCGACCAGCTTTCCGCTCATCGCCATCCCGCTCTTCATCCTCGCCGCCGCGATCATGAACACCTCGGGGATCTCCCACCGGCTCATCGACTTCTGCCAGGCGCTCGTGGGCTGGGTGAGGGGAGCGCTCGCCCAGGTGAACGTGTTGAGCCACATGTTCTTCGCGGAGATCTCGGGCTCGGCGGTCGCAGGCGTGGCCGCAACCGCCTCCATCATCATGCCGGCCATGAAGGCGCGCGGCTACCCGGGTCCCTTCACGGCCGCGGTGACCTCCTCCACGGCGACGCTGGCGATCATCCTGCCGCCGTCGATCCCCATGATCCTCTACGCGGTGATGGCGGGCACGTCAGTGGTGCAGATGTTCGTCGCGGGCATCGTGCCCGGCCTGCTCACGGGATTCGGCTTCATGGGCCTGTGCTACTGGTATGCGGTCAAGTACAACTGGCCGGTGGAGGAGATCTTCCAGTGGGGCAAGTTGTGGCGCGCCTTCAAGAAGGCGTTCTGGGCGCTCACGCTCCCTATCATCATCCTGGGCGGGATCTTCGGGGGCATCGTCACCGCGACCGAGGGCGCGGCTCTCGCGGTGGTGGCCGCGCTCCTGGTGGGCGGCCTGGTCTATCGCGAGCTCAACTGGGCGCGGCTGCGTGATGCGATCATCGAGGGCGCCGTGCAGACCGGCTCCGTGATGCTGCTGGTGGCCGCATCGGCCCTGCTGGGCCTCTACCTCACGGAGGTGCAGCTTCCGCAGCGCATCGCGGCGGCGATGCTTTCTGTCACGACCGAGAAGTGGGCCATCCTCGCGATCCTGAACGTCTTCTTCCTCATCATCGGCATGTTCCTGCATTCGGCCGCGGCCATCATCCTGGTGGTCCCGATCGTGATGCCGGTGGTGACCGCGGCGGGGATCGATCCGGTCCACTTCGGCGTGATCGTGACGCTCAACCTCGCCATCGGCCAGCAGACGCCGCCCGTGGCGAGCGTCCTGCTGCTCACCTGCTCGATCGCGAAGGAGAGCGTCTGGGACGTGACCAGGGCCAACATCCCCTTCATCGGGGTGCTTCTGTTCACGCTCCTGATGGTCACTTACGTCCCGGTCGTGACGCTGGGACTGGTGGACGTGTTCTACCGGTAGCCGATGGCCAACACCATCCTCGTGGAACGCGACGGGCCGATCGCGACGGTTGTTCTGAATAACCCGGAGCGCCTGAACGCCCTAAACCGCGCCATGTGGGAGCAGCTCGGCGCGGTGATGCGCGCGCTCTCGGGCGAGGACACCCCGCGCTGCGTGGTCGTGCGCGGCGCGGGCGACCAGGCGTTTGCCGCCGGCGCCGACATCGCGGAGTTTGCCGCAGAGCGCGCCGATTCGAAGCAGGCGAAGCCGTACGGCAACCTCATTCACGAGACCATGCAGTCTGTTGCGCAATGCCGGCATCCGACGGTCGCGCTGATACAGGGGGCATGCATCGGCGGCGGACTGGAAATCGCGGCGATGTGCGATATGCGTATCTGCGGCGAGACTAGCCGCTTCGGCGTGCCGATCAACAAGCTCGGGCTCACCATGGCGTACGGTGAGCTTCAGGGCCTGCTGGCGCTGGCGGGACGCGCGGTCACGCTCGAAATCCTGCTCGAAGGCCGCGTGTTCGACGCGCAGGAAGCTTATCGCAAACGGCTGGTCAACCGCGTCGTGCCCGATGACAAGGTCGAGGAAGAAGCCTATGCCTGCGCCTCCCGCATCGCCGCCGGCGCGCCGCTGGTCGCGCGCTGGAACAAACAGTACATCGAGCGGCTCACGGTCAGGGTAAAACTCAACCCTGAAGAATGGGACGAGGGGTTTGCCTGCTTCGATACCGGGGATTACAAAATTGGCGTGGAAGCTTTTCTGAAAAAAGAAAAGCCGAAGTTCAAAGGCAAATAAAAAGCCTGAACGCGAAGGACGCGAAGGATCGCAAAGGAATAACAAAGGCTTTTTTATGAAATATCAGTTTAAGACAAGGACTGCCTTACGTTCCGCCTCGGGTTTTAAATCCTTCGTGCCCTTTGCGTCCTTCGCGTTCAGGCTTTTGACTTTAATGGTCTTCGGAACGGCCGTATGTTTCGCGCAGGCCGATTACGCGCGCGAACAGCGCTGGGCCGACGAGATCACGCCGGCGATCCTGGTCGGCGATCCGGTCCTGCTCGAACTGGATTCGAGCCGCAAATTTCTCGCGATTTACACCCCGCATAATAATGCTGCCGCTGGCGTCATCGTGGTTCACGGCAGCGGCGTGCATCCTGACTGGGGGCTGATCAACCCATTGCGCAGCCAGCTTGCCGAGCTGGGTTACGCCACGCTATCGGTGCAAATGCCGGTGCTCGCCGCAGACGCGCGCGGCGATCAATATCCGCCACTGTTTCCCGAGGCCGCCGAACGGCTGCTCGTGGCAGTCAAATTCCTGCGCGGCAAAAGCCATAAGAAAATTGCAATCGTTTCGCACAGCCTGGGCGCGCGCATGACCAATGTCTTTCTCAACAAGACCATCGAACCGCAGATCGATGCGTGGGTCGCCATTGGAATCTCGGGGACTTTCACGGAGCCGGCGAGCTTCAAGGCGCCAGTGCTCGATCTGTACGGCGAAAAAGATCTGCCCGCGGTGCTGGAGAATGCGGGAAAACGCGCCGCAGCCATCAGCCGCGTGCGCGGTTCGGCGCAGATCCAGGTCGGCGGCGCCGATCATTTCTTCAACGGCCAGGAAACCGAACTCGTCACGCAGGTCCGCCAGTTTTTGGATCAGAAGTTAAGATAAGAGAGCGCGGGTATTAAAAAACCCAAACCCTGTAACCGCCCAGCCCTCATCCCTGACCCTTCTCCCGGAAGGAGAAGGGAAACAATTGCCTCCTCTTTCCCTTTGGGAGAGAGGTCGGGAGAGCAACCGTGTCAAGAGGAAGGCTGAATTTTCCATGTTTGGTTCTTTTTTAACATTGCATTGAGGATGGTCAGCAACTTTCGCATGCACGCGGTCATGACGAGCTTAAACGGCTTGCCGGAGGCCGTTAGGCGCT
>JAUXMZ010000051.1 GCA_030683105.1 Burkholderiales bacterium | reverse complement strand
GCGTCGGACGGCACCTACACCGGTTTGGGCTATCGCGAAATAGCAGTGACGAACGTAAATGAAGCGCCGGTGATCACCAGCAATGGCGGCGGCGCCAGCGCCGCTATCCTCATGCCGGAGAACGCGACCGTGCTGACGACGGTGACGGCGACCGACCAGGATGCGGGTGCGACCCAGACCTACAGCCTCAGCGGCGGCGCGGATGCACTCAAGTTCGCCATCAACGCGAGCTCCGGTGTGCTGTCGTTTGTGACGCCGCCGAGCTTTGCGACGCCCACCGATGCGGGTGGCGACAGCATCTACGACGTGACGGTGCAGGTGTCCGACGGCACCAACACCGACACCCAGGCCATTGCGGTGACGGTGACCGCGGTGAACGACAATATCCCGGCGTTCACCTCGGCGGCGACGGCGAATGTAGTGGAGAACAGCACGGCGGTGCTGACGGTGACGGCGACCGACGCGGATCCGAGTGCGACTCAGGCCTACAGCATCACGGGCGGCGCGGACGCAGCGAAGTTCGCCATTGACGCGAGCACGGGCGTACTGACCTTCGCGGTGGCGCCGGACTTCGAGGTCCCGACGGACTCAGGCACGGACAACATCTACGACGTGACGGTGCAGGTGTCCGACGGCATCCACACCGACACCCAGGCGATCGCGGTGACGGTGACCGATGTGGACGAAATTCCACCGACACTGTCTGGCAGCACTCCGGCAGACAATGTCACGGCGGTGGCGGTGGGCAGCAACATTGTGCTGACCTTCAGCGAAAACGTGGCGGCGGGTACGGGCAACATCGTGATCAGTGATGGCGCGGACACTCGCACGATTGCGGTGGGCGATGCACAGGTGGTCATCAGCGGCAACACGGTAACCATCAACCCGACTCTCGATCTCAACGCCAATACCACCTACTACGTGCAGATCGCGAGCGGAGTGATCACCGACGTGGCGGGCAACGCCTATGCAGGCATTGCCGACACTACCACCCTGAATTTCGACACGACGGACACCTTTGCGGCGGCGCCAAGCGCGCCGGATCTCGACGCTGCCTCGGATTTTGGCTTCAGCAACACCGACGATATCACCAATGTTACGACGCCGACGCTGACGGGAACTGGTGCGGAAGCGGGCGCCACCGTGACGCTGTATGACACGGGCGGCGCCACGGTGCTGGGCACGGGCGTGGCGGATGGGGCTGGCGCGTGGAGCATCACGAGTTCGGTTCTGCTTGCCGACGTGCATAATCTGACGGCGAAGCAGACCGATCTTTCGGGCAACGTCTCGTTTGCATCGGGCGGGCTGGATGTCACCATCGACACCACCCGGCCCGGCAATACCGGCGCCAGCTTTGGCACTGGCAGTACCATCGTCCTGGACTTTGATGAGGCGGTCACTGCGAACAACAGCAGCATGTTCCTGGCCCAGAATCCCAGTTCCTCCGACTGGTCGGGAACTGCGGTGACGTACACTGTTGCCAGCAGTGGCACCAACCAACTCACCCTAACCACCAACCCCACCCACGTCGGCACGGATTACGTGCGGGTACGTATTGACGCCAACAACTTCAGCACGGTCGCTGACGTGGCCGGCAACACGGTCTCATCGCGCGAAGTCTATGTCGGCGGGGGTGGGAACAACACCATCGACCTGAGCAATTACGGCAGCGACTTCGTGCAGATACTGCGCGGCAATGGCGGCGATGACACACTCATCGGCACCAGCGCGGCAGACACGCTTATCGATGGCGGCGGTATCGATACTCTCACCGGCGGCGGCGGCGCGGACACCATCCGGCTGGTCGAGAACGGAGGGCTCGACATGGATCCCGGCCCGGGGACCAACTTGGGACCTCTTTACTCCAGGGACACCGTCATCATCGGTCTGGGCGAGAGTACAACGAACGCCATGGACGTGATCAGAGGCAACCCTAACAGCCCTGCCGGCACCGGATTCGACATCAATTCCGTTGACGACGCCAAACACGACGTGCTGAGCTTGCAATCGAACGTCATCGCCGGCGACGTCACCAACGTCACAGACAACGGCGCTACCAATGCTGGCGTACTGCTGAACCACAGTATCAGCAGCGGGATCGTCACCTTCTACAATGCCAATACGGGCGGTAGCGCCGTGACGATCAACACTGCGAATCTGGCTGATGCGCTGAACTATCTCTCGGCCAACATCACCACTCCCGGCACCACGGTGGCGTTCCGGGTGGATACCAACGGCAACGGCAGCGCCCTTGATAGTGGCGTCGACGCCCTCTACGTATTCCAGGACAGTGGCACGATACCGTTATCCGACGGCTACGTGGTGCCGGATACCCTGGTGGCACTCGCCGGCCTCATCAATGTCGGCAGCGCAACGCTCGGCACTACTGCTGGCGCGAATGTGGTGCACGTGGTGGATACCACGCCGCCCGAGCCGATCGGCTTTGCCCTCACCGCCGACGGCTTCGCGATCAATACAGCGGAGAACGCCTTCGCCACCTCCGACTTGGCCATGTCGATACAGAAGTTCAATGGGGTTAGCCTTAGCCTCGATCCAGCAATCTCGAATCCAACGAGCGTCAGTGGCAGCGGCACCACCAGCCTGGCCGCCCACTACAGTGGCCTGTCTTTGGCACCGGAGGACTGGGCACTGATGAGCTTCGCTGGCGACACCTCTACCAATAGCATCCGCGATGCGGCGAACAATTTCCTGAGCGGCGGCGATACGTGGGCCGAGGGCGGCAGCGGCAACAACACCATCGACCTGAGCGGCTTCCCCGTTGGCGGAGCGATCACCGGCTACGGCCTGAGCGGCAACGTCGGCAACGACATCCTGACCGGCTCCGACGGCGATGACTGGATCGACGGCGGCACCGGGGCGGACACGATGACGGGCGGGTTGGGCTCGGACGATTTCGATTTCCAGCAGGGCGATTCTCCTGCTGTCACGGCCATGAATCTGGGTGGTGGCATAGCTGGCGTCCTCGACAATGGCGACACCTTCACCTTTGGCGGCGGGGTCGACCGCATCACCGACTTTGCCAACGGCGAAGGTTTCAACCTGAACGCCCCGCACCAGGATCTTTCCGGACAGCAGGGTGTGGGTTGGATGGGCGGGCAGTTTGAAACGCCTGCCACCAGTGTGAAGCCCGCCAACGGTCTGGCGACCGACCAGGGTTTCTACCTGGTACAGGGCAACTTTGACGGCACGACGACCTTCAACGTCCACAACGCCGGAGCCGATACGCTGGTGGTCTGGGACGGCGATTCGACCGGCGACGTGTTGCAAACCGGCATCGTGCTGAGCGGGGTGACGCTGGCGGATCTCAACGCCTACACCGGCAACAACTGGATCCAGCACATATAACAACGGCGTCCGGCGCCGGGTCTCGTGACATGGAGCCGTCCGCGCAAGCGGGCGGTTTCTTTTTTATTTGTGCGGTTTCTTTTTATCGTCTATTACGCTATTACGTAACTTCTTAACGTGTCATGGAGTCCCGCATGGCAACCACAATGAAGCTGATCGCCACGCCGCGTTTTTCGCGTGCGGCGAAGAAGTTGCAACCAAGTGAGAAGGAATCTCTGGATCCGGCGGTACGCGTTATGGTTGCCGATCCAGATGCCGGCGAAATGAAAAAGGGCGACTTGGCGGGGGTACGGGTCTACAAGTACCGGGCCCAGGCCCAGCTTGTCCTGGTCGCCTACCGCGTAGCCCAGGACGAGGATGCGATCAAGCTCCTGTCCTTTGGTTCGCATGAAAACTTCTATCGGGATTTGAAGCGGGACTGATGGCGGATAAGAGCAGGCTCGAGTTCAACAGGAAAATTGCAATGAAATTCAGGATGATATCCGTGGCAACCCTATACCTCGTGGCCGCCACGGCCCAGGCGCAGCAGGCCTGGAACTTCGGGCAGGTCATGCAGGTGACCCTGGCCAGCCATCTAGTTACGAATCATTCTTCACAATACCCGCTTGACGGGTACGAATCACCAATCACCAATCACCGCTTTTAGTCACCAATCACCGCTTCTCCGCCATCAGGCCGAGAAGCTGTTCGCCGGCGACGCGCTTCACATGCGCCAGGGAAAACATCAGCGTGACATTGACCGGACAGCCTTCGCCGATCAAGGCCTCGATCGCGATGATGCCCGCCGGCGTGGCCGGCACCTTGATCAGCACGTTGTCGCGGTTTACCGCAGTCCTGAGGCGCCGGGCTGCTGCGATCGTTCCGGTGGCGTCGTGTGCGAGTGCAGGAGAGACCTCCAGGCTGACGTAGCCATCGTCGCCGCGGGTCTCATCGTAGAGCGGGCGCAGCAGGTCGCACGCAGCCTGGATGTCGGCAACCGCCAGACGCTCGTAGCGCTGTTCGGGCGTGAAGGCGGGATCGCGCCGCAGCGCCGCCGCCTCGTCGCGATAATGCGGACTCTCGCTGATCGCTTTGAAAAAAATCGAAGGGTTGGACGTGACGCCGGCCACGCCGTCGTCGGCTATAAGCTTCGCCAGCGTGCCTTCCCTAAGCAGCGTCCTGGAGAGATTATCGAGCCAGATGCGCTGGCCAAGAGAGTGCAATTCAAGCAAAGGTTTCATATAAGTATCATCCAGTTACGGATCACTAATCACCAGTCACCAATCACCAATCACTAATCACCAATCACCAATCATGCCGCAAAGCAAATACCCGGAGGGTGCCAATCAACTCCCCGTCCAGGCCCATGCCATAACGTGAAATGGATACCTGTTGTAATGGAATTACATTAGTTCTAATATCTGCGCGTTGCTCCGTGCACTGTCGGTTATGGTGTGTGCATAAAACCTAAAACTAAACCTATCCAGGGAAATAATCATGGTTAAGAAGCCCGCCTCGCAAGCTGATAAATCCGCCGCCGCCGCCCAAGCTTTAATGACGCCGCAAATTCTTCCCGATACGGCAGCGCAGACCCTGCCCGCCGGCAAACGGGCGTATACGCTTCTCGAACCGAAAGACGACGCACTGCAAGAAGACCTTGCCGCGCTGCTTGGCGACGACATCGGCGCCGGCCAGGCCGAACGCGTACTGCTGGCGCAAGCACAGCCAGGGGTGCCATCGGATACGGACAAGGGTGCAGGCGCGGGTTCAACGGACGCGGGTGCAGGTGCGGGTACAGGT
>JAUXMZ010000050.1 GCA_030683105.1 Burkholderiales bacterium | reverse complement strand
TCCGCCGGTGGCGCGAGGGCGAAGGCGGTCATCGCATGGAACCCGAAAACCAATGAAGTGCGGTCTGGCCAGGTCAAAGCCGGCAAGGGATTTGAATACTGGCTGCTGAAATTTGACGGCGTTAGTGGCAACAAAGATAAGGAACTGGAAGACCCGAAAGGCTACGGGGTGATCGAGTATGCGTACTACCTGATGGCGCTTGAATGTGGCATAGCTATCAGTGAATGCCGGCTGTTTAAAGAGAATGGCCGGTCGCATTTCTTGACGCGCCGCTTTGATCGTTTTGCCGCCGGCGAAAAACTTCATATGCAGTCACTCTGCGCCCTGGCGCACTACGATTTCAATATGGCAGGCGCTTATAGCTACGAGCAGGCGTTGCTCGTGATGCGGCAACTGCAGTTGCCAATGCAGGCCATCGAGCAACTGTTTCGGCGCATGGTATTTAACATCGTGGCCCGCAATCAGGATGACCACGTGAAGAATATTGCCTTCCTGATGAATAAATCCGGCGAGTGGTCGCTGGCGCCGGCCTTTGACATGACCTACAGCTTTAATCCTGCGGGTGCGTGGACGGCAAGCCATCAGATGACGATGAATGGAAAACGCGACAATTTCACCATGGAGGACTTCAACGCCTGCGCAAAGACTGCTTCGATGAAACGGGGGCGCGCTGCGAAAATCGTTGCCGAGGTGCAGACGACGGTATCGAAATGGAGATCGTTTGCAGAAAAGGCAGGCGTGCCTGATGTCGTGCGCGAAAAAATTCAGCGCACGTTAAATCTGAAACCCTATTCATGAAGCCAGGCGAGCACAAAACCGTCCAGGCCCGGATCCTCGAATACGCCAAGGCCATCGGTTGGACGTTTGTGCCGCGCGAGGAAGCCGAGCAGCGGCGCGGGTTTGATCCGGACGTGCCGCCCGCTGACCGCGCCAAAAACCGCTCTCTCTTCTTCGACGATCTGCTCGACGCCAAGGTGCGGGAATTCAATCCGCGCTACGCCGAGGCCGAGGGCGCGCTGCTCGCGTACCCGTCAAGCGTGTATTGAAAAGAATTCTTGGCGGCCTTGGCGGTTCATGTTTTTTGCTTTTTCAGCGGCAACGACCCCACCCTTTTTGACGCAGATCAAACGTACTGTCCATAAACTGGACCTTCGCCGCCCGCACCGTTTCTTTGAATGTCGCTATCCGGTAAACTGACAGCTTCCATTTTCCATTCCCGGCAGATTCCTCAAGGAGCAGCGATGAAAGTTCTGGTCACGGTGAAGCGC
The DNA here is from genome assembly GCA_030683105.1 of Burkholderiales bacterium. GTDB lineage: Bacteria > Pseudomonadota > Gammaproteobacteria > Burkholderiales > SG8-41 > CAKKQX01. The sequence continues at coordinate 53,802 of JAUXMZ010000050.1, read as the reverse complement.
GTGATCGACCCCTACGTCAAAGTGCGGGTCAAATCCGATGGCAGCGGAGTTGAAACCGCCAACATCAAGATGACGATGAACCCGTTCTGCGAGATCGCGGTCGAGCAGGCGATACGCATGAAAGAAGCCGGTGTGGTTTCCGAAATCGTGGTGGTGTCGATCGGCGTGCAGCAGTGCCAGGAGACGTTGCGCACCGCGATGGCGATGGGCGCGGACCGCGGCATCCTGGTCGAGACCGCCGGGGAAGTGCAGCCGCTGGCGGTGGCCAAGGTGCTCAAGGCGATCGTGGACAAGGAAAGCCCCAAACTCGTGATCATGGGCAAGCAGGCGATCGATGACGACTGCAACCAGTCGGGGCAGATGCTGGCAGCGCTCCTCGGTTGGCCGCAGTCGGCGTTCACGTCGGCTATTGCGGTCAACGGCGATGCCGCCGATGTCACGCGCGAGATCGATGGCGGTCTGGAGAAGCTCTCGATCAAGCTGCCGGCGGTGGTGACCGCTGATCTGCGCCTCAACGAACCGCGCTATGTGACCCTGCCCAATATCATGAAAGCGAAGAAGAAACCGCTGGAAGTGATCAAGCCTGAAGCGCTCGGCGTGGATATCGCGCCGCGCCTCGTGACGCTGAAAGTGCAGGAGCCGCCTAAACGCGGCTCGGGGGTCAAGGTCGCCGATGTCAAAGAGCTGATGGCGAAACTCAAAACCGAAGCGAAGGTGATTTAAATGGCTATCCTGGTTATCGCGGAACACGACAACAAACAGCTCAAGCCGGGTGTTACCAACACCATTACGGCAGCCGTCGCAATGGGCGGCGACATCACGGTGCTTATCGCCGGCCATCAATGCGCCGATGCGGCCAAAGCCGCAGCCGCGGTAGCGGGTGTGGCCAAGGTGCTGCTGTGCGATGCAGACCACTATGCGGGCGCCGGTGCGGAGAACCTGGCGGCGCTGGTGCTGGGCATTGCGGACAAGTACTCGCACATCGTCGCGCCGGCGACGAGTTTCGGCAAGAATTTCATGCCGCGCGTGGCGGCGGCACTCGACGTGCAGCAGATTTCCGAGATCAGCGCGGTTGAAGCGCCGGACACTTTTGTGCGCCCGATCTATGCCGGCAACGTGCTGGCAACGGTGCAGTCCAAAGACAAAATAAAGGTCGTTACGGTGCGGGCGACCGGGTTCGATCCGGCGGGCGAAGGAGCGGCGGCGCCGGTCGAAAACCTGGCGCCGGTTGCGGATGCAGGATTGTCGACCTTCAAGGGCAGGGAGCTGTCCAAATCTGACCGTCCGGAACTGACCGCGGCGCGCATCATCGTGTCCGGCGGCCGCGGTATGGGCAGCGCCGAAAACTTCAAGATTCTCGAAGCGCTCGCAGACAAGCTCGGCGCCGCCGTCGGGGCATCGCGGGCTGCGGTCGATTCCGGTTTTGTGCCGAATGACTACCAGGTCGGGCAGACCGGCAAGATTGTGGCGCCCGATCTGTATATCGCTGTCGGCATCTCCGGCGCGATCCAGCATCTCGCCGGCATGAAGGACAGCAAAGTGATCGTAGCCATCAATAAGGATCCCGAGGCGCCGATTTTCTCGGTGGCGGATTACTGGCTGGTGGAAGACCTGTTCAAGGCGGTGCCGGAGCTCACAGCGGCGCTGTGACTTGAAGTAGTGAAGGGGGAAGGGTGAAGGGTGAAGGGTGAACCCCCTCTCCCCAACCCTCTCCCCCGGTAGCGGGGGAGAGGGGGCTGATTCTACCCCTTCACGCTTCACTCATTCACCCTTCACTGACTGTTCGGCAAAGGAGAACGCAGTGTCCACGTATAGCGCTCCGCTTAAAGACATGCGGTTCGTGATCAAGGAATTGATCGGGATCGATGACATCGCAGCGTTGCCCGGTTGCGGGGAAGCGAGCGCCGATGTGGTCGACGCGGTGCTGGACGAGGCGGCGAAATTCGCGCAGGAAGTGCTTGATCCGCTGAATGTCATCGGCGACAAGCAGGGTGCGCGACTGGTGGACGGCAAGGTCGTCGCACCTGACGGTTTCGCCGGCGCCTACAAGCAGTTTGCCGAAGCGGGCTGGAACGGCCTGGCGGGACGGCCGGAGTATGGCGGCCAGGGCCTGCCGCAGATCGTTGCCATGCCCCTGCAGGAGATATGGAGCAGCGCCAACATGGCGTTCTGCCTGTGTCCGATGCTGACCTCCGGTGTGTTCGAAGCGCTGCATGTACACGGGTCGCCGGATTTGCAGAAAACCTATCTGCCCGCGCTCACGTCCGGCACGTGGACCGGCACCATGAACCTCACCGAGCCGCAGGCTGGTTCGGATCTCTCCGCGGTACGCACGCGCGCCGAGCCCGAAGGCGATCATTACCGCATTCACGGCACCAAGATTTTCATCACATGGGGCGAGCATGACATGGTGGAGAACATCATCCACCTCGTGCTGGCGCGCACACCCGGTGCACCTGAAGGCGTGAAGGGGATCTCGCTGTTCGTCGTGCCGAAGTTTCTGGTAAAGACCGATGGCAGCCTCGGTGAGCGCAACGACATCAAATGCGTATCGATCGAGCACAAACTCGGCATCCATGCCAGCCCGACCTGCGTGCTGGCCTACGGCGATGACAAGGGCGCGGTCGGGCATCTGGTCGGCGAGAAGAACCGCGGGCTCGAATACATGTTCACCATGATGAATAATGCGCGGCTCGGGGTCGGCATGGAAGGCGTGGCGCTGTCCGAGCGCGCCTATCAGCATGCGCTCGATTATGCGAAGACACGGGTGCAGGGTCGTGCAATCGGCCAGCGCAGCGGCGATCGCGTCACCATCATTCACCATCCGGATGTGCGGCGCATGCTGATGAGCATGCGCGCGCAGATCGAAGCCATGCGCGCGCTCGCGTACACAGCCGCGGCAGCGCTCGACAAGGCCAAACACCATCCTGACGACACCGAGCGCAAGAACAACCAGGCGCTGGTCGATTTTCTGACGCCCATCGTCAAAGGCTGGTGCACCGAGCAGGCGGTGGACGTGGCCTCGACCGGCGTCCAGATCCATGGCGGCATGGGATACGTCGAGGAAACCGGCGCGGCGCAGTACCTGCGCGATGCGCGCATCACCACCATCTACGAGGGCACCACCGGCATCCAGGCCAACGACCTGGTCGGCCGCAAGGTCGCGTTCGAGAAAGGCGCGACCGCCAAAGCGGTGATCGCAGCGATGCGCGCACTCGATGGCGAACTCGCGCCTGATGCTGAACTTGCGCCTATCCGGGCATCGCTTGCCGCGGGGGTCAATGCGCTGGAAGAGGCAACCGACTGGCTGGTTGCGACTTATCCGGCAGATGCGAATGCGGCTGCAGCGTCAGCAGTGCCGTACCTGAAACTGTGCGGCATCGTCGCCGGCGGCTGGCAGATGGCGCGCGCAGCGCTGATCGCGCAAAAGCAGCTCGCGGCGCAACAGGGCGACACAGAGTTCTATAGTGCCAAGCTCGTCACCGCGCACTTTTACGCCGAACATATCCTGCCGCAAGCGGCGGCCCTGGGGCATACGGTGGTCAAGGGCGCGGGCAGCGTGCTGGCGCTCGAGGCCGCGCAGTTCTAAGCGCGCATTTCAAAAAGACCAAGACCGATGTAACCGCCCGACCCTCATCCCTGACCCTTCTGATGAAGCCCCTACACTTCGGTATCCCGGAAGGAGAAGGGAAACAATTGCCTCCTCTCTCCCTTTGGGACAAAGGAACACTTGAAGCAAGGCAGAGAGGTCGGGAGAGAGGGATCGAACGCCAATGAACGCCGATCGAACCACCTGAATTTTTAACCTCCAGTGGCATATATTAATAAATAAAAATAGTTTGTTATATTATTTCTCCGTGTGATTACAACTTAGAGTTTTAGATTTTCATCGGCGTTTATCGGCATACCCGTCGAGCGCACCCGTCAAGCGCACCTGTCGAGCGGGTATTGAAAAGAAGGTATTGAAAAGAAGGTATTGTGAAGAATTCATCGGCGGCTAATTTTCGGACGAGGGGCATCGTATGGCATGGACTTTACTGATTGTTGCCGGACTGTTCGAAGTGGCGTGGGCGATCGGCCTCAAATACACCGCGGGCTTCACGAAGCTGTGGCCGAGCGTCGGGACGCTCGCCGCGATGGTCATCAGCGTCTATCTGCTGGCCCTTGCGTTGAAAGCGATACCGGTCGGCACCGGCTACGCGGTATGGACAGGCGTCGGTGCAGTCGGCACGGCGATACTCGGAATCATCCTGTTCGGCGAAGCGGCGAGCCTGGCCCGTCTCGCGTGTATCGGCCTCATTATCAGCGGCATCGCGGGCCTTAAGCTGGTGGGTTGATGCGCTGTCGCCGGACTGCCTTCGATCACTGACGTCGGTATAAAACAATAAAAACAAAGGGTTGTGAGCGAACGTGGTTGCTGAGGCCATGTCTCCCGTGTATCCTGATTGTTATTCTTCCATTGTTTCCCGCCAAATAGCAGCGCGTTGCGTTTGATCCGGTGTCACCAACGCACGGAGACTGAACATGAGTGGACTTCTGGTTGTTCTGGCCGCCGTCGCCGTGATGTGGGTACTCGCGTATCACCGTCTGCCTGCCGGCGCGTGGACGCTTGCCGCAGCCATAGGCCTGGTATTGCTCAGCATGTTTTCGGGCTGGCCGCAGCCGCTGCTGACGCTGCTGTGGATCGTGTTCGCCGTCGCTGCGTTGCTCGGCAATGCGTCGCCGATACGCAGGGCGCTGGTAAGCCGCCCGCTGCTCGGTCTGTTCCGCAAAATTCTGCCGCAGATGTCGCAAACCGAGAAGGAGGCGCTCGACGCGGGCACCGTCTGGTGGGATGGCGACCTGTTTAGCGGCAATCCCGACTGGAACAAGCTGCTGTCTTTCCCCAAGCCGACGCTGAGTGCCGAGGAGCGCGCTTTTCTCGACGGCCCCGTTGAGGAATTATGCAGCATGACCAACGAGTGGCAGATCATACATGAACTCTACGACCTGCCGCCCCACGTCTGGCAGTTCCTGAAAGACAAGGGGTTCTTCGGGATGATCATCCCCAAGGCGTATGGAGGGCTGGAATTTTCCGCGCTGGCGCATTCAGAGGTGGTGATGAAACTCAGCACGCGCAGCGGCACGGCCGCAATTTCGGTGATGGTGCCGAACTCGCTCGGCCCCGCCGAACTGCTGCTGCACTATGGAACCGACGCGCAGAAGGACTATTACCTGCCGCGACTGGCAAAGGGGCTGGAGATTCCCTGTTTCGCGCTGACCAGCCCGGAAGCGGGTTCCGATGCCGGCGGCATTCCCGATTTCGGCATCGTCTGCCGCGGTGAATGGGAGGGCAAGCCAGACGTGCTCGGCATCCGCGTGACGTGGGAAAAGCGCTATATTACGCTGGGACCGATAGCCACGCTGCTCGGACTGGCATTCTGTCTTTACGATCCCGATCATATTCTCGGACAGCAGGAGGATGTCGGGATTACGCTCGCGCTGATCCCTACCGCTACGCCCGGCGTCTACATCGGGCGCCGCCATCTGCCGCTAAACGCCGCGTTCATGAATGGCCCGAACTGGGGCAAGGATGTGTTCATCCCGATGGAATACATCATCGGCGGTGTCGATTACGTCGGGCAGGGCTGGAAAATGCTGATGAACTCGCTGGCGGCCGGCCGCTCGATCTCGCTGCCTGCCAACGCCGTCGGCATGGCCAAAGTCTGCGCGCTGACCACCGGTGCCTACGGGCATGTGCGCACCCAGTTCAAAATGTCGATCGGCCGTTTCGAGGGCGTGGAGGAGGCGATGGCGCGCATCGGAGGCAACGCCTACATCATGGATGCCGCGCGCGTGATGACCGCCGGCGCAGTTGACCTGGGCGAGAAACCCTCGGTGATTTCCGCCATCGTCAAGTATCACCTGACCGAGCGCGGGCGTCAGGTGATCAATGATGCGATGGACGTGCATGGCGGCAAGGGCATCAGCATGGGCCCCAGCAATTATCTGGCATTTGCCTACCAGCAGACGCCGATTGCGATCACGGTCGAGGGCGCAAACATTCTCACCCGTTCCATGATCATTTTCGGTCAGGGCGCGATTCGCGGCCATCCATATGTGCTCAAGGAGATGAACGCGACCCAGGAAGCCGATGACAATAAGGCGCTGCGTGATTTTGACGCCGCGTTCTTCGGACATGTTAACTTTGTGGCGTCGAACAAGGCCCGCACTTTCTGGCTGGGACTCACCGGCGCGCGCTTCATCAGCGTGCCGGGAGACAGCCACACCCGGCGCTATTACCAGCAGTTGACCCGGCTCTCCAGCGGGTTTGCGCTGATGGCGGATGTCGCGATGATAACGCTGGGCGGATCGCTCAAGTTCCGCGAGCGATTGTCCGCGCGGCTGGGCGACATCCTGAGCCTGCTCTACCTCGCGTCGGCGGCATTGAAGCGCTACGAAGACCAGGGCCGTCCGGCGGAGGACCTGCCGCTGTTGCACTGGTCGGTGCAGGATGCGTTGTGCAAGATAGAGGACGGCTTCTTTGGTTTGTTCGAGAACCTGCCCAACCGCGTCCTGGCATGGGTGATGCGCGGCCTGATCTTTCCGTACATCTTTCCCTTTGGCAGGGAATTCCGGCCGCCGCGCGACGCTCTGGGGCGGCAGGTCGTCGATCTGCTGCTGGTGCCCAATCCGGCACGAGAGCGGCTGGCAGCCGGGGTATATCTGTCCCAGGACGAGAATGACCCGATCGGGTCGCTGGAGACGGCTTTGCGTGCGGTGATCGCCGCGGAAGCGGTGGAAGGAAAAATTCGCGCGGCGCAAAAAGAGGGCACGATAACCAGGCGGGTTGCCGACGACCCGGCCGGGCAGGCGCTGACCAAAGGCGTGATCAATGCTGCCGAGGCCCGGGTCCTCGAGCGCGCGCAACAGCTGCGGCGCAAAGCCATCATGGTGGACGATTTCCCCCGGGATCTGGGCAAAACCGAGATTTACCAGACCACGCAGCCGGTTACGTTCGAGGCGCTGCACAGAAACGCCAAGAGCTGATATTGCCGCAGATGAGCGCAGAAAACCAAGATTCCTTGCCACAGAGGACACAGAGGACACAGAGGATAAACCCCCTTGAACCTGACCGGCATTGCATTTCGCTTTTTCTCTGTGATCTCTGTGATCTCTGTGGCTAAAGGATTTTGATCTTGAACGAATACATTCTTTATGATCTTGCGGACGGTGTGGCGACGATTACGCTCAATCGCCCGCAAGTCATGAACGCGCTGGATGCGGGCATGATCGTCAGGCTGCGCGAACTATGCGAACAGGCGGAGCATGATGATAATGCGAGGGTAATCATGTTGCGCGGCGCCGGACCGGCATTTCTTGCCGGTGGCGACGTGGCTGCGTTTCATGCGAATCTGCCGCGCATGCCCGCAATGGTGGCGGAACTGGCGGGTGAATTGCATCGCGCTATCCTGGCGCTCAGGCGCGCATTCAAACCAGTGGTGGCGAGCGTGCACGGTGCGGTGGCTGGTGCGGGCATGAGTCTTATGGCGGCGGCGGATATGGTAATTGCAGCTGACGATACCCGGTTCTCAATGGCATACAGCAGGATTGGAACCAGCCCCGATGGCGGCAGCACTTTTTTCCTGCCACAACTGTTAGGCTATCAGAGGGCGATGGAACTGATGCTGTTGTCGGAAACCGTGGAAGCCGATACGCTGCGCAGCATGGGGCTCATCAATCGTGTGGTGCCGGCAGCGGAACTGGAGAGCAAGACGCGGGATCTGATCGCGCGCCTGGCCGATGGACCGACCCGCGCTTACGGCGAAACCAAGGCGCTGGCCAATCAGGCTTTTGGTCGTGTGCTGGCTGAACAACTGGACGCTGAAGCGCAGGCGTTTGCGCGCTGCGCCGCAACGCGTGATTTTGCGGAGGGCGTGACGGCGTTTGTCGAAAAGCGGTCGCCGCATTTTCGCGGCGAGTGAGGAGTGAGGAGTGAGGAGTGAGGAGTGAGGAGTAAGCAGTAAGCGGTAAAGTGAAGAATCAGAACAAGGAACCGTTTGCATGAGCGCATTGCAGGGCAGGACTTTATTTATCACTGGCGCCAGCCGCGGCATCGGCCGCGACATTGCGCTCAGGTGCGCGCGCGACGGCGCCAATGTCGTGATCACGGCCAAGACCGCCGAGCCGCATCCCAAGCTGCCCGGCACCATCTTCAGCGTGGCCAAAGAGGTCGAGGCTGCGGGCGGCAAGGCGCTGCCGATCCGGCTCGACATACGCGACGAGGTCGCAGTGCAGGCCGCGGTGCGCAAGGCGGTGGCGGAATTTGGCGGTATCGATATCCTGGTCAACAATGCGAGCGCGATCATGATTGCCGGCACGCTGGCGACGCCTATGAAGCGTTTCGATCTGATGTTCGAGGTCAACGTGCGCGGCACATACGCCTGCTCGCAGGCCTGTCTCCCGTTTTTGGCCAAAGGCCGGAACCCGCATATTCTCAATCTCTCGCCGCCGCTCAACATGCGTGCACGCTGGTTCAAGGACCACGTTGCTTACACCATGGCGAAATACGGCATGAGCATGTGCACGCTGGGCATGGCCGAAGAGTTCAGATCCCAGGGCATTGCTGTAAATTCGCTGTGGCCGCGCACCACTATCGCCACCGCGGCAATTGAGGTTAACTTTCCCGCGGAAATACTGAAAGCCAGCCGCAAACCCGCCATCGTGTCCGATGCGGCGTATGCGATATTCAAGCGCGACAGCCGCAGTGCCACGGGAAATTTCTACATCGATGAAACGGTGCTGCGCGAGGAGGGTGTGACCGACTTCGATCATTATGCGGTCAGTCCCGGGGCTAAGTTGTATACCGACTTGTTTATGGATTAAGCAAAGCAGTAAGCGATAAGCAGTAGGCGGTAAAAGTCGTAAGCGGTAAGCAGTAAGCAGTGAACTGCGAACTTCTAATTACGCCTTTACGGCTCACAACTCACTGCTCACCAAAGAATAAGGAATAATTATTCATGTCCCGAGATCAAGAGTTGGATCACGTGATATCTGCCGAGTCTGCGGTTACGCTCGACGGGTTGTTCCGCGAACGTGTCCGGCGCACTCCCGATCTGGTCGCTTACCGCGAATTCAACCAGCAGCATGGCAACTGGCGCGATTACACCTGGGCGCAGATGGACCGCCAGGTTGCGCGCTGGCAGGCCGCATTCGAAAAAGACGGGTTGAAAGCAGGCGACTGCGTGGCGGTCATGATGCGCAACTCGCCCGAATGGGTCATGTTCGACCAGGCAGCGCTGGGCCTGGGCCTGGTGGTAGTGCCACTCTATACCCAGGACCGCCCTGACAACGTTGCCTATATCCTCAATAATTCCGGATGCAGGGTGCTGCTGCTCGAAGGCATGGAGCAGTGGCAGAGTCTGTCTGTTCTGAGCGATCAGCTCAACGGGTTGGTCCGCATTCTGACCAGCGACGCGCTGCCGGATGTTGTGGACGAACCGCGCCTGAAATCGCTAGCCGACTGGCTGCCGGAAGACGGCGGTGAAACGCGTCATGTTACGCGCGAACCGAATGCGCTCGCGACCATCGTTTATACCTCGGGCACCACCGGCCGGCCCAAGGGGGTGATGCTCTCGCACAATAATATTCTGACCAACGCTTACGGTTGTCTGCAGGTGATGGCCATAGGCCACGACGACTTATTTTTGTCGTTTCTGCCGCTGTCGCACACGTTCGAGCGCACCTGCGGCTATTACCTGTCCATCATGGCGGGATCAACGGTCGCTTACGCGCGCTCGATTCCGCTGCTGGGAGAAGATCTGCAGAACTTGCGGCCGACCCTGCTGATCTCCGTGCCGCGTATCTACGAGCGCATCTGGGGGACGATCCGGGCCAAACTCGACGAAGGCCCGGCTTTCAGAAAATCCTTGTTCCTGCTCGCGGTCAATACTGGCTACGACCGGTTCGAACACGCGCAGGGCCGCGGTCCCTGGAAACTTTCGTTTCTGTTGTGGCCGCTGCTCAACAAGCTGGTGGCGGCCAAGGTGCTGGCGCGGCTGGGGGGCAGGATGCGCGTCGCCCTGTCGGGCGGTGCTGCGCTCTCGCCGGAGATCTCGCGGGTGTTCATCGGGCTGGGGTTGCAGGTGCTGCAGGGCTACGGCTTGACGGAGACCAGCCCGGTGTCTTGCGCCAACATGCCTGACGATAATCTGCCGGCCAGCGTCGGACGGACAATCCCTGGCGTGGAGGTCAAGCTCGGCGATAAAGGCGCGTTGCTGATCAGGGGGCCGAACATCATGCTCGGCTACTGGAAAAACGAGGAAGCAACGCGGCAGATGATACAGCCCGATGGCTGGTTAAATTCCGGCGACACGGCGCGTATCGACGAGCAGGGTCACGTATTCATTACCGGCCGGCTCAAGGAAATCATTGTCATGTCGACCGGCGAGAAAGTGCCCCCGGTCGACATGGAGGTCGCGATCATGCACGACCCGTTGTTCGAACATGTCATGTTGCTGGGCGAAGGCAGGGCCTACCTCACCGTGCTGGCCGTACTTAATGCCGATCACTGGCAAAAGCTCGCAGCAGGCCTGAGGCTGGACGCGGATGCTGCTGGCAGCCTGAAATCGAAACCAGCCGAGGCAGCCGTCATTGCCCGTATCGCAGCCCAGATCAAGAACTTTCCCGGATATGCGGAGGTTCACCGCGCAACCCTTACGCTCGAGCCCTGGACGGTCGAGAACGGCATGCTCACCCCGACCATGAAGCTCAGGCGGCCGAAAGTGCTGGAAAAATTCAATGCCGAGATCGATCAGATGTATGCCGGTCATTGACCTGCAGTGAATAGTCAAGAGTGAGGAGTGAGGAGTGAAGGATGAATTCGTGACTTCGTTGCCGCAGGACAAGGAACCCATACTCCGGGTGGTGCCGATGCCGGCCGACGCCAGTTATACCGGAGACATTTTCGGCGGCTGGATCATGTCCCAGGTCGATCTTGCAGGCAGCGTGCCGGCGATGCGGCTGGCCAAGGGGCGCGTGGCGACCGTGGCGGTCAACTCGTTCCAGTTCAAACAACCGGTGCTGGTAGGCGACCTCGTGAGCATATACGCCGAGGTGGTGCGCGTCGGCCGCACCTCGATCACGGTCAATGTCGAAGTCTATGCCCAGCGCCGCCCCGAAGAGGTGGAATGCGTCAAGGTCACCGAGGCGACGCTGACTTACGTGGCGGTAGATGAGAACCGCCGCCCGCGCGTGGTATCGGCGCCAAAGTGACGCCCGGAACGGTCGTAATTCTGACGTCTGATTCTGGCACGGAGTGAGATTACTGAGGTCCGGTATTTACAGCAGTAAGGTCCCCATCTTCAGAACGCAGTATCGCCTTACCTTCTATTGAGCTTTCATTAATTCGCGACAGCGAATCAGTGCCATTCTCACCCTCTCCACTGGGGGGAGAGGGCCGGGGAGAGGGGTTGATCGTTTCAACTGTGAAACGCTCAATAATTTGTCGCGATTTGATTTGCGCGCTCGACAGCACCGCCAGACCGTGCGAAGCTAGTTTCTTTGGAGGACGATGTTATGCCGGCGAATTCCCCTTTCATCGTGCGCAAGGCGGCTGTTCTCGGCGCCGGCGTCATGGGTGCCCAGATCGCGGCGCATCTGGTTAACGCCAACGTCGAGGCCATTCTGTTCGAGTTGCCCGCCAAGGAAGGGGACCCCAACGGCAATGTTCTCAAAGCCGTTGCCAACCTGAAGAAACTTGAACCCAGTCCGCTTTCGGTCAAATCGAAAGCGGATCAAATAACGGCGGCTAATTACGATCAGCACCTGGAATTGCTGAAGGAGTGCGACCTCGTCATTGAGGCGATCTCCGAGCGTATGGACTGGAAAGCTGATCTATACAGTAAAGTGGCGCCATTCATAGGCGAGCACGCGATATTTGCGAGCAATACCTCGGGTTTGTCCGTCAACAAGCTTTCAGAAGCTTTGCCGCCGGCATTACGGCAAAGATTTTGCGGAGTGCATTTTTTCAATCCGCCGCGCTACATGCATCTGGTCGAGTTGATCGCGTGCCGGGAAACCGATCCGGCCATCATCGACGAGCTCGAAAAATTCCTGGTCACCGCGCTGGGCAAGGGCGTGATCCGCGCCAAGGACACGCCCAATTTCATCGCCAACCGCGTCGGTGTATTTTCGATGCTGGCCACCATCCATCATGCGCAGCAGTTCGGCATCGGTTTCGACACCGTCGATGCGCTGACCGGGGCGCTGATCGGCCGGCCCAAGAGCGCGACTTTCCGCACCGCCGACGTGGTCGGGCTCGACACCTTCGCGCATGTGATCAACACCATGAAGGAGACGCTGCCTGACGATCCGTGGCACAAGTACTACGACGTGCCTTCCTGGCTCCAGACGCTGATCGAAGCGGGCGCGCTCGGGCAGAAGACGCGGCGCGGCGTCTATCAGAAAAAGGGCAAGGATATACACGTGCTCGACACTGCCAGCGGAGACTACCGTCCGTCCGAAGGCAAGGCTGACGAATCCGTGGTGGAAATCCTCAAGAACCGGGTTCCCGCGGAGCGCTTTGCGCAGTTGCATGCGAGCACCCATCCGCAAGCGCAGTTCCTGTGGTCCGTATTTCGTGATTCCTTCCACTACTGCGCGCATCATCTCGAGGAAATCGCCGACAATGCGCGCGATCTCGATTTCGCGATCCGCTGGGGCTTTGGCTGGGAGCGCGGGCCGTTCGAAATCTGGCAATCCGCCGGCTGGAGCAAACTGGCGGGCTGGATCGCCGATGACATTGCCGCCGGCAAAGCGATGATGAATGCACCGTTGCCGGCATGGGTGGGTGAGGCGGGGCGCAGCGGTGTGCACGACCCGCAAGGGTCTTATGCGCCGGCTTCGGGCGATTACCAGCCACGGTCGAAGCTGCCGGTGTATCGGCGCCAGCTTTTCCGGGACCGGTTGCTGGGCGAAGAGGTCAGGTATGGTGAAACCCTGTTCGAAACCGATGCCGTGCGCTGCTGGCATACCAGGGACGACATTGCCATCGTCAGCTTCAAGACCCGCATGCATGCCATAGGCGACGACGTGCTCGACGGCGTACTGCAGGCCATAGACGAAGCCGAACGCAATTGCATGGGGCTGGTGATCTGGCAGACCGAGCCGCCGTTCTCGGTGGGCGCCAATCTCAAGAAAACCCCGGCGGGGGGCGGCGGGTCGTCCCGGCCTTCGGCAATCGGCAAGTTTTTCAAGACGATGAAACGCGAAGCGGAGTCTCTGGCGCTCAAGGCGGCGCGCCAGTTGGGCGTGGCCGATCAGTTGATGGCGGGCAAGCTGGCCGATGTCGAGCGCCTGGTCGAGCAGTTCCAGATCACAACGCAGCAGCTCAAGTACTCGATGGTGCCCACGGTGGCGGCGGTGGACGGCCTGGCGCTGGGCGGCGGCTGCGAGTTCACCATGCATTGCGATCGCGCGGTGGCCACCCTGGAGAGCTACATCGGACTGGTCGAGGTCGGCGTCGGCCTGCTGCCGGCGGGCGGCGGCTGCAAGGAATTCGCGTTGCGCGCCGTGGCAGATGCCAGGGGCGGCGACATGTCGCCTTTCCTGCAAAAGTATTTCAAGGCGGTGGCCATGGCGGAAATCGGCCGCAGCGCCGAGCACGCGCGTGAAATCGGCTATCTGCGGCCCACCGATACCATCATCATGAACCGGTTCGAATTGCTGGAAGCCGCCAAGGCCCAGGTGCGGGCGCTGGCCGCATCGGGTTACCGTCCGCCGCTCAGGCAGCGGGCAATTCCGGTTGCCGGGCGCAGCGGGATCTCCACCATACGCGTGTTCATGGAAAACATGCGAGCAGGCGGCTACATTTCAGAGCACGATCACCTGATCGGGCTCAAAGTCGCGACGGTGATGTGCGGCGGCGATATCGAAGGCGGCAGCCTGGTGGACGAGCAGTGGTTCCTCGATCTCGAGCGCCAGCATTTCATGGAGCTGATCGCTACGCAGAAGACACAGGATCGGATTGAACATATGTTGAAAACTGGAAAGCCGCTCAGGAACTAGTGAATCGTGAATCGTGAATCGTGAAATGTGGAAAAACCCTCTCCACCGTTACCGGGGGAGAGGGCAGGGTGAGGGGGATCACTTTTCACCTTTCACGTTTTACCCTTCGTCACCAAGAGGTGGCTTATGACTAAACAAGTGCAAGAAGCATATATCGTTGCAGCCACCCGTACACCGGTTGGCAAGGCTCCGCGCGGGATGTTCAGAAATGTGCGTCCGGATGACATGCTTGGGCATATATTGAAGTCCGCTCTCGCGCAGTGCCCGGGGCTGGATCCCAGGGAGATTGAGGATGTGATTGTCGGCTGCGCCATGCCGGAGGCCGAGCAGGGCATGAATGTGGCCCGCATCGGGCTGCTGCTTGCGGGTTTCCCCGACACGGTTTCCGGCATGACCATCAACCGCTTCTGCTCGTCCGGGGTGCAGGCGGTGGCGCTGGCGGCGGATCGTATCCGCCTGGGGGAGGCCGATGTCATGATTGCCGCCGGCACGGAAAGCATGAGCATGGTGCCCATGGGCGGCAACAAGCCGACCTACAGCCCGGCGATATTCGAGAAAGACGAGAATGTCGCCATAGCCTATGGCATGGGCATTACCGCGGAAAAAGTGGCGGCGCAATGGAAGGTCACGCGCGAAGAGATGGACATGTTCGCGGCGGAGAGCCACCGCCGCGCGGTGCGGGCCACGGATTCCGGCGAGTTCCGCGACGAGATCAGTCCCTTTGTCATCACCGAGAGAATTCCCGATCTCGAAACCCGTGAGATCGGCATCAAGACACGCGAGGTCGTCAACGACGAGGGCCCGCGCCGGGATACTTCGCCCGAAGCGCTCGCCAAATTGCGTCCGGTATTTGCCGCCAGGGGCAGCGTGACCGCGGGCAACAGTTCGCAAATGTCGGACGGCGCGGCCGCGGTGGTGGTGATGAGCGAGGCGGCGATGAAGCGTTACGGCCTGTCGCCGCTGGGGCGCTTCATGGGCTATGCGGTGGCTGGCGTGCCGCCTGAGATCATGGGCATAGGCCCGGTCAAGGCCATCCCCAAAGTGTTGCAGCAGGTGGGCCTCAAGCTGGACGACATCGACTGGATCGAGCTCAACGAGGCGTTCGCCGCGCAAGCGCTGGCGGTGATGAAGGATCTGGGGTTGGCCCATGACAAGGTCAACCCGTTGGGCGGCGCGATCGCGCTGGGCCATCCGCTGGGCGCCACCGGCGCCATCCGTGCGGCGACGCTGCTGCATGGCCTGCGCCGGCACAAGAAAAAATACGGCATGGTCACGATGTGCATAGGCACGGGCATGGGGGCAGCCGGAGTTTTTGAAGCGCTTTGAGCGCTTCAAAAACTAACAAATAACCCCGGTATTTTATTCGGATTCGGGGTGGTCGAGGGGGGACGCATGAAGCTGAAAGTCAGCGTCATCGGTGTGTTCGTGGGCTTCACTGTCATCGCCGCGCGCGGCGCGGCGGTTATCGCGGGCGCAGCGACCATGATCATGATATTGAGTGCCTCGTTGGCGCCCGCGATGGAGATAGAGGGCATCAAACTCGACGAGAAAGTAAGCCTGGGGCAGGGCGGCCCGCAAGTGGTCCTGAACGGCGCCGGCGTGCGCTACAAGCTGGCGCTCGTCAAGGTTTATGTCGGGGCGCTCTATCTGGCTACGCACAAAAACGACTCTGAGGAAATCATCAAGAACCCCGGCGCCAAGCGTGTAGCCATGTACGTTCTGGCGGACGAAATCACCGCCAGGGAATTCATCGCTTCACTCAACAACGCGCTGGCGGCCAACCACATCCCGGCCGAACTGGCGCTGATCGAAAGCCGCATCAGAGAACTCAACCGCTTGATGAGCACCATAGGCGTGCTCAACAAAGGCGGTGCCGTTTACCTGGATTACGTGCCCGGCAGCGGCACCCGGGTGACGGTCAACGGCCAGGAAAAAGGCACCATCAAGGGCGAGGATTTCTTTCAGTCATTGCTGCGCATCTGGATCGGCAAAAAACCGGTGGACGGCCGTTTGCGCGATGCCATGCTGGGTACTGCTGCCGGCGCCAGACCGCAATGAATATGACGCACCGCAGCGTCATCGCTCAGGGTTAACTTCGTATCTATTTGATTTTAATGGAATAATAATTCTAATTCGAGCTTCGGTTAAATTGGATCGCCGGGTTGTCATTCCGTATGCAGTCTGCGCCCGTCCGTGATCGCGGCTGCCTGCCGATGACTCTTTTTACCTCCACTCGGTCGCTGCTTCGATGCCCAGCCTTACCGCTTCGGAAAGCCTGGTTGTTGCAAGACTGCGACAAGCGGCACTATGTCCTTGATATTAATTGCTGGGCATCTTTCTTGCTGGTAGGCTAGCCATCGGAATGCATCCTTGCCTTTTAAGGTCAAGGGCCGAACGCACCATCGGCGCATCCCACACAAATTTATAAAAACGTTAATTCAATGTTGAGGGGTGGGGCTAATGAAAATGCATGCGCGCATGTCCCGACAAAAATCCGTAGCCGCCGCAGTTGCGCTGGCGTTGTGCCTGCCCGCTACGGCGCAGGCGTTCGAGATCAAGAACCAGGCCGGAGACGTCATCGGCAGTTTTGATACCACCGTAAGCATTGCCGGTTCCTGGCGTGCCGAGGGGCGCGATCCGGCGTTGTTGGCCATCACCAATGGGGGTACGTCTCGGGATGCCAACAGCGACGACGGCAATCTCAATTACAACCGGGACAAGCTGTTTTCCAGCCCGATCAGGGTCACGCACGATCTGGGACTGAAGCAGGGCAACTATGGCATGTTCGCCCGCGGCACGTATTTTCACGATTTCGCCTATGACAGCCAGACCGTGAGCACGGCCAGCGGCTACGGGAATACCGGCAAAGACCGCATGGGCCAGGACGTGGAGTTGCTGGACGCTTTTGTTTACGGTTCATTCCACAGCTTTGGCGGGCGCAACCTCAACGTCCGGCTCGGCAACCAGGTCGTGAACTGGGGGGAAAGCACCTTCATTCCCAACGGCATCAACGTGATCAACGGCGTGGATGTGGCCAAGCTGCGCAATCCCGGCGCGGATCTGAAGGAGGCGCTGCGGCCCACGCCCCTGATCTGGGCCTCGCAGGGGCTGACCGACAATATCAGTGTGGAGGGTTTCTATTCCTTCCGCTGGCGGGAGACGCGCATCGATCCCCGCGGCACGTATTTCAGCACCACCGATGCGCTGTCGCCCGATGGGGACAAGATTTTTATCGGCTCGGGCAGACGCACTGATCAGCATTCTTCTACGTCATTTCCAGCGGCAGCTTTTGCTGGCGGTGCGACGCCTACGGCACCTGTATGGGCACCGCGGACAACGGATCGCACACCAGGCAACGGCGACGAGTTCGGCCTGACCTTGCGCATGTTCGCGCCGGAGATCAACAACACTGAATTCGGGCTCACATTCGCCAATTACCATAGCCGGACACCATTTCTCAGCGGCATTCGAGGTGCTGCCACAGTAGCCGGTACTTTTGGCCTGGCGGGGCTGGGTTGCGCAAATGGCAGCCCCCTTGTAAATTTTAATGCCTTGATAGCGTTTAGTGCGACGGGCAACCCTTTTAGCCCCCTGTTCAACCCGTTAGCGTTGCCTGTATGTCCGGCCGGTAATGCCGCCACATATTTTGCTGAATATCCAGAGAACATCAGACTGTTTGGGGTGAGTTTCAACACCGCGGGACCGGCAGGCATTGCGCTGCAGGGCGAATACTCGTATCGGCCCAATCAACCGCTGCAGCTTGCCACCACTGAGGTCATTCTTGCCGCAGGCGGTCTCGCCAACAACATCACTGGCGGAAACGCGGCGGCAGGAGGCGTGGCACCGGGCACTGAAATCACCGGCTACCGTCGCGTGAAGATGCACCAGCTGCAATTTACCGGCACCAAGATTTTGGGACCGACGCTGGGTGCTGAATCGTTGACTATGGTCGGCGAGGTTGGGGCTACGTATCTGGACCTTCCCTCGGGGCTGCTGTTCGCCGGTCCGGGTGTGGTGCTTCCTGCGGTGGGATCTTCGACCGCGACCACAGCGGGTTCGACCCAGCCGGGCATGGAAGGCTACGCCACCCAGAATTCCTGGGGTTATCGGCTGGTGGGCGCACTGTCTTACCCGAATGCCATCGCAGGCGCGACCCTGATTCCGAGAGTTGCTTTTTCCCATGACGTGCACGGCGTGGGCCCGACCTTCAACCAGGGCGTCAAGGCGGCAACCTTCGGTCTTAGCGCTGTTCTCAAACAGAAATGGCAGGCGGACTTTGCCTACACCACGTACTGGGGCGGGCGTAATTACGCCGGGTCGGATCCATTGGCAACGGGAACCCAGGTCCGGACGTACGCCACCAGCGCGAACGCTCTGAAAGACCGGGATTACGTGTCAGTCAGCCTGCGCTATTCATTCTGATCGGCGAACCTGAGGAGAATATAAGAATGCGTAACTATAGAATCGCCGTAATGAGTGCCGTGGTGCTCGCGTTCACCGCTTCCGCGGCGCTCGCCGCGGTTTCTGCCGATGAGGCGGCCAGCCTGGGCAAGACGCTTACGCCCATGGGCGCCGAGCGTGCGGGCAATGCCACCGGCACCATTCCCGTATGGGACGGCGGCATAACCAAGCCGGTGGCGGGTTACAAGGAAGGCGGGCATTACCCGGACCCGTATGCGGCTGACAAACCCCTGTTAACCATCGATGCCGGCAACATGGAGAAGTACAAAGCCCATCTTTCTCCAGGCCAGATGGCGCTGCTCAAGACTTATCCGACGTGGAAAATGAATGTCTATCCGACGCGGCGCAGCGCATCGTTCCCGGCAGGGCATTACAAGGAGACCGCGGCCAATGCCACCAAGGTCAAACTGGTGGAAGGCGGCAACGGTTTCACCGGCACCAAGGGCGGCATTCCCTTTCCCATCCCCAAGAGCGGCCTGGATGTGATCTGGAATCATCTTGCCCGCTATCGTGGCGATACCTACGGCCTGAACTGGAGCCAGGCGTCGGTGCAGCGTGATGGCAGCTATACCCTGGTGCGCTTCGAATACGAGTACGATTTCATTTACGGCAACCTGGCCAAACCGGAAGCTACGCGCGATGACAACAAGCTGTTCAACTTCCTGCAGACGGTGACGGCGCCTGCGCGGCTTGCCGGGCAGATTTTGCTGGTGCATGAGTATGCGGACCAGGTCAAACAGCCGCGCAGCGCCTGGACCTATAATCCGGGCCAGCGCCGGGTGCGTCTTGCGCCCAACGTGGCTTACGATAATCCGGGCACCGCTGCCGACGGCCTGCGCACCAATGATGACTTCCTGATGTTCAACGGCGCCACCGACCGTTATGACTGGAAGCTGGTCGGCAAGCGCGAAATTTACATTCCGTACAATTCGCACAAGCTGGTGGGCAATTCAGTAAAGTATGCCGACGTGCTCAAGCCCGGCCATCTCAATCCCGATCACGCCCGGTATGAACTGCATCGCGTGTGGGTGGTGGAAGCGACTCTCAAGGAAGGCACCAGCCACATCTACAAGCGACGCACGTTCTACGTCGATGAGGACTCGTGGATGGTGGTGGTCGTGGACAAGTACGATGCCCGCAACGAATTGTGGCGGGTTGCGGAGCAGCACAACATCAATTTCTACAATGTGCCCATGACCTATCCGGCCCTGGAAGTGCATCATGATATGCAGTCCGGTCGATATATTGCCATGGGACTGCGCAACGAAGAGCCCAAGGTATACGAGTCGATCAAGCGCAGTGAATCGGATTTTTCACCTTCAGGCCTGCGCGGTATCGGCACCCGCTAGGAGTTTTATCGGGTTTCGCTCCGACAAAACTCCTGAAATGAAAAACCAAAGAACGAGGCGAACAAAACGCCATGCAGGCGACGTTTGTTCCGGCCATCACGGCGTTGCGACAGGCAAAGCCGGGCGTCGGGTAACTGGGGAGTGCTGACGCGGCATGCGCTGCCTCCTTGCCGGGGGGCAGCCGCGTGAAGTACGGCGGCGGTATATGATGAGAAGGGTAATCGGGCTGCTTTTTTCGGCTGCCGTGTTTTGCGGCGCGGTATTCGCATTCTCGCCGCGGCTCATCCCCGTCTTTCCAGCAACCGGTTTGCGTGTCGACACGGTGCTGCTGCTGGATGCGGCGCGTGCCGGAAAACGGCTGGTGGCGGCCGGGGAGCGGGGCAGGATTTTTCTGTCCGATGACGAAGGCGCGACCTGGCGATCCGCTGTCTCCCCTACGCAGGCCACGCTGACGGCGCTCTATTTCCTCGATGCCCGGCAGGGCTGGGCTGCCGGACATGATGGCGTGGTATTGCACTCATCCGATGGCGGCGCCACCTGGACGCAACTGCGCCATGCGCCTGAGGATGAGCGGCCATTGTTCTCTATCCGGTTTGAAGACCCGCAGCGCGGTACGGCGGCAGGCGCCTATGGCGCTTATCTGGAGTCGGGGGATGGCGGCCGGTCGTGGACCGAACGCAAGATCACGGATTCCGACCGTCACTACAATGCCATGACGGTGACCGAAAGCGGGATGCGGCTGATTGCGGGTGAATCCGGCACACTGCTGGCATCCACAGATGGCGGCGCTAACTGGAAAGCGCTGCAGTCCCCCTATAAGGGGTCTTTTTTCGGCCTGGTGTCGCCTGGCAAGTCCAATCTGATCGCTTTCGGCTTGCGCGGCAATGTTTATCATTCTGCCGACCTCGGCGGGCAGTGGCAATCGGTGCAAAGCCCGGCCCAGGCGTCGCTGATGGGCGGGAGGACACTGGACCCGGGTGCCGCCGTGCTGGTGGGACAGAATGGCACGGTCCTGCTCAGCCGGGATGGCGGCGAGACATTTACCTTGCATCGGGATGCAGCGGGCGCCGCTTTTGCCGCGGCGCTGCCGGTGGCCAATGGCGATCTGCTGGCATTCGGCGAGCGCGGAGTTACGCGCATCACCGGGTTGGGTAAGCCATAATGCTCCGACAATTCATCGGACAAGCCGCTGATTTCATATTCGGCTGGCGGCGCAGCCTGCTCGTGGTGTTTCTCCTGCTGACGGCCTTGTTTGTCTACTCGGCCACTTTGCTGCGGGTGGACGCGGGATTCAACAAGATGATCCCGCTGCAGCACGAGTACATGAAAGTCTTCACGGAATACCAAAAGACATTTGGCGGGGCCAACCGCGTGCTGGTCGCGGTCATGCAAAAGGACGGGAAGGAAATCTATAACCCGGAATTTTTCGCCACCCTGAAGCAGGTCACCGACGCGGTGTTCTTTCTCCCGGGCGTGGACCGGCCCACCGTCACGTCGCTGTTCACGCCGAATGTGCGCTTTATCGAAGTGGTGGAGGAAGGATTCTCGGGCGGGAATGTCATCCCCGCGGATTTCAAGGGCACGCCGGAAGACCTGGACAAAGTCCGGCGCAATGTGCTGAAGTCCGGAAACGTCGGCCGCCTGGTCGCCAATGATTTTACGGCGGCCCTGGTGCGCGCGGACTTGCTGGAAATCGACCCCGTCAGCGGCAGGCGGCTCGACTACCGCGAGGTCGCGGGAAAACTGGAGAAGATCAGGGAGCAATTCCAGGACGACAGGCATAGCGTTCACATCATCGGCTTTGCCAAGGCCGTGGGGGATATCGCGGACGGGGCAGTGGGCGTGATTGCATTTTTCGGCATCGCTTTTGTCATCACTGCACTGCTCCTTTTCTTTTACTCCGGTTCGCTGCGCCTGACCATTCTGGCCCTGGTCTGCGCGCTGATGCCCGTGATCTGGCTGCTGGGGATACTGCCTTTGATCGGCTTCGGGATCGACCCGTTGTCCATCCTGGTGCCGTTTCTGATTTTCTCCATCGGCGTCTCCCACGCGGTGCAGATGACCAATGTCTGGAAACACGAAGTGGTCCATGGCCTCGAGGGACCGCAGGCCGCGCGCAAGGCCTTCCTGAGGCTGGCGATCCCCGGCACGGTGGCGCTGATCACCAACGCGCTCGGTTTCATGGTCATCATGCACATCAAGATCGACATCGTGCGCGAACTGGGGGTCACGGCCAGTCTGGGCGTCGCGCTGATGATCCTCACCAACAAGATGTTCCTGCCGATACTGCTTTCCTACGCCAGTCTGGAGCCCGGGGCGTTCAAGCGCGCCCGCGCCATGGGCTCGCGGTTTGACGGCCTGTGGCGCAGCCTGGCGCGCATTACGCGGCCCGGGACGGCCATGGTCATGATCGCTGTGGCGCTGGTTTTGCTGATCGGCGGCGCATGGTTGGCGCGGGACATCAAAACCGGGGATCTGGGCAAGGGCATCCCGGAACTGCACGATGACTCACGTTACAACAAGGACAATGCGGTCATCGTCAGCAAGTTTTCAATCGGCGTCGACATGATTTCAGTGATCGTGCAGACCAAGGGCGTACAGGGGGCCTGTACAAATTTTGAGATCATGGACACCATCGACCGCTTCGAGCTCTACATGCGCAACGTGCACGGCGTGCAATCGGTGGTGGCGCTGCCCGGTCTGGCCAAGGTCATCAATGCCGGATGGAACGAGGGCAATCTGAAATGGCGCGCGCTGTCACGCAACCGGGATGTGCTCGCGCAGTCCGTCACCCCGGTCGACACCGCGACTGGCTTGCTCAACAGCGACTGCAGTGCGATGCAAGTGTTTGTTTTTACAAAAGATCATCAAGGTACGACGATTGCGCATATCGTCCGGGAAATCAAGAAATTCGCGCAGGAGAATAATTCGGACAAGCTTCAGTTCCTGCTGGCCAGCGGCAATGTGGGCGTGATGGCCGCCACCAACGAGGCGGTGGATGCCGCCGAAGTGACCATGCTGATGTCCATTTTCGGCACCATTATTTTGCTGTGCTGGGCAACCTTCCGGCAATGGCAGGCGGTGCTCTGCATCATCGTGCCGCTGGCGCTGGTTTCGATACTGTGCAATGCGCTGATGGCGAGCCTGGGCATCGGACTCAAGGTCTCCACCCTGCCGGTGATCGCGCTGGGCGTGGGGGTGGGCGTGGACTACGGGATTTATCTTTATGAACGCTTCAAGCACCATCTCGTCGCAGAGGGCGCGGACATCGAACAGGCTTTTTTCGAGGCACTGCGCCAGCGCGGCACGGCTGCGGTATTCACCGCCATCACCATGAGCGTGGGCGTGGGATCGTGGGCGTTCTCGGCGCTGAAATTCCAGGCGGACATGGGTATCCTGCTCGCGTTCATGTTCCTGGTGAACATGCTGGGTGCGATTTTGCTGCTGCCGGCGATAGCGGCATTGCTGCTGAAAAAGGCCAAGCACAATGTAACCGCCCGGCCCTCATCCCTAACCCTTCTCCCCTAGTGGAGAAGGGAAACAATTGCCTCCTCTCTCCCTTTGGGAGAGAGGTCGGGAGAGAGGGATCGAACGCCGATGAACGCCGATCAAACCAAATTCAATAATCTTCTACCACTAATGGAAAATAATAATAAATAAAAACAGTTGGGTATATTCTTTCTCGATGTAATGACAGCTTGGAGTTTTGGATTTTCATCGGCGTACCCGTCAAGCGGGTATTGAAAAGAATATATCGGCGTTCATCGGCGGCTAATTTGTTTGATTTTCTAATGGGCTTTTAGCGCCCGTCACATGCCCGGGTAATTCGGCCCGCCGCCGCCTTCCGGCGTGACCCACACGATGTTCTGCGTCGGGTCCTTGATGTCACACGTTTTGCAGTGGACACAGTTCTGGGCATTGATTTGCAAGCGGGGGTTTTCCCCGTTTGCATCACGCACGATTTCATAGACGCCGGCCGGACAGTAGCGCTGCTCGGGCGCATCGTAGAATTCGAGGTTGACGCGGATCGGCACCGTCTCGTCCTTGAGCGTGAGATGGCACGGCTGGTCTTCGCTGTGATTGGTGTTGGATATGAAAACCGAAGACAGCCGGTCGAAACTGATGACCCCGTCGGGCTTGGGGTAATCGATAGGCCGCACCAGTTTTTTGTTTGTGAGCGTCTCGTTATCGGCATGCTGATGATGCAGGGTCCACGGCGCGCGCCCCCTGAGCACGACCTGGTCGACGCCGAACATCAGCGAGCCGGTGAGCAGGCCCTTGCTCATCCACGGCTTGAAATTGCGCGCACGATGCAGCTCGTCATATAGCCAGCTGGCGCGGAAGGTCCGGGTATACGCCGTGAGTTCGTCGCTTTCCTCCGATTTCATTGCATCGAATGCAGCCTCGGCAGCGAGCATGCCCGATTTGATTGCAGCGTGACTGCCCTTGATGCGCGAAGCGTTGAGAAAGCCCGCGTCGTCGCCGATCAGGCAGCCGCCGGGGAAAGTAAGTTTGGGCAACGATTGCAGCCCGCCGGCGGCGATGGCCCGGGCGCCATAGGCGATGCGCTTGCCGCCTTCGAGAAAGGGGCGGATCGCCGGGTGGGTCTTGTAGCGCTGGAATTCCTCGTACGGACTGAGATAGGGATTGCGGTAAGCGAGACCGACGACATAGCCGATGGCCACCAGATTGTCTTCCATGTGATAGCAGAAGGAGCCGCCATAGGTGCTGTTGTCGAGCGGCCAGCCGGCGGTGTGGATCACCAGCCCCTTCTGGTGTTTTTCAGGCTTGATTTCCCACAATTCCTTGAGTCCTATGCCGTAGACCTGCGGATCAACGCCTTCGCGCAGACGAAAGCGTTCCTGCAACTGCTTGCCGAGATGGCCGCGGCAGCCTTCGGCAAAAAACGTGTAACGGCCGTGCAGTTCCATTCCTGGCTGATGGGCGCCGGTCGGCTTGCCGTCTTTGCCCAACCCCATGTCGCCAGTGGCCACGCCTTTGACGCTGCCGTTGTCGTCATACAGCACTTCAGCTGCGGCGAATCCTGGAAAGATTTCCACGCCGAGGGTTTCCGCCTGCTGGCCCAGCCAGCGGCACAGATTGCCCAGGCTGATGACATAGTTGCCGTGGTTCAGGAAGCACCCCGGCAGCATGAAGCCGGGAATTTTGTAAGAAGCGGTGGCGGTAAGAAGCAGAAAGCGGTCCTCGGTGACCGGCGCGTTGAGCGGCGCGCCGAGCGCCTGCCAGTCGGGCAGGAGTTCCTCGAGCGCGCGCGGATCGAACACCGCGCCCGACAGGATGTGGGCGCCGACTTCCGAGCCCTTTTCCAGAATGCACACGCTGACCTCGCGGTTATGTTGTGCCGCGAGTTGCTTGAGCCGTATCGCGGCGGCAAGTCCCGCAGGGCCGGCGCCGACGATCACGACATCGTATTGCATGGATTCGCGTTCAGACACGATTGACCTCTGTTATGATGAAGTTGTCGACAGCCATTATACTTCCGTCCCCGCGCAGATGAACCCAGGCAGAAAATTGCTGTGGACCGAATCGATCAAGGTCCGCTGGGGCGACATGGACGCCCTCGGCCATGTCAACAATACCGTGTACTTCCGTTACATGGAGCAGGCGCGCGTATCGTGGTTTGAGGCCCTGGGTGTGCCGGTGCTGGAAAACGGCTGCGGCCCGGTCATCGTCAAAGCGGTGTGCGAGTTTCTCAAACCCATCACTTATCCGGCCACGGTGGCAATTCCGGTCTATCTCGAAAAAACCGGTCGCAGCAGCTTTGTCGTGGCCCACGATATTCACCTCGACGGCGATCCGGCGGCGGTTTTCGCCAGGGGCGAGGTGGTGGTGGTGTGGATCGATCACGCGCAGGAAAAATCCAGGCCGCTGCCGCAGCACATCCTGCGGGCGCTAGCCTGACGCCGTGATTTGCTGCGCACAGGCTATGCCGCTGCGCACCGCGGCTTCCAGGGTGGCCGGGTATTCGCTCTCGGTGTAATCGCCCGCCAGAAAAAAATGCTTCAGCGGGGTGCGTTGCGGCGGGCGCTGCAGATCGACGGTGCAGGCGAAGGTTGCGCGCTTTTCCGCGATCACCCGCTGCCACAGCGGTGCGGGCAGGGGGCCGAACTGCCGGGACAGTTCCTCATGGATGCGTTGCGCAAGATCGTCCTGCGTCAAATCCTGATGCGGGCCTTCCGCGCTGATCACCGCGGCGATGAGCCCCTTCTGACCGTTTATCGTCTCGCGATCGAATACCCATTGCGCCAGGCCATCGTCCAGGCCCAGCATCGGCACGGGCAGCGGCACGCGCTGCGGATACTGCAGATAAACGGTATAGATAGGTTGATACTGCAAGCATTCGGCCAGCGCCGCGCTGTGACTCATTTCCGGCAGGCTGGCAGTTACCGCGCTCAGGCGGTGCGGCGGCAAGGCGCACACGGCGTGCGTAAATTCAAAGTGCTGACTGCGGGTTTGCACTGCATAGCCATCGCCATTGCAGGTAATGGCATCTACGCTATGTCCGGTGAGCACTTGCCCGCCGTGAGATCGTACGTACTCCGCGGCGGGACCGGGAAACAGGGCGGACAGGTCCACTCTCGCCAGCATCACTTCGCTGTCGGCGCGTTGGGCATCCAGGCTGTCGCGCAGCACATTGAGGAATACCTGGGCCGATGCGATATCGGGTGGCGTATTGAGCGCGGCGATGCACAGCGGATGCCAGAGGTGGCGCGTCATGGCCTGGCCCTGGTGGTGCTGGCGCAACAATTCGGTTACGGCAATATCGCGCGGCAGACGGAAAGAGATGTTGCGCATCGCGCGCATGAATGCTGCCGCCGCCCACCGCTCGGCGAGGCTCGCGCCGCGGACGGTCAGCAGCCCCAGCGCGAGATGCAACGGGGCGGGCAAGGATGCTGCACGCAGGCGGAACCGGCCGTGTATCCGCCAGTCGAGCGGCGAACGTTGTAATGCGTTTGCGGCGTCGCGGTTGACCAGCGCGATCAGGCGCAACGTTTCACGGTAAGCGCCGATCAGAATATGCTGGCCGTTGTCCAGCGCGGTGGCCTTGTAATCGACGCCGCGTGCCCGGCCGCCGAGCTGGGGTGCCGCTTCGAAAACGGTGACGGGCACGTCGCGTTCCGCAAGCGTTACCGCGGCCGCCATGCCGGCATAGCCTCCGCCGATGATGGCAACGTTCACGGGGAAGGGATCCGAGAGCGCTAGGCCGCAGCTTTGGCCGGCTGCTTCTGGCCCGCCCAGACTTTCCCGGGCACGAAGACGCTGCCCTCGAAGATGCGGCGGGCGGTGCGGATCAGCGCGGCGCGGCGCAGCGCCTGCTTGCCGTCTGTGAAGTCGACGTCAAGGTCGATCATGATCATGCCTTGGGGGTGCTCGATCCTGATCATGCCCTGGGGCGCCGGCGGAAGGGAAGCGATCTGCGAGGCCACCGTTCCGGGTATGGCGCAGGCCGCGGCGATGCACACCGTTCCGGTCACCGGGTGCGCTTTGTGGCAGGTCTCGGGCACGAAGTAGCGCGAAGCGATGACGCCGCCGTTGCGCGGCTTCGACAGCAGGGCCATTTTCGGCACCACCGACTTCGAAACGTCGCCCATGCCCATCAGTACACCGGCCTTGACGCGAATTGTCTCCATGCGCTCGAGCATCTTCCTGTCCGCATCGAGCTCGACGGCGGACTCGTGGCCGGTCTTGCCGAACGCTTCCGCGTGCATCAGGACGATGGGCATCGCGACGTCCACGCAGCTCACTTCCATGCCATCGATGACATCTGACGGCTTGCCGGTGGGCAGCAGCTTATTAGTGACTGATCCGATTGCACTCTTGAAGTTGATGCCGACCGGCGCCGCGGTGCCCGGCACACCATCGATCGCTGCGTTGCCTTCATAGTTGACCAAACCGCCGGGCGTCTGGACGATCGCTTCGACCAGCGATTGCGTGTTGACGTTGAAAATACGCACCGGCGTCTCGCCGTTTCTCGCCGGCACCAGGCCCGCCTCGATCGCGAACGGACCGACAGCGACCAGCATGTTGCCGCAGTTTGGCCTGGTATCGACGATGCTCTCGTTGATCTGTACTTGCGCGAACAGATAATCGACGTCGGCGTCTGAACGCTTCGATCTGCTGACCATTGCGACCTTGCTCGTCACCGAGTGCGCGCCGCCGATGCCATCGACCTGGATCTGGTGCGGCGAGCCCATCACCGAGAGCAGCACCGCGTCGCGGGTGGGGATGTCGCCGGGCAGGTCGGAGAGCTTGAAGAACGGCCCGCGCGAAGTGCCGCCGCGCATGATGACACAGGGAATTTTGGTCTGCATAAGGGCGCTTCCCATCGAAAAACGTGACTGATTATACATTCCGATGCGTGACTAATCACGAATCACCAATCACCAATCACCAATCACCAATCACCAATCACCAATCACGAACCACGAACCACGAACCACGAGTCACGAATCAGTTCTTGATCCAGGTTTTCCACGCGATCCACAATTTTCGTATCGGGGTCAGCGAGGTGCGCTGCGTAAGCACATGACACCCATCGGCCCGGATTTCCTCGAGCAGCGTGCGGTAAATTGCCGCCATGATGATGCCGGCGCGCTGCGGCTTGCGGTCGGCTGCGGGCAGTTGCTCGAACGCCCGCTCGTAATACTCGAGCGCCCGGCGGATCTGATATTCCATCAGGCGCCTGAAATTGTCCGTTTCACGCGCCTGCGAAATATCGGCGATGCTCACGCCGTACTGCTGCAATTCGTCGAGAGGCAGATAGACGCGGCCGCGCCGCGCATCCTCGCCCACATCACGGATGATGTTGGTCAGTTGAAATGCCATGCCGAGATCGGCGGCATACTGCAGCGTGCGCTGGTCCCGATAGCCGAAAATTTCGGCTGACAGCAGGCCGACCACGCTCGCAACGCGGTAGCAATACAGTTTCAGTGCTTCAAAATCGGGGTAGCGGTCGTATTCAAGGTCCATCTCCATGCCGTCGATAATCTCCTGCAGATGCCGTTCCTGGAGATTGAACTGGCCTGCGACCTCGGACAGGGCGCGCGTCACCGGATGCTGCGGCTGGCCCTGATAAGCACCCGCGACTTCCTTGCGCCACCAGGCGAGTTTCATGCGCGCGACTGTGGTGTCGGTGCATTCGTCGACGACATCGTCGACCTCGCGGCAAAATGCATAAAGTGCGGTGATCGCACGCCGCTGCGCTTCGGGCAGAAACAGGAAGCTGTAGTAAAAGCTTGAACCGCTGTGCGCAGTCTTCTCCTGACAGTAGGCGTGAGGATTCATTGTGTTCACAACGAGCGCAACAACATCAGCGGCCAGTCGAACCAGCGCAATACCGGGCGATGGCGGTAGATATCGCCGTCAACGGCGGCAATTTTGTCCAGAATGCGGGTGCCGCCCTGGATGATCATGCGCATTTCCAGCCCCAGCCGGCCCCTGAGGATGCGGCCCAGCGGTGCGCCCGACTGGAGCAAAGCGCGGGTGCGCTCGACCTGGAACGCCATGAATGGCTGCCAATTGCCGCCGGTATCGCCCGCGGCGATCTGTCGTTCGGTGATACCGAAACGCAGCATTTCGTCCTGCGGCAGGTAGATGCGCTCCTTCTGGTAATCGATGGCCACATCCTGCAGGAAATTAATGAGTTGCAGGCTGGAACAAATCGCGTCGGAATAGGCGAGATTCTGCGGCGTGGCCGCGCCGTAGAGTGTCAGCAACAGGCGGCCGACCGGGTTGGCCGAGCGGCTGCAATAATCAAGCGACTCGCCGTAGTCGGCGTAGCGCTTTTTGGTGACATCCTGAGAAAACGCGGATAAAAGGTCGCGAAATGCGGCTATGGGCAGCCCGTGTTTTCGGATAACCTCACTGAGCGTCTCAAACCAGGGTATTGCCGGCGGTGTGCCGGTTTCGAGCCTGAGCAATTCCTGGCGAAACGCGTCGAGCTGGGCCAGCCGGACCGCGTCCGGAGCGTCGCCCTCGTCGGCAAAATCGTCGGCTTCGCGGGCAAAACGATAAATCAGGGTGACCGGATGGCGGAATTCAGAGGGTAAAAGCAGGGATGCAACAGGAAAATTTTCGTAATGGCGGGCCGTCATTGGAATGGTATTATATATATTGTTATCAATAGCTTGCGTAAATGTGTTAAGATTCATTGCAAGCTTTGGCCGCTGACGGTAGAGTGCTGATTATATTACAATCGACAGGTTCCAAAAGCAGCGTGCGCGAAAGTGGCGAAATTGGTAGACGCACCAGATTTAGGTTCTGGCGCCGAAAGGCGTGTGGGTTCGAGTCCCTCCTTTCGCACCAGATATGACGTCGTTGTTAAAAGGATAGTTAATTTAAATGCAAGCGAACTTGGAAACGTTGGGCCAGTTGGAGCGGCGTCTTAGCATCGCCGTTCCCATGGCGGAAATCGACAGCGAGGTGGAAAACCGCCTCAAACACCTTTCACGTACCGTAAAAATGCACGGTTTCCGGCCCGGAAAAGTGCCATTCAAGGTGGTGGTGCAGCAATATGGCGGACAAGTGCGTCAGGAGGTGCTCGGCGACACACTGCAAAAGACCTTTGGTGAAGCTGTCACGCAACAGAATTTGAAAGTGGCAGGTTACCCGAAGTTCGAGGCCAAGCCGCCTGAAGATAACGCCGGCAAGTTTGAGTACAGCGCCACGTTCGAGGTTTATCCCGAGATCGTAGTGGGCGACATCTCGAAACAGACCATCACCCGGCCGGCGCTTGAAGTCACCGATGTCGAGGTCGACAAGACAATTGAGATCATGCGCAAGCAGCGCGCCAGCTTTGACCCTGCCGAACGTGCGGCCGCGGATGGCGACCGCCTTACCATCAGTTATCGTGGAACGATAGACGGCCAGGAATTCAACGGCTCGGCTGCAAAGGATTCCACGGTCGTGCTGGGCGAAGGACGGCTGCTTCCGGAGTTCGAAACACAGCTGCGGGGCATGAAAAGCAGCGAATCGCGGACTTTTGAACTGCGTTTCCCGGACGATTACCATGGGCGCGAGGTTGCGGGAAAAACCGCGACTTTCGAGGTCACGCTGACACAGGTTGCCGCGCCCAAGCTGCCCGAAGTCGATGCTGATTTTGCCAAGGCTCTGGGGATAGATGATGGCGATATCGGCAAGATGCGCGCTGAAATCAGGGCTAATCTTGAGCGCGAGGTCAAAGGCCGGCTCAAAAGCCGCCAGAAAGACCAAGTGATGCAGGCCCTGCTCGATGTCACTCAGATCGAGGTGCCGAAGTCTCTGGTGGAGATGGAGATCCAGCGCATGCAGACTCAGGCGCGCCAGGATCTGGCTGCGCGCGGCATCCCGGTCAAGGATGACATGCCGATCCCGTCCGAAGTGTTCGAGAAACAGGCCCAGCGCCGCGTCAATCTAGGGCTGATCCTTGCCGAAGTGGTCAAGACCCACAACCTGCGCGCCACTCCCGAGCAGGTGCGGGCGGTGGTCGAAGAGCAGGCGCAGAGCTATGAGCACGCCGAGGAAGTGATCAAATGGTTTTACCAGTCTCCGGAACGCCTGCGCGAGATTGAATCCATGGTGCTTGAAGATAATGTGGTGACCTGGGCAATGGGCGCGGCCAAGGTTGAAGACAAGGCGATTGCGTTTGATGAACTGATGGAGAACAAGCAATGACGCGCTACACGGAGCCGCAGGCCCTCGGCATGATCCCGATGGTCATCGAGCAAAGCGGGCGCGGCGAGCGCGCTTACGATATATATTCGCGACTGCTCAAGGAGCGCGTGGTGTTTCTGGTCGGCCCGGTGACCGAGGTCACCGCCAACCTGATCGTCGCGCAGCTGCTGTTCCTGGAATCGGACAATCCGGACAAGGATATTTCGTTTTACATCAACTCTCCGGGGGGCTCGGTTTCCGCGGGGCTGGCGATCTACGACACCATGCAGTTCATCAAGCCGGACGTATCTACGCTGTGCGTAGGGCAGGCGGCGAGCATGGGCGCGCTGCTGCTGGCTGCCGGCGCCAAGGGCAAGCGCTTCTGCCTGCCCAACTCCCGGGTGATGATTCATCAGCCGATGGGCGGCTTCCAGGGCCAGGCCTCGGATATTGAAATTCACGCCAAGGAGATCCTGTACCTCAAGGGCCGCCTCAACGAAATCATGGCCATGCATTCAGGGCAAAAGATAGAAGCGATAGAAAAAGATACCGACCGCGATAACTTCCTGAGCGGCGATCAGGCGGTCGCTTACGGCCTGGTCGACAAGGTGCTGATCAGCAGAGCGGAAAGCGCCGCTGCGGCCTGAGTCTGCGGACGGGAGGAATTTTAGTGGCAGTGCGATGTCTTAAACCACGGAGTCAGAGGAAAAGCGGACATGACAGATAAAGTCGGCGGCGAAAAACTGCTGTATTGCTCGTTCTGCGGGAAAAGCCAGCACGAGGTCCGTAAACTCATAGCCGGCCCGTCGGTGTTCATCTGCGACGAGTGCATAGAGCTGTGCAACGATATTATCCGCGAGGAGACCCAGGGCGAGCAGGGCGGCAAAGGCGCTAAATCGGACCTGCCGATCCCTCACGAGATTCGCTCCATACTCGACCAGTATGTGATCGGACAGGACCTTGCCAAAAAGATACTCTCGGTGGCGGTTTACAACCACTACAAACGCCTCAAGACCAGCAGCAAGAATGACGAAGTCGAACTCGCCAAGTCCAACATCCTGCTGATCGGGCCGACCGGTTCGGGCAAAACGCTGCTGGCGCAAACGCTGGCGCGGTTGTTGAACGTGCCGTTTGTGATGGCGGATGCCACCACCCTGACCGAAGCCGGCTATGTCGGTGAAGACGTCGAGAACATCATCCAGAAACTGCTGCAAAAGTGCGATTACGATGTCGACAAGGCGCAGCGCGGCATTGTTTACATAGATGAAATCGACAAGATTTCGCGCAAATCCGACAATCCGTCGATCACGCGCGACGTGTCGGGCGAGGGCGTGCAACAGGCGTTGCTGAAGCTGATCGAGGGCACCATCGCCTCGGTGCCGCCCCAGGGCGGGCGCAAGCACCCGAACCAGGAATTCGTGCAGGTCGATACCACCAACATCCTGTTCGTATGTGGTGGCGCTTTTGACGGCCTCGAAAAGGTCATACGCGCAAGGTCGGAAAAAAGCGGCATCGGCTTTGGCGCGGATGTGCGCAGCAAGGACAACCGCAAGGATCTGGGCAAGGCGTTGCGCGACGTGCAGCCGGAGGACCTGATCAAGTACGGTCTGATACCCGAGTTTGTCGGCCGTCTGCCGGTGGTGGCAACACTGGAAGAACTCGACGAGGCGGCGCTGATTCAGATCCTGACCCAGCCCAAGAACGCGCTGCTGAAGCAATATCAGAAAATGTTCGCCATGGAAGGCGTGGAACTCGAAGTGCGCGAAGCTGCGCTGCGCGCGGTGTCGAAGCGCGCGCTCGAGCGCAAGACCGGAGCGCGGGGGTTGCGCTCGATTCTGGAAATTACGCTGCTCAATACCATGTTTGATCTGCCATCCATGGAAAACGTGGTAAAAGTGGTGGTGGACGAAGCTACGATTACCGGGGATGCGCCGCCGCTGGTGATCTATTCCGACCAGCCCAAGGTCGCCGGATCCACGATGTAGGCCCGGTTTGAGGCGTTATTCGCCCAGGCAAACGGGTATAAGCAAGTCAGGGAAGCTGTCCTGCTTGAATTCAGGGAAGTTTCCCCAATCTAGGCAATACGCATTGTTATTTAAGGTAAATCACCATGTCCAGCACTGAAATCCAAAGTATCACCCCCTTACAGCTGCCGTTGCTGCCGTTGCGCGACGTGGTGGTTTTTCCACACATGGTCATTCCGCTGTTCGTCGGACGCCCGAAATCCATCAAGGCGCTGGAAACCGCGATGGAGGCAGGCAAGAGCATCGTGCTGGTCGCCCAGAAATCCGCTTCCAAAGACGAACCCACCCCCGAGGATATGTACGAGATCGCCAGCATCGCCAATATTCTGCAGATGCTGAAGCTGCCCGACGGCACGGTCAAAGTGCTGGTTGAGGGCAGTCAGCGCGCGCGCATCACCGAGATTGTCGATGACAAGACGCACTACACCGTGACGGTAACGCCGGTGCCGGCCGATGCCGGCGGCGATCACGAGGTCGAGGCGATGCGACGCACCATGATCCAGCAGTTCGATCAGTATGTGAAGCTCAACAAGAAGATTCCCCCCGAGATCCTGACCTCGCTGGCGGGCATCGACGAGGCCGGCCGGTTAGGCGATACCATAGCCGCGCATCTGCCGCTGAAGCTCGAGCAAAAGCAGGAAGTGCTCGAAATGTTCGACGTCAAGCAGCGCCTCGATCATCTTCTCAAGCTGGTGGAGAGCGAGCTCGACATTCTGCAGGTCGAGAAGCGCATCCGTGGCCGCGTCAAGCGCCAGATGGAGAAAAGCCAGCGCGAGTACTACCTGAACGAGCAGGTCAAGGCGATCCAGAAAGAACTTGGTGAAAGCGAAGATGGCGCCGATATAGACGAGGTTGAAAAGAAGATCAAGGCCGCCCGCATGCCCAAAGAGGCGCGCAAGAAAGTCGAGGCGGAACTCAAGAAGCTCAAACTCATGTCGCCGATGTCGGCGGAAGCGACTGTGGTGCGCAATTACATTGATGCGGTGGTCACGCTGCCGTGGCGCAAGAAAAGCAAGATCAGCACCGATCTGACCGCTGCGGAAAAGGTGCTCGACGTGGACCACTACGGTCTGGAAAAGGTCAAGGAGCGGATCGTTGAATATCTCGCGGTGCAGCAGCGCGTGGATAAACTCAAGGCGCCCATCCTGTGTCTGGTCGGCGCCCCCGGCGTGGGCAAGACTTCGCTCGGGCAGTCGATCGCGCGTGCGACCAACCGCAAGTTCGTGCGCATGTCGCTGGGCGGCGTTCGCGACGAGGCGGAGATACGCGGCCACCGCCGCACCTATATCGGCTCGATGCCCGGGAAAATTCTGCAGAACATGTCCAAGGTCGGTGTGCGCAACCCGCTGTTCCTGCTCGATGAAGTTGACAAGATGGGCATGGATTTCCGCGGTGATCCGGCTTCGGCACTGCTCGAAGTGCTGGATCCCGAGCAGAACCATACCTTCGTCGATCACTACGTCGAGGTCGAATACGATCTGTCGGACGTCATGTTCGTGGCCACCGCCAATACGCTGAATATTCCGCCGGCGCTGCTCGACAGGATGGAAGTCATCCGCTTGTCGGGTTACACCGAGGACGAGAAGGTGCACATCGCGATGCAGCACCTGCTGCCTAAGGTCATGAAAAATCATGGTCTGAAACCGGAGGAAATCGTGGTTTCCGACAGCGCACTGCGTGACATCGTCCGCTATTACACCCGCGAGGCGGGCGTGCGCAGCCTCGAGCGCGAGGTGTCGAAGTTCTGCCGCAAGGTGGTGAAAACCCTGGTGAGCGAAAAAGGCAGCCGCAAGGTGTCGATTACTGCGCGCAACCTGGACAAGTACCTGGGGGTGCGGCGCTATACCTACGGCATGGCGGAGAAAAACAACCAGGTCGGACAGGTGTGTGGGCTGGCGTGGACCGAAGTCGGCGGCGAATTGCTGACGATAGAGGCGGTCGTCATGCAGGGCAAAGGCAAGATGACCACCACCGGCAAGTTGGGTGAGGTGATGCAGGAGTCGGTGCAGGCGGCATTGTCCGTGGTGCGCAGCAGGTCTCGGCTACTCGGCATCCAGAGCGATTTTTACCAGAAAAACGACATTCACATCCACCTGCCCGAAGGCGCGACGCCGAAAGACGGCCCGAGCGCGGGTGTCGGCATTTGCACGGCGATGGTGTCGGCACTCACCGGCATCCCGGTGCGCGCAGACGTTGCGATGACCGGTGAAATCACGCTGCGCGGGGAAGTGCTGCCGATTGGCGGCCTCAAGGAAAAACTGCTCGCGGCGCATCGCGGCGGCATCAAAACCGTGCTCATTCCGGAAGAGAACGTGAAAGATCTTGCGGAAATTCCGGATAACGTCAAAAACCATCTCGACATCCATCCGGTGAAGTGGATCGACAGCGTGCTGGAAATGGCGCTTGAGCGCAAACCCGAGCCTTTGCCGGAACAGGCGGATGCAGCGCCGCTGGCGCCCGTGAGCGAAGCGCCCGCACCGGCGGTCAAGCACTAAACAGCCTGTCGGAACGGATCGCTGTTGATCGACGCTTGGGTGACAGGCTGTTTATTAAAGAAGCTTTACGTGTCGAAACCCTATGCTAACCGGATCAAATGTCACTTGCATGGCGTACTTTTCGCCCCGTTATTTAGTGCTGTTCATTTCAGGAGTTTGTCGGGCCCAGGCCCGACAAACTCCTGAACGCTGGCAAAGCGCTGAAAGATGCGTTAAAATCGCAGTCGCGGTAGGCAGTCCAAGGTTTCAATAATTTGGGGTAGTCGCGCGGCGCGCGTCTACCCCAAAATGCTTAAGTAAGGTGTTGGGGCTCCGGCAGTTGAAGCCGGGGCATGCCTGAATGCGTTTCGGGTGCTTAGCTCAGTTGGTAGAGCGTCGCCCTTACAAGGCGAATGTCGGCGGTTCGACCCCGTCAGCACCCACCAGGTAGTGCGAATTTGGAGTGGTAGTTCAGTTGGTTAGAATACCGGCCTGTCACGCCGGGGGTCGCGGGTTCGAGTCCCGTCCACTCCGCCATGATCTGGGAAAAGGGCGAACACTGTTCGCCCTTTTTTCTGGGTAACTGGCAACTCGTAACTTGCGGTTTTCGAGTAACATCGCCTGAAACTGACATTGATTTACGATTCGCTAATCACCACGGCAATATTTTATGTTTAACTTAATTGGCAATAACAAGCGGCTGATCCAGATCATTATCGGGCTGATCGTGGTGCCGTTCATGTTCTTCGGCATTGATTCATATTTCCGCGCGAGCGACGTGACGCAGGGGATGGCGACAGTCGGCGATTACCGGATCTCGCAGCAGGAGTTCAACCAGGCGCTGCGTGATCGTCAGGAAGCCATACAACGCATGCTGGAAGGCCGTGCCGATGCCGCGTTGCTGGACAATCCGGAATTGCGTCTGGCGGTCATCGAAGGCCTGGTCCGGCAGAAACTTCTGCTCAACAGCGCGCTGCGCAGCGGGCTGGCTATCAGCGACCAGCAGCTGCAGACGGTGATAGCGGAACAGCAGGCGTTTCAGGACCAGGGAAAGTTCTCGTTCGAGCGTTATAACCAGTATCTCAGAACGCAGAGCATGACCCCGGCAATATTCGAAGCGCGCCTGCGCCAGGACATGCTGCTGCAGTATGTTGACGATGCCTACAGCGACAGCGTGTTCGTTCCGCGCACCGTTACCGAGCGGTTGCTGCGTATCAGCGGGCAGCAGCGCGAAATCAGCCAGTCGGCGATCTCACCCGAGCGGTTTGCCGCCTATGTGAAGCTGGATGCCGACGCCGCACAAAAATACTATGACAGCCGCCAGGATGAATACCGGATTCCGGAGCAGGTGCGCGTGGAATACGTCACGCTGTCAGCGGACGCATTGGCGTCGCAGTTCCAGGTTGATCCGGCCGCAATCCAGAAAGCCTATGAAGTTCAGCGCGCGCAGCATGAAGTCAAGGAAACGCGCCAGGCCAGCCATATCCTGATCACTGTCGATGCGGGAGCGACCGCCGAGGCCAAGCAGAAAGCACGCGCCAAAGCAGATGAGATATATGGCCAGCTGAAGCAGAATCCAGGCAAGTTTGCCGATCTTGCCAAAGCGCATTCGCAGGATCCGGGTTCGGCGGCCAATGGCGGCGACCTTGGTTTTTTTGGCCCCGGCACCATGGTGAAGCCCTTCGATACCGCCGTGTTCCAGATGAAAACGGGTGAAATTTCGGCGCCGGTCGAGTCCCAGTATGGATTCCACATCATCCGCCTGACGGCGATCAGGGCGGGGCAGACCAAGAGCCTGGAAGAGATGCGCGGCCAGATCGAAGCGGGGCTCAGGAAAGAACTTGCGGGCAAGAAGTTCGCGGAGCTTGCCGAGAATTTCAACAACATCGTGTTCGAACAGTCGGAGAGCCTGAACGCAGCGGCGCAACTGGCCAAATCCACGGTGCAGCAGAGCGACTGGATAACGCGCGAACATGCCGCTGACGCGCGCCTGAATAATCCCAAGCTGCTGCAGTCTGTTTTTTCAGAGGACGTCCTCAAGAACAAGCGCAATACCGAGGCGATTGAAGTGGCTCCCGGAGTGCTGGTGGCGGCGCGTATCATGGAACACAAGGCCTCGAGCATGCGGCCCTATGCCGATGTAAGCGCCGAGATTGTCAGGAAACTGACGCTGCGCAAGGCGGCACAACTCGCGATTCAGGATGGCAGGGACCGCCTGGAAAAGCTGAAACAGGGCAAGGATACGCAGGTCGCGTGGAGCGCGCCGCAACTGGTGAGCCGCAACGAGGCCAAAGGCCTGATCGAGCCGGTCATGAGACAGGTATTCAAGGCCGACACCAGCAAGCTTCCGGCGTACTCCGGTGTCGAAAGCCCCGATGGCGGGTTTATCTTGCTCAAGATTTCCAAGGTTGTAGAAACGGAAAAGGCGACGCCTGAGCAACAAAATGCGCTTTCGGATGCGCTGCGGCAATTGATCGGCCAGGAAGAGATGTCAGCCTATGTCGCCAGTCTGCGGAAGAAAACTGACGTCAAGCTCAGCAAGGATGTGCTGGAGAAGAAGTAAAAGCAGTAAAAGCAGTAAAAGCAGGATTCAGGATTCAGGATTCAGGATTCAGGGACAGACCGCAGGCAAGCAGCGAAGTTCGCCGAATCCCGAATCCCGAATCCTAATTAGTCCCCGTTTCCCCCGCTATTGCCGCTGACCGTGGTATTGAAACCGCAGTCGACATAAGTAATCTCACCGGTGATGCCGCTGGCGAGATCGCTCAGCATAAATGCCGCCGCGTTGCCGACTTCGTCTATCGTCACGTTGCGCCGTAACGGTGAATATTCCTCGACGACTTTCAGTTTTTTGCCAAAATCGCTGATGGCGGCGGCGGCCAGCGTCTTGATTGGGCCGGCCGAAATGCCGTTCACACGAATACCGGCGGGACCGAGGTTCCGGGCAAGATAGCGCACGCACGACTCCAGGCTCGCTTTGGCGAGCCCCATCACATTGTAATTCGGCACCGAACGCGCCGCGCCAAGATAGGTAAGCGTAAGCAGCGAGGCGTTGCGGCCCGTCATCATTTTCAGCCCGCCCTTGGCCAGCGCGGCGAAGCTGTAGGAGCTGACGTCGTGCGCAATGCGGAAGCCTTCGCGCGTGAGCCCGTCGAGCAGTTCTCCCTTGAGCGCCTCGCGCGGCGCGTAGGCAATAGAGTGTACGATGCTGTCGAGTCCGTCCCATTCCGCAGCGAGCTTCTCGAACAGCATATTGATCTCGTCGTCGCTCGACACGTCGCAGCGCAGAATCGGCGCCACGCCGAATTCCTGCGCCAGTTGCGTCACACGCTGGCGGATGTCCTCGCTCTGATAGGTGAAGGCGAGCGTGGCACCCTCGCGCTTGAGCGCCTTGGCGATGCCATAAGCGATCGAGCGGTTCGACAACAGTCCGGTCACGAGTATTTTCTTGTTTTGCAAAAAGCCCATGCGGGATTCCTTGTTATATATGGCGGCGGTGCGTACGCCGTATTCAGGCCAAATTATAGCGTAAGCGCCACCAGGGCCTGCTAACAATCACCACATTGACGCTGCGATTGCCCGCCGGTGGCCCGCGGCGTCGGGGTGGCTGGGCAGTGCCGCTGCATCTACTATTGGTATATGTTCTGGGCTACACTTTGCGCCTGATGCGATCATTACTGCTACGCGCGCTGCTGGCGGCGGCTGCGCTCTTGGCCGGATGCGGCGGCTCGCCGTGGAATAATCCCTATCCCGCCTCAGAAGCGGGCGCCAATATTTTCTATTCCTCGTTTTCCGAGCGCCCCAAGCACCTTGATCCGGTGCAGTCCTACAGCTCGAACGAATATGTGTTCCTGGCGCAGATTTACCAGCCGCCTCTTCAATATCATTATTTCAAACGCCCGTACCAGTTGATACCGTTTGGTGCGGCCGAGGTGCCGCGCGCGGCCTTGTATGACGCCAAAGGGCGTCTGCTGACTGAGCGGACCGACGCCCGTCTCGTTGCCTATAGCGAATACGTGATACGCATCAAGCCCGGC
Organism: Burkholderiales bacterium; assembly: GCA_030683105.1. Lineage (GTDB taxonomy): Bacteria > Pseudomonadota > Gammaproteobacteria > Burkholderiales > SG8-41 > CAKKQX01. The sequence goes on along the minus strand of JAUXMZ010000050.1, from coordinate 13,759 downwards.
ATCCGCTATCAGCCGCATCCGGCGTTCGCGGTGGACGATAAAGGCAAACCGCTGTACCACAATCTCCAGCCCGCGGATCTGGATAATATTTTTGCCCTGGGGGACTTCAAGCAACAGGGCACGCGCGAGCTGGTCGCCGCCGATTACGTGCACCAGATCAAGCGGCTTGCCCACCCGCGCCTGCATTCGCCGATATACGGGCTGATGAGCGAATACATCATCGGGCTCAAGGAGCTTGCCGGGAAACTGGGCGCGGTCGAGAAAACCTTGCCCCGGGACGGCTTCCTCGATCTCACGCACTTTGAACTCGGTGGGGTGCAGGTGCTCGACCGCTATACGTATCGCGTCAGAGTGCGCGGCAAGTACCCGCAATTCGCCTACTGGCTCGCGATGCCGTTTTTTGCCCCGGTGCCGCCCGAAGCCGAGCGCTTTTATGCGCAGCCCGGCATGGCGCAGAAAAACATCACGCTCGACTGGTACCCGGTAGGCACCGGGCCGTATATGCTGACGGTCAATAATCCCAACCGCAGGATGGTGCTCGAGCGCAATCCGCATTACCGCGGCGAGACCTATCCGGCAGAGGGCGAACCGGGGGACGCCGAGGCCGGGCTGCTGGCTGATGCCGGCAAGCCGCTGCCGTTCATCGACAAGGTGGTATTCAGCCTGGAGAAGGAACAGATCCCGTACTGGAACAAATTCCTTCAAGGCTATTACGACACCTCCGGCATCGCATCCGATACCTTCGATCAGGCCGTGCAGTTCACCGGCCAGGGCGACGTGACGCTGTCGGAGGAGATGCGCACGCGCGGCATCCGGCTGCAGACCTCGGTTGCCACCAGCGTGTTCTACCTCGGGTTCAACATGCTGGATGCGGCGGTCGGCGGCTACGGTGAGTCCTCGCGCAAGCTGCGCCACGCGATTTCCATCGCCATCGACCAGGAGGAGTTCATCTCGATCTTCCAGAACGGGCGCGGTATCCCGGCGCAGGGGCCGGTGCCGCCTGGGATATTCGGTTACCGGGAGGGCGAGGCGGGAATCAACCGCTATGTTTATGACTGGGTGGGGGGCGAGCCGCGCAGAAAGTCCATAGACCATGCCCGAAAACTGCTGGCCGAAGCCGGCTACCCCGACGGGCGCGATGCCAGGACCGGCCAGCCTTTGCTCATCAATCTTGACACCACCGCGAGCGGCGTCGGCAGCAAGTCGCGGCTGGACTGGTACGTCAAGCAATTCGACAAGCTGGGCGTGCAGCTGGTGGTGCGCTCCACTGATTACAACCGCTTCCAGGACAAGGTGCGCAAAGGCAATGTTCAGCTTTATTTTCTGGGCTGGAATGCCGATTATCCCGATCCGGAAAACTTCATGTTCCTGCTGCACGGGGCGCAAAGCAAGGTCAAGGCCGCGGGGGAAAACGCGTCCAACTACGCCAACCCGGAATTCGACCGCCTGTTCGAGCAGATGAAGCACATGTACAACAGTCCCGAACGGCAGGCGATCATCGACCGCATGGTCGAGATCGCGCGCCATGATGCACCCTGGGTATGGAGTTACTTTCCCAAGGACTACAGCCTGCACCATGCATGGGTGCATAACAGCAAGCCCAACCAGATGGCGAACAACGGCTTGAAATACCAGCGCATCGATTTCGTGCTGCGCGAGCAAATGCGCCGTGAATGGAACCAGCCGGTGCTGTGGCCGGTCGTGCTGGGCCTGTTGGCGCTGGTGCTGAGCATCATGCCGGCTGTCGTGGTGTTTCGCCGCAGTGAGCGGCGCAAAGGCACGCTGGCGCTGCAGGGCGACGGGAGCGGCGGCGCATGATCGGCTATATTATCCGCCGGCTGTTCTACGCCATCCCCATCCTGATCGGGGTCAACATCATCACCTTCGCGCTGTTTTTCGTCGTCAACACGCCCGACGACATGGCGCGCGCCCATCTCGGTGTCAAACGCATCACGCCCGAAGCCATTGCGCTGTGGAAAGTCGAGCGTGGCTATGATAAGCCTTTGATTATAAATAATAATAAAACAGGCGCTGCAGTATTGACCGACACCATATTTTTCGATAAATCGGTCAGGCTGTTCGTTTTCGATTTCGGGCGTTCCGATCAGGGGCGCGACATCGGCTACGACATCAAAACGCGGATGTGGCCGAGCCTTGCGATCGCGCTGCCGGTGTTTCTGATGGGGCTGGCGGCCTACATCACCTTCGCGCTGCTGATGGCGTTTTTCCGCGCGACCTACGTCGATTTCTGGGGCGTGGTGATGTGCGTGGCGATGATGTCCATCTCGGGCCTGTTTTACATCATTGGCGGCCAGTATCTCGTCGGCAAGCTGTGGAACCTGGTGCCGGTGTCGGGGTATGACGGCGGGATCGATGCGTTCCGCTTTCTGCTGCTGCCGGTGCTGATCGGCGTGGTGAGCGGCATCGGTTCCAACACGCGCTGGTACCGCACCATATTCCTCGAAGAGATCTATCGCGACTATGTGCGCACCGCGCGCGCCAAAGGACTCTCCGAATTGCGCGTGCTGTTCCGTCACGTGTTGCAAAACGCGATGATACCCATCCTCACCGGCGCGGTGGTGGTGATCCCGCTGCTGTTCATGGGCAGCCTGATTACCGAGGCTTTCTTCGGCATACCGGGTTTAGGCAGCTACACCATAGATGCCATCCAATCGCAGGACTTTGCGGTGGTGCGGGCGATGGTGTTCCTCGGCTCCGTGCTCTACATCATCGGCCTGATCATGACCGATATCTCCTACACGCTGGTCGATCCGCGGGTGAGGCTGGAATGAATCCGTGATTGGTGATTGGTAACAGCTGGTGAGATTAAGAATTCGGATATGAGCGGATATAGTTGGTTTACGTAGATCAGAAAGAAACGAAAATGCTTGATATGTTAATAGTTTTTGTCAGAACACCAATCACCAATCACCAATCACCAAACACGCCTTATGCCCTTTAAGCCCGTAATCCTCTGGACCGATGCACTGGTCTTCGTGCTCGTCGCCGCAGCCCTGATTTTTGCCTGGTACGTGCGCCGCCACGAGCACCTGCTGGCGCCGTGGCGCCGGGTGGCGCGCAGTGCCAGCGGCATGGCGTCGCTGACGGTGCTGGCGTTGTTCATCGTGATCGGCCTCGCGGACACCCTGCACTATCGTCTGGCGCTGCCGGACAAAGGCGGGGAGCGTATTTACGCCGTCGAGGAACTGAGCGTGCTGGATGCCGTGGTCGGACCGCTGCGGACCCAGAAAGAGAAGACCTATTCGGCGCCGCTGGCAACCCACCTGTATGCCAAGGAAACCATGGAATTGCCCGGCGGCGGGCAGGCGCGTGATTACCCGCGGCTCAAATTCGGCGGCGCGCATCTCGGGGATCCCGTCGCTGACTACGCTTCTGACATCCTGAAGCGCACGGTGTTCGGCATTACTGGCGGCGCTGTCCTCTGGCTGGTTGTGGCGGCGTTGCTGAGTGCGTTGATCGCAGGCCGCGCGGGCAATATGGGTGCGGCGTGGCGCGTGATCTGGCGCGGCGAGACCGGGGTGCAGTGGCGTGCAGTGCTGATCACGTTCGGGCTCATGCTGCTGATCACGGGCCCCGTGATTGCGTTGTGCGTCAAGTATCACGTGTTGGGCACCGACAAGGTGGGACAGGATGTGTTCTACCAGGCCCTGAAGAGCATACGCACCGGTCTGGTGATCGGCACGCTGACAACACTGGTGATGCTGCCGTTTGCACTGCTGCTCGGGATCATGGCCGGCTACTTCCGCGGCTGGGTCGATGACGTGATTCAGTACGCCTATACCACGCTGTCTTCCATCCCCGGCGTGCTGCTGATCGCCGCAGCGGTGCTGATGATGCAGGTCTACATCGAAACCCATCCCGAAATGTTCGAGACGGTAACGGCGCGCGCCGATCTCAGGCTGTTATTTTTATGCGTGATTCTGGGCATTACCAGCTGGACCGGGCTGTGCCGCCTGCTGCGTGGCGAAGCCTTGAAACTGCGCGAAATGGAGTACATACAGGCGGCGCACGCATTCGGTGTCTCCCACTGGCGCGTCATCACCCGCCATATCCTGCCCAATGTGATGCACATCGTGCTGATCGCTATCGTCATGGATTTCAGCGGGCTGGTGCTGGCTGAAGCGGTGCTATCCTACGTCGGCGTGGGGGTTGATCCATCGACCATCAGTTTCGGCACCATGATCAACAACGCCCGCCTGGAAATGGCCCGCGAGCCCATGGTGTGGTGGTCGCTCGCCGCGGCGTTCTGTTTCATGCTGATGCTGGTGCTCTCTGCCAATCTGTTCGCCGACGCGGTGCGGGATGCCTTCGATCCGCGCATCCGCAGCCGCGTGCTAAATCCAAAACAACTTGAGCAGCGCCTTGCGGCGGCCAGCCGGCGGGAGTCGGCGGCATGACGCAGCCGTTGCTCAGGATCGCAGATCTGCATACCTGGATCGATGCCGAGAGCGCGGTCGTGCGCGCGGTCGACGGGCTGTCGCTCACGATAGGACGCGGGGAGACCTTTGCGCTGCTCGGAGAATCGGGTTGCGGCAAATCGGTCACCGCGCTGTCGGTGATGCGGTTGTTGCCGGATGCCGGACAGATCGTTAGCGGCGCGGTCGAGTTCGATGGTGCAAACCTGCTCGCGCTGTCCGAGGCTGAAATGCGCAACGTGCGCGGACGGCGCATCGCCATGATATTCCAGGAGCCCATGCTTTCGCTCAATCCGGTGATGACCGTTGGGGCGCAGATTGCCGAAACGCTCAGGACTCATATCGGGCTTGTGGGTCAGGCCCTCGATCGCCGCGTGATCGAATTGCTCGACGCGGTGCAGATTCCGGACGCTGCGCGACGGCGCAACGAATACCCGTTCCAGCTTTCGGGCGGCATGAAACAGCGCGTGATGATAGCGATGGCGCTGGCCTGCGATCCGGAATTGCTGATTGCGGACGAGCCCACCACCGCGCTTGACGTGACCATACAGGCGCAGATACTCGACCTGCTGCGCGAGTTGCAAGCCCGCCGCCATATGTCGGTATTGCTCATTACCCATGATCTGGCGGTGGTCGCGGAAATGGCGCAGCGTGTGGCGGTGATGTATGCGGGAGAGATCATCGAGACCGCGGATCGCGAATCGTTTTTCGCGCGGCCCGCGCATCCCTATTCGATAAAGCTTTTCGATTCGCTGCCGGCCAAGCATAAACGCGGCGGCGGGCTGGCGGTGATCCGCGGCACCGTGCCACAGCTCACGCACCAATTCAGCGGCTGCCGCTTTGCCGAGCGCTGCGATCAGGCGTGGGAACTGTGCCGCAGCACGGTGCCGGCGTGGCATGCGCTGGGAAGCGGCGGAGTGAGATGTCACCTTTTCGCCGCCGGCGAAAAGGGTGAGGCGTCAGGCGTGAGGCGTGAGGTGGAAAAACCTGCGGCAATGGCCGGATCGATTGGTGTGCCCCTTACTCCTCACTCTTCACTCCTTACGGTTAGCGGCCTTAAAGTCCACTTCCCTATCCACAAGGGCGTGTTCCGGCGCGTGGCTGGCTATGTCAAGGCGGTGGACGGGGTATCGCTTGCGCTCAAACCCGGGCGAACCCTGGGGCTGGTCGGCGAATCCGGTTGCGGAAAGACGACAGTTGGCAAAAGCATATTGCGGCTGATCGAGCCCACCGCGGGAGAAGTCATGTTCGACGGCGCGGACTATGCGCTGCTGAACCGGGGGCAGCTGCGCGCCAGCCGCCGCCATGCCCAGATCATATTCCAGGATCCGTATTCATCGCTTAACCCGCGCATGCGCGTGGTGGAGACGATAGAGGAAGGCATGACGGCGCTGGGCATAGGAGGCGGTAGTGCCGGGCGTCAGGCCCGTATCGATGCGCTGTTGGCTGAAGTGGGGTTGTCGCCGCAGGACAAATATCGCTATCCGCACGAATTTTCCGGCGGTCAGCGCCAGCGCATTGCGATCGCGCGCGCGCTGGCGGTCGAGCCGAGGTTAATCATTTGCGATGAGCCGACCAGCGCGCTCGACGTGTCGGTGCAGGCGCAGATACTCAATCTGCTCAAGCAGCTGCAGGAAAAGAAGGGGCTGGCTTATTTGTTCATCACTCACAATATCTCGGTGATCGAGTTTCTGGCGGACGAGGTCGCCGTGATGTACCTGGGGCGCATCGTCGAGCATGGCAGCGTGGAAGAGGTTTTGGAAAGCCCGATGCACCCGTATACGCGGGCGCTGCTGTCTGCGGTGCCGGAGATCGACAGCAAGACCAAACGGGAGGTCATCAAACTGCAGGGGGATTTGCCCTCTCCTGTCAATCCGCCGCAAGGCTGCCATTTTCATCCGCGCTGCGCACAGGCCCTGCCGCAGTGCAGTCAGGCTTATCCCGGGGAAACAACCTTCAGCGCTACACACACGACGCGCTGCCACCTTTACCCGAAAAAATCAGTGATTAGTAACTAAACTCAGTGACTGGTAATTGGTGATTAGTGATTGGTGATTTAAACCGGTTACTAATTTCTAGTCACTAATCACTGGTGTTAAGTCACCGATCTTACGGGTTGCGGGCGACGACGACTTTCTTGATGACAACCGGGGCGGGCTCGCGTACCGTGACCTTTACGCGCTTCCCGGATGATGCTGTTTTTTTGCGGGCAGCTTGTTTCGCCGCAACTTTAAGAGTTTTTGCGCCGTGCTTCTGCGCGTAGCGCGCCGCCTTGACCGCCTTGGGCAGCGTGACCGGCTGTGCCGGCAGATCGGGCAGGTAGGGGTCGGCGCTGCCCGTGACAGGCACCAGCAGCGACTGGCCGGTGCTGATTTTCCTGTGGCCGTTAATGCCGTTGATCTGTTTCAGTTCGGCCAGCGAGATGCCGTGCTTGGCCGCGATTTTTTCCGGTTTTTCCCCCGACTTCATGGTATGCGCCTGCCAGGACACCAGCGGCTTGTCATGATTTTGCATATTGCTGAGGAAGGTCTGGACCTTGTGCTTGGGCAGGATGATGTTTTCCGTGCCGCCCGCCTTGATCACGGGTTTGGTGTGGGCCGGGTTGAGGAATTTGAATTCATCCAGCGGCATTTCGGCAAACTTGGCGGCAAGCTTGAGATCGATATGGCGTGTGGTCGCGACAGTGGAAAAATACGGCTCGTTTGGAATCGAAGCGAGCTGCAGGCCGAAACGCGCCGGATTGGCGATGATGTTCTTGACCGCCTGCAGCTTGGGCACATAGCCGCGCGTTTCCGCCGGCATGGTCAGGCTCTCATAATCGCCCGGCAGGCCCTTGGCCTGATTCTTTGTGATCGCCCGGCCTACCGCGCCTTCGCCCCAGTTATAGGAAGCCAGCGCGAGATCCCAGCTGCCAAACTGGGCGTACAGCTTTTCCAGATAATCCAGCGCGGCACTGGTGGCGGCGATGATGTCTCGGCGCCCGTCATACCACCAGTTCTGGCGCAGGCCGTAGTGTTTGCCAGTGGAGGGGATGAACTGCCAGAGGCCCGATGCATGGGCGCGCGAATACGCCTGCGGATTGTAGGCGGATTCGATCATGGGCAGCAGCGCGATTTCGGTCGGCATGTTGCGCCGTTCGAGCTCCTCGACAATATGGTGCAGATAACGGCTGCTGCGTTCAACCATGCGCGCCATGTAATCCGGACGGCTCGAATACCACTCTTCCCACTCGCGCACCAGCGGATTATTGAGGTCGTTCATTCTGTAGCCGTTGCGCACGCGCTGCCACAGGTCGGCAGGCGGCGCTATGACGGCATTGGGCGGCGGCGCGGGTTCGGCTGCTGCCTGGACGACTGCTTGCTTCGATGGCGAGGGTGGCGCCAACTCTGTAACGATGCGCTCGGGTCTGGCTACTTCAACGCCTGACACGGTCTGATCGCCTGAGGTGGGCAACTGTGCGCATGCCGCCGTCAATGCAATCAGGGCCAGAAGGGGAATTTGTCGAAGCGCCATTGGAGCCCTTGAATCTTGAGAGTTGAACGCCTGCATGGTAACCACACCCGGTGCGGCCGGTCAAGTAAAAATTATCTTAAAAATCAGGGATGAGCGTGTGGAATATCACCAAAAACCTTAAATGCATCAGCGGGCGCCAGACAGACTGCGCCGGGCGCCGTAAAAGGCGCACCTCAAAAGCCGTTTTTCCACTCCCTGATCGCGGCCAGCACACTTACCGGGTCGCTTAACCGCCGGCCTGCGTGCCCGCTGGCCGCGGCGATCACGCCGGGGTCGCTGCAGCGCAGGAACGGATTGGTCGCTTTTTCCTGGCCGATGTCGGAGGGCAGGGTGGGCAGGTCCCGGTCGCGCAGTTGTTGCGCCCGCGATTCGAGTTTGCACAACGCCGGGTTGTCGGGGTCGGCCGCCTTGGCGAAGCGGATGTTGGCCAGCGTGTACTCGTGGCCGCAATAGACGCGGGTGGCATCGGGCAGCCGCGCCAGCCGGGTCAGCGAGTCGTGCATTTGCTGCGGCGTGCCTTCGAACAGCCGGCCGCAGCCGGCGGCGAACAGGGTATCGCCGCAAAACAGCATGCCGGCGCCGTAAAACGCGATATGCGAGCGGGTATGGCCCGGGATTTCCAGGACCTCGAACGCCAGTTCGAAATGCGGCAGGATCATGCGCTCGCCGTCAGCGAGCCGCTGCGTGACCTCGGGGATGCGCGGATCATGCGGGCCGAACACGGGCACCTTGAAATGCCCGAGCAACTCGGCGTTGCCGCCCACGTGGTCGGCATGGTGGTGGGTGTTGAGAATCGCCACCAGTTCCAGCTTCTCGCGCTTGAGGTAATCCAGCACCGGGCGCGCATCGCCGGGGTCGACCACGGCGGCGCACTTGGAGTCGCGTATGGTCCAGATGTAGTTGTCGCTGAAAGCGGATACCGGAATTACATCGGGAATGACATCTGATCTGCTCATGAGCTCAACCCTTCAAAAACGTGTTCTACATGCAGATTTTTGATTTAAACTCCGTCAATGTCAATGAAGATGGCGCCCCAATCTGCCGGCGAATGGTTCGCAACGCCGCTCGGCGAATATCTGCTGGGCCGCGAACTTGCCTATTTCGACCGCGCGGTGAGCGATCTTTTCGGCTACAACGCGATCCAGTTGGGGATGATAGAACACGATTTGCTGCGCGCCAGCCGCATTCCAATGCGCTGCAATGTCGACAGCGGCGCCGCCGCGCAACTGCGCGCCGATTTCCATGACCTGCCCATTGCCAGCAACAGCACCGATCTCGTGCTGCTGCCCCACGTGCTCGAATTTTGCGAGCATCCGCACCAGATCCTGCGCGAGGTCGCGCGCGTGCTGCTGCCCGAGGCCCATGTGGTGATTTCCGGCTTCAACCCGCGGAGCCTGTGGGGAATAAAGCGCTTGTTTCATGCCGGGAACCCGTATCCGTGGCGCGGCCGCTTCATCAATCTGCCGCGGCTCAAGGACTGGCTGGCGCTGTTGGGTTTCGAGATCACCGCGGGGCAGATGTCCTGCTATGTGCCGCCGTGCTCCCAACAGAAATGGCTGACGCGCTTCGATTACATGGAATCTGCCGGCGACCGCTGGTGGCCGATGGCGGGCGGCGTCTATTACCTGCAGGCCGTCAAGCGCGTGCGCGGCGTGCGCCTCATCATGCCGAAATGGAGCGACAGCCTGGCGCCGAAGAAAAACCTGGCTGCGGTATCGCAAAAAATAGATACGGTGACTAGAAAACAGTGATTGGTGATTAGTGATTAGTGATTAGTGATACAAGAGACCGTGATTCATTAATGGCCACGAACAACTACCCACGAATCACCAATTACCAATCACCAATCACCAATCACCAATCACCAATCACTGATGTATGAAAGAAATCATAGACATATACACTGACGGCGCATGCAAGGGCAATCCCGGCATTGGCGGATGGGGCGCGCTGCTTTGTCATGACGGTAAATCGAAGGAGTTATTTGGCGGCGAAGCGCTCACCACCAACAACCGCATGGAACTGACGGCGGTAATCCGCGCGCTCGAGGCCCTAAAGCGCCATTGCCAGGTGCGAGTGCATACCGATTCGACGTATGTGCAGCAGGGCATCAGCACGTGGATCCACAACTGGAAAAAGCGCAAATGGCGCACCTCGGACAACAAGCTTGTGAAGAATGTAGACTTGTGGCAACAACTCGATGAACTGGCGCAGAAGCACGAGATCGAGTGGCTGTGGGTGCGCGGTCATTCCGGCCATGATGGCAACGAGCGCGCGGATGAGCTGGCCAATAAAGGCGTAGAAACAGTGATTGGTAATTAGTAATTAGTGATTGGATTAACCGGCCGATATACTTTATAAGTATATGATTATATTATATATTTAATAAACAGGTCGACCGTGACACTCATGATTCCTCACCAATCTAATCACCAGTCACAAATCACCGATTTTAGAATTGACAGTGATATCTATGATATCTATGATATCTAAGATATACGCTTCGATATACTGGAGAACGCCCGTTGGCCGAACAACTTCTGATTCGGGTTAACCCGGAACTCAAAAGCAAGCTCAACAAGCTCGCGATGCTGGAGGGCAAGACCTCGACGCAGGTCGTGCGTGATCTGATCGAGGACTACGTCAAGCGCCGCGATATGACGTTGTACGTCGACGCGCTTTGGGATCGCATAGGAAAGAGCCTTCGCACCCAAGGTGTCGTTGCGGAAGACGTCCCGGCTGCGGTCCGCGAGGCAAGGCGGGCGAAGGTGAAGAATGCGGGTCGTCGTTGACACGAACGTTTTCGTGTCATCGTTCTTCGGCGGCGCGCCACGCGAAGTTCTCGATTGCTGGAAGCGGGGAGAGATCACGCTCTGTGTCTCCCGCGATCTGGTCGACGAATATGTCGAGGTGCTCAACCGATTGCGCCTGAAGGCAGACCTGTTGCACGAATTGCTCGACCTGCTCGCTTCAGGCTACAACCTTGTTTTTACCGCTTCGACCCCGGCGCTGCAGGTGGTTAGCCGGGATCCGGACGACAACATGCTTTTCGAGTGTGCGGTTGCGTTGGATGCAAAGATGATCGTAACCGGCGATAAGGCGGTGAGGGATGTTGGCCGTTATATGAACATTGAAGTTTTGACACCCGCCGAGTTTCTTGCGCGGGTAAGCAAGTAGAATAAAACACTCGTGGCTCGTGGCTCGTGGTTCGTTGTTCGTGGACCGGCTAGCCATCTTCAAATAAATAATCGTAATTTATTTATTTTTATTTACGAATCCAGTCAATTCCCGCTCACGAATCACGAGCCACGACCCACGACCCACGGATTTTAATATGCGACAAATCATCCTCGACACCGAAACCACCGGCCTCGATCCGGCGCTGGGCAACCGGATTCTTGAAATCGCCGGGGTGGAGCTCGTCAACCGCAGGCTCACCGGCAACCACTTCCACCGCTACGTCAATCCGGAGCGCGACAGCGAGGACGGCGCGCTGCAGGTGCACGGGCTGACCAGGGAATTTCTGAGCGACAAGCCGAAGTTTCGGGAGATCGTCGCCGAGTTACTCGACTACGTGAAGGACGCGGAACTCATCATCCATAATGCGCCTTTCGATATCGCTTTCCTCAACCATGAGTTCAGCCTGCTCGATCTCAAGCCGGTGCGCGAATATTGCCCGTCGGTGATCGACACGTTGCGCATGGCCAAAGACCTGCATCCGGGAAAGCGCAACAATCTCGATGCGCTATGCGAGCGCTATCAGATCAACAACGCGGCGCGCACGCTGCACGGCGCCCTGCTGGACGCGCAATTGCTGGCGGAAGTTTACCTGTCGATGACACGCGGACAGGAAAGCCTGATCATGGACGTGGAGCAGGCGCCTGCCGCAACCGCCGCCGAGGCCCTGACGCGCGCCAGTCTTGAACTGGTGGTGATACGCGCCAGCGACGAGGAACTGGCTGCCCACGCCGGACAGCTCGAAGACATCGAAAAAGCCAGCGGCGGAAAATGCCTTTGGAAACAGGAAGGCTAAACGAGAACGAAGCAGTAGCCGGGATCACCAATCACTAATCATGCCGCAAAGCAAATACCCGGAGGGTGCCAATCACCAATCACCGCTTTTAGTCACCAATCACTGCTTCTCGGCCATCAGGCCGAGAAGCAGTTCGAATGCCTGCGCAAAAAGCTTCACGCCTTCGACCTGCAGTTCCTCCCCGACCTGATCCATGTCGACGTCCAGTTTTCCCAGCACGGAAAACTGCTGCCGCGCCTGACCGACATCACACCCCAGCGTCATATCGCTGTACGCAGGATTCTGGGTGCCGGTGCCGGCCCACAGTATGAACTGCGGGCGCGCACCGCGCGCGGCCAGCGGCGCGAATGCTGCGCTTTTGAAAGCGGCCTTGTATTCCTGATAAGCGAGCGCCCGAGCGTCCGCGTAGCGCAGCCGCGGCGTCTCCGGCCGCATACAGTTTCTTGCCGATCAGCGTATCGACGCGGCTCAAAAACAGACTGGCCACCGACTTGATGCGGCGCGCATCTCCCCCGCCCGCCGTCCATTTGTCGAGGCCGCAGTGGCCTTGCCCTGTTTTCCGTATCCCATAGCAGAGTCCATTATGCGGCCTGTCCGAGTTGGTCGACGATTGAAATGGAATCAGATTAGTTCTAATATCACGCGCGGTCCCTCCCGTATTGTCAGTTATGATTTGCGCATGCAACTAAAAACCGGGTCTTCGGGAAATCGAGCGGGTTGTTATAGGTCATTTTAGAGCACGGGCAGCATGCAAGTCAGGATCTTGAGACGCAGGTATTCCTCGTCGCGCAGTCCGTATGCGCGTCGCTGGATGACTCGATTCTTGTTGTTCAAGCCCTCGACGAATCCGAGTGATACCTTGTTCTCCGGCTTGCAGTAGGCAGCGATCCCATCCCAATGTCGGTCGATTATCTGCGCGAATTTCTCATAGGGCACAAGCCGCTGCCATTTGAGGACGGCGCGCCAGTTCTCAAAGAATCGCCGCGCCCAGCGCTCGCGTTCGTACTCCCAGAGCTGACCGAAGGACTCCTTGAGCAAGCACGCGGTGTTCAGCCGCTCGCGTTTCATTTTGCTGCAGCTTCGGAACTGCAGGCACCGCACCTCGATCTCCAGGAAGATGCGCATGTCCCCACACGAGAGATCGCGAACGCGTCGCGTGCGCCGGTCGTACCACTCGGAATGAACTCGACCGCAGCAGCCGCAGATCGTTTTTTTGAGCGTCGTGCAAGGGTAATGACGCGCGCTTTCGGATCGCCGAACACGCCGCGCACCGTGGGCTGCAGACGAAATCCCGGGAACGTGTACGTGTCCCACAGGCGCCGCTGTCGCTTCGCTGAATGGGCCATCTAAACATGATGCCGAATTCAAGCACCCTACGAAACCCCTGAAAGCCGATATGCATGCGGTTTCAAGCCGCATTTCCCTCTAAATTGCTTGATGAGCCTAAAAACTAAACCTGACCAAGGAAATAATCATGGCTAAGAAGCCCGCCCCACAAGCTGATAAATCCGCCGCCGCCAGCCAAGCTTTGATGACGCCGCAAATGTTTCCCGATACGGCCGCGCTGACACGTCCCGCCGGCAAGCGGGTGGATGCCACGCTCGACCCGAAAGACGACGCACTGCAAGAAGACCTCGCCGCGCTGCTTGGCGACGACATCGGCGCCGGCCAGGCCGAACGCGTACTGCTGGCGCAAGCACAGCCAGGGGTGCCATCGGATACGGACAAGGGTGCAGGCGCGGGTTCAACGGACGCGGGTGCAGGTGCGGGTACAGGT